>CAKSUQ010000001.1 GCA_934502625.1 uncultured Gemmiger sp.
CCGGTCAGGCCGAATTTTTGCTTTGTCATAATAATAACCCCTTTACATTGTCGATGTAAACAGTGTAACAGGGGTTTGTGTAGAAATTATAAGGATTTGAACGTCAGCAGCGATTCAAAGGCGGATTTTCCCTCCCGCTCGCCGTCAAAGTAGAACTGGTTGTCAGCAAGGGCGGCGCGGCGCAGGGTGAAGCTCTCGTCGCGCGGAACTTCGCGGTGGTAGCTGATGACGAAATCGGAGATTTGCGCGCTGTCCCAGACCTGCCACGGCACGGCGTCGCAGACGATGTCGGCGTAGCGGGTGTTGTTCAGGTGGCCATTCATGTCACAGCGGGAGTAGGTCGCCGTCTGGGTGCCCAGTGTCTCACAGTCCTCGGCCGCAACGCGGGGCAGTTTTATCGGCAGCTCGATGGGCACATCCTCCGCCCACTGGTCGGCGAACTGCGGTGGATGATTGCGCAGGATGATGCGCTTTTCGGTGTCGATGAGCACCCAGCGGCTGTCCATCGTGACGACCTCTTCCCCGCTGGCGTCGTAAAAATGGGTGATGCGCTTGTTGACGGCGCGTTTGCAGCGTTCCGGCTGGGTGACGAGGGTCAGCTCCTCGTCGACGCGGGGCAGCCGCACGACGTGCAGGGCGAGCTTTGCCAGCACGTAGGCGGTGTGGGTCTCGCGGTAGAGTGCATCGTTCAGGCCGACGGCTTCAGCGTGGGTCGTGGCGATCTGCTGGGCATAGCGCAGCAGTGCACCGAGCTTGACGTTGCCGAGGTGGTCGCCGTCCGCACGGTAGACCGTGAACTTTTGGGTGTAGGCTATGAGCTTTTCGGGCATGGGAAGCCCTCCTTGATTGTGTGTTTGATTTGTCAAGAAGAGTATAGCATATTTGCTTGAAAAAAGCAAAGCGTAGGGGCGGGGCTCTGCTCCACCCGTAGAACATTGCCGCATCCGCAAAGTGGAACGGGCGGATATGGAATCCGCCCCTACGGCTCGGCAATGTTTCCATTGCCGCAGTTTCTACAAATAAAAGCAGTGCATCGCGAAACAGATGCACTGCTTTTATTTAATAATTATCCCGCGTTTTTCTGCGGAGCTTGCGCCAAATGTTGAAAGCCGAGATGGCGATGGCGAGAAGCAGCAGGACAACGACCATCCAGCCGTTGCCGCCCTCCTCAAAGCTCTTCATCTCGCTCCACTGGGCATCCATGGCGGCGTTGATGTCATCGGGCAGCGTCTCAAAGACCTCTGCCTTATCGAGCACCTCCGCATCCGGGTACGCGATCTCGCTGTACTTCAGAGCGTCGTCCAGCATTTCCCACACGGCGGTGATGGGGGTGGAATAGCCGATGAAATCTGCGTTGGCAAGGCCGACGTCCGGCTCGCACAGGTAGTTGATGAACATTTCGGCGGCCTCCTGATGCTTGGCGTTGGCCGGAATGCACATGCTGTCGATGAAGAAGTTGACGCCTTCCTCCGGGTGGACGAAAGCCAGATCGGGGTTTTCGTCGATCATTGTGATGGCATCACCCGCATAGTAGGGCGCCATGGCGGCCTCGCCGCCCTCCATCTTGTCAAAGACCTCGTCCATGACGTAGGCCTGCACGATGTTCTTCTGGGCCTTCAGCGCGTCGGTGATGGCGGTGATCTCGTCAACGGACTGCGGATTCATCGACAGACCAATCGTCTTGGCCGCAATCGCGTAAGCGTCGCGGGAGTTGTTGAACATCAGCACATTGTTTGTGTACTCAACATCCCACATGTCCGCCCATTTTGTGGGCGGCTCCTCGACCATCGTCGTGTTGTAGATCAGGCCCGTTGTGCCCCACATGTAGGGCACGCTGTACTTGTTGCCGGGGTCAAAGCTGCGGTCCAGATACGTTTCGCCGATGCCGGCAAAGTTCGGAATGTTGTCCATGTTCAGCTCGGACAGCATGCCCTCCTTGGCCATCTTGCCCACCATGTAATCCGACGGGAAGATGACGTCATAGGATACGCCGCCGGATTTCAGCTTGGCGTAGAGGCTCTCGTTGGAGTCGTAGGTCGTGTAGTTGACCTTGATGCCGGTCAGATCCTCAAAGGCAGACAGAACGTTGATGCTCTCGTCAGAGCCGTCGGAGATGTACAGGCCGTTGTTGTAGACATTCAGCGTGATATGGTCGTTGGCAAAGCGCTTCCAATCGTAGTCGCCGGAGACGGAAATATCCTCGTTGACCTCGATGTCATCGGCGGCCAGCACCGGCGCAGCGCTCATCATGGTGACGGTCAATGCGGCCAGCACCGCAGCGGAAAACTTTTTCAGCTTCATCTTCAGCGCCTCCCTTCGTCCAGCATGGCTTTGCGGATGGCCTTCTGGTTGCGGCGGTAGGCGCGGGAGTCTGCGGCGTTGGAAATCAGGATGATGGCCAGAATGACGCAGAACATGACTGCAGACAGCGCGTTGATTTCGGGGCTGACCTTCTTGCGGGTCATCGAGTAGATGGCGATAGGCAGCGTCTGCATCGTGCCGGAGTTGAAGTAGGAAATCATGAAGTCGTCGATGGAGTAGGTCAGACAGATGAGGAATGCCGACAGGATGGCCGGGGAAAGCTGCGGCATGATGACCTTCATGAACGCCTGCTTCGGCGTGCAGCCGAGGTCAAGCGCCGCATTGTACAGGCTGGGGTCGAGCTGGCGCAGCTTGGGGCCTACGTTAAAGATAACATAGGGAATGTTGAAGGTGATGTGTGCAATCAGCAGCGTCGGCCAGCCGAAGATGCCGCTCTCGCCGCCGATGCCGAAGTTCTGCGCCATGACGAAGAGAAGCATCAGTGAGACACCGGTGATGATCTCCGGATTGACGACAGGCACATAGCTGATGTTATTGATGATGAGCTGGCTTTTGCGGGACATCGAGTTGATGCCAAGGGTCGCCAGCGTGCCCAGCACCGTGGCGATAATGCTGGACACCAGCGCCAGCACAAGGCTCAGACCCAGCGCGGACAAAATCATCTCGTTGTGGAACAGGCTTTTGTACCAGCCGAGGGTGAAGCCCGTAAAGTTCGAGCGGGATTTGCTCTCATTGAAGCTGAACGCGATCATGACCGCGATGGGCAGATACATGAAGCAGAACACCAGAATGACGTAGGTGCGCATGAGCAATGCGGAATGTTTTTTTGCCATATCACATCACTCCTTCCATCTCGGACTCGTCAAAGCTCGAAGTGAAGCTCATGCAGAGCAGGACAATGACCATCAGCACGAGGCTCATGGCGGAGCCGAGGTTCAGGTTGTAGGAGTTGCCAAGGAACTGCAGCTCGATCAAATCACCGATCAGCAGGTTGGAGCCGCCGCCCAGCATACGGCTGATAATAAAAGTAGAGACTGCGGGCACGAACACCTGCGTGATGCCGGTGGCAATGCCGGGACCGGTCAGCGGGACGAGCACCCGGAACAGAATATGCCAGACGTTGCAGCCCAGATCCTGCGCGGCCTCAATGATGGAATCATCGATTTTTGTCATGGCCGTGTAGATGGGCAAAATCATAAACGGCAGGTAGTTGTACACCATGCCCAGCACGACAGCACCCGAGGTGTTGATCATGTTGAAGGGGCCAAGGCCGAACAAGCCGAAGAACTTGTTGATAAGGCCGTTTTTCTCCAGCAGTGTCATCCAGGCGTAGGTGCGCAGCAGGAAGTTCATCCACATGGGCAGCATAATGAGCATCAGCATAATGTGCTGCTTGTTGGCGCGCAGGCGGGAGAGAAAATACCCCACCGGGAACGCCATGACCAGGCAGATCACGGTAGAGATCGCGGCCAAAATCAGGCTGCGGGCAAACACGCTGGAGTACCGCCCGATCTGGGTGAGGTTGTCAAAGGTGAACTGGCCGTCCGCGTTCGTCATGGCGTACCAGATGACGATGAAAAGCGGTACGACTGTGAAAATGGCCATCCAGACCAGATACGGCCCGGCCAGCCAGCGGGAGGATTTGGATTTGAGCATGGATCACACCTCCGAACGCTTCATGATATGAATTTCGTCCGGGCCGATGTTCATGCCGATAAGCTCGCCGGGCTGGCTGGCCTGGGTGGAATGGATGATCCACTCATAGCCTTCCACATCGACGTGCATTTCAAAGTGAACGCCCTTGAAGATGACCTCGCGCACAAGGCCGGTCAGCATACCGACAGAGGGCGGCACGATCTGCACGTCCTCCGGGCGGATGACGACCTGCACCGGCTCGTTGACTTTAAAGCCGCGGTCCACGCAGGTGAAATCATGGCCGCCGAAGTTGACCAGAAAGTCCTTGAGCATGACGCCGTCGACAATGTTAGAATCGCCGATAAAGCGGGCGACAAAGGCGTTCTTGGGTTCGTTGTAAATATCCTGCGGGGAGCCGATCTGCTGGATCTTGCCGCCGGACATAACGACGACGGTATCCGACATGGTCAGGGCTTCCTCCTGATCATGGGTGACGTAGACGAAGGTGATGTTCATCTCGCGCTGCAGACGCTTGAGCTCCAGCTGCATTTCCTTGCGCAGCTTCAGGTCAAGGGCACCCAACGGCTCGTCCAGAAGCAGGACGCGGGGCTGGTTGACAAGACTGCGGGCGATGGCAACGCGCTGCTGCTGGCCGCCGGACAGTTGGTGGATGCTGCGGCGCTCGAAGCCCTTCAGGCCGACGATCTCTAGCATTTCCAGCACCTTGGGGCGGATTTCATCCTCTGTCATTTTTTTCAGGCGCAGTCCGAAGGCGACGTTCTCGAACACGTTCAGGTGCGGGAACAGCGCATACTTCTGGAACACCGTGTTTACAGGCCGCTTGTACGGCGGCATGTTGGCGATGTCCTTGCCATCAAAAAAGACATTGCCCGATTTCGGGGTGACAAAACCAGCAATCACACGCAGGGTCGTCGTCTTGCCGCAGCCGGATGGACCGAGGAAGGTGACAAACTCTTTGTCGTGGATGTCCAGCGAAAGCCCGTCAAGGACTTTTTGCCCATCGAAATCGACAACAATGTCTTTCAGAGATACGATTAGATTTTCATTCATTTTTATTGCATCCCCCTTTGCGGAATTTCCCGTTACAGAACCCTCTTAACGCACCGTTTCTTCCTTAGGTCGGCACAGAGTCCTTAACGAGTCAGCGCCAATTATGCCGCCCCGCAAAGGTTTGTTACACGGTAAGCCCCTGCCCTGAGGCACCGCTACAAGCAGCACATACAACGCCAATGTGTCAGGGCAGAAAAGATTTACCCTATAGATGCACACACAAGGTATATTATACGGCTTGTGGAATGTTTGTCAATAAAAACCTTTCATATTATGGTAATGAAAATTTCATATTTCGGTAAAGCGGTGCGCAGTATCATTTTTTTGCTGCAAAACCGGCTGCCCCGGCCGCCACTTCCCCGCCAGAATCGGGAAATACCTGCGCGCCAGCGTGCCGTAAATTTTGCTGCACACGACGAGATACAAAAGTGCGCACAGCACCGAGGCCAGCGGCGTCTGGATGATGATGGGCAGCCCGAAGATGCTGATGAAATCGTTGACGAGCACGCGGGTGGAATCCTCGCACCCGCACAGGATCAGCGAATCGCGGCCAAGCTGCTGGATGTACGGCACCCAAGTCAGGCACTTTGCCAGAAAAACGTTGGCCTCGATCAGCAAAAGAATCTGTAAGAACTCGCCGATGCGGGCAAATTCCAGCACGGGCAGCTTTTCGGTCAAATAGGTATCGCCCTTGAAGTAGACGAGCGCCAGCATGGCAAGTGCTGCCGCGCGCAGCAGAATCACGCCCTTGCCCTGTGCGGTTTTGAAGTCCCATTCCCTTTTGAAAAGGTCGGCAAAGCAGTGCCCGATGGAGAAAAAGACCAGATAGCCGATGGCGCTGTCGAAATTAAAGATGACGGCTTCCGAATTGAGGTGCAGCAGCCCTAAAAGCGGATACTGCACCTCAAACAGCGCGAAGGAGACGAGCAGCGCGAGATATTTATTGCGGACGAGCACCATCACCAGCGTGTAGAGCACGACGACGACGAAATAGCAGTTCAAGAACCAAAGCGCGCTGCCCGCCGTGGCGTTGCGGTGGCCGATGAAGATAAAGTTGGCGTAGTCCTTGAATTTGGAAAGCTCGAAATCGTGACGGATGAAGCTGAGCCCCATAATAATAAAAGAAAACAGGAAGTACGGCACGAGGATGCCGCAGACCTTGTCAACGAGGTAGCCGCGCAGCTGACCTTTCTGCGGCGGGCGGTAGAACAGGCCGCTCATGAAGAAGAAAAGCTGCACGTTAAAGACGAACATCAGCGGCAGCAGCTTGCCGGAGACCGTGCCCATGTGGGCAATGTAGATTTCCAGCATCCCCATAAATTTCAGCACGTCCAACCATTCATAGCGTTTTTTCCGGGCTTCCTCAGGCATAATAAGGCTCCTTTGTGCAGGGTGTATTTGTATCCAGTATACACGGATGCGGCCGCGATTGCAACCTTAAAGCGAAGGGAGAAGGAGGAAACGGCAATCAGCGCGGCAGTGATGGCGTCGAGCGCAGCTAACAGTCGATGCTTGCAAAAACGGTCGGCAAGGAGCCCGCCCCCGAACGCCCCGACAAGCATCGGCAGCATGGCAAGGGCGGTTATGCTGCCGTACAGTGCGGCGGAACCGGTCACCCGCAGCAAGTGCAGTGACAGAGCAAAACGAAGTGCAGCGTTTGCAGGCGCAGCGGCACATCGACAGAAAATCAGACGGTAAAAACGAAAATTCATAAATGCCTCCTTTGCATTTACAGACTAACGGTCTGTAAACGAGGTAAAAATCAGCAAAACTCCTCCAACAGAGCGCATTGTTCCTCAGTCAGGAGGTCAAGGCCAATCCCCTGCGGGAAAAGTCAAGACATTTGCCGCAGATTGTACGGTGCGCGGTGGTGGGTGGCGTGTTATAATTATCCGCATAGAGAGGTGAAATAAATGTGGCAAAAATCGGCGTTATCGATGTGGGCGGCGGGCTGCGCGGCATTTACGCGGCGGGCGTGTTCGACTGGTGCTTGGAAAACGGCGTGAAATTTGATTACGGCATCGGCATTTCGGCGGGCAGCGCGAACCTTGCTTCCAATCTGAGCGGCCAGCGCGGGCGGAACTACCTGTTTTATGAGGAATACTCGATGCGCAGGCAGTACATGGGCGCGGGCAATATGCTGCGCAGCGGGTCGTTTTTGAACCTGCAATACATCTACGGCACGTTGAGCAACGCGGGCTGCGAGAATCCTCTGGATTTTGAAAAAATGTCTGCCAATCCGATGGAGTGGTATATGATCGCCACCGATGCGACAACTGGCAAGCCGAAATACTTTACACGCGGCGATATGCAGCAGGATGACTACCGCGTGCTGATGGCTTCCTGCTGCATCCCGGTGGCCTGCAAGCCAATCGTCATTGACGGCATCCCCTATTACGACGGTGCGCTGGGTGATACGATCCCATTGAAAAAGGCATTTGCGGACGGCTGTGACAAGGTCGTGCTGATTCTGACAAAGCCAGAAGGTACTGTGCGCGCTGACGGTACCGACCGTAAGCTGGCACGGGTCATCCGCCGCCGCTATCCTAAGGCGGCCGAGCAGTTGGCCTTGCGGGCGCAGCATTATAACGAGGGTATCGCGCTGGCGGAACAGCTGGCAGCCGAGGGCAAGGTGCTCATCATCGCACCCGACGATACCTGCGGCGTCAAGACGCTGACCCGCGACCAAGAGGCGCTGAAAAAGCTCTACACTAAGGGCATCCGCGACGCACAAGCCATCGAGGCATTTATAAAATAAACGAAGCCCTCCGCTTTTCCGGGATACGGATAAAGCGGCGGGCTTTATGTTTTCTAGTAAAATTACGCCAGATTCAGGCGCTTTGTCATAAGCCACTGGGTCAGCGCCCACAGCAGGGCGTCGACGAGGGCAAGCAGCGCGAAGACGGCGAACATCGTGAGCAGGATAACTTGCAGGCTGTTGTTGGGATCGAACAGTGCTGTGGCGGTAGAAAAGTCAAAACTGCCGAAGTACTCATATCCGCGCATGACGATGAAGATCCCTGTCAAAAGCGCTGCCACCTGCCCGGCAAAGCCGATGACGAAGTACGCCGCGATGCTGATGAGCAGCCGCTGCTGGGTGAACTGCGCGGCGAACGCGCAGGCCAGATAGGTATGCAGCAGTGCGCCCACGATGAGCGCCAGCATGATCAGAAACAATACCGCCCAGATGGCGAAATCCTCGACAGTGACGCGGCTGAAATCGGATTCAAAACCGCCGCCGACAGAATCAGCGGTCAGCGTGCCGCAGAGGGCAAAAAACACCATGCCGAACAGCGTCCACGCCGTGCCGCAAATCACCTTGGCGGCAATGTGCTGCCAAGGCTGCACGGGCAGCGCCAGCATTAAATACCCACGGTCGCCCAGCAGGCGGTAAAACTGCTGCACCTCGATGAAAGAGCATACGGCCAGCACGACCAGCAGGCTGGCGGCAGAGGCCAGACTCAAAAGCGCCACAGCGACGCCGACCATCGGCAAAGTACGGGACGTGTTTTGGATGAGATGGGTCAGCACGTTGGTAAAAAGATTCAGCACAAGCACACCCGCCGCAATGGGCAGTACGACGCGGCCGGTCGTCTTGAACTCATAATGCAAAAGTTTCGTCAGCATTTGTAAACCTCCCGGAAGTAAGCGTCGACGCTCATGCCCGTTTCTTCGCGCAGTTCGTCGACGGCGGCCTGACGCAGGACTTTACCGTCCTGCAGCAGAATAACCTCGTCCAGCACCTTTTCAATGTCGCCGATCAGGTGGGTGGACAGCACCAGCGCGGCGTCCTCGCTGTAGTTGTGCAGGATGGTGCTTAAAATATAGTCGCGCGCGGCGGGATCAACGCCGCCCAGCGGCTCGTCCAGCAGGTAGAGCTTTGCGGCGCGGCTCATCGTCAGGCAGAGCTGCATCTTCTCCTGCGTGCCTTTGCTCATCGCTTCGATTTTATCGTGGGGGCTGATGCGCAGGTCGGCCAGCATGGCGTCGGCCTTGACCTTGTCGAAGTCGGTGAAGAAATCGGCGTACAGGCTCACGGCGTCGGCGGCAGTGTACTCCGTCGGCAGCGCCATGCGGTCGGGCAGGTAGCTCGTGATGGCCTTTGTGTAGATGCCGACGGGGATTTTGTCGATGGTGACGCTGCCCGCCGTGGGCTGCAAAAGCCCGGCGGAGATTTTCAGCAGGGTCGTTTTGCCGCTTCCGTTCGGCCCCAGCAGACCGACCAGCTTGCCGGGCGTGACGGCAAACTCTGCGCCGTTCAGCGCGGCGGTGCGGCCATAGCGTTTGACAAGGTCGTGTACCTCATAGATCGCATCCATAGTTTACTCCTCTTGGTTGGGCTGCGCGGTTTCGCGCAGCAGCGTTTCGATTTCGGTTTCGGTCAGGCCGAGGGCGTGCATCTGGTGCAGAAACTCCCCCGCCAGCGTTTTTGCCCGGCGGCGGCGCAGGGCTTGCAGGGCGGCTTCGTCCGCAGTGACGGTGCGCCCGGCGGTGCGCTGTGCCTGCAAAAGGCCACGGTTTTCCAGCTCCTGCAAGGCGCGCTGCATCGTGTTGGGGTTGACCCCGGCGTCGGCGGCAAGCTCCCGCACGGGCGCGACGCGGCTGCCGGGCGGGAACTCCCCTGCCACAAGCGCAAGCTCCAGCTGTTCGACCAGCTGCACATAGACCGGGCGGCCTGCTGTGATGTTCCAGTTCATTGTGGATGCTCCTTTGTATTATTGTATTAAGAGCTTAATACAATAATACACGCAGATAGGGAGATTGTCAAGGGGAATACTAAAAAAATTCCCCGCATAGGCAGGGACGGCAGCGGCAATCTGGTTAGTGACTTTGGCGCTTCCTTGTGGTATACTGTATCAATATAGGATTTTGAAGTTTGCGGCAGATGTTTTTTACTGCCGTGCGTTTTGCGATAGAGGTTACGCGAATGCGTGGATTAAGTGGATTAAAAAGAAATTTCGGCTATCAGATGGTGTACAGAATTTTGCTTGTGGTAACACCGCTGATCACCTCGCCCTATTTGGCGCGCGTCTTGGGCGTTGAGGCGCTGGGGCAGTATTCTGCCAGTCAGGCGTTCGTCAACTATTTCATTCTGTTTGCCATGCTGGGCATTGAGAATTACGGAAACAGAACTGTCGCAAGGGTGCAGGACGACAAGCAGGAGCGGTCAGCGGCGTTCTGGAATATCTACATCATACAGGTCATCGCGACCTGCTGCTCAATCGCGGCTTTTTTGTTGTTGGTGGAGATGCTTATCAAGCCGGAAGTCAGATTGGTATACCTGATGCAGGGATTGTGGCTGATCGATTCGTTGCTGAATATCAACTGGTTCTTCTGGGGCTGTGAGCAGTTCAAACTGACGGTCACAAGAAACATCGTAATAAAAATTGCATCCATTGCAGGCATTCTTTTATTTGTAAAAAGCCCCAGAGATTTGTGGATCTACGTTATGATCGTCTGCATGAGCGGCGTGCTGGCCGAGGGCTCGCTGTGGTTCTTCCTGCCGCGGTATATCGAAAAGCCCAAGGTGCAATGGCAGGAGGTTCTGCAGAATGTAGCGCCGATTCTCCAGCTCTTTATTCCGGTGCTGGCGTCCAGTGTTTTTCACATAATGGATAAAACGATGCTGAACATTCTCAGCAACGACGCCAACAGCGGGTACTACTATAACGCGGATAAAATCATTAACGTGCCGCTGCAGTTGATTACCGGCATGAGTGCCGTAATGCTTCCACGGGTGGCGAATACGCTGCACACCGAGGGAAGCGGAAAGGTGAAGGAGCTGCTGAGCAAATCGGCCGAGCTTACCCTGTTTTTGACGTGTGCCATCGCCTTTGGCATCGGCGCAATCTCCGACAGCTTTGTCCCATTTTTCTTCGGGGACGGGTATGAGCCGTGTATACTCTTGATAAAAGTATTCGTTCCGGTTTTGATTATTAAAGCCCTCAGCGATTTCGTCCGCGGGCAGTATCTGATCCCCACCGGTAAAGATAAGATCTATACGATCGCAGTTTTCGGGGGTGCGCTGTCCAACGTGGCAGCCAACTATATCCTGATTCGGCAGTACGGCGCGCTGGGCGCAACGATCGGCACGCTGATTGCAGAATTTATCGTCCTCGTCATACAGGTGGTCGGCGCGAAAAAGGATCTCCCGTTAAAAGAGATCATCGGGACAAACGGAATTTATATCGTATTCGGAATCATTATGTTTGCGGTGGTGGCCGTTCTGTCCCTGTATATGGCAGGCAGCGGCATTGTAAAAGTAGCCGCCCTGATTCTGGCGGGCGCGGTTGTCTACATGCTTCTCTGCGTGGGCTATTGGAGGATAAATAAGAAGAGCATTTTTGCGAGATATGTTCCGTGGAACCGTAAGTAAAGCGGTATAAAAAATCCCCGGATTTCCTTTTGGAAGTCCGGGGATTTCTATGCCGCCGACCGGGATCGAACCGGTACGGTATCACTACCGAGGGATTTTAAGTCCCTTGCGTCTGCCAGTTCCGCCACGGCGGCACAATACATGTATTGTAACGCATATATCACAAAATGTCAATCATCATTGTTTCATTTTTCTTTTTATGGTATACTGTATTCGTAGTATTCTGTAAGTGAGGCATGGTATGCTGAAAAATAGATCACAACGCACGGCACAGCTGTTTTTGCTGGGGGCGGCGCTGGGCACGATGGTGTTTTTGCTCGTCTACGGGCTGGCACCGCTGGACGTTGCCAACGATGCTTTCTGCCGGGGCGGCTTTATTGAAAAGGACATCCAGCAGCATTACGCGGGCTGGTTGTTTTACCGGCACAGCGCGCTTTCGTGGCCGCTGGGCGTGACGCAGAACGTCAACTACCCCAGCGGCGTCAGCGTGGCGTATACGGATTCCATCCCCCTGCTGGCGGTGCTCTGCCGCCCGCTGGCGGCGGCGCTGGGCGGCACATTCCAGTATTTCGGGTGTTTTACCCTTATCTGCTTTGCACTGCAGGGCGGGTTTGCGGCGCTGCTCTGCGGTTTGTTTGCCGAGGGGCTGGCCGCGCCGGTGATCGGGTCGCTCGTCTTTTCCGCCAGCCCCATTTTGATTGAGCGTGCGTTCCGCCATACCTCGCTGGGGGCACAGTGGCTCGTGCTGGCGGCGCTGTACTGCTATTTTTCCAATAAGCGTCGCGGGCGGTATGTGTCGCCGGGGCTGTTTTTGCTCAATGTGCTGGCCGTGGGCATCCACCCCTATTTCCTGCCCATGACCTACGCCGTCACACTGGCACTGTTGCTGGAATACGCCGTACAGAAGCGGCAGTGGCTGCGCCCGGCGGCGTATCTCGTCGGCAATATGGTCTGCACAGCGCTGCTGGGCTGGGCGCTGGGGCTTTTGTATGGCACGGCCACCAGCGGCGGTCAGGCGCTGTACGGCTATTTTGCGATGAACCTCAACGCGCTGTGGAACCCGGTGGGCGTGAACGGTGTGCTGTACAGCCGCCTGCTGCCCGCGCAGCATCAGGTCAACGGCAACTATGATGCCTTCGCCTATCTGGGGCTGGGGGTGCTGATCGCGCTGCCCGTGGCGTTGGTGCTGGTGCGGCGGCGCGCGGCAGCCATGCTGCGCCGCCATTGGGCGCTCTGCCTTGTCTGCACGGTGCTGACCGTGTTTGCCGTCAGCAATGTCATCACGGCCAACGGTGTGACGCTGGCGACGCTGCCACTGCCCGCTTCGCTGATCAAGCTGTTCTCGGTGTTCCGCTCCGGCGGGCGGCTGTTCTGGCCGGTGTACTACCTGCTGACGCTGGCGGCGTTTGCGGGGCTGGCGCAGCTGCCCCGCGCTGCCCTTTGGGTCACGGTGTTTGCGGCGGTGCAGCTGTGGGATATAAGCCCCGCGCTGGTGCAGCGGCATGACGCAATGCGCGCCGCCGAGACGGCGGACGCTTTCCCGACCGAGATGCAGAGCGATTTCTGGCAGGCCGCTACAGGCTATGCCCACATTGAATCGGTACAGGGCATGCAGGCGGACGGGCTGCATCTGGCGCTGTGGGCGGCGGACAACGGCATGACGACAGACGACCCCTTCGCCGCGCGCTATGACGAGGACGCCCTTGCCGATACACGGCAGGCTGCCCTTGACGCGCTGGCTGCCGGTACGCCGCAGGCGGATACGCTCTATCTTTTCGAGGACGAGGGTGCATTTTTGCAGGCGGTCGAGCCGGTGAAAGATCTGGCGTGGTGCGGCCGCGTGACAAGCGTGGACGGCAGCGTGAGCTGGTATGTCATTGCGCCGGGCTTGCAGGGGCAGCAGTTTGACGCGCTCTGCACGCCCTACGGCGACGGCTATCCCCTGCGGCTGGCCGACTACACCGATGCGCTCTGGAACCGGGGCGTGCTGGATTCGACGAAGAAGACGGTTTGTTTTGCGGATTCCCCCTTCGCCCGTGCGAAGCTGGAAGGCGCGGTGGCTTTGTGCGCAAACGGGCAGGAATACCCGATTTTGGAAGTGGACGACCACGACGCCGGTTGGCTGATGGTTACGCTGGATATTGACGACGCCACAGTTTTGTGGGATCAGGAGTTGACGACAAAATGAAAGAACTGCATGTAAAAAGCCTGCTGCCGGTGCGGCTGGACAAATATCTGATGGAACAGTTTCCCGCCCTTGGCATGGGACGGCTGAACAAAGCCCTGCGCGAGAATAAAATCAAGCTGAACGGCAAAAAGCAGCCGCTGTCGACCCGTGTGCAGAACGGCGATATTATCAGGCTGTTTTTGACAGACGACCAGCTGGCAAACCGCCCCACGCCCGCCGCCGTCTTTGTGTACGAGGACGACGACATCATCATCGCGAACAAGCCCGCAGGCATTGCGGTGGACGGTCCCGACAGCGACACCCTCATCCGCCGTGTGCAGACAAAGCTGGCCGCCGAGGGCAAATCCTCCCACGCGGTGCTCTGCCATCGGCTTGACACTGGCACAAGCGGGCTGGTGCTGCTGGCAAAAAACAGCGCGGCGGAAAACTTCCTGACTGCCGCCATCAAGGCGCGCAGCATTGAAAAACGCTACCTCTGTGTGACGTTCGGCCGCCCGAACCCGCCCACCGCCCTGCTGCGGGATTACCTCTTGAAAGATGCCGAGCGCGGCATTGTACGCATTACCGATACGACGGCAGGCGGCGCGAAGGAGGTCATCACCGGCTACGAGACGCTGGCCGTCAGCGGGCGGCTGGCGCTGCTGGAAGTCGAGCTTGTAACCGGCCGTACTCATCAGATCCGCGCGCATCTTGCGCACATCGGCTGCCCGATCTTAGGCGACTCGAAGTACGGCAACAACGCTGCAAACCGTGAGCTGCGGCTGAAATATCAGGCACTCTGCGCGTGGGAGCTGCGCTTCCCCGCCCAAATCAGCGACCCGCGTTTTGCGCACCTGGCCGGGCGGGTTTTCCACGCCGAAAAGCCGTGGTACTGCCAGCAGGTCGTCGACGGTACGCTGAAATGACAATACCAATATAAAAACGCCCTGCTGTGCAGCACAACCGCACAGCAGGGCGTTTTGTGGTTTATATAAGGTTAGTCAACAGCGTTCAGCACTTCGGTGGCGTCCTCGGCCATGCTGCGCTTGCGCAGCCAGAGGAGCATCGCGGTCAGGATGGCAAGCGATGCAATCAACGTGACGAGCCAGTTCTCGGTGAAGCCTGCAATCAGGTAGCCGGGCACGCAGGCCGCGACAACGACCATCGCGTACTGCATCTGGGTCTGCACATGGTTGATGTGGTTGGACTGCGCGCCGGAACTGGACATGATGGTCGTGTCCGAAATCGGCGAGATATGGTCGCCGCAGACCGCACCGGCCAGCACGGCGGAGACTGCCACGATCATCATGGTCGGGTCGGTCTCGGCAAACATGTTGACGACGATGGGCACGAGAATTGCGAACGTGCCCCAGCTGGTGCCGGACGAGAACGCGATAAAGATGGCGATGCAGAAAATCAGCAGCGGCACAAAGCGCATCAGGCCGGCGTTCAGGCTGACGGCCTGCCGCACAAAGTCGCCGATGCCCAACGCGTCGGTCATGCCCTTCAGCGTCCAAGCCAGCACCAGAATCAGGATGGGCGGCATCATCAGCTTGCCGCCCTCCGGCACAGAGTTCATGAAATCTTTAAAGCCGATGACCCGGCGCGGCAGGTAGAACAGCAGCAAGAAGCCCACCGTGACAAGCCCCGCAAAGACGAGCGACTCCGACGAGGAGCAGTTGGCGAAATCCTCAACGATGTTCGTGCCGCCGTTCAGGTAGCCCGTCCAGATCATTGCGGCAATGGCGGTAAAAATCATGACGATCATCGGTGCAATCAGGTCGATGACCTTGCCCTTGGCGTACTTGCCGCCCTCGGTAGGGTCGTGCGTCTCCTGATTCTGGAACGCCTCGCCGCCGGAGGTGAAGAGGTCGCCGTTGGCGGCATTGCGCTCGTGCTTTTTCATCAGGCCGAAGTCGAAGCCCAGCAGCGAGGTGAAAAACACCATGTAGATCGTCAGCAGTGCGTAGAGGTTGAACGGGATCGTGCGGACGAACATCTCAAAGCCGGACATCGAGCTGCCTGCAGGGACGTAGGAGTTGACCGCCGCCGCCCACGAGGAGATCGGCGCGATGATGCAGACCGGCGCAGCCGTGGCGTCGATGATGTAGGCCAGCTTTGCGCGGGAGACCTTGTATTTGTCGGTGACGGGGCGCATGACCGAGCCGACCGTCAGGCAGTTGAAGTAGTCGTCGACGAAGATCAGTGCGCCCAGCAGCGAGGTCGCCACAAGGGAGGCGCGCTTGCTTTTCAGCTTTTGGGACGCCCACTCGCCGTAGGCGCGGGTGCCGCCGGACTCCTGCATCAGCATGACGACCATGCCCAGCAGGATCATGAACATCAAAATCGAGAAGTCGACGCTCTCGATCATCGTGTTGAACAGCGTGTCAAACGCCATCCATGGGTGAAATTCCGTCACCAGCAGCGCGCCAAGCGCACAGCCAGCGAACAGCGAAAGGTAGACTTCCTTTGTCAGCAGCGCCAGCAGGATGGCGACGACGGGCGGCATCAGTGACCACCAAGTTCCTATAAACATTTCTTACTCCTTCTTCCCGCCGCGGGCGGGGCGTTCCATAATTATTCATATTCTAACATATGGACGCAGATGTTTCAATAGCTGGGCGTAAAACAAAATTTTACAAAAAATCCCGCTGCTTTTGCCGCAGCGGGAGGAAAATCAGACGGTTTATTTTGTTGCGCCCTCGGCGGCGAAGAATTCCTTCGTCAGCTTGACGACCGTGCCGGACAGCAGCAGCAGCGCAATGAGGTTTGGGATGCTCATCAGGCCGTTGAAGGTGTCGGCAATGCTCCACAGCAGCCCCAGATCGAGCGTCGCGCCGAGGATGGACACGAAGGAGTACACCACGAAGAAGGGGCGCACGACCTTGTCGCTGCGGCAGAGGAACGCGAGGAAGCGCGAGCCGTACAATCCCCACCCGATGATGGTCGAGAACGCGAAGCAGCACAGCGCCACCGCCGTGAAGAGCGATGCCCAGCCGCCGTAGGTCGTCGTGAAGCCGGAAATCGTCAGCTCTGCGCCCGCTGCCGCGCCGTAGGTGATCGGCGTGCCGCTGCACAGGATGACCATAGCCGTCAGCGTGCAGATAACGATGGTGTCGGCGAAGACCTCGAAGATGCCGAACATGCCCTGCTTGACCGGTTTTTTCGTGTCGGCGCAGGCGTGGGCGATGGAGCCGGTGCCGAGACCGGCCTCGTTCGAGAAGATGCCGCGGGAGACACCCTTCTGCATACTGATGAACAGGCTGCCGATCGTGCCGCCCGTAAAGGCTGCCGGGTTGAACGCGCCCGCGAAGATGGACTCGATGACCGCCGGGAAGTGCGCCAAATTCAGCACGACAACGCCGACGGCAAGAACAATGTAGAACAACGCCATGAAGGGCACCAGCCGCTCGCTGACACTGCCGATGCGCTTGATGCCGCCCAGCAGCACCATGGCGACGAGCATGGCAACGATGATGCCAACAACGAGGTTCAGCGTGGGCAGCGCATTGCTGCCGACGACGTGGAACTCCGTCAGTGCCGTGTCGATGGCAGCCACGATGGTGTTGACCTGCGTGGCGTTGCCCGTGCCGAAAACCGTCAGCACGCCGAACAGCGAGTAGAAAAACGCTAAAAACTGCCAGTGCTTGCTAAGGCCGTTTTTGATGTAGTACATCGGACCGCCGACCCACTCGCCTGCGGCGTTGCGCTCGCGGTAATGCACGGCCAGCGTGACCTCGGCAAATTTGGTGCACATGCCCAGCAGCGCCGAGCACCACATCCAGAACACCGCGCCGGGGCCGCCGATGGCGATGGCACCCGCGACGCCCGCGATGTTGCCGGTGCCTACTGTGCCCGCCAGCGCCGTGCAGACAGCCTGAAATGGCGTCATCGCGCCGTCGGAGGCATCCTTTTTGCGGAACATGCGGCCGATGGTCGTTTTGATGGCATACGGAAATTTGCGGATCTGCAAAAAGCCCGTCCGCACACTGAGCAGCAGCCCCACACCGATGATGCACACCATCGCGGGGACGCCCCAGACAAAGTTGTTGACGGCCTGATTGACAGCCGCAATCGTTTCAAGAATCATGACGTCCATTCCCTCTGTTTCTTTTGCCATAAAAAAAGAAAGGCCTGCAACCCCGGCGTCCCTGCCGGTTTACAAGCCTTTTCGTCTGGATATGACAAAGTTTGACTTATAGTTCTGCCTACCCAGTATAGCATTCTGCGGTGGGTTTGGCAAGTGGTGCGCGGCTTCAGATGTGATCCTCGATCCACGTCAGCACATAATCGAACACTTCGTCGCGATTTGTCTCGTTATGCAGCTCGTGGCGGGCACCCTCGTAGATCTGGCAGGTCAGGTCTTTTACCCCGGCGTCGCCCAGCATGGCCCACACCGCGCGCACGCCGCTGCCGTAGCTGCCCACAGGGTCGCCGTCCCCGGCAATCAGCAGAATGGGCAGGTCTTTGTCGATGGCCTGCGCCCACGCCTTGCGGCTGACATGGTTCAGCGTGGCGAGCATCTCGCGGTAGGTGCCCGCCGTGAACGAGAAGGTACACAGCCCATCCGCGTCGTAGGCCGTGACGACATTCTCGTCGCGGGAGAGCCAAGCGTTCGGCGATTTGGCGTTCTCGATTTTCTTGCAGTAGCTGCCGAAGTTCAGCTTGACCATCAGCGGCGAGACATAGCGCGCGCCCTTCACCCGTGCAATGAGTGCGGCGAGGTGCTGGCCGATGACATTCATAAAGCTGGGGCCTGCCGTGCCGGAGATGATGAGCGCCGTGATGCTCTCCGGCCACTTTTCGGCGTACCAGCGTGCGTAAAAGCTGCCCATACTGTGCCCGTAGAGGAGGATAGGCGTATCGGGAAAGCGCTCGTGCAGCAGGCCGTTCATCGTGTGCAGATCGTTGAGCAGGTGGAAACGCCCGTCCGGCTCGCCGTAGTGGCCGCGCTCCCCCGCTGCGGCGGTGTCGCCATGGCCGAGGTGGTCGTTGCCCGCCAGCGCAATGCCGTGAGAAGCATAAAATTCCGCCATCGGCGCATAGCGGCGGACATACTCGCACATGCCGTGGCTCAGTTGGAGCACGGCGCACACAGGCTTATCCGGGTAGGTGTACAGCACGGCAGACGAAGTATGCTGCCCGTCCGAGGACGGAAACGTGAGAGTTTCGCAGTGGAGTTCGGACATGGTAATTTCTCCTTTTTAATGGGCGGTGCAGGCATTGCGCCGCTGAAGATACACGGACAGACAGGCTGTCGCCTTGGCAAGCAGCACGGCAAGCAAGATGGACACAAGCGCGAGGGCAGCCCAGAAAAGGTTGCTGCCTTGAATATAGCCATCCGCAATGGCAGCGTTGGCAAACTGAAGCAGCAGTGCGTGTATGGCGTAAAGCTCCAGCGTGCAGCCGCCGAGCTTTGCAAGCGCGCGGTTGACCTGCGGGGCGAACCGTTCTACGAATGTGCAGATCAGCGAGAACACGAGACAAAGCCCCGGCGTGATGAGGATGAACGGCCACCAGAACAGCCCTGTTCCCCACATCAGGTCGGCATTGCCGACGAGGGCGTTCGCCTTGCTAAGCAGCACCCAACCGGCCACGGAAGCAATCACCGCAGCGACAGCAGCACGAGGAGAGATACCCTCATGTGTGGAGCCGTACTCGGCAAAGAGGATGCCCAGCAGGAAGATCGGCAGCCGCGCGAACAGCACAAGGCGGGTCTCCATCCAAAACGGAACGGCAAAGGCAAAGCAGAACAAAAGCAGAAACGCTTTTTTTATGCGCGAAGCGTCCCGGCAGGCGGGCACAAGGAACAGCGCGGCGAGGTAGTAGACCCAGACGGCGTTCATATACCACATAGTCTGAAACGTGGAGCGTGCCAGAAAATCCACACACAGGAAGTTTGCCACAACCGCCTGCGCCGAGACCCCAACGCGCAGCGCCTGAAATATGACCCACGGAATCAGCACGGCGTAATAGCTGGGCAAAATGCGCAGCACACGCTTTTTGAAAAAGGCGGGCGGGTCGTAGCGCTTTGTCAGCGAGTGATAGCACCCCAGCCCGGAGGCGAAAACGAAGATGTCCACCCCGGCGTAGCCGTAATTTTTGAGCATGCGCAGCAGGGCATTGTCAAAGGTCGGCAGGCCTACATGGTAGTAGAGGATCCAAAGTGCGGCCAGCGCCATCCAGACATTGCGGTACTTGGTAAGGTTCCGATAGCTGAGCACGGCTTACTCTCCTTTGATCTTCTTCCAGTATTGTGCGAAGGCCTGCTCGTTTTTATTATCGCCGGGGATGTAATACTGCCGGTCTTTGATGGCGTCGGGCAGGTATTGCTGGGCTGTCCAGTGGTTCGGAAAGTCGTGCGGGTAGACGTAATGCTGCCCCTTCACCTTGGCATCCGCGCCGTCGTAGTGCTTGTTTTGCAGCTGGCGCGGGATCGGCCCCGTACGCCCGGCCTGAATATCCTCCATCGCGGCGATGATACCGTTGTGGGCAGAGTTCGATTTGGGCGCGGTGGCGACCAGCACGACGGCGTCCGCCAGCGGCAGACGCGCTTCCGGCAGGCCGACGGCGTTGGCAATGTCGACGGCGGCTTTCACGATGGGGATGATTTGCGGCCATGCCAGCCCGACATCCTCGCAAGCGCAGACCATCAGACGGCGGCAGGCGCTGGGCAGGTCGCCCGCCTCCAGCAGGCGGCCGAGGTAGTGCAGCGCTGCGTCTGGGTCAGAGCCGCGCATGGATTTCTGATAGGCCGAGACGATGTCGTAGTGGTCGTCGCCCAGCTTATCGTACCGCATGGCCGTGCGGGCGGCCACCTGCTGCACCATGTCAAGGGTGATGGTGCGGCTGCCGTTTTCGACCGGCGCGGCGGTGACGGCAAATTCCAGATTGCCGAGGGCTTTGCGCATATCGCCGCCCGCGCTCTGCGCCAGATATTCCAGCGCGTCGTCCGGGATGAGGATGGGTGTTTTATCCTCCGCCCCCAGCCGAGCGGCGGCGTTGTGGATGCCGGTGCGGATGTCATCTGCCGTCAGCGATTTGAACTCAAATACGGTGCAGCGGGACAAAAGGGCGTTATATACATAAAAGTAGGGGTTCTCGGTCGTCGAGGCGATCAGCGTGACGGTGCCCTGCTCGACACATTCCAGCAGGCTTTGCTGCTGGCGTTTATTGAAATACTGGATCTCGTCAAGATACAGCAGGATGCCGCCCGCCGCGCCCAGCGTGCCAATGTCCGCCAGCACAGACTTAATGTCACTGGTCGAGGCCGTCGTGCCGTTGAGCTTGTGCAGCTGCATACCGCTGCCCGCCGCAATGATGCTGGCGACGGTCGTCTTACCGACACCGGACGGGCCATAGAAGATCATGTTGGGAATTTTGCCGCTTTCGACCGTGCGGCGGAAGACCTGATTTTTGCCGAGTAGATGCTGCTGGCCGCAGACCTCGTCAAGGCTGCGCGGGCGCAGGCGTTGTGCCAATGGCTCCATGTTGTGTTTCCTTTTTTGAAGATTAAAGATAAATCTGGGAGAGTGTACCAAAAACGTCATACTTCTATACTTGATTATACCGGCTCGGCGTGGTAGAATCAAGAGAAAAGGTCTGAAACGGAGAAAAAAGCAGTGACGAAACAAGAGCTTGCGAAAATCTGCATCGAGCGCCTGAAAGCCGAATACCCGGCGTCGGACTGCACACTGGACTACGACCATGCGTGGCAGCTGCTCGTCTCAGTGCGGCTGGCCGCCCAATGCACCGACGCCCGCGTCAATGTGGTGGTGCAGGACTTATTTGCCAAGTACCCCGGCGTGAAGGAACTGGCTTCCGCATCGCCGGAGGAGATTGAAGCCATCGTCAAGCCCTGCGGGCTGGGGCACAGCAAAGCGCGGGATATTTCCGCCTGTATGCGGACGCTGCGCGACCGGTATGACTGCCGTGTGCCCGACGATTTCGATGCGCTGCTCGCCCTGCCCGGCGTAGGGCGCAAGAGCGCGAACCTGATCATGGGTGATGTCTTCGGCAAGCCGGCCATCGTGACCGACACCCACTGCATCCGCCTGTGCAACCGCATCGGACTGGTGGACAATGTCAAGGAGCCCGCTAAGGTCGAGCGCGCGCTGTGGAAGATCATCCCCCCAGAGGAGGGCAACGCCTTCTGTCACCGGCTGGTCGACCATGGCCGCGCGGTCTGCACGGCGCGCACAAAACCCTACTGCGAGAAATGCTGCTTGGCGGACGTCTGCCGGGCGCGAAAGGATTTTTTGAATGAATAAAACGACGGAAAACCGCCTTGGGGGTGAGCTGCGCAGCCAGCAGACCGCCCAACGCCTGCTGGCCGAAATGCGCGGCGGCCGCTACGGCACCGCCACCCAGCTGCCCAGCGAGCTGGAGTTGGCCGACGCCTTGGGTGTAAGCCGCACCGTGGTGCGCGACGCCCTGAGCGACTTGGAGCGCGACGGCTATGTGGAGCGCGTGCGCGGCATCGGCACCATCATCAACCGCGATGTCGTCAGGGTCGAAAATCGGATGGATCAAAAGCTGGAATTCAACAAGATGATCCGTGCCATCGGCCGCGTGCCCCACAGCGACAACCTGATGGTAACACGGGAGACCGCCTCGCCAGAGATGGTCGAGCGCCTTGCCCTTGACCCCGAAAAGCAGCATACCCTTGTGTATGTGCGCCGCCGTGTGCTGGCGGACGAGACGCCGGTGCTGTACTCGACCGATATTCTGCCGCTGGAGCTGTTCGGCGGGCGGCGGCTTGATCTCATCGATTTTTCCTGCCCGATTTTTGAGATCGTGGCCGAGCATTGCCACACCGAGGTCGCCGAGACGCTGACAACGCTGCACGCTGTGCAGGGCACGCCGGGCATCCGCCGCCAGTTGGCGCTGCGCCCGGATCAGGCACTTTTGCAGCTGGACGAAATTTGCTATTCCCGCACCTGCAGGCCGGTGCTTTGCTGCCAGACCTGCTACACGGATTTTTTTGACTTTGCGATAGTGCGCAAGCTGGTTTGATTTTGGGCGGGTTTTCCGCTTGAAATAGATAGAGAAACAAAGGGGATTGTGTATGAGACATTTGATCGATCCGGCGGATTTCACGCTGGAAGAAACGCTCAGCCTGATGGATCTTGCAGACCGTATCCACGACGACCCGGCCGCCTACAAGGACGTTGCCGCCCGCAAGCGGTTGGCGACGCTGTTCTATGAGCCGAGCACCCGCACCCGCCTTTCGTTTGAGGCCGCGATGCTGAACCTCGGCGGGCAGGTGCTGGGTTTCCCGGACGCCGGTGTTTCCAGCGCGTCTAAGGGCGAGACCGTCGCCGACACCATCCGTGTCATCAGCTGCGTGGCTGATATTGCCGCCATGCGCCACCCGAAGGAGGGCGCGCCGCTGCGTGCATCCCGCTACAGCCGCATCCCGGTCATCAACGCGGGAGACGGCGGCCACAGCCATCCCACCCAGACGCTGCTGGACATGATGACGATCCGCCAGCGCAAAGGCCATCTTGACAACCTGACGATCGGCTTCTGCGGTGATTTGAAATTCGGCCGCACGGTGCACAGCCTGATCAAGAGCCTGTCCCGCCTGCCGGGCATGAAGTTTGTACTCATCTCGCCCGAAGAGCTGCGCGTGCCGGACTACATCATCAACGAAATTCTCGAACCGAACCACATCCCCTACGTCGAGACGCGCAGCATGGAGGAAGCACTGCCTGATCTCGACGTGCTCTACATGACCCGCGTCCAGCGCGAGCGCTTCTTCAATGAGGAGGATTACATCCGTCTGAAGAACAGCTACGTGCTGACGAAGGAAAAGCTGGCGCTTGCCCCGGCAGACATGCCGGTGCTGCACCCCCTGCCCCGTGTGAACGAGATCACGCTGGACGTCGACGACGACCCGCGCGCCGCGTATTTCGATCAGGTGCAGAACGGCGTCTATATGCGCATGGCGCTTATCATGACTTTGCTGGGGCTTGAAGACCCCAAGACCGGGGAGGTTGCGTTCAATGTTGAAGATTGATGAGATTCAGAACGGCGTAGTCATCGACCATATTACGGCGGGCACGGGGCTGGCGCTCTATCACATGATGGAACTGGAAAAACTGGGCAACGCCAGCGTGGCGCTTTTGCAGAATGTCCGCAGCCAGAAGGCCGGAAAAAAGGACATAATAAAGATCGAGGGCAACGTCAGCGGGCTGAGCTTTGACACGCTGGCCTATGTCGACCCGAAAATTTCCATCACCGTCATTCAGGACGGCAAGGTGGTAGAAAAGAAGCACCCGGAGCAGCCCAAGCGTCTGGTAAACGTCATCAAATGCACGAACCCGCGCTGCATCACCTCCATTGAGGAGGGCTGCGATCACATTTTTGCTTTGACGCCGAGCGGCCGCTACCGCTGCATTTACTGCGAGCAGGAGTTCCGCGTCAAGCCGTAACAGCGAGGTACTGCCATGGAAAAGGCGAAATTTCACCTGAACCCGGACGAGGCAATCGTCAAGAACATCCGCGAGGGGCTCAAGCGCACCGGCGGCTACTGCCCCTGCCGCCTGCAGCATATCCCGGAAAATATCTGCATCTGCAAGGAATTCAAAGAGCAGCTGGCCGACCCGGATTACCACGGTGCGTGCCATTGCGGGTTGTATGTGAAGGATTGAAGATAGAATAATAAAAAGCGAGGCAGCTGCCCGGTGGGCGGCTACCTCGCTTTTGCTTTAGGCTTCCCCTGCGGGGAAGGCTTTTGGCGGCTACACACATGCCGCCAGTGTGCCCTCGGTCAGGATGATGTGTCCGTCGGCGTCCGCGTCGGCGGTGTACAGCACGCCGGGGCGGGCGGAGCCTGCGGCAATGCGGTCGGCCAAAGCCTGCTCGACCGCGCGGCTGACGGTACGGCGCAGCTCCCGCGCACCGTAGGGTGGCACTTTATCCCCTGCCAAAACTTTCGCGGCAGCCTGCGTGTGGCGCAGTGTGTAGCCTTGCTTGGCGGCGCGCGCTTCCAGCTCGCACAGCAGCCGGTCGGCGATGCCCGCAAGCTGAGCGGGCTCCAGCGGGTCAAACAAGACTGTCTCATCCAGACGCCCCATCAGCTCCGGGCGGAAGAATTCCTTTGCTTCCTGCACGGCCTGCTGGCCGCGGCGGGCATTCTCGGCAGCCACTGCGCCGAAGCCCAGCGGCGCGGTCTGCCCTGCCAGACACCTCGCGCCAAGGTTCGAGGTCAGCAGGATGATCGTGTTGGAAAAATCCGCTTTTCTCCCCTGTGCGTCGGTCAGGCTGCCGTCCTCAAGAATCTGCAACAGCAGATTTTGGATGTCGCTGTGCGCTTTTTCAATCTCGTCAAACAGCACGACGCTGTAGGGACGGCGACGCACGGCCTCGGTCAGTTGGCCGCCCTCGTCGTGGCCGACATAGCCCGGCGGCGCGCCGATGAGCCGCGCGACGGTGTGCCGCTCCATATACTCGGACATATCAAAGCGCAGCAGGGCTTTCTCGCTGCCGAACCAGCACTTTGCCAGCGTGCGGGCAAGCTGGGTCTTGCCGACGCCGGTCGGCCCCAAAAACAGCATCGCGCCGATGGGGCGACCGCTCTCCCGCAAGCCGGTGCGACTGCGGCGTATGGCTGCTGCTACCGAGGCTACCGCCCGCGGCTGGCCGATGACCTCGTCGGAAAGCCGCGCTTCGAGGTTCGCCAGCCGCTCACGCTCGGCCTCGCCGACGCGCTCAGCGGGCACGCCGCTGGCCTTGCTGACGATATGGGCAATGTCGGCGGGGGTCAGCGCCTTTTTGCCGCTGCTGCTGTCGGCAATGCGGCAGGCAGCGGCGGCTTCGTCCAACAAGTCGATGGCCTTATCGGGCAGGTAGCGCCCCGGCAGGTAGCGCACGCTCAGCTCCACCGCCGCGTGGATGGCCTGCGGTGGGATGGCGACGCCGTGGTAGCGCTCGTACCGGGGCATGAGGCCGTTCAAAATCGTCTCGGCGTCGGTGGGGGTTGGCTCCTCAACCATGACCTTTCCGAAACGGCGTTCCAACGCGGAATCTTTTTGAATTGTCTTGCGGTATTCCTCCGGCGTCGTCGCGCCGATAAGCTGCACCTCCCCGCGCGCGAGCATCGGCTTCAGGATACTGGCTGCGTCGATGGCTCCTTCCGCCGCGCCCGCCCCGGCGATGATGTGAATTTCGTCAATGAACAAAATCGTCGAACGGTCGCGGTAGAGCTCCTCCAACAAATTCTTGAACCGCTCTTCAAAATCGCCGCGATACTTTGTGCCCGCGACCATCGACGCCATGTCCAGCGCCAACACCCGCTTGCCTCGCAGCGCCGCCGTGATCTGTCCCGACGCGATGCGCTGCGCCAGCGCTTCGGCCAGCGCACTTTTGCCGACGCCCGGCTCGCCCAGCAGACAGGGGTTGTTTTTCTGGCGGCGGCAGAGGATTTCGATCATCCGTTCCAGCTCTGCGTCCCGGCAGAGCACCGGGTCAAGCCGTCCCTCCTGCGCAAGGCGGGTCAGGTCGCGGCCATATTTTTCGCTGGGACGGCCGGTGCGGCCGGAGGTCATCCGGGGCTGGGCGGGCAGGACAAGCTGCCCCGAAAGCTGGCGGCACTCCCGCGCGGCCTGCGGCAGCTCGATGCCGATGGATGCGAGCCACTGGCTTGCCGTGCAGGAGGAATCCTCCAGCATGGCGCAGAGCAGGTGTTCGTTCTCGGCTTTAGCGGCGCTGGCAGCGTGGGCACCCAGCACGGCGAACTCCATTGCCTTGCTCAGTTCGGGGGCAAAATCGCGGCGATGCAGCCTGCGGGGACTGCCCTGCCGCTGCCGGGCGGCGCAGCCCGCCAGTGTCGTCGCCGTGATGCGCTTGCGCCGCAGAAAATCCGCCGCCGACCCGCGGGAGGTCTGCACAAGCGCCAGCAGCAGATGCCCGGTATCTGCCAGTGCGCACCCCTGCTGCCCGGCCAGTCGCAGCGCCGTGTGTACGGTGCGCGCCGCCGCAAGGGAAAAACCTTTATAGCTGTAGAACCAGAACATCCACATTCCCTCCTATCGTATCAGCCCATTGAAAGTATAGACGGCGCGGGAATAAATAAACATCGAAATATGCGGCTTTCTGGAATGACAACGGGTGAAATTCGTGGTATAATAATTCAGTTATACGCAAATTCATGTATGAGGTGGTTTTCAATGCACAAATTGATGCGCTACATCAAGGGCTATGAGAAGCAAGCCCTGCTGGCGCCGCTGTTCAAGATGCTGGAAGCCTGTTTTGAGCTGTTCGTGCCGCTGGTGATTGCCAGCATCATTGACACAGGCATCAAAAACGGGGATGCGGCCTTCATCTGGACACGCTGCGGCCTGTTGGTGCTGTTGGCAGTCATCGGTCTCGCCAGCAGCCTGACAGCGCAATGGTTTTCTGCCAATGCGGCGCTTGGCTTCGGCACGGCGCTGCGCAAAGACCTGTTCCGCCATATCGACACGCTGAGCTACAGCGAGCTGGACGGCATCGGCACCCCAACGCTGGTCACCCGTATGACGAGCGACATCAATCAGGTGCAGAATGGTGTCAACCTGACGCTGCGCCTGCTGCTGCGCTCGCCGTTTATCGTCATCGGTGCGCTGATCATGGCGTTCTCCATCAGCCCGAAGCTGACGCTGCTGTTCGTGCTGGTGTCGGTGGTGGTTTCGGTCATCATCTACATCATCATGCGCGCGACGGTGCCTATCTACCACGAGGCGCAGAACGGTCTTGACCGTGTCACCCTGCTGACCCGCGAGAACTACGTCGGCGCACGCGTCGTGCGTGCTTTCGCGCGGCAGGCGGACGAGTTGGCGGCCTTCGTCGAGACGAACGACCACCTGAAAAAGATCCAGTTCACGGCGGGGCGCATCTCGGCGCTTTTGAACCCGCTGACCTATCTGGTGGTGAACCTGGCGGTCATCGCGCTGCTGCTGCGCGGCGGTGCCGAGGTCAACAGCGGCAGCCTGACGCAAGGCGAGATCATTGCGCTCATCAATTATATGAGCCAGATCCTTGTCAACCTGCTGCGCGTGGCCGACCTTGTTATCTCGGTCACCCGTGCGCTGGCAAGCGGTATGCGTGTGAATGAAATTCTGAACACGAAGACCTCGATGGCTGACCCCGCCGCGCCGGATCTGCCGGTGGACGAGGCTGCGGACGCCGCGAAGTTCGACAATGTCACCTTCAACTACAAGGGCGCAGGTGCACCGAGCCTGACGGACATTTCCTTCACGGCCAAGGCCGGCGAGACCATCGGAGTCATCGGCGGCACGGGCAGCGGCAAATCGACGCTGATCGATCTGGTCTGCCGCTTCTACGACGCGACGACCGGCAGCGTGGCGCTGTTCGGCCGTGATGTAAAGCAGTACAGCTTTGCACAGCTGCGCGAGCTCGTCGGCATCGTGCCGCAGCAGGCGGTGCTTTTCACCGGCACCATCCGCGACAACATGCAGTGGGCTGCCCCCGGTGCGACCGACGAGGAAATCTGGGAAGCGCTGGAGATCGCACAGGCGGCGGAGTTTGTGCGCAGCAAGCCCGGCATGCTGGACGCACCGGTCGAGACGGCCGGGCGCAACTTTTCCGGCGGTCAGCGCCAGCGCTTGACGATTGCCCGCGCATTGGTGCCGAAGCCGAAGATTCTGATCCTCGACGACAGTGCGTCGGCGCTGGACTTTGCCACCGACGCAGTGCTGCGCAAGGCCATCAAGGAACAGACGCAGGGCATGACGGTGTTTATCGTCTCCCAGCGCGCGGCCAGTGTGCAGCGCGCCGACCACATCCTCGTGCTGGACGACGGCAAGCTGGTGGGCGACGCCCCCCACGCTGCGCTGCTGCAGAGCTGTGAAGTGTACAAGGAAATCTGCTTAAGCCAGCTGAGCAAGGAGGAGGTGGAGAAAACGCTATGAGCAAGGACAGGAAAAAAATCAACCAGTCCACCGTACAGCGGGTGCTGAAGCTGATACGCCCTTACACCGGGCTTGTCATCCTGACGTTGACGCTGGCGCTGATCACGGTGGTGACGACGCTGCTGGCACCGGTCATCTCCGGCAAGGCCGTCGATATGATCATCGGTCCCGGTGATGTGGACTTTGCCGGGCTGGGCAAGCTGGCCGTCGCGCTGGCCGGAACCATCGCCTGCACGGCGGTCTCCCAGTGGCTGATGAATGTTGTAAACAACCGCATTACCTTTCAGGTCGTGCGCGATATGCGTGTCAAGGCGTTTGAGCAGCTGGAGATTCTGCCGCTCAAATATATGGATGCCCACCGCCCCGGCGATGCTATCAGCCGCATTACCACCGACGTGGAGCAGTTCAGCGACGGTCTGCTGATGGGCTTTACCCAGTTGTTCACCGGCGTGCTGACGATTTTGGGCACGCTGGGCGTTATGATCTTCATTGATTGGCGCATTGCGTTGGTCGTTGTGGCGCTGACGCCGCTGTCGATTTTTGTCGCGCGGTTCATTGCCACCCACACCTATTCTATGTTCAAGGTGCAGAGCGAGACACGCGCCGAAATGACGAGCCTTGTGGAGGAGCTGGTCGGCAATGAGCACCTCGTCCGCGCGTTCGGCTACGAGAGCCGCGCCGAGGACCGCTTTGAAAAGATCAACCTCGATCTGCAGAAGTGCGGTGTCAAGGCGACGTTCTTCTCTTCCACCACGAACCCCTGCACCCGCTTTGTGAATGCGCTGGTCTACGCCGCCGTCGGCGTGCTGGGGGCATTCGTTGCCATTGCGGGCGGCATCACGGTCGGCCAGCTGACCGTTTTCCTGAACTACGCGAACCAGTACACGAAGCCGTTCAACGACATTTCCGACGTTATGACCGAGCTGCAGAACGCGCTGGCTTGCGCACAGCGGGTGTTTGACCTCATCGACGAGACACCCATCGTGCCTGATGCGCCCGACGCGGTCGCCCTGCCCCACGGCGCGGGCAGCGTCGAGTTCGACCATGTGAAGTTTCGCTATGTGGACGATGTGCCGCTGATCGAGGACATGAACCTTAAGGTCGAGCCAGGGCAGCGCATTGCGCTGGTCGGCCCCACCGGCTGCGGCAAGACGACGCTCGTCAACCTGCTGATGCGCTTCTATGAGATCAACGGCGGTACGCTGCGGATTGACGGCCACCCAATCGACGATGTGACCCGCGACAGCCTGCGCGCGAACCTTGGCATGGTGCTGCAGGAAACGTGGCTGAAGGCCGGTACGATCGCTGAGAATATCGCTTACGGCAAGCCTGACGCCACCCGCGAGGAGATCATCGCGGCGGCCAAGAAGGCGCGCGCCCACAGCTTCATCCTCCGCTTGCCCAATGGGTACGACACGCAGGTAGCCGAGGACGGCGGCAACATCAGCCAAGGCCAGCGCCAGCTGCTTTGCATTGCCCGCGTTATGCTGCGCCGCCCGCCCATCCTGATTCTGGACGAGGCGACGTCGAGCATCGACACCCGCACCGAAGTGCTGGTGCAGGATGCCTTTGAGGAATTGATGAAGGGGCGCACGAGCTTTATCGTGGCGCACCGCCTGTCCACCATCAAAAACGCTGATCAGATTTTGGTGATGAAGGCAGGCAATATCATTGAGCGCGGCACCCATGACGAACTGCTGGCGCAGGGCGGCTTCTACAAGCAGCTGTACGAAAGCCAGTTTGCCAAGGCGTAAGAAATATAGAGAAAGTACAAAATTAAAAGGAGAATGTAGTATGAGCAACATCACCATTCCGGAAGGGTATCAAAGCCTGCTGGGGCTGTACGACACCCAGAAAGCCATCGGCCTGATCAAAACGATCTTTCAGGAAAAGCTGTGTATGGCGCTGCACCTCAAGCGCGTCACGGCTCCCTTGTTCGTCATGCAGGGCAGCGGCCTGAACGACGACCTGAACGGCGTTGAGCGCCCGGTTGCCTTCGACGTCCCCTGCCTGAACGAGCAGGCCGAGGTCGTGCACAGTCTTGCCAAGTGGAAGCGCTACGCCCTGCACAAGTACGGCTACCGCCCCGGTCAGGGTCTTGTGACCGATATGAACGCCATCCGCCGCGACGAGGAGCTGGACAACCTGCACAGCATCTACGTCGACCAGTGGGACTGGGAGCGCGTCATCACCGCCGACCAGCGCACGCTGGACTTTTTGCAGGACACTGTGCGGGACATCGTCGACGCCGTCTGCGCGACATCGGATGAGCTGCGCTGGAAGTTCCCGGAGCTGAAAAACATCCACCTCGACCGCGACGTGACCTTCATCACGACGCAGGAGTTGGAGGATATGTACCCTGACTTCACCCCGAAGCAGCGCGAGAACGCCTTCGCTAAGGAGCGCGGCACCATCTGCATTATGCAGATCGGCGGCAAGCTCAAGAGCGGCAAGCCCCACGACGGCCGTGCCCCCGACTATGACGATTGGGCGCTGAACTGCGACATCCTGTTCTGGCACAAGCCCCTGGGCTGTGCGCTGGAGCTGTCCAGCATGGGCATCCGCGTTGACGCCGACGCCCTGCGCCGTCAGCTGGCTGAGGCAGGCTGCCCGCAGCGCGCGGAGCTGCCCTTCCACAAGATGCTGCTGGACGGCACACTGCCCTTGACGATGGGCGGCGGCATCGGCCAGAGCCGCTTGTGCATGCTGCTGCTGGGCAAAGTCCATGTCGGCGAGGTGCAGGTCAGCCTGTGGGATGACGCCACGACGGACGCCTGCAAGGCTGCAGGCGTCGAGCTGCTGTAAGGCTTGACAAATTACTGCTGAATGTGATACTATATTAGAGTTCCCGCTAGTATAGCACAATTGGCAGTGCAGCTGATTTGTAATCAGCAGGTTGCAGGTTCGATTCCTGTTACTAGCTCCACTCAAAAAAGCGCGTTAGCAAAGCAAATCCACTTTGCAACGCGTTTTTTTTCTTGTTTTTGCATGTCTTTTTATGTTCTAAACGGTAAAAAAACAGGTCGTAAATAGGTCGTAAACAGTGTAATTCTTGTACTGGCGTCGTAAAAATGTCGTAAAAAAACGGCTGTTTTTGACACAGCCGGTTTGAATTTTATTTCGTATTATCGTTTATAAATTTTTCAAGCGCTTCTGCCGCTTCGTTTAACTGCCGCTCTCGGATATGCGTGTAAACTTTCCGTGTCGTAGATATATCGGCATGCCCCATCAGCTTTTGAGCTTCCATTTCTCCGATGCCTGCAGCATATAACATGCTGGCATACTCGTGCCGGAACTGGTGCGCCGTTACGCCGGCCTTGTAGCAGTGTGTATTGCAGCGTTTTTTCCGTTCAGCTCCTCCGGCAGCTGCGGCCCGCTTTCGTTCTCGTGCCGCCTCTGCTTTTGTGTCTATTTCAGCCATGCCAACAGCAACACAATACCGCAGCCAATTATTGTGGTATTCGTAGCTTTTGAGAGGTTCTTTGCCGCCTAATATAAAATCATTCTTGCCACACTTTAACGGCTTCAGCACGGCCCGCAGCGGCGACAGCAGCGGCACAACGCGCACGCCGTTTGCGGTCTTTGGTGTTTGCACAACGGGTTTTGCATTTACCCATGCGACTTCCTTGTTGACAACGATCTTGTTGTTTTCAAAATCCACATCCCCCCACTGCAACGCCAGCACCTCGCCCAACCTACAGCCAGTATACATGAACAGCCATGCACACAGCCCGAACCCCTCAGGGTGTGCCTTGACGGTCTCCAGCTGCTCCACCGTCGGCGGCTCCCTGCGCTCTTTTTTCATCCCTCGCGGCAGATCTGTCACCGTTACCGGGTTGTACGTCTCCCCATTGTTCACGCACCAATACTTGAAGATGCACGACAACACGCTTCTCGCGTTGCTTGCCGTCTTCCCTGCATACCCCGCCGCCTTGAATTTCTCACCCCACAACGAAACCACAGCGGGCGTTATCTCTTTCATTCTGTACCCGCTGAATTCTTCCAGCGCGGCCTTGTAACTGCCCCTGTAGGCTCTTTCCGCGCCGGTCTTGATATTTTTTGAATGGTTCTCCCACCATTCCCCTGCCACATCCTCAAACAGCGCCCCGTTCTCTTTCACCGCTTCTCGCTGGCGCTCGTATTCGTCAATTTTTGCGGCGACCTCTTTCGCGGTCTTGCCGTAGAAATGTACCCGCTTGCCGTCATAGGTTTTTGTTCTTTCGATCAACCCATCCGCCCGCGCTTTTGCTCTTGCCATGTTGACACCCTCCTAAAATCGCTATATACTAAAAGATGCCAGCTTAATGCTGACACCCTTTGCCCTTGCCGGTGCTCGTCCCACCGGCAGGGGCTTTTTTATTCGCTATGGATTGCACCGGCTGCACGCAGTATAGCCCTCTGCAATCGCATCCTCAATGCTCTTTGCAATCTTGCTGCTTCTCAAATATGAGCAGTTCGCGCGATGGTATTTTGTCCCCGTATTTGTTACATACACGATGTAACTGTTTCTGTCTTCCGCTTCATCCTCGTAAGATATTCCACCATTAACAGACCTTTGTCCATCTGCGTATCCAGTGCTATAGCCGCTATCATAGCCTCTCCCGTAATCGAGATCGGTTCTTATGGATTGTTTCCCGTCTTCAACACCCTTTGCATAGCCGGAATCATATCCTTTTTTGTACTCCGCTTTTGTATCTACAGCAGCTTTTCCGTCTTCAAGCCCTGAGTTATAGCCTGCTTTCTCTCCAAACTGATACCCGTCCAGTTTTCCTTGATAATAACCATCTTGATATTGTTGCTTTCCGTATTCAAGATTCTCTGAGGTTGCAGAGATAGCATTAAATTCTTGCCTCTGGGTATCTTTATTTGCGTCGAAATATCCGAAACAGATAACCCATGTCAGGCAAGCCGCAGCTACCGCCATAAGCGCTGCATAACTCATTCGCACCATATTCGGCTCTTTTTGTGCCCTGCCGATCGTTTTCACGGAGAAATAATTTCCCCTTGTCGGTCTGATTCGGAGTTCTCTACAATAGGGGCATTCTTCTGTATGCCCTTCCTTTTCGGCTACTTCTTTTGTACCACTTCTCACAGTTTTAACTCCGTATAGCGTCGGGCATGTTAAACTATCGTGGTAATACCTTTCTTTTGCATCGCAGCGCCAAAACACAATCTTCTCGCTCACGTCTCGCCGCCCCTTTTGTACAATCTGCTATTTCTCCGCCTTGTTTCGCGCTTTTCTTCCCGCGCTCTCCCCTATACTGTAGATACTCAACTACATATAAGGGAGGTTTTCGAGTATGTCCGTTCTTATCCGTCCTCAATTGCCACCTAAACATGGCCGCCGGAAACGTCCCAAAAACCGGATTGTAAAACGTTCCAGCACGTTTTTGTGCAATTTACTACTTGAATTACAACCGTAAGTGGTATATAGTTGTTTTTATAAACAGCGGCTATATATAAAAAGGAGAACGACCATGACCCAACTCGAAAAAATCAGGATTGCGGCAGACGATCTAACCGACGAAGAACTTCAGGAAGTCCTTCTATACATTCAATCAATTAAACAGAATCCCGCCTAGACTTTACATAAGCTATATACTTGAGAATGTCTTCCCGCTCTGCATCAGTAAGGTCTACGCACTCTCTGGCTACGATTTCCCCATTGCTTTCTGCAATGGGGCTTTCTTTTTGTCCGCCGTTTAATAGGTAGTCTGTCGTAACGCCGAAATACTCGGCTATTTTTTGCAGCTGCGCTGCCTGCGGGCTGGTTCCTTTATTTTTCCAAACGGAAACGGTTCCCTTATTTATCCCCATTTCCAACGCCGCGCGGCTGCAAGTCACATTATGTTCTTCGCACAGTTTCTTGTAAGTATCAAAAAACATAGTTTTATCCCTCTTCCTTTGTGCATATTGCCAAAGTCTAAAAAGATAGACAAAACCCCTTTACAAGTTTAACTAAATAGACTATAATAAAACTGTTGGTTGACAAAGTTAGACCCTTGTATCGGTGGTTTGATTCTAGCACCTTCATTCTATCACAAGAGTTTAAGAAAATCAACAAATTCTGTTGAAAGGAGATAAGTTTGTATGTCTGAACAATGGATCGCGGATATTGTCGGCAAAATGCACATTCACCGTATCCGCCAACAGGATGTTGCAAAGGCTCTTTCGGTCACGCCGGAGTACGTCAGCGCCATCCTCAACGGCCACCGTTCCCCAGCTGGCGCACAGCAGCGCTTCGAGCAAGCCGTCGCTGACATCATCGCCGAAAGAAAGGAGTAACCCCATGCCCCGCGAAAAGCCCCTATACCGTGACACCCTTGTCACCGTCCGCGCCCGCGCTGCCGAGCTTTACCCCGGCGAAATGCTTTTCGGCCCCGTGAAGGTTGCAAAGATTCTCGGCCGCTCCCGCAGCTGGGTCTGGATGCACTACGGCAGCATCCGCAACATGACCTGCGAGCAGATCGCAAGCCTTATCAGCTGACTACCAGCAACGGCTTTGCCCCGCAGCGCGTGGCAACGGCATTGCAATGTGAAGCGTAGCCTATCACCGCAACCCGTCGCATCGGCAAGGATTGTTGTGCAGTGCATCGGCGTGGCAGGGCGGGGCTGCGCAGTGCAACGGCGTAGCAATGAGGTTCAATGCGTTGGCACTGATTAGCTTTTCAATGGATAGCAACAGCACAGTACAGTAACTCGCAGCGAAGGCAAAGAAAATCCTTGCAGAGGAATAGCTCAGCACCGTTACGCAAGGGAATGGCAACGGCATGGCAAAGCGTTGCACTGCGGCACGCCGCAACGGAAAAGCAACCGACCCCGCAACCGAAAAATCAAAAACAGGAGGAAATCACCCCATGAAAATCCATATCACTCTTTTAGAAGAAGTTCTCGGCTCTTCTCCCAGCAATGAAGACCTGCTCGCCACTTATATCGCTTCAAAAGCACCTACAACCGACCTCTCCGCCGAAGAAGTCGACAACATCAAGGCACAGAACGCCGAAGACAGAATTACCGTCTTCCCTAAAACTGCCAGTGGCACGCCATTCTTGTACGACTATCAGGTCAAGGGAATGCTCAAGGACAGCTGCAAGATGCTGGCGAAGGCGGGAAAGGCAGGATATGCGGGCGGCAAAGCCTGCGCCGCGCTCAAGGCGTATAAACAGGCCATCGACGGCTTGATTTTCGTCTACCCGCGCGAGATTCCCTACGATCTGCACGACATGAAGATGGATTTTTGCGAGCGACCTCTTCGCGCCCAGACCCCGCTTGGCGAACGCGTCAGCATCGCCAAAAGCGAGAGCGTGCCCGCCGGGTCTACGGCAGAATTCGAAATCGAATGTCTTGACCCGAAACTGGAAGATATGGTTCGCGAATGCCTAGACTACGGCGCAAAGCGCGGTCTCGGCCAGTGGCGAAACTCTGGTAAGGGTCGATTCAACTGGGAAGAAATTAAATGACCACCGCAAACAAAAAACGCCGCCCCGGTGCTGGAACACCGCGACGGCCTCGAAGAAAGGATTCATACAAGATGAACAACCATAGTATACCACTTTCCCGCCGCGCCGTCAATCTCGCCGCCACCGCCGCCCTCGTGGCGCTGCTGGCGTCCCTCGGCACGCTGAACATCCCTGCCATCGTCGGCTCTACGCTGACGCTCAACGCCCTGTGCGGCCTGATTTTGAAGGAGGAATCCACACATGAAAATGTATAAAGGCTTCGATAAAAACCTGAAATGCCGTGACTTCCAGTACGAAATCGGTAAAACCTACGAAGAACCCACCGCCGATCTGTGCAAAAGCGGCTTCCACGCCTGCGAGTATCCGCTAGATGTGCTTGAATACTACGCCCCCGGCGACATGAGCCGCTACTGCGAAGTAGACCTTGACGATGTGAGCGATGAAAAAAGCAGCGATGACAGCAAACGTTGCGGCAAAAAAATTGCTGTGAAAGCAGAAATCGGCATTGCTGGGCTTGTAAAAGCTGCCGTTGCGTACACGATGGAGAAAACCATTCCGGAAGAATCTGAACATGCTACCGGCACGCGGGGCGCTGCATCTGCTACCGGCACGCGGGGCGCTGCATCTGCTACCGGCACGCGGGGCGCTGCATCTGCTACCGGCACGCAGGGCGCTGCATCTGCTACCGGCTGGCAGGGCGCTGCATCTGCTACCGGCGAGCAGGGCGCTGCATCTGCTACCGGCGAGCAGGGCGCTGCATCTGCTACCGGCGAGCAGGGCGCTGCATCTGCTACCGGCTGGCAGGGCGCTGCATCTGCTACCGGCACGCGGGGCGCTGCATCTGCTACCGGCTGGCAGGGCGCTGCATCTGCTACCGGCGAGCAGGGCGCTGCATCTGCTACTGGTAAAGAAAGCGTTGCTGCTGCGCTCGGCATTGATAGTAAAGCAACAGGCGCTTTAGGATGCTGGATTATTTTGGCAGAATGGGCAAAAGATGATGAATACAACTGGCATCGCGAAGAGGTGCAGTGTTTTAAGGTTGACGGCGAAACCGTCAAGGCGAATACATGGTACAAGCTGATTAACGGTCAGCTCGTAGAGGTTCCCGAATGACCCCCTTCTGGGGGCATCAGGACAACCCCTTCCCGCCGGAGGAACCCGCTTTCCCGCGCTGCCCCGTCTGCGGCGCAGAATGTGAATCCATCTACCTGATTCGCACCGCCAACCACGACACCGAAATCTTCGGCTGCGATATATGCTATAACCCCGACGACTATCCCGGCGAGGACGTCGCCAAATCCGACCCGTGGGAAGAACCTCGCTGTATGGAGGACTATTAACATGACCATTGACGACATCCGCGCCTTTCAGCAGGCGCATAACCTTATCCGTGACCGGCGCTGTTCGGGGATTATCCCCACAGCAACCGGCATTTCCGCCGCCTATTTCAATGCGGTGCAGGATGCCCGCCGCATCTATGCCGAGAGCATCGGTGCGTTCGTCCCGCTGCTTGCGGTACGACGCTACGGCCTGAACTACACTTATTTCAAGGTCGATGATACCCGCGTTTACTTCGCCGATTTTAAAACGCGCATCATCGGCATCGCCCCGCCGCCTGCGGCCTGCTACCGCATCCACCTTACCACCCCAGACCCGGAAGGAGAAACTATCTGATGAGCATCTTTGAAACCCTGAACGCCGTCAACGTGAACGGCCACACCGAAAAGAAAAACGGCTTGACCTATCTTTCGTGGGCTTGGGCATGGGCGGAGGTCAAAAAAGCCTACCCCGACGCCATCTACACCATCTACGAGACCCCCACTGGCTGCATCTACTGGACGGACGGCCGCACTTGCTGGGTCAAGACCGGCGTCACGATCAACGGGCTGGAACACATCGAATACCTGCCCGTTATGGACTTCCGCAACGCCGCTATCCCCGCCGAGAAGGTCACCAGCACCGACGTCAACAAGGCCATCCAGCGCAGCTTGACGAAAGCCTGCGCGCGGCATGGTCTCGGCCTGTACATCTACGCGGGGGAAGATTTGCCCGAATCCGCGCAGGGCCTAGACCAGACCGACCCCAAGCAGGAAAAGCCAAACCCCGCCGCCGCCCGCCTCGCCGCCCGCGCCGAGTGCCAGCGGGCTGTCAAAGCCTACTGCCAGAAGAACAACGCCGATGAAAATGACGCGTGGAAGCTCATCGCAGAAACCATCGGCAAACCCTCTAAGGACTTCACCGCAGAGGATTGGAAGCAGGGTCAGCAGATTGCAGAGGCTTGGAAATGAAGCAACAAATTGCCATCAAGGCCGCAGTTGTTATCGGCAACACAGTAACGTTGGAGTGTTCCCCAGCCGACTGCGATAAAGTCCGCGCTGCTATTGATGAAGGTAAGCCCCTTGCCGCCGTCATCGGCACGGCATCCCAGCGCCGCAGCCTCTCGGCCAACGCCTACGCATGGACGTTGATGAACCAGCTCGCCGCCAAAATCAACCGCCCTGTGCTGGACATCTACCGTGATTTGATCCGCGACATCGGCGGCAGCTCGGCCATCGCCACCATCCGCGCCGACGCCGCCAAAGCCTTTAAATCCGGCTGGGAAAGCAAGGGCGAGGGCTGGCAGGTGCATAAGCTCGATGAAATGACCACCCCGCAGGGCACTTTCTACAACCTTCAATGCTGGTACGGTTCCAGCCAGTTTGACCCATCCCAGATGCACCGCCTCATTGAACTGATCGTGCAGAAATGCCAGCAGCAGGGCATTCCCACCATGACCCCGGAAGAAATCGCAAAATTGAAAGGACTGACCGACGATGCGGAAACCTACCCGCAATGAATACGGCATCCACCTTGACCGCAACGGCTACGCGCCTACCATCATCCCCCACATGCCGCTCTGCTGCAACTGCTGCGGCATGTACCGCGAAACCGCCCGGCACGAAATCTTTGGCGGCAGCCGCCGCGCCGCCAGTAAGGCGCTCGGCTTGTGGGTAAACGTCTGCCCCGCCTGCCATGACGAAATTCATCACGGCAAAAACGCAGCCGCCTTGCAGGCGTTCTACCACAAGCGCGGCCAGCAGACCGCTATGGCCTACTATCACTGGACGGTCGACGACTTCCGCCGCCGTTTCGGCAAAAACTATCTTGATTCGGAGGAATAATCCATGTTAAACGTTGTCGCTATTATGGGTCGCCTTGCCGCCGACCCGCAGCTCAAAACCACAACCAGCGGCAAATCCGTCGCATCGTTCCGCATCGCGAACGATTCCGGCTATAAAAACGCCGACGGCAGCAGCCAGACGAACTGGCTGGATGTCGTGGCGTGGGGCAAAACCGCTGAATTTGTCTGCAAGTATTTTCCCAAAGGCTCCCTCATTGCCATTGATGGCCGTCTGCAATCCCGTACTTATCAGGACAAGAACGGCCAGAACCGCACCGTCGTCGAGATCGTCGCCAACAACGCGAATTTTGCGGGCTCTAAAGAATCCGCTCCTGTAGGTGGCGGCGTCCCCGACGCCCCGCGTTCCTCTGCCCCCCGCACCAAAGGCGAGCCGGATGTCTCCTACTCCTCCGGCCAGAATGATGACTTTGCCCTCATCGAGGATGACGGCGACCTGCCGTTCTGAGGTGTCGCCATGAACGATGAAAAAGAAAAAAAAGCCTGCATCCCTTCCCAGATTGAACAGATTCTCGCGGTGCTGGAATCCGGCGGTTCGCTAACGGCGCTTGACGCCCTCGAAGATTTCGGGTGCAGCCGCCTTGCCTCCCGCATCTCAGATTTGAAGCGGCAGGGCTACCCCGTCACTTCCCGCATGGTGCAGCGCCGCAATCGCTATGGCCGCCTGTGCCGCGTCGCGGAGTATTACATGGAGGTGTAGCGGATGGAAAGGAAAGGCTTTTTCTGCTATAACAGCTGGCTAAAAGCACTTGAACCCTTCGGAGATGCTGAGAGAGGCCGGATATGGACTGCCTTGCTGGAATACAGCAACGGTTTGGCGATTGACGGACACTCCAGTGGCAACGAACGGTTCATTCTCCCCATGCTTATAGACCAGATTGACCGCGACACAGAAAAACGCGAACAGTTCGTAGAAAAGCAGCGGGAAAACGGGTCAAAGGGTGGCAGACCTAAAAAAGCCAGCGAAAGCCAACAAAACCCAGAAAACCCACTGCAAGCCAAAAAAGCCATAGATAAAGACAAGAACAAGGATAAAGATAAAGATATTCCTGCTACTGCTACCGCGCCCGCGCAAAGTGTGATCTATTCGCCAGATTTTGCCGCCTGCATCCAGCGCTATGAGCAGAACTGTGGTTCTGTTCCCCGTGCGGTTTCCGACGCGATAAGTACCGCCCTGCTGAAATTCCCGGCATCCCTTATCTGTCAGGCCATCGACGAAGCTGCCGCCAATAACGCGCGCCGGTGGAGCTATATCTCCAAAATCCTTGACCGCTGCGAGCAGCAGGGAATTTATACCGTCGATGCCTACCTCGCCGAGAAGGAACGAGCGAAGCCATCGCGCCAAGCTCCCCGGCAGCCGGACGCCGCCGCATCTGCCCGCGATAAGCTCCGCGCCCTCGCGAAAGGAGTGACCCCCGATGACTGAACAGGAAACCGCCATGCTGCTGCTCACCTGCTCGAACTGGTGGCGCAATATCATGCGCGGCAGCGAGCCGGAGGAAATGACGCGGGCATGGGCGTCCGCGCTGAAGGATGTCCCCTTTGTGGCTGCCAAAAGCGCCGCCGCCCACCTGGCCGAGACTATGACCTTCCCGCCCACTGTCGCCGAAATCCGAAAAGCGTCCGCGCAGTTCATGCCAAAGAAAATCGAATCTTTCGAGGTTCTTTTCGCCCGCACCTGCCACGAATGCCTGCACCTCGACACGCCGCTTTTCCAAAAAATGCAGCGCGGAGAAATCAACCAGCAGGAGGCGCTGAAGCTGCATGCTAAAGTATGAAATTATAACCTACTCCCGCTCTACCGGCGACATAACGCACTCCAAGCGCCTGTATTCCGCGCGCTGGAACGCCGAAGCCGCCCTGCGCAAGGAAGGTTACACCCAAAATCCCCGCCTGCCGGATATATGGTACAGCGAGAAGTACTACGCAAAAGTAAAGGAGATTGTACAGTGAAAGTATTAGTTGCCTGCGAGGAATCGCAGACCGTTTGCAAAGCGTTCCGCAAGCGCGGACATGAAGCGTACAGCTGCGATATTCAGGAACCGTCCGGTGGTCATCCGGAGTGGCACATATTGGGGGACGCACTTATTCCGCTGCACGGCGGGGTTGTAACAACAATGGACGGGATAGCGCATGATGTAGGTACATGGGATTTGCTGATTGCGCACCCGCCCTGCACCTACTTGTCGAACGCCGGAGCAAGGCATCTATGGAAAGGCCATGAGCTGCAGGTCGAAAGAGTCATGCTTGGCATTCAAGGCAGAGACTTGTTTATGCGGTTTTGGTGGGCTGACATCCCCCTTATATGCGTTGAGAACCCCATCCCGTCAAAAGTGTTCTGCCTGCCGCAGTACACGCAGGCCATTCAGCCGTATCAATTCGGCCATCCTTACACCAAGAAAACCTGCTTATGGCTCAAAGGACTGCCGCCGCTTGAATCGACAAATGCTGTGGAGCCTGTTGCTACATGGTGTCCGAGCGGGAGCTACAGTCACAAACATGGCGAACAACATAAGGGAATGTTTACTACAGACAGAGCTAAAAACCGTGCAAAAACATTCCCCGGTATTGCTGAAGCAATGGCAGAACAGTGGGGCAGTTTATGATCCAAAAATACATAATCTACGGAAAGCCCATCACAAAAAAGAACAGCCCCCGCATCGGATACGTTGGCGCACACTGCCCGGTATGTCATAAGGGCAAGTACGCAAAAGTGCTGCCAAGCGCAGCCTACTTGAAGTACGCGAGAACTGCCAAGATGTTTTTAAAACCAGCGCCCAAAAATCCGCTGGACGGTCGCTACAATGTCAAGTGCTTGTATTACATGCCTACACGGCACAGGGTAGATAAAACAAACCTTGAAAGCGCCATCATGGATATTCTGGTTGATGCCAGAATTTTGAAAGATGACAACAGCAACATCGTAGCAGCAACAGACGGCTCCCGCGTACTGTACGACAAATCCAACCCCCGCACCGAAATTTTTATCGAAGAAATGGAGGATAACCCGAAATGACAGACGAAGTATATGACTACCAGCAATCCCAGCGGGAACGCGCACAGGCGGCGCATCGCACCCCCATCTCCCCGCCGCGTATGCCGTCCGAAGCGGAGAACCACTTGAAAGATGGAGTATGCACGACTATTGTCCTGCCGAACCTGCCCAGCGTGGCCGGCCACGTGCGGTATGCAATGGGCGGTATGAACGCCGCCCAGTTCTCCCAGCGCTGCGGCATCAGCGCCGCATACCTGAATCAGCTGTGCCGCGGGCAGGCTAAAACGTTAACCGCCTACAACGCAAAACGCATCGCCGGTGCGTCCGAGATGGGCGTCACGATCGGCTGGCTGTTGGGTATGCCCAAGCCGGAGGAAACGCCGCCAGAACCGGAAAAGCCCAATACACCCGTGCTGCCAGACCTTCCAGATTTTTGGGCGAGGCTTCAATGGACAGTGGATCATGATGTACGTTCGCAGATGACAATTGAGGAAGATGGAAATCTCGGAAAAAGAATGATTTCCGAGTACTTATATCACAGAACAGTGCCAACAGAAAGAACCAGACAACGGCTGGCGGACGCACTGAACGTACCTGTCGATTGGCTGTGCGCAGGGCTAAAATCTGACCGGGAACTTGCCAAAGAAAGAGGGCTACTGAGCGCAGAAGCAAGGAAAAGACGCGCAGAAACTCAGCCATCCGCAAAAGAGAAAGCCTATACGCCTGTAAAACCGCAGATTTTGCAAGAAGTCCAGCCCTCAAAGCCTTCGATTCCACAAAGCACTGGTACCCATCTCCGTTTTGAGGGTGTTTACAGCGGTGACACTCTTGCCGCGCTGGTTTCCGTCCTAAAGGGAACCTACCGCGTAAGCCTTACCATTGACGAAGTGGAGGAAGTCAAACCATGAAATGTATGATGTCCCGCCGCCGCGCACTCCCGTCCGATGTGCGCACCGCTGCCATCAATGTGGCAAAGCAGATGCTCGATGAGCAGTCCGACCGCATCTCGGCGCGCTGCTATAACGAGGTTTGCATCGCCATGCTGCAATGCAATCTCTCGCCCCGCACCATCGACCGTGTGCAGAACGTGCTGAAAGAAGCCGTCCTGCCAAAGCTCGATGAACTCTACACCCCGGACAATAAGCGCGATTTCGATAACCGGCAGAACATCGCCGATGCGGATTTGTGGGTCAAAGATTACCTGCAATCCCACGGCGTCCGACCGTTCGCCACCGCGCAGGAGGAAACGCCATGAAACTTGTAACGAAATTCTGCAAACACTGCGGCAAAATCATGCGGGACGTTACCCCGCAAAAACGCGTCTGCGATACCTGCCTTGCGCACAAGCGCCGCGCGGACGACAATGCCCGCTACCGGCAGAAAAAGGGCGTCAAAAAAGAACAAAAGTGCAAGGCCGCGCTGCCCGCCCTCAAATCCGTAAAATCCATCGAGCAATGCGTAAGAGAAGCCGCCGCGCTGGGCATCTCCTACGGCCAGTATGTGCAGCGCGGGCTTGATAAGGAGTAAGACTATGGATGCAGTAGAATTTTATAAACAGTTCGCAAGATATTGTTCGAGTTCTTATTGCTGTGCGTGCAATATTGTAGACTATTGCAAAACTAAAACAAAGGATGGCCGTGATGCAGAAAAAATTGTAAGAGAGATTGAGCAATGGGCAAAAGACCACCCCGTCAAGACCCGCCAGAGCGAGTTTTTGAAGATGTTTCCGAAGGCGGACTTAACCAGTTTGTTGCCGTGTGTAATAGAGAAAGACAAAAGAGCAATGCGGTGCGCCAAGTATGTTTGTTTCAGCAGTCCTAACTACTGTGGAATGTGCCGCGATGATTACTGGAACGAGGAGGTAACCGACAATGACTGACATCACAACCCTGCATCCCGGCGAACACTTCATGTTCAAAACCTTCGAGTGGGTATGCCTTGACCCGAACCATCCTGACGGCGGCGTGATGGCTATTATGGCAAAGCCGTGGGCAAAAGATGTAAAGTTCTGCCCAAGTGATAAATTTACCGATGAGAAGGGCAACTGGAATAACTATCGCACCAGTAATGTGCGTGGGATTCTATCTGATATGGCGAACGCTGTTTTCGAGGGAAAAAGTCTGCTGCCACATACCGTTGACCTTGTGGCAGACAACGGAGACCACTCTTATGGTACAGTAGAAGATTTTATTTTTATTCTCAACTGTGACGAATACCGCAAGTACCGTGACTACATCCCGCACTACAATGATTGGATTTGGACAGGGACGCCTTGGTATTGCGGCGATAAAGATTCCGGCACGGGCTACGCTGGCACCGTTCGATACATGAACACTGCGGGACAGTTTGGCAGCCGCGATGCGTGCGGCGGTGGTTCCGTCGCCCCAGCTTGCATTCTCAATCCCGCATCCCTCAATCTGCGCCAGATGGCCTGTGTTGAGGAGGTGTCCGAATGACCATCCTAGCAAACATCATCAGCGGTGCAGCCCTTGCCGCCCTGCTCGTAGTATTCTACGCTCTGGGCGTAACCGCTGGCCGGGAGCCACGCAGCAGCGGGAAGAAGATATCAGCATGGAACATACACTTTGGAGAAAAAGAGCCAGTAGTCGCATGGATGCCGCTCCCCAATCCCCCGGAGGTGAACGCTGATGACTGAGCCGAAAGCAAAAAAACTTTGGAAAGACCCGATTACAGGCATAGAGTACCTGACAATGACAGAAGAAGAAATGCAGAAGAAAACAGAGGCGTTGCAAAAACAGGTTCTAGACCAAGCATTTCAAGCCCCTCTTGCGAAATGGATACGCGTTCGTGATCATATGGGGGCGGATGATGTGAGATGGTATTGCTCAAGATGCAATACGCCATTTGATATATTTGATAATACGCCACAAGAGGAAGAAATGAACTATTGCAGCTATTGTGGCGCAAGGATGGTGAACGCTAATGCTTGAAATAATCCTGATCTTTCTAAAAATTTTCGTCCTCATTACCTGCGCCATCTATGCAGTTTTTCAAACCGGAAAAGCCCTTGCTGCGCCTGCACATACCTTGAAACGAACCCCACTATGCGACAGCTGCAAAAATTTGGCGACTAAAAGGCCAAAATCGTGGAAATACCGGCAATATCGCTGTAGGTTTCGCAATGAAGGTTACGACGTCCCGCCCATAATATGCTGCGAATACAAAAAGAAAGACCCGCCGGAGGTGAACCCATGAACCAAACAATCCCCTTTGGTATGACCCAGCGCCGTCAATGGATGGAAGCCTTCTCCCGCTATAAAGAAGCCTTCCAGTCCGCGCAGGATAAGTTCCACGAATCCAACTCCGCCATGTCCGCCCATCCCAGCGACGGCATGCCGAAGGGCAATTCAAAATCCGATCCCGTCGCCCGCCGGGCAGAGAACTACGAAAAAGCCTACATAAAGCTCGTAGCCGCCCGCACTGCGCTGGATAAAGCCCGCGCCGCCCGCGTCACAGCCATGCAGCCGCTTGATTCCGATCAGCAGATCGTCTTATGCGCTCTCTATTTTGAGGGTGCGTCCCGCCGCGAACTCGCCGCGTCACTGCACCGCTCGGACTTCTGGGTGCGCGCGCAGGAGCGCACCGGCCTATTCTTGCTCGAACTCCCCGCAGGGTGGGAGCAGGACATTCTTCCCTGACACAGCAAAGCCCGCAACTGCCGAGAAAATTTCGGCAGTTGCGGGCTTGTTTTTATGCCTTTACGATGCTGTGATAGTACCGTCCCGCCTTGTCCTCCGGCGCATCCCTGTCCAGCAGGAAGGCCGCCGCAAGGTCGGCGTAAAATTCCGGGCGGTCGGCGCTGTTCTTGCGCGCCGCCTTGCAATAGTCACTGTACATCATGTTCATGACCGCTGCCCACTTCCACGCCTCGCAGTTCACGCCGCGCGGCTCCATGTAGGCTTTCGTCTGCGCCACATCCCAATGCGCGCCGAACGTGCCGTCTTCGTTCTCCATGTTGTCCATCCATGCTTCCGCATCGGCACGCGTCAGCTCTGTATCCTGCGCACAGTGCAGACATTCCTTTGTCTTTTCAATCTCGCGGATCATCTCCATGCTGCCCAGCGTCACGGGCAGCTCCATGTAATTGAGCTTTTCCGCTTCCAGCTTTTCAAGATAGTTCATGTTGGCTCCTTATGCACTCACGATCATGCGTTTCAGCGTATCCACATCAGCAGAGTAAAAAGTAAGGCTGCCAAGCACAGGCAGGGTAACCGTAAGCCCGCTGTCCCCGATGGCCTCTTTTGCAGCGTCGCACGCCATATCCACATCCAGTTCCCCGGTATCCGCAAGCCCAAAGGCTTTTGCAACCGGATTCTGCGCCAGCGTATCAAAGGCTTGCTTGCTTCGCGCCAGAAATACAAACTTTGCGCCCTTTGCGGCTGCTTTCCCAAGACTGCCGTCCGGCAATCGGGCAATGATTTCCTGCTCCATGTACGCGGCGATTCCGCGCTGCACTTTCTCGATACTGACCATATGATACTCCTCGCGTCATAAGATAAAGGGGCGGCTGTTGCCGCCCCCTCGCGTTCAGCTGTTGCAGTCGCAGCCGCATTTGGGCAGCGGATTGTACAGCGTCTGCGCAGTCGTGGCGGTGCCAACCGTGACATCGGCAACCATCTTCGGGTAGAAGGTGGCATTTGCGTAAGTCACAATGGAGTTGTCACCGCAGCAACGGCGCTCAGCTTCCAGCTTGATTTTCTGGTCAAGCTCACTGCGCACCGATGCGATGTCCTGCCGCGCCAGCGTAAAGCTGTCCTCCGTGCGCTGGTTGTGCACGGCCTGTTCACAGAACTTCGAGTCAATAGCACTCAGCTTGCCGTCAATGTACTTGTACATTTCCAGCATCTTCTGGTCGCCGTAGGTGTTGGCATCCCGCAGTGCGATCTGGCTCTGCAGCTCGGCGATTTTCTGCTCCTGCGCCAGCTCATAGCGGTTGATGGTGTGGTCTTCGCTGCAAGTACCGCGCGGGCCGATAATCCCGGTCAGCGCACCCATGCCGCCAAGTGCATTCAGCGCGCCAAGACTGGTGCCGACAATGCCGGTGGCAAGGCCTGCATTTGCAACGCCTTTGGAAGCATAATCCATTTCCATAGTTCAGGTTCCTTTCACAGTAATTTCCACAGCGCTTATGGTACTTTCAGTATACCGCACATACTGTGTTTCTGTAGGACACCCCCGCGCCGCATTTGCGCCATCTTCACGCCAAACCAAAAAAGGCGGGCAGTGTGCATTTTTTGCACACTGCCCGCCTGCGGTTCATACTGCTGTTTTATAGGGGGCACTCCGCCCGCTTGTTCCCGCAGTCTCCCGTTATCCGTTCTGCATCTTCCCCCGGATGCTCCTCACCACCCGGTTCACCGTCCTTTCACAGCAGTGTAATTCTGCCGCGATCTCTGCATTTCTACGTCCTCTGCGCCGCAAATCCAGCACAGCCTTTTCCTCATCCGTCAGGCTGAACACAAGCTCGTTGTACTCTGCCCGGCTCATGCAGAAATCAAATTTCATGGTGTACCTCAGTAGGGATTGCTCCAACGTTTATTGGTTGCTGCAAGGTATGCCCGGCGCAGCTCATTCGTTAAATCCATTTGGTTCAAGGTTGCGGTTGCTTCCGATTTGGAAACTTTTCCGTTTCCGTCAAGATCTGCTGCCGACTTATATCGTATCCAGTCCGTCAGCGCGTTCGCGCCGTATGTCTGGTAAATCGATGCGCCATTCTTGTCTTTCTTGCTGTAGGCCGCAACATAGGCTTTCGCAAGGTCTGCGTCAGAAAGCCCCTGCTTCATCATGGAAAGGCCGACGTCATAGCTGCTTGGGGTTTGTCCATCTTCCAGCCCGGTAGACGCCTTGCTGTAGGCGTTCATGTACGCCGCAGCAGCATTACTGCCAGCTGCGTTGTCCACGCGCCGCACAAGGCTGTCCTTGCTCGTCATGGACACAAATTGCTCGATGCCGTCGTTGCCCATCTCGCCGTGGATAGCATTCCACTTTTCCACATCTGCAAGGCTTGCGTCCTCGTCGCCGGTAGACGCTTTCACATCATCCAGCGCCACGTCAACGGCATTCTTCGCCAGCATATAGTTGACGACCCCTTCCGTGCCGCCATTCTGGTACGCCTCGTACTCTTTCTCCTCCGTGCCGCTCACGCCGTCGCCCACAGATGCAACGCCGCCGACGGTCTTCGCCACGCTGTAGGCGTTCTGCACAAGCTCTGCCTGCTGGTCTTCGGGCAGCTGCAAGAACATACTGTTCTGCCGCAGGCTGTCCACAATGTCATAGGCCGTCTGCCCGCTGGTCTTGGCGTACTCGGTCTTTTCCTCCGGGGTCATGTAATACCCTTCACCGTCCACCGTGATCTTGCTGCTGGCCTTCTCCGGGTAAACCTTGCTGTTGTTTGTGTCACCGTACAGCCCTTGCAGATACTCGTCCACCGGGGTTACGTTCTCGGCGCTGTAATAACCGGGGCTGGCAAAGTTGTACACCCCTCGCAGGAACATCCCGCCAGCGGTGTCGTCCGTGCCGTCAAGGCTCGCTTCCTCGCGTCCCCATTGGTCAATGTACGGCTCGTTCTGCTGGCTCAGCACGGGGATCTTGTTTTGCAAACTTCTGGTAAGGTACGACGTGTTGCGCTCGCTCTGGGTGTCGCCGCCGCCGTAAGTGCTGCGCCGGGTATCGTCCAGCGTGCGTGCAGCTTTGCTTAAAACGGTTGGCACAAACTGCTGTGCGTAGTTCGTCAGGGTGTTGCCCACGATGGAACCCGCCGCGCCGAACGCATCGTCGTTGTTATAGCGGATGCTCTCAAACGTATTGTTGGCGCTCTGCAAAAGGCTCATCTGCGTCACAGGGTCGAGGGCATTGGCAAGGATGTCACCTACCTGCCCAGCGTATTTCTCCGGGTTTTCCATAAGGTCGCTCAGGTCGATGTTCTGCGCGGACATCGTAGCGCCCATCATGACGGGTACAACGCTCGGCGCCGCCCAATCGATCGAGTAGCTGCCTTTGCCGGGAATGTTCAGCGAAAATTCCTGCTTGCCCAGCATAGTTTGGTAATCCTTGTTATCCCCCAGCGAGCCCGTCACAAAGCCGCTGTCGGCAAGCCACCAGCCAAGCCCCATCAGCGCCGTGCCTACAACGCCCTTTGCCAGCGAATCGGTCACGGCTGCCGCGCCCTTATGGGTTGCGCCGCGCCAGACCGCTTGTGCAACGCCGCCGACAGGGGTGTATTCCAGCGACGTTTTCAGGATGTTACCCGGTGTTTTGGAAAACGGCAAAAGCCCGTTACCGATACAATAGGCGATCTTGTCGCCGATGCTGCCGTTCTTATCCCCCAGATGGCTGATTTTCCCCAGTGCCTTTGTCAGGGCGTTGTCCGCGTGGAACGTAATATCCTTGCCGTCCTGAATTGCCTGTTCCAACGCATTGCCGATGATGGCCTTCGCCTCGTCGTCGGTGCGGCTGAAAATGCTCGCGTCGTAGCCTTTGGCCGTCAGATTGCTGGCAAGGCTGCGCATCGCGCCCGCCTTCAAAAAGATTTCATCTTCCTTGTCCAGCAGGTCGCTGTTTTTATCGCTCATCCATTGCACCGCGCGGCCAAAAGCGTTGTCGCCGTAGGTCTTCTGTGCGCGGGTAAGCCCCTGCGCCAAGTCGTACCGTCCGCCATCCTTCAAAACGGCCTGATAAGCGTTCTCGTCGATGTACTTTCCGGCGGCGTCCACCATCTCGCGCGGCGTGTACAGCGCCTTCGTGCGGGCTTCCTGCGGCAAAACCAGCTGCATTGCGGCGGCCACTTCGTCCTTTGCGCTTGCTATGCCGCCCATCAGCACATTGCCGATCAGGTTGCGCGCATGGGTCGTCGGGTTGCCCAGCATCGCCAGATAGCGGATGTTGTCGAACCGCTCAAACCAGCTTTTCGCGGGCAGGTGCTTTGCCATAATGTTGATGGCTTCCTGCTCCAGCGCGTACCGCTCCTTGCTGTCGCCCAGCGTGGCGGCCTCGCTGTACAGGGTGTCCACCCGCTCCATCTCGTCCAGCGTCAGGTCGGAAATCCCCGCCGCCTGCATGATCAGCTTGTTATAATACTGCTCTGCGTTGTCCCCGTTCAGAATACGCCCGGCAATGTCTTTCGCGGCATCGTCACTGCAATTTACCTTGTGCTTCTCGCACAGTTCCTTGACCCGCTTTGCAAGGGCGTCAAATTCGGCGGTCGTGTCCGTTTTGACCGCATCCGTGATGACGCCCGCATCTTTCAGCATCTGGTCGAACTCGGCGTTCATGTCCCCAGCAGGCCTCTTTGCGGCATTACTGCCGTTTTCAAAAACGCCTTGCATGGCTTCGCGTTCCATGTCCGCAATGTCCCGCTCGCGCAGTTCGTCCTTTAGCTTCGTCAATTCGTCGGACAGGCTCTTGATCTTCTCGTCCTGTGCAGGGTTGTTTTTGACCCAGCGCTCCGTGATGGGCTTTGCGGCGGCGTTGGCGCGCTCGCTGGCATCGCCGTGGAAGCTCTGCATCGTCTGGGCGGTCTCGCTGCGCACCTGACTGCGCTTCTGGTTCCATGCCTCATACCGCGCCTTCTGGGTGTAGTATTCCGGCGTTCCGGGTTCCGTCGCAGCAAACTGGTTTTTCAGCCTGTCGCGGATTTCATCCGCCGTCGCACTGTCGCCCTTGTTCCAGTGCTCTTTGTTCTTCAAATCCTGCATCGCGGCGTCAAGGGCTTTGTTCTCATCCCCGCCCGCCTGCTGGATGTAGGTAGAAATATCGTCCTCTGCCTGTTTTTTTGCTTCGGCGTCCGTCCACACCTGATGTGTGTTTTCCGTTTTCAGGTCTTTTAAGTGTTCCTCGTCCAGCCCGCTTGTCATGCCGCGTTGGTTCGCATAGTCCTGGTTCACTACTTCCCGTCTGTCAAACTGGGTGCTCTCCGCACCCACCGCATTTGCGGGCACGCTCTCGCTGCCGTTCAGCGGTCTTGCCTGCGGGGCGGCGGTCTGCACGCTCTCGGCAGTCTGCCGTGCCGCCGGGGCGGTGTAGGCGTTCAGCCCCTCGCCGTTTTCCAGCATAAGGCCGGGCTGGGTCTGCCAGTCCGCCGTGCTGCCCGCCAGCGGTTCCAGCGTCGGCACTTGGTTGGCCGCCCGCTCATACTCCTGTCGGATGGCGTCAAGCCGCGCCTGCCGCGCAGCGGCCTTCTCCTGCTGCTGGCGGTACAAGGCATCCTGCCCCAGCAGTTCTTCGCTGCGGCGGTTCAGGCTGTCCATGCGGTTCGCGGCAGCTTCCATCGCGTCGGCATCATCCGCAAGCAATCCGCCTGCGGCCTGCTGCTGGCGCAATGCACCCTGATTCTGCATCCAGTCATTGTAGTAGGGGCTGTCCTGTGCAACACTGCCGCTGCTGTTCCGATTCATTGCATCCTGCAAATGGTCTGCCGCATAGGAATACCCCGTGTCGGATGTCAGCGGCGCGTTTTCGTTCAAAAACAGCCCGTTTAGCTCGCTTCCGTCAGCCTGCGGCGCTGGTTCTAATTGCTGGTAGTTATCTTCCAAGCTCAGCAGGTCATAGTCAACGGGCGGCTCTTTGAAATCCGGCCGTTTCATCAGGTTGCGGATGTAATCGGGCGTGGTCTCGTCGTTGGGCTGTCCGCGCAGCCACGTGTCGAAATCCGTGCTGCGCACATCCGTCCCGTTCAGGATCGCGTCGCGGTAGTAGTCCACATGGGCAGCGGCAAGGTCAGTATCCAAAATCGGCTTGCGGTTGCTGTCGCTTACTACTTGCAGCAAATCATCCACCGAAGACCCGCTCACCCCCGCACCCATGTCGGAAAGTTCCATCATGGCCGTGTCATACGGCACACCATTTGTTAACGAGAAATTCGTCCCGTTCTGGATGTTGTACTGCTGGATGTTTCTTAGTCCGCTGCTATACAAAATATCCCCCGCCGCCTGTTCGTCCAAGCGGATGGGGGTGTTTTTGAAATATTCGCGCAGGGTCGTGGTCGCCTCATCCAGCGGCTCGGCAAAGTCTCCGTCCTTCACAATGCCCATAGCAATGCTCGTTGCTTCGTCGGCCATGCTCTCCCGGCTCGCGCCGTTCTGCATCTGGTTATACAGGTTCTCAATGCGGCGGGTATAGCTGCTTTTGCGGTCTTTCCCGGTTATTGATTTTGCCCACTCCGCCACCGCCGCAGGATCTTTTGCACCATCGCCTTGTACTCCGTATCCGTTGCCACGCGCGGCGCCACTTTGCCCTGCTGTACCATCTTGTCCAAAAAGTCCTGTTCCAGCGCTTCCGGGTTCATATTCAATACCTGCGCCGCGTTCAGCGTCCCGTAAAACGTCTGCTCGAACGCCTGCTCCCATGTCAGCATCTACAACACCTCCGTTTGTTTTATTGTAAGACGCCGCGCCCTGTGCGTCAATCGGCAGATTGCCCGAATTTTGCGCGGCCTGTCTGGCGGCATAGGCGGCTTTGTCCTCTGCTGCCTGCTCGGCAAGCGCGGTGTTCAGCTGCTCGGCGCGCGTGGCGGCCGCCGCGTTTCGCTGCTGTCGGGCAGTGTCGTCAAGGCTGTTCTGGATGGCCGCTGTAAAGTCGATGGGCTCATCCGGTGCGGCGTAGTCGTCGGCATTGTACAGTCCGCTCGTCATGTTCTTCCACTCGTCCAGCTCTTTCGCCTGCTGTTCCAGCATCTTGTCTGCCGCGCGGCGGTTTTTGATTCCGCTGATGACCGCCCCGCCAATCTCCGGCAGTGCGTTCATCGCCACGTTCCCGGCAATGTTCTTTGCGGTATTGCCCGCAATCTTGCCGGGCGTCAGGGTATCGTTCACCGTATCGCCGTTCGCAATGGCCTGCTGCTGGTCGCGGTAGGTGCTCAGGTCATCGGCCAGCGTGGGCAGCGTGTCCAGCGCCAGATCAGCGCCGGTGTCAGCCAGCACACGCCCCGCCGCTTCGCCAAAGCCGGGCTGTACAATGTCTTTCAGCACCGGGATGTTCTTGGCAGCGTCATACAGCTTGCCGCCCGCCTTCTGCGCGGCGTTGGCGTACTTCGTGCCATCCATAAGCTGATTGAACGCGTTGTACTGTACCGCCTTGCCCGCCATAGTGCCTGCCATAGCCGCAAGCGGGTCTTGCTCGGTGTACTTGTCCAGCGTCGGTACAATCGCCGGGATTGTGCCGTTCTCGACGGCCTGCGTGTACTTGCCGCCCGTTTGTTTATCTGCCCAATCCGTGAACGCCTGTTCCGTCTGCTTTTGCAGCGGGAAGCTGCGCATAAAACCCGCCGTCGCCGCCTGCAAGTCCTGCCCCAGCCCGTTCAAGGATGCTTTCTGGTTTATCCGGGAAAGTGCCTGCGCCTGCGTGTTGTAATCGTCCAGCGACAGCGTGCCGTTCTGCACCTGCTTGAACAAATCCCCGGCGTTCTGGTCGTATTGCTTGACCGCCTTGATTTCAGCGGTCGTCAGCTTGCGCCCCGGAGCGGCAAGCTCGGCACGGTAGCCTGCATCCGTCTGCAACTTTTTCAGGGCTGCGGCGGTGTCCTCCTGTACGCTCTTGTAATCGGCGCGGTTCTTTTTCGCCGCCGATTTCACTTCCGGGCTGCTGTCCTGCCCGGCAGCGGCATAGCTGCTGGCGACGGGCTGCCCCGCGCGGGTCGCGGCCTGACTGGCCATCGGCTTTTGCGTGGTGTTGCCCGCGTTCTGCTGCTCGGCATAGTGCTTACCCACTGCCTTGCCTTTGTTTGCACCGGCATTTGCGGCGGTTTGTTTTTCCACAAGCGCTTTTTGGGTGGCGGCGGCTTTCTGCTGGGCGCGGTATTTGATGTCAGCCTTTTCCTGCTTGCTGCCATCGTAACGGGCACGGGCGCTGGCGTTGCGCTCTGCATTGCTGCGGTTCGCGTTATAATTGCCGCCCGCTTTTGCCGTGCCTTTGCCGCTGGTTGTAGTGGCCGCAGTCTCTTCATCCAGCGCATCCAGCGCGGCGGCCGCATCTTCGCTGCTGGCTGTGCTGCTGCTCGACTTTTTGCCGCTTCCCTTGCGCCGTCCGCTGCTTCTGCGGCTGGCCTTTGCCGCAGCTTTTGCCGCTGCGGCGGCCTGCCTCTCGGCTTCCTTCTGCGCCTTCGCGGCGGCTTCTTCGGCTTCCTTGCGGGCTTTCTCGGCCTGCTCATCGGCGTACTTCTTTGCGGCGGTCATCTGGGTGTGCATATCGCTGGCATAGTCGTACTGCGCCTTCGCCAAGCTCAGGTTGCGGTTCAGCAAATCGCTGCTCAGGCTGTTTTCCATCTTTGCGCCGCTCACGATGTTTTGCAGGGTGCTGCCGTAGGTGTCCCCCAGCGACGGCAGGGTCTTGTCGGTGGCGTTCAGTATGGCTGCGCCCTTCTGTCTGGCGGCCTGTGTTTTGCTCTGGCCTTCGCTCACCGTGCTGGCCTGTGCGTTTTTGTATTTGCTCAGATACGCATTGAACAGCGCATCTTCCCGGTTACTCACTTTTGCCATCCGACAAATTCCTCCCACATATACAAAAGCAGGGCGGCCATAGGCCGCCCATTTTAAGCCTTCCCCTTCGGGGGAAGGTTGCGCCGCAGCGCCGGATGAGGGGCGGCGTTTTCTTCACCGCCCTTCTCTTACTCGTAACTATATTCCCACTGCCCCGTGCTGGTGTTGAACTTCTGCCGTACCTGCGGCACTGTGGATGCCATGTTCGCATATCCTTGCATCAACGAGATCAGGTTGTTGGCGTTGTTCGCCGTTAGATTCGCCAAATTCGTCTGGTACTGGGTCAGGTCTGCTGCATCGCCGCTGGCCTTCTGGTTTTCCAGCTGCGCCATGTTGTTCTGGTAGGTGTTCAAAAGGCTGGCAAGCTGGCTTGCCCGCTCGGTTTCCAGCGCATTGCGGCTGTTGTTGTAGTTGTTGTACAGCCCCGCAGTCGTCGTCTCGCTTGTGCCGCCGTTTAACCCCTGCGCCGCAAGGCTCTGGGCAAGGTTGCGCTGCTGCATCATGCGGTTGATGTACGCCTGCTGCAAGGCACTGTCCGTTGCGCTGTTCAGCTGCCCTTGCCCGTACTCGTAATCGGTTTTCTGTTGGGCGGCGCTGCGGTTGTACGCTTCCTCGCGGGCTTTTCTCTGGGCTTCCTGCGCGGCCTTCAGCTGGGCTTCCGCCCGCTCCTGCGCTTCCTTCGCCTGCTGCTGTGCCGCCGAAATGGCAGATTGCATCTGGTTTAAGTAGCTCTGCATGTAGCCCTTCATCATGTTGGCAAGGGCTTCACTTCCGTTGTTGTCATTCTGGGCAGGCTGTGCCGCTGCCGGGGCAGCTGACACCGTCTCGGTCGTAGCCGCACTCGCGGCGGGCGCTGCCGCTGCGGTATAGCTGCTGCCCGTGCTGTAACTGCGGTTCCCGCCGCTGTAGCCGGTGTTGCCGCTGCCGCCGGTCGAGCCAGTGTTACGCCTCTGCAAAACGGAACTGGTCGCCGTCCCGCCGTTTCTCGTTTTGGAGAAGTTGTTATACAAAGGCCCCAGCGCACCGGCAAGCCCCGTCCCGTCATTCTTGCTGATGACCGGCGTTGTTTTTTTCTTTGCGGCAACAACGCCGCTGCCGTCTCCCGCCATTCTCATAGGGCTTTACTCCTTCTTCTCGCTCTGCGTGCCAAAATAAAAGGCTACGACCATCGTCACAATGGTCATGACCGTGTCAGGCTGCAACGCGCCGCGCAGCGCCATCGTTGCAAAAACTGCAACGACCACAAGCGTTACAATGGTTTTCACCTTGATAAGCGCGGCGAGATTTTTCAAAAAGTCGTACATGGGAATCCCTCACTTTCCATCCAGATCGTGCAACCGCCGCTCATGGTTCTGCAACACCCGATCCTGTTCGGTGTTGTGCTCCCACAAGCGGCGGTGACTGTTTGTATTGTTGCTGTCGATGGTCTCTACTTTTTTCACGACGCTTTCCAGCAGTGTTTTTAGCTCGGTAATGCTGGTATTCAACTTCAAAAGCGGCGTCGTCACCGTGATAATCAGCCCCACAATGACGACAATATCCTTGAAGATCAGCCACTCATCCATGCTTCACGTCCCTCTCTGCGCATCAGTCCACGTATTTGGCATGATACGCCTTATCATTGTCCAGCCCGTACTTTTTAGCGATGAGGTAGAACTCCATCGCCGCAGCGTTCGGCAGCGTCACATGGTCAAGCCAAACCTCCTGATGCGTCGGCGCGGCAGGCTTGTCCTCTTTGGTGGCGGCATCGTACCGCGTCAGGTTGAACTGCTTCACGACTGCCAGCAGGCTCGACGTGTAGGTCGGGCTGGTCGCCCAGCCGTCGGCGCGGATGTACTCGCAAGCCTTGTTGATGTCGGTGCAGCCGACGAGGTTCGAGTAGCGCGGCATCGTCGTGAGTTTTTTAATGTAGTCCTCAACGCAAGCGACCATCGTGTCATAGGCGCGGAAAGCGGCTGTGATGGTGATGTACTTGCTGCCGTCCCACTCCTTGGTCTGCTTGTTGTAGACCTTGCCTGTCCAGTTGCTCGCCTTAATGCCGAACAGGTTGTTGGCCTGTACAGCAAGCTCGCTGGTGCCGTAGGCGCTCTCCAAGCAAGCCTGAGCAATGCAGAGGGACGGGAGCAGATGCGCGTTCAGACAACGGGTCTGGCATTTCTCAACCATGACGGAGATGAAGTTTTCCTCATTCGTCTTGGCAGGTTCAGCGGAAACGCTCTCCCCTTTCAGACGCTTCGTGACTTCTGCAGCGATGTTGGGGAATTGGCTCTTTAGGTAAGGGCCGGGACAGACGGTGGCGGCGTAGAAGCAGTGCATCGTCAAGCTGCCGTTCTTGTCGCCGGTGTAGGTCAGCTCCTTGATGCCGTTGCGGCGGCAAATATCGGTGCACAAATCCAGCAGCGCCGCATATGCCTTGTCGCTGATGTGCCAGTCCGGTGCACCGCCGTCGTTGGCAACCTCGATAGTAATAGCCCGCTGGTCGTTCCACGGCGACGAGCTGCACCACGAGCGGTCGGCCTCGTGGCAGAACAGGCCGATGCGGCCGTTGGAATCAATGGCATAGTTGGCGCTCATCTGGCGCGAGGGCTTGCCGACGATGCTGCCGAACCCCTCCAGCGTGGCATTGCCCGCCATGTGGTGCACCGTGATCTTGCTGATGGGCTGGCTGCGGGGGCTGTTACAGTTGGGGCTGATGGCCGTATAAACGGCAAGTGCAGAATCACTCATCTTCGTCGTCTCCTTTGCCGTTGGACAGTTCCTCGTCCATTTCAGGTGTCAAAATCGTATCTTTTTCAGACATAGGTTTTTCCTTTCTGTTTATGCTGCCCGCCGCCATATGTAGGCGGCAAGATACTTGTTGGTAATGTCCATGGGTTGTCCACCAACATTGTTTTGTCATTTTTGCTACTTAATAGATGCAAAAATACGGACGGACGCCAAGCACATTAGACGCGTTGGTAGTGTTAGAGACGCCGTAACCGACATAAGCAAAATAGGCGCCTGTGATAACGTCTCTCAGCCACCATTGTTGTGTATGATAAATACAACTCGGATCGTGCTGAAATAACGGTAGCTGTGATTTTTCGACGCGATAATTCGCCGGGACATTCGCGCCGTCAGAAACCGGCGAAAAAATACCGCTACCATAGACCATCTGCTCGCACATAAGGTCTACCTCCGACTCGTACCATGCGCCGTTAGACGCCATCCCATTGGCAACAGCATTTGTCAAATAAATTGTATGCCTTAAGATATGCGCGCCAAAAACGTCCTTAACGATATTTTTTGCCCGCTCAAGATTTGCAGTGTGCATCTCAGACCCTGCATAACCTCCTGTAGCAATATTGTCGCTGTTCATCCGCGCCTCGTACAGATTTTCTTCAGGCACAATCACAACGTGATGGTCTGTGCATACAGGGTCGCCCGTGTTTAAAAAATAGTCAAACGCAGCTACGAGATAATTGACGCCGCCTTTTGTCCAGTAGTCGCCGATGTACAGGTCGTCAAACGCCCCTGCATCAATCGCCGCCCACTGCGCATCCGTCACCTCGCCGCCCAGCGCCTTACCGCGGTACACAGCATTATGTGCCCCGGCGTTGGGTGCAGTCATAATGCGCAGCAGGTCGTCCCGCTGCTGCATCTTGTACGGATTGTTAATCGCGCTCATACGTTAGTCACCTCCAAAATAAACGTTGCCGCATCAGTTACCGCCGTATCTGCGTAAAAGTCCACGACCCCCGCGCCCGTCTCCAGTGCGGCAACCTTACACACGGAATCCGTTGGCTGCGTGCGTTGACTGACGGCCAACCGGCTGTTCGCAGTCACACTTTCAACCGTCGCGCGGTTGCGGTAGGCGTAGGTAGTCGCTGTCCCGTCGTCCCACGCAACGACATAGCTGCCGGACACCCACCCGGCCGCAGGGGCGGTCACGGTCAGCACCTTCGTGCGGATGGCCGCCAGCATCTTGTCGATTTCGCCCTTCGGATAATAGTTCGACAAGTCTGGCTGCTCGCCGGTATCCTTCCACATCTCGGTGTCCGAATCCCACACCCAGATGGTATCCGTCGTGCCGATAATCGCCCAGTTGCCGTCCTTGCCCGTGGGGTAGGCGGCATTCAGCGCGGCCAGCGTGGCATACCAGCCCACTGCGCCTTGGCTTACCTGCTGGGCTTCCTTGGCGTATTTCTCCGCTGCTGTCGCGCTGTTCTTGGCGGCTTCCGCAGACGCAGCGGCGGCTTCAGCCTGCGGCTTTGCGGCGGAGGCTTCCTCTTTGGCGGCTTCGGCCTGCTTGGCCGATTCCTCGCTCGCCTTGCGGGCATTGTCGGCTTCCTTCGCTGCGGTATCCGCAGACCCCTGCGCCGTTTTGACAAGCTCTTCTGCATGCTCTGCCGCCGCAATGGCCTGCTGCACAAGGTCGGGGGTAGGCTCCTGTGCGTCATTTCCTTCCACGCCTGCCTGCTCCTTGACCGTGTAGCTGATGTTGTAGCTGATAAGCCGTACACCGTCTTTCAGCCCCTCCACCACCACCACACCGTCGCGTCCGGCACTTGCCGTTGCTTCCTTCGGTACGTCGACGGTATCATCGGCAAAGGCCGCCTTGCTCACCGGCTTTGCGTCGCCGGGCGGGTGCCACACCGTCACAATGGACAGCCCGTCCCACTCTGCCCCGCGCGTAAAGATGATTTTCTCCACGCCGTAGCTGTCATTTGTGCCGAGCTTCAGCTTCTTCGGGGACGGCTCATACCCGCTCAAACTAATATTGTGTTCCATACGTCCCCCTTAGCTTTCTGCATAAACCACAATCGCGGCCTGTGTACAGGTGGTGTCAGTATTTGAGCAGTACATCTGAATCGAATTGCCAGAAGATACCGTAAAACTGATGGTCTGTGCTCCGCTCGTTGTATCATGCGGTCCCCATAACCAGGAACCCCAGTTCAATTTGATACCGCTGCCGCCAGACCCCTGCGGTTGCGTAATGACAAAATAGGCGCGGTAAGTCCCGGCGCGGCTGAAGGTAAAGGAATACCCGCTTGCAGACCCGAATGTTCCATTCGCAAACACGGTTCGCTGGTCGCTGTTTCCGCTGCTCTGCAAAAAGCACCATACCAGAACGCCGCCATAGCTCGCCTTCACCGCGCCGCCCCCGGCATGGAATCCCTTCACGACCGTAACGCTGCCGCCGGGGTTGATCGTTGTGCCCCAGTTGCCCCGGTTCACCATTGCACCGGTGATTTTGCTTTTGGCGTTATTACTGTACCCGGTTTTCCCTGCCAGCAGGTCAGCCGCCGTCATATTGCCGCTCAACGCCAGCGTCCCCGTGATTTTACTTTTGGCATTGGTGCTGTACCCAGTTTTTCCAGCCAGCAGGTCACCGGCGGTCATGTTTCCACTCAACGCCAGCGTCCCCTTTTTCAGCGTCTTGTTCCCGGCATAAAAGGGTGCGCCGTTCAGCACGTCCCCGGTTCCGGCGGTGGCCTGTGCCAGCTTGGAGGTTGTCAGCCCACCGCCGCCGTTAAAATTTAATTGCGTACCGTCAAAGGTAAAGATCACCCAGCGCCCGGCCACAACGGCGTCACCGTCCACGGCATCCGCCCCGCAGTAGGCAGGCACAGCGTTGCCGTTGACCGTGAAGCTGTCGCCGCTCTCCCACGCCACAGGCACTTTAAAGCGCCCCACTGCGCCGGAACCTGTCAGGGCGTAAACCTTGCCGGTCTTGGTGCAGGCGTATTCCTGCACCGTCACGTCAACGCCTGCGTTGTTCGGGTCGTACACGCCCTTCGCCATGTCGCCCGTACCAATGTCGATGACGCGCTGGTTAATGGCGTTGTTCGTTTCCTCTTTTGTGTAGCGGGCATTCAGCGCGTCCTCAGCCTGCTGCGAAAGCTCGTTGAACGCGGGTACAATGATTTCCCGCGGGATTTCATCCATGATGCGCTGCATCTCGGCGGTCGACACGCCGGGAATATCCGGCTTGCCCACGTTGCCCTTGCCCTTCAGCTCCGCATCCGTGATTTTTCTCAATGCCATAATCTCACCCCTTGTAATTGCCGCCTTCCACGTATTCAATACTCGCCTGCACAATGCCAAAGGATTCGTTCAGCATATTGTTCGCAAACTGAAAGCTGCACTTGTCCACCCGCTTGATGCGCAGTTTCGTGTGGAAGGTTTTCGGGCTGGTATCGTTGGAGTAGCATAAATGGGAATATACCAGCCGGGAATATCGGAAATAGCTCACGCCCGTCAAAAACTCTTTCAAGACCTGCCATTCGCCCTTCACGATGGCCGAAATTTTTACACCCGCCGATGCCGCGTTCACTAGCTGCACTGCCAGATGCTTGAACGTCTTGTTCTTGTAAAAGTTCGACCCGCTGATGTAAGGCGTCTGCCAGCTGGCCGCAATGGCCGCGCCGTCATCGTTGAAGCTGCGGTAGTCGTCATCATCGGTATTAAAGCGGCATACCCGTCCATCGCTCGTGCCGAACCACAGCGTGCCGTCCTTCACAAACAAAATGCGCGCCGGAATGTTCGTGCAGTAAAAGCCCACGTACTGCCGGTTGGAGTACGGCTCATTTTTCGCCAGCCCCAGACTTTGCAGCCCGTCCAGTATGTAGGCGTGCCCATTCACCACCAGCCAGTACATATCGTTGTACACGCAGGCGCAAGCGTTTTGCAGCCCGCTTTCCTTCAGCAGCCGCCCGTTCAGGTAGTAGCTCCTGTCTTGGCTGTACCGCTCGGCGTTGATGTCGCTGGCCGTGATGGCGTAGATGCCGCTGCTCGTCAAAAATACCGGCTCGTTTTGCAAATATGCAAAGCTGTCCCGCGCCACCGCGCCGGGGCCTTTCAGCGTGTTGTAGATCGGGAACGCCGCCTCGCTGTCCACCAGATTGCCGCTGCGCAGAATGATGTTTCTGTCCGGCTCGTTGTCGTCCTTGTGCACCGCAATGCGGTTTTCAATGATGGTATAGCCAACGATGGCGCTCTTGTTCGTGCCCAGCACACTGTACCCCGTATCGGGGAAGTACGTCGGGTCGTCTTTCTGGCTGTACCAGTCGTAGTTTATGTAATTGGGGTTGCCGCTCAAAAACAGGCGGTCAACGTCGCCGTTTACACCAAATCGCGCCCCGATGCAGCACTTGTTGATGCGGTCAGCGTACCCCTTCACGGTGCGGCTCGCCTCGATCTCGATGTTGTCTTCGCCGGTCACGGGGCTTTTCCCCGGTGCTGTGCTGAATGTAACAACCCCTGTCGACGCATTACAGCTGTAGCCGCTCATCGTCGTCCACGTCCCGGCGCTTGTCAGCTGGCGCACCGTCACAGTGGCGCTGTCCAGCCCGGAAAAGCTCAGGTGGTATTGTGTCGAAGACCCGTCGCTCAAAAACCGCTCTTTGAATTTTGGCTGCAACAGGTTCAGCGATTCATAGCTCTGCCCGCCGCCGCTGGGGTTCTTGGCGATCGTAACGGTCGGGATGTACGCGCTGCTCATGGCAGACTTCACGCTGCTGCCGTCATACACCAGCAGCAGCTTTCCGTCCGCAATGTACAGCTTGTCCCCAAACTGCCACGCTTGGCTTTTCGCGTCGTTCATGCCGGTATAAATCTGCTCCGGTGTGTCCTTCATGCGGTACAGCGTCGTCCCGGCGTGGATCAGATCAAAGCTGTCCCCCTTGCGGGTATAGTGCCCGTTGATTTTCCCGCTGAACTTGTACTGTGTCTTGTACCCCATCCGCTTGCGCACCTTGCCCGGCTCACTGCGGATCATGTTCTCCGCATCCGGGCTTTGGGTCTGCGCCACGTTGAAGGGGTTCGACGTGAAATCCACCCCGTAAAACTGCGTCAGCTTGATAACATTCCTGTCCGGCACGTCGGGTATCGTAAATCTTGCCATCGCTTACCACCAGCCTGTGTTGCTGTAGAATCCCTCTTTGCCGGGGGTTCTGTCCGGGTTTTTCAGCCGCTCAAACGCCGTCTCAAATTCATTGCGGTAATACGTCGAAACCGCAATGTCGTCGTCCTTGTACAGCTGGCTTGCCATGTACAGCGGCAGCAGCACCACTGCATCGTCCGGCAGGTTGATTTCGGTATCGTCCGCCGTGTCCAGCGTGATTTTTGTGGGCTTGGCGTCGTAGAACACCTCAAACGTGCCCTCTGCCTCTTTCGGGAAAACCAGATACTTCCCGCCCATGAACACCGTGTCATAGTAGGGCGTCGGGATGTCGTCATCATCAATGCTGTACACCTCCGGCGTACCCATGCGGTAAAAATCCTTGACGTCCTTCGTCATGTCGGCCACAAAGGCTTCGTCCTTGTCCTTGTCAAAGGTCACGCTCTTGCGGATGTACCGCCCTGCGGTCGCCAGCATCTGCATTGCTTCATTGGCTGCCTGCGGCATCGCGTTCAGATATTCGCTGATGGCATCGTCGGCGCTGTCAATCGTCGTGCCGTCACTGCTGAACATTTTCTGCAACGTTGCCAACTTGATTTCCTGCCACGTCACTGGCATTCACCCCCTGTACCTGCATCTGCTGCATCGCATCCTGCTTGTCCATTTCTTCCTTTATAGACCGCTGCATCGTCGCCGCATACGGGAACCCTGTCTCCTTCAGCAGCGTCCACAAGCGGTACTGGCTGGCGGGCTCGTCGATATTACCAAAGCCGCCCGCCTGATACTTCACGTCCACCATGTCCCACAGCCGTTCGCGGTTGCTGGCAAGGTTGGACGCCGGGTCAACTTCAAAAATAAACTCGTCGTTCCAGTACAGTTCCCCGGCAGCGTCCCGCTTCAAAAATTCCATGCGGTCAAAATGGCCGAACTGCTGTTCCCCGTCCACGTCCGTCACCGTCATAGGGTACGGCTCATCGGCATAGGCCAGCAAAAATTCAAAGATCATGCGGTACAGCTTGGCGTAGGCGTTGTTCTTCATCTCGCGCTTGCTCTGTAAGCGCCCGGCACTCTGGTTCGCGCTGAACTGCTTCGCGCTGCCCGATGTCGCCGAAGAATCGTACTTGCCCTGAAAGGCATCGGTAATGCCCAGCGCAGATTTCGCCCAGTTGTAGTTCAGTTCCAGCATGTTTTGGTCGTTCTGTACGTTGGGCTGCACGTTGATGACATCGATCAGGTTCTTTTGCGCGAGTGTCTCCACGCGCAAAACCTTTAGTTCGTCGTCACTCAAATCAATGCGCACGTCGGGCGGCAGCGTGACCCAGCTGCCGCCCTTCAGCAGCTTTTCTTGGATTTTCGTGCCGTATTTGTTGATGGCCTGCTGCTGATCGGCAATGATGTCCACATCCGAAACGCCTAAAAACTGGTCGGATGCCGTAATGTTGATGCGCTCCACCAGCGGAAACCCGCGCGGCTTGTAGACTGGTATCTCATTCGCTTCCATCTCACCGGGCATCATAATAATTTCGCCGGTGTCGTTGTCCCGCTGCAAACTGCCGTCCGGGTTTATGATGGGCACATCCTCTCCCTGCGTCTGGGCGGGCAGCACCTCGCCGCTGCTCAGGGTCACATCCTGCGTCAGCGTGATAGCCTGCACCGGCGCTTCCTTGAAGGACTTGCTGCCGCACACGCAAATCTCGCCAACCTTGCGCCGCCCGCATTTCGTGCAGACCTCTGCCGTGCGGGCGTAGTAGTCTGGGTAATCCTCCAACACTTGATCGCCGCACCAGCTGAACATGCCCACCGTGCCCTTGTCGTGCTTGTAATACACGATGTTCTGCGTCACGATCCCGGCAGGCGTCGTTCCGTCGCCGCCGCGTGCCTCCGGGGCATCCTCCGTGTCGGTGTCCAGCGTAATGCCGTATTTTGCTTCCAGCGCTTCCTTGCTCTTTGATACCTGCACAAAGATATAATCCATATCCTCAATGCGGTATACCCCCGGCTGCGGGATGATCTGCCGGGGGTGGCGCATCTCCACCTCCACGTCACCCAGCGTGCAGTGGTAGCCCGCCAGCGGGTTCCATTCCACGTGGTAGAAGTCCGCTCCCTGTACGGGGACGGTGCGCTCGCTGCGGTCGTTCAGTTCGGAAATCCGCATCCGCCGCATCTCATTGCGCAAAAGGTTCTCGATTTTTCGCGCAAGGTCGGTGTCCTCCGCATGGATGGCCGTCACCTTCGGCTGCGGTATGCTCGTGTCAACCTCGCTCTCGATCAGCTCATACACAACATTGCGCACATTGGTCGCATTCTTTTTCGCGCCCTGTATCTCGTGGCTGCCATAGTACATTTTTTCGCGCTGTACCATCTTTCCCATCGTGGCGCTGTAGCTGGATTTTGCCGTTGCCAGCTTACTGCGCCACTTTTCCAGATTTACGCGCTGCTTATCGTCTTTTTTCATGCTTCACCCCTGTGGGGTCATGCCCCCGCAAATGTGATATAAAAGGCCGCTCCCCCACGCCTTCCCCGAAGGGGGAAGGTGCCCCCACAGGGGCGGATGAGGGGCGGCCTCGCCTTTATTGCCCGTTACCGGGCTGTTTCTTACTTCTGGTGCGCCGCTTTGTAGGGGCGGGGCTCTGCTCCGCCCGCGTTTCCGTCACAGCGCTTGCCTCATAACTTCCGTCCGGGTTCACCTTTTCCACCACATAGCTGCGGTTGCCTTCGTTAAAGGTATCCCCCGGTTTCAGCCCCTTTGCTGCGCCCATCAGGCGGTCAGCTCCGTGCCAGCGGCAGCGCCGCCCATGATGACATGGCGCCAGTCAGCAAAACCGGCGCTGAAGCGGCAGCGGCCGGACGTAATCAGGTTGTGGGTGTAAACGTCCACATCCTGCTTGATCGTCAGCGGCACACGGTCATAGAACAGGCTGCCGTTCAACTCCTGATTCGCCTTGCTGGACATGATGATGTACGGCTCCGTACCTGCGGTCGCCTGCCAGTAGGGGTTCACGACCAGCTTCCACATGCCCTTGTTGACGTTGGCATCGTTGAAGTCGTTGCCAACCTGCTGGTCGCTGTTGATGATCTTCTTCGCCAGTCGGATCAGGCGGAAGCAGTTGCCGGGCACGATCAGGGTGTCATAGACATAGCCCATCGTGTGACCGCTGCTGTTCTTGAAGTTGAATCCGATGTTCGCCAGTCGGTCAAGCATTGTGTCGTCGTTGCCGAACGCGTTGGTAAACACGTTGCTCTGCGCCGCAACACCCGTCAGGCCGGAATGGTCTTTTGCAAACAGCGCTTTGCCGTCGGCGGTCGTGCGATCAAAACCCGTATGGCCGCCAAAGTCAAAGCTCGTGCCCTCGCAGCACAGCGCGGCACTGGCAAACTCGGCACGGCTGCGCTTGTAGCTGTGCACAAAGTTCTTGCTACCTGCGGCGATCATGTCCTGCTGGGAATCCTCTTTCAGCTCGGCGGTCACAACATACGCCTTCATGAAGGGGCTGTGCTCGATCAGCTTCGGGTTGACCTCCTCCAATGTATCCTCCGGTGCCTTTTCACCTTCCTTGGTGTACTGGAAGCTGCCGAAGGAACTCATGCCGATGGTCTTCTCGCCGAAGCGTTTGGACGTCTTGACGTTGTACAGCTTCTTCACAAGCTCATCGTCGTTGCTTTTCTCGTTGTCGGCATCCACCATGTTCATGCGGACGAACTGGGCTTCTTCATTCCAAAATTCGTCTACCTTGCCGCCAGCTTTCGTGTTAATAGCCATAGTTACACTCCTTTACAGTGTCTGGTTGTACAATTTTGTAAGTTCTTCCTCGCTCTTGCCCGGAAAAGCATCCTTCAGCATCCCGCGCATATTGTCGGGAATGGGCTTCAGGTTGCTGGGCTGCCCCGTGCCGCCGTGCGCGGCAAGGTGCGTCTTGCCCCGCGCCGCATTGATGGCGGCCTGCCGTCCCGCTGCATTGCCGGTCTGCACCGCGCGGCCATAGTTCACCGCCTTGTAGGCCGTCACCATGTCCAGTCCCTTGCTCTGCACAAGCTCCACGATTTTGTCAAAGTTTTCAAGTTTGGCAAGGTCGTCGGTCGTTTTTAAACCGGGTTCCAGTCGTTGCAGCTCGGTAAAGTCGCGCTGAAAGGCCGCCTGCGCCTCATCGTTGACGCGGGCATGTTCCAGCTCCTCCACGCGGGCATTCAGCCGTGCTTTTTCCGGGTCGTTGTCCAGAATGCGGCGCAGCGCTTCCCGCTGCTCTGCGCTCTGGTTCGCGGTAGCCTGCTCAATGGCACGCTGCCGCTGCATCTCTGCCTGCGCATCCATCGCCGCAAAATAGTCATCTGCGCTGCGGATGGGTGCGCCCGTCTTCGGGTTTTTGTAACCGGCAAAGCGCTGTGCAAAACGGCGGTCAATGCGTTCCTGTGCTTCCCGCTCGCTGCGCCTGCGCGCGGTCGCCCATACGTCGTTGGAAATTTCCGGCTCCTGCGGTTCTGCCTCCTGTTCGGGGGCATCCTCCGGCAGCTCTGCCGTTTCTACAGCTTCCTCGTCGGTGTTGGGTTCAATCTGGTCGGCTACGCCAGCGGTCACGCCGATTTCGTTCTCGTCAAACATGGTTCCCTCCGCGTACAACGCCCGCCGGCTAAAAATTTGTATAAAAAAAGCGCCTATCCAAAACTGGATAAGCGCTTTTTCTTCTTTGCCTTCCCCCACAGGGGCGGATGATGGGCGATGCTTTCGTTATTGCCCGCTCACGTTCTCTCCCGCCGGGTAATTTACCTGCTGCACCGCAGCGTCCTTCTCTTTCTCCCCCACCACCCGCCCGTAATTCGGGCATTGCTTGCTTCGGCAGATAAATTTCAGCACCTCCGTGCTGGAATCTGTGCGGCATTCTACGCCGCAGTTCGGGCATCTCATGCAGGGTTCCCCCATTTCTCTATCAGCATTTTTCGGTCGGCAACGCTGGCGTTCTTGTAGTCCTCATACATATCCGCCGTCCACTGCCGCCGCTTGATGTTCTTCGGCTTCCGCGCCGGTCTTGTCCACCACACGCAGAAATACCGCAAAGCGTCTGGAAAATGCGTCAGGCTGTGCGGATTTTTCGCATAGACATCGGCGTTTTTCTCGTCCTTCTGGATTTTTGTCATGCACTCCCACAGCGTACCGGGCTTGTAAAACGTCAAAAATGGCCGCTTGGTCTTGTCGTCCACCATCAGCCATTGCTTCATCGCGGCACATCCCGCAGGGAAATCGCGGCTGCTCTGCACCAGCGGCAGATGCGCTTCGCTGAACAGCTGTGCGCGGCTCTTGCCGCTCTCTTGGCTGCGGTTCCACAAATCCGGCGGGGCAAGGTACATATCGATTTCTTCCCCCTCGGAATCCCGCAAAATCAAATCCGCCGCTTCCCGGATGGTCTTGTTTGACCCGCCGTCCACCCGGTAGACGCAGGCGTGTCCGTCCTCGTCCACCGCGATCCACAGCGCCGCCAGCATGTCAAGGCCATAGTCGATCGCAACATACCGCCGCAGGTTGCCCGTCGGGGGCGTGTCCACAACATGCAGGTCATACCGTAATTCTGGGAAAAACCGCCCGCCGGGGGCGCTTAGCGCTTCTTCCTCAGTGGCAGGGTACTCCTGCATGGTCTTGGCTTCCCCCAGCGCCGCCACCGTCTTGGCGTACCATTCCCGCGTCCGGCGCGGGTCGGTATTCCATGGCAGAAACAGCTTGTAAAAGCCGTTTCCGGGGTTTGTGTAAATTTCTTCAAACAGCGTCCCCAGCTTTATGGTCGAAAGTCCCAGCACCCGCCCGCCGAAGGGACGGTTGATGGTCGGGTAGGCCGCTGTCCAGATTTCCTCCGCGTACTGCTGGAACGCCCATTCGTCAATGACGATCAGGTCAGCCGTAAGCGAACGTCCGGCAGACTGGCTTGCCGCCAGCGCCTTAAAGACGCTCTCCGGCGCGTTCGGCCACATGATTACGATTTTCAGGGTGCTTTTGTAGAATACCGGCCCCGTCCACCCCTGAATCTTCCCGGTCGGCGTCTCCACCTCTCGGATAAATTCGGGCATATAGCGGAAAATTACGGCCAACCTGCGCACAAGCTCGGCGGCGTCATCTTCGGACTTGCTCAGGCCGATAGCCGTTCGCCCGGTATTCAGCCCCAGCAGCCGCGCACATTCTGCCAGCGCCAGCCACGTAAACCCCAGCTGCCGCGCCTTCAAAACGCAGACCAGCCGCTCGCTGGCAAAGACCCGCAGCGCCTTTTTCTGCCCATCCCACAGTGTAAACGGCTGGATCAGCTCTGCGGCATCCTTGTCCTCGATATGGCAATACGTCTCACAAAAATACACCGGGTCTTTTCGGCACGCTTCCCGCTCCGACTCCCGCAGTTCTTCCAGTGTCAACGTATCACCCCGCTTTCAGCAAAAGTCTTGCGTGCAATGCCAGCCAATCAAAACGGATTGCAAAATTCGGTACTGCATATACCATGTTGTCACGCAGAAACGAAATTGACGGCAACAGATAGAATGACTTTTTGTAAATCTCAAAATCGAACCTGCAATCCATTCTTTTACCTCAAAAATTCCCCAAACCCGCCCTACCGGTGTATGCTGTGCCGGTCTCACCCGTTGCAGATAGCAAGTCCGCAACGCTTTTTGTACAGTCAGAATTTAACGTGCCTGCTGTACGCACGTCTGCTTTGATAAGTAGTGTTCCGGCGATGCGCAACTGCGTCACTAACGTAGTCCGCACAAGCAGATGCCGGGCAGACTTTTTCAGGCTCACAAAGTCCCGTTGCGGTCTGCCATCGCGCCGCGCTCCTGATCGGCTTGCCGCTTTGCTTACAGCGTTCAGGTTGATTTATCGTATTTTGCCTACGCCGGGCTTTCACCGGTGGGAGCGACCCAGTCTTTGCCCTCAGCCGGACTTGAACCGGCACACCAAGGCTCTGGCCATTGAGCTACAAGGGCATATAAAAACCCCACAGGTTGCGCACTGTTAGTAGGCTCGTGGGGGTTGCCTAGCTGGGAACGGAATGCGCTTGCACTTGCCTATTTACCAGCATCATCGGCGCTGGTACTGCACATAGGTCTTGCACCTTTGCTGCGCCATAGCTTGCGGAGCGCAGCGCCCTTACCGCGTTGGCTGCTCAGGCGCAGCGCACGATTGGCTATGCAGCATATAAAAAAAGCGCCCTGCCCGTAGGCAGAACGCTTATATGTTGGCTGCTGGGTCTTGAAACGGACAGCCCTAGTCCCATAGTCGGAGGAGGTTCCGACACCCGTACCGCGATACCCAAAATTTCAAAAATATTTTTTTAAGCGACCTTTTCCATTTCGGAATCAACCACTCGCAGGGGGGGGCAGGTATAAAAATTAGAACAGCGCGGGGGAACGGACATATTCGTACTGGTGTCGCGGCTCTCGCTCGCTCCCCCGTCGCCCTCTATAGGGGGGGGTGGGTACCCCCTACCCCCTAGCCCTCATCAGGCCGACCGCCCCCAGAAAATAACCCCTATAAAAAAGCCCCCTCTACCCTTAGCCGACATCTACCGCCCTGCCGAACCTATTATAACGAAACCGCAGCCCGGCAGCTGCCGCGCCCCGACCAGCCGACCATATCGCACCGCCGCCAAGCCAGCTGTTTCGCTAAATACCTATTTAGTGAAATAGCAAACGTCGATATATCGTTGTTTACTCCTTTTTGGCTAGTCTCTTGCTCAAATTATCCATAAGTCGGCGGTCTGCATCGGTGATCGTCTCGGCTGTAATCTCCATCTGATCGGCTGGCTTATCCCCCGCCGAATCCCTTACGAACACTGCTGCCTTGACGTCTCCGGCCTTCGCTTTCGCCGCCATCGCCGCCGCTATGCTCTCATATACAGTGACCGGTGTTCCCCTCTGCTGTGCCATCTCCTGCACTCTCTCTGCTAGTTCCGCGTCCTCAATGCTGGCGACGTTGTCCGGCTGCTGTAGCAGATCGCTATATATCTCCCTTATAGTCCGGCGCTTGGCTTGACTCTCTGCGCTGGCTCTGGCTCCCGCCTGCTGTACCTCTCGGCGCTTGGCTGGCTCCATATCCTTAAGAGATGCCCCCGGCCTAAGGTTGGCGATGCTGGCCGCGCTCATCCGATTTCCGCGCTTATCGATCAGTTCGCCCCGCTCTGCCTGCTGCCGCGCTCTCTCTACGCCATCAATAGCTTTTTGGGTCGTCTCCCCAATCTGGACGGCCTGCGCCGCCTTCCGTTTTTTATCCATGCCGCCCTCCTACCTTATATAGCAAAATAGCAACAAAAAAAGCGCCCAGCCGAAGCCGGACGCCTTGAACCAAACTGTATAATGTGCTACGTGCCGCCGGGAGCTCGCTCCCTACGCTCGTAGCTCATTATACACATTTTACTACTTTAGTGCGATTTTGTCAAGTGTTTTTCGGTTCATCGTGATTTTCGCGTTCTGCTCGTGATTTCGCCGCGCTACCTATATAACTGCTCAGGCTCTCCCCTGCTGCTGCTGCTGCCCGCTGGATGGTTTCCGCGTCCTCTTGGGTAAGCCGTACAGAAACGGCCTTGAACTTGGATAGATACCGCGCATTTGCTGCCCGCTTTGCTTCGCTGGACATTCTGCGCACCTCCTTTTGTGTAGTGCTACTATTATAGCACATCGCGGCCAGTCATGCAACATGTACAACTTGCACAATTTGCATGTTTCATGCTTGTGCACATCTCCAAATATGCATGAAACATGTTGACACTATTGCATGAATCATGTATAATACAGACATCGAAAGCAAACAACCCCACCAATCAAAACAGGAGGCCTACAAAATGACTACCACATACAAGACTTATAAATGGTTTACCCCTCGCCCGTCCACCATCGCCGAAGGCACCGCAATGTATCGAGACCTTGCCACCAAGCACCACCCCGACCACGGCGGCAGCGTCTCCGACATGCAGGAGATCAACGCCGAGTGGGACGAGCTGAAACCCACGCTCCCCCGCTTCTGTTCTGAGCAGGCCAAGCAAGGCCGCCAGCAGTACCAGCAGAACAAGGCAGCGCAGGACGCCGCCAAGGCCGCACAGGATGCAGAGGCCACCGCGATGGCCGCCAAGCTCAGCAAGTGCCCCGGCTTACAGTTTGACGTGGTCGGCAGCTGGATCTGGGCAGACACCAATTACAAGTACATCCGCACGCTGGAAGCGCTGGGCTTCCGCTGGTCGTCTAATCGCTGCAAGTACTACTGGCATCCGCAGGGCGACACCAGCCGCCGGAACCGCAAGGCCAGCTATCAGGACATCTATAACAAGTACAGCGGCCAGAGCTACACCACCCGCGACCGCGACAACCTCACAGCCTGACACCTTGAGCCGCCGCACAGTAAAGCGACGGCATCCCACAACAAAAGCAAAGGAGATCACCACCATGACCGAATATACCCCGCACCCCCTGCCGAACGTCACCGGCGACACCTACACCCGCGCCGACTGGGAGCGCAGCGGAACGTTTAACGCCCGCCCCGGCCAGTCCATCACCGCCGACGTGTACGACGAGATGCTCAACTGTATGCCACCGTACAACCTGCCGCGAGACCTTCGCCGCGACGGCCACACAAAGGGCTTTTTAATGGGCGAACCCCACAGCAGTGACGCGCACGGCCTGCTGTATATGGCCTTCGTCCGGCACGGCCTGCGCTGCTACTATTACGGACTTGTCCATCGCTGAAACTCTCGCAGGGCTGCACAGCTACCAGCAGCCCCGCCCCATATCCCTAAACCGAAAGGAGCTAATATAACATGATTACCGGCATCAAGTACACCGAGACCACCAGCCCGCGCCGCATCTGCTACACGTTCGAGGGCTTGACCCCGCGCGGCGAGCGGCTCTATGTGGAACTGTCCGCCCACATCAACGACGGCAGCAAGCACAACCTCTGCCAAGTCTGGCACAAGCACGGCTACACCGCCGCCCCGCTGCCGTCCTACTGGTGCGTTGACACCTGCGCCACCGACTCCGCCGGATGCTGGGGACGCTACAACCCCACCGAGAAACGCCACCCCACCGAGCCGCGAATGGTGCTTGACTTCGATTGGGTGCTGCCCGCGACTCCTGTCAACCGTCACAAAATTCTGGCGGAGATCATCCGCCGCGCGAATAAGGAGTAATCACCATGAAGAAGTTTATTCTAGCCGTCATCCTGACCGCCGCGCTGGCGGCATCCTTCGCCGCCGGATGCCGCGCCACCATGTTGAGCGCCCGCATGGTCTCCACCTCCGACAGTGCCCGCCTGCACCCTTCCTACATCATCTCGTACCGCTTCGGCCCGCTCTGGCTTAATGAAATCTACGATTGAATATCGACCCGCCCTGTGCTACACTAAGATATATAAAAAATAGGAGGTTTCATCATGACTTATAACGATTATCTGTCCGACTGCCTCGACTTCTCGAAGGTCTCTAAAAAGTGGGTCGAGCTTGACCACCGGAAGCCCTACATCACAACAACCGGCAGCGGCTGGGAGGAGACCTGTGACAACAGCAACGGCGGCATTGATGTAGCATGGGCATTCCACCGTTCCGCCGCCGACATTCGCCGAGACGCCCCGCAGCACTTCGCTGATTCGTTCGCGGAGCTTCTTCAACTCGCCATCGACGACGATGACCGTGACCCCGATCAGCTGCAAGCCATTGTTGATTTATTCGTTTAAAAAGTCGTATATCCGTCGTGTTGTATGTGATTATTGTTGATATATCGAGTATTTAATCAGGTTCGATTCCTGTTACTAGCTCCAAACGCGCAGAAAAGGCGTTTTGCCTTATCTGCGCGTTTTTTTGTGTGTGAAGCGGCGAATATAATAGTAGATGGAAATTAAAGGCACTGCAAGATCCGTTTTATATCGTCGAGACTCTCGACAAAATAGATACCCTCCTGCCGTGCCGGGGTGGACAGGCCTTTTTCGATCATGTGGCGCAAAAGCGTTTGCAGCTCATCGTAAAAGCCGTCGAGGTTATACAGGATGCAGGGCGCATGCAGGTGTCTCAACGAGACTTTTGACATGACCTCGGTGATTTCCTCCAGTGTGCCGGTGCCTCCGGGAAGCGCGATAAAGGCATCGCCCAGCTCGATCATCTTGCTTTTGCGTTCGGTCATGTCCTCAGTCACAATCAATTTCGTCAGGCCGTCATGCTGGACTTCGCTGTCAATGAAGAACTGCGGCTCCACGCCGGTAACTTCACCGCCTACATGCAGAACACTGTCGGCAAGCAATCCCATCAAACCTGCGCGGGAACCGCCGTAAACCAGCGCGTTTCCGCTGCTGCCGATCCACTCACCCAGCTCTTGCACGGCTTGCTTTAAGCGCGGATCGTTTCCCTCGTTTGCGCCGAGATAGATAGTAATATTCATAAGACTTTCCTCGCGTTTCAAAAATATAATTTTATTATAGCAGCAATTTTTCGTAATTGCAAAAAACGACCGCACCCTGTCTGGGTACGGTCGTTCGGCTTTTATTTAGGCGCGCTTCATGGCGGCCTGCAGGGCACAGTAGTCGTCCAGCGTCAGCTGTTCAGGACGGGCGCGCTCGTCAAGACCGGCGGCCTGCAGGGCGGCCAGAACTTGCGCTTTGGGCAGGTGCAGGCCGTTGGCGATGGCGTTTGCGGCGGTCTTGCGGCGCTGGGAGAAAGCCGCGCGGATCAGCGCAAAGAAACCTGCCTCGTCGCCGTTCGGCACCTCGACGGCCGGTTTCCTCCGCACATCAAGGCGGATAACGGCACTTGTCACCTTGGGCGCAGGGTAAAAGCTGCCGGGCTGGACGCTGAACAGCAGCTTCGGCTCGGCGTAGTAGGCCACGGCGTAGCTGATTGCACCTGCGTCCCGCGTGCCGGGGGCGGCGCAGAGGCGCTGTGCGGCCTCCTTCTGCACCATGACGGTAATGTTTTGGATGGGGAGCTTCTCTTCCAGCAGACGCATCAAAATCGGGCTGGTGATGTAGTACGGCAGGTTTGCACAGACGGCAACGGGCTTGTCGCCAAACTCCTCGGTCAGCAGAGCTTTCAGGTCGACCTTCAGCACATCGTTCAGCACGAGCTTGAAGTTGTCGTAGTCGGCCATTGTCTCCTCCAGAAGCGGAGGCAGGCGCTTGTCGACCTCGATGGAGACGACCTTGTCCGCGCGTCTGCAGAGCTGTTCAGTCAGCACACCGATGCCGGGACCGACTTCCAGCGCGCCCCAGCCGGGGCCGATCCCGGCCGCCTCCGCAATGCGGGGGCAGATGCCGGGGTTGATGATAAAGTTCTGCCCGAAGCCCTTGGACAGAGCAAAGTCGTACCGTGCGCACAGGTCACGGATGGTAGAAAGATCGGTTAGCGTGGGCACGTTGGACTTCCTTTCAAATCAGATCACGCCTGCCCGGTCAGCGCCATGGCGGCGTTGACGGCCTTGCTGATCTGCGGGTCGGTGTCAATGGTGTAATCGTAATAAGCGTTCTGCTCGTCGACCGAGAGCGCGGCGTCAATGTCGGGGGTCAGCCCCTCGTCGTTCCACGTCTGATCTTCGTTATCCAGCAGCAGACCGACGGTGATATAAGCCGCCGAACCGTCCGAGAAGCTCTGGGCGTCGCTCATGACGACGCCTTTCCCGGCAGTCTTGGTGCCGACAATCGTCGCCCCAGCCATCTTGCGCAGGGCATTGGCGAACAGCTCGGCACTGCCTGCGGTCGAGCTGTTGACAAGGCAGACCATCGGTACGGTGATCTCGTTCTCGTCTGACATGCGCAGCGTCGTCACGTTGCCGTCCTTGTCCTGCTCTTTCGCAATCTCGCCGGAGGGCACGCAGTAGTCAGCGGCAACAAGCCCGGCGTTCAGGTTCTCGCCGACGTTGTCGCGCAGATCAAAGACGAGGGCAGTCGCCCCCTGCTGCAGCAGGGCGTCGACGGCGGTCTTGAATTCACTGGCCGTGCCGGTGGAGAAGGAATCCATGCGGATATAGCCGCAGGTGTCGGCGGTCATCTGCGACGCGTAGATGGACGGCGTCTTGTAGTTGGAGTGCACGAGGCTGAGCTGCTGCTCCTGCCGGTCGGGCGTCAGGTAGGTGATGTTGGTAGTCGTGCCTTCCTCACCCAGCAGCTTCGAGGTCAGGCGCGCGGTGGAGGTGATGTTCTTCGTGGACTCATCGTTGATGGCGGTGATGAAGCCGCCGACCTGCATCCCGGCCTCGGCGGCGGGCGAATTGTCGTACAGGCGGATGATGCGGGCATAGCCGGACGAGGTGTCGTTGACGACGGCCACACCGATGCCGGTCAGGGTGCCCTTCTCGACGGCCAGCTTCTCGCTGTACTCCTTGGCAGAGTAGTAGACGGCGTACTTGTCACCGATGCCGTTCATGTAACCGGCGGCAATGCGGTCATTCAGCGTGTCCTCGTCGATGGTGAAAAACTCCCCCGAACGGACAAAGCGGTCGATTTCGGAAAGCTTATTGTACTGGCGCTCCTTATTTTTGACGCTGGAAACGGTCGAGTTAAACATCTGCATCGAAACGACCATTGTCAGCGAGAAGGTGACAGCCATTGCAATGATTGCAATGGTGGCCGCCACGCCAAGACTGATTTTTTTGCTCATGGATCTGGTGGCTCCTTACTGTTTATGCCGCGTAGGCAAGTGAAATAAATACCGTAGAGAAGAGGCTGAGCACCATCAGAACGGCAACCACAAGGCAGAAAATGCGCACAGAGGTTTTATGTTTCTGCGGTTTCATACAGACTCCCCTTTCTTATGAGAGGTAATTCATGACATTGACCAGCACGTTGTTGACCTTCATTTCGAGGTGCAGATGGTTGCCGGTGGAGTTGCCGGTCGAGCCGACATAGCCAAGCAGTTGCCCCTTCGTGACGTTCTGGCCGACGCTGACGACGGGCGAGCTGATCATGTGGGCGTACAGCGTCGAGTAGGTGTTGCCGTTGTCGTCCTTGCCGTGGTAGACCTGCACATAGTTGCCCCAGCTGTAGTGATAGCCCGCAGCGGTGACAACACCGTCGGCGACGGTATAGATTTCGGTGCCGCCCGGCGAGGCGTAGTCGGTGCCGCGGTGGCCGTTGCCGCCGAAGTAGCAGGAAACGTACTTATAAGTAGCCAGCGGGCGACCGAAGTTCATCGAGCATTTGATCGACGAGTTGCCGTAGGCTTGGTTGGCGGCGTTCAGCGCGGCGTCCAGCTCGGCAGCAGCCCTATCGACGGCCTTGTTGGCCTCGACGAGGGCAGCCTTCGAGGCCTCGATTTCAGCATCTGCCTCGCTGATGGAAGAGTCGGTCTGGGAGATATTCTGCGCAAGCTCGCTTGTCTTGCTGTTCAGCGCGGCCTTTTGGGATTCCAAGTCGGCCTGTGTGGCTTCGAGGTCAGCTTTAGCCTGCTCCAAGTCGGCCTTCTGCTGTTCCAACTCGGTGTGCTCGTCCTCCAGCTGCTGACAGATCTCTTCGTCCTTCGTGACGATCTGGTCGAGCGTCGTGGCGAAGGTCAGCAGCTGATACAGGTTCGTGGCGCTGGACAACAGCGCGATGGAACCGCCGTCGTTCAACCGCTGCATCGCGCGCATGCGGTCTTTGAAGTCTGACCAGCGCTGGTCGTACTCGGCCTGCTTCTGGTCGACCTCCTGCTGTTTCTGGTCGATCTCGTTCTGCTTGTCCACGATGTCGTTGTCCAAGCTGCCAATCTGCTCGCTCAGCGTGCCGATTTGGCTGAGCAGCAGTGATTTCTGCTGCTCCAGCTGAGCCTTGAGCGCCTGCGCATCGGCCTTGTTGCTCTGGGCATCTTTGAGCTGTTGGTTGACCTTTTCCAGTTCGGCCTGCTGCTCCTGCAGTTTCTGGCGCAGCTCGCTGACCGAGGCGGCCATCGGCGTCAGGGAGGTGGACATCGTCAGCGTGACCGCAAAGGTGATGCTGAGCAGCACCGAGATGAACTTTTTTCCGTGCGAAAAACGTTTCATGGCAATTTATACTTTCCTCTGTTTGACGATCAGACGTTCAAATGCTTGCGGATGCTGGTGGCAGTGCCGAGGCCGCAGAGCACGAAGCCCAGCACGACGAAGCCGCCGACGATGTAGTACCACACCTGTTCCAGCGGGACGAGCTGACCGCCGAACATCTGGGACAGGTTGGACGGATTCTCGGTGTACCAGCGGCAGAGCGCATAGTATGCGCCACAGACGACGCCGGAGGCGATGCCCGCCGAAATCAAACCGGAGGTGACGCCCTCGACGAAGAACGGGAAGCGGATGAAGCCGTTGGTCGCGCCAACCAGCTTCATGATGCCGATTTCCTTGCGGCGGTTGAACACTGTAATTTTGATCGTGTTGTTGATGACGACGATCGAGACGATGGCCAGCACGGCGACGATGCCGTAGCAGGCGTAGTTGATGACGGTCTGCAGCGAGGTGAAGGTGTCGGCCATTGCAAGCGGTGCCTTGACGCTGGCGACGCCATCAATCTGGGTCAGCTGTGCCGAGACGGACTCGATGTTGTCGGGGTTGTCCACCGTCACGCGGTAGTTGGGCGTGAAGGGGTTATCCTCGGCAAAGACCTGCTGCAGGTTCGTGTAGTCGGCCAGCATGTCGCCGTAGGTCGCCAGAACGTCCTCCGGCGACATATAGGTAACGCCGACGACGTGCGGAGTGTTGCGGATGGCGGCGTCGGCCGCGGCGATCTGGTCGTCGGTGGCGTCGTCCATGTAGACGACGGTCTCGTTCTGGTTGCCGATGTAATCGACCATGGCGTCGATGTTGACGCCCAGCAGATAGGCCGCGCCGATCAGCAGCATGCAGACGGTCAGCACGCCCATGGAGGCAAAGGTCATGAGCCGGTTTGCACGCAGATTGTGCAGACCCTGCCCGACCAGATAAATAAAGCTGGAAAAACGCATGGTGTCCCCTCTTTGTCAGAAATCAATCTTCGTCGTATTCGTCCTCGTCGCGCTCAGCCATGGCGGCGGCGTAACGGCGGGCAGCTGCCGGGTCGGCGGTATCAGACGCAACCATGCCGTTTGCCAGCGTGATAACGCGGTTGCCGTACTTGCGCGCCAGCTTATGTACAAGCTCGTGCTCGTGGGTGACGACGACGACGGTGATGTTGACCTTGTTGATGGCCTCGAACAGCTGCATAATGTCCATCGACATTTCCGGGTCAATGTTGCCGGTGGGCTCGTCCGCGATAATGAGCTTCGGCCCATGCGCCAGTGCGCGGGCGACCGCGACGCGCTGCTGTTCGCCGCCGGAAAGCTCGTCCGGCAGGCGATCCATCTTGTCCTCCAGCCCGACGAGCGAGAGGGCGAACGGTACGCGCGCCTTAATCTTCTTCGTTGAGATGTTCGTCACACGCATGGCGAAAGCGACGTTCTCGTAGACGGTCATCGTCGGGATCAGGCGGAAGTCCTGAAAAACGACGCCCATCTGGCGGCGCAGATACGGCACCTTGCGGCGGCGGATCTTTGTCAAGTCCTGCCCGTTGATGAAGACCTTGCCCTCGGTGGGCTTTTCCTCCATCTGGATCAGTTTCAGAAACGTGGATTTGCCGGCGCCGGAGTGGCCGAGGATGAAGACGAATTCGCCCTCGTCAATATGGATGTTGATGTCCTCCAACGCCACGTTTTCGTCGTTGTGCGTCTCGTAGGTTTTATAAACATGCTCAAAATCAATCATTCGGGGTTCTCCTGCCGCCGTGCGGCCGTCCTGTCATGGTTACAGTCATACATATAATAGAATACCATGCTTGGCCGGTGCGGTCAAGGTTTTTGCCGCCCCAAAACGCACGCCAAAAGCAGGAAAATGGCGCTGCCTTGCGGTGCAGCGCCATTTGTGAAAGTTCTATAAAAGTTTATCAATACTTGGCCGGGTTGGCAGACAGGTACTTCTTGACCATCAATGCCACCTTGAAGACGATAGCGTCGTCGAAGTTGCGCAGGTCAAGGCCGGTCAGCTTGCGAATCTTCTCAAGACGGTAGACCAGCGTGTTGCGGTGGACGAAGAGGCCGCGGCTCGTCTCGGAGACGTTCAGGTTGTTCTCAAAGAAGCGCTGGATGGTGAACAGCGTCTCAGCGTCGAGGGAGTCGATGCTCTCTTGCTTGAAGACCTCGCGCAGGAAGGCCTCGCAGAGCGTCGTCGGCAGCTGGTAGATCAGGCGGGCGATGCCCAGATGGTCGTAACTGATGACCTGACGCTCTGTGTCGAAGACTTTGCCGACCTCCATCGCGATCTGTGCCTCTTTAAAGCTGGAAGCCAAATCCTTAATGTTGCCGATAGGAGTGCCGATGCCGACGACCGCCTTGATATAATGGTCGCCCTGCAGCGTGTCGACGATGGACGCGGCGAGCTTCTCCATATCGCGGGTGTTGTTGTCGGGCTTGATCTCCTTGACGAGGACGGTGTCGGTTTCGCTGATGTTGAAGACGAAGTCCTTCTGCTTATCCGGGAAGAGGCCGCTGACGACGTCATAGGCGGAAATATCATTGCCGGAGGTGACGCGGATCAGCAGCACGACGCGCTGCACGTCGGAGACAAAATGCAGCTCCCGCGCTTTGGCGTAGATGTCGCCGGGCAGGATGTTGTCCAGCACGACGTTCTTGATGAAATTGGTCTTGTCGAACTTTTCATCATGGTACTGCTTGATGCTTTGCAGACTGATGGAAAGCATGGCGGCAAACTGCTCTGCCGTGGTGTCGGTGCCCTCGACAAAAACGGCGTAGTCGTTGTGCTTGGCGTTGGAGAACTGATGGTAGGCATAACCATCGCGCACAAAAGCATCCCCGGCAGTCTGGCGGACGGTGGCGACGCCCTCGCGCACCTCGCCGATCTGACCCAGCTCAGAGCACGAGATGACAGTACCGGTCTCGTCAATGACGCCGACAACGCGATCCACTGCGTCCTTCATCTGGTACACCACATTCTGGAATACCCTGTTTGCCATAATATGTGACTCCCCTTTTGCTGTTATTTAGACAGTCTGCACCGGTGTGCAGTGCGGGCTATGGGTGTTTGGCAAAATTGCCGTTTGGTAATCTGCCTGAAAACCAAAACTTCATAATGTATATTTTACACAATTCACTTGGCTTTTGCAACATATTTTCACGAAAATCGAAAGATTTTCTTGTACATTTTTCAATTCCGGGCAAAAAATGTACCCACTGCGGGGTTTGCAGTGGGTACAACGTCCGTCATTTTGACGGATTTTCCTGTTTTGTCTGGTCAATCGCCCCAGTGCCGCCCTCGACAACGCCCCGACGCTGGAACACATAGGTAATGCTGTGGAAGAAAATCTTCAAATCCTGAGAGAACGTTACATGGGCGGCGTATTCGCCGTCGTAGTGCGCCTTCACGTCGATGGGCAGCTCATCGCGGCCATTGATCTGCGCCAGCCCCGTCAGGCCGGGGCGCACGTCGTTGGCGTGGACTTGGTCGCGCGCCTCAATCAGATCGTACTGGTTGTACAGCGCGGGGCGCGGGCCGATGACGCTCATCTGCCCTGCTAAGATATTGTAAATCTGCGGCAGCTCGTCAAGGCTTGTCTTGCGCAGAAACGCACCGCTTTTGGTAATGTAGCTGTCGGCATTCTTCAAAAGATGGGTCGGCACATCGTGGGGCGTGTCGCCGCGCATCGTGCGGAATTTCAAGATGTTGAAGTGGGTCTTGTCCTTGCCGACACGGCGCTGCTTGAAGAACACGGGACCGGGCGAGTCGATTTTGATCCAGAGCGCCACAATGCCCATCGGGATGGCGAGGATAATCGTTGCGGCCAGCGACAGGGCGATGTCCAACAGCCGTTTGATATAGCGTTCGTACATGGCTCAGCTCTCCTTCCCGGTGCGCTCGTGCTCCTGCAATTTCTGGGCGATCTCTTCTTTCGAGAACAGCGCCGTGTTGCCGGTGGCAGCCACGACAGTGTGGTCGGCGCGCACACGGCGGTTGGGGTGGTAGGTCGGCACCATCTCCTGCAGGATGTCGACGACCGCGTCGTCGTTGTGCTTGGCGGAATCCTTCAGCTTTTGCAGGTCGGTGTAGAATTTTTCCAAGTCGATCTGCATCGGCGGTGCGATGAAAATTTTGTTGTGGGCGGTCTTGCCCATCTTGTCCTGTTCGGCGTCCATGAGCAGCTCCTCGTACAGCTTCTCGCCGGGGCGAAGGCCGGTGACCTTGACCTGCATGTTGACACCCGGCTCATAGCCGTAGAAGCGGATCAGCCGGTTTGCCAGGTCCATGATCTTGACCGGCTCGCCCATGTCGAGAACGTAGATGCTGCCGCCTTTTGCGAGGCCGCCAGCCTGCAGGACGAGCTGCGCAGCCTCGGTGATCGTCATGAAGTAGCGCACGATGTCGGGGTGCGTGATGGTGACGGGGCCGCCGCGCTTGATCTGCTCCTCAAACAGTGGGATGACGCTGCCGTGGCTGCCAAGCACGTTGCCGAAGCGGACGGCGACGCACTTCATCGTCGTGCCCTTTGCAAAGGTCTGGATCAGCATTTCGCACAGGCGCTTCGTGCATCCCATGACGTTCGTCGGGTTGACGGCCTTATCGGTGGACAGCTGGACGAACCGCTCGACGCCGTGCTCGGCAGCGGAGGTCAGCAGGTTTTTCGTGCCGAAGACGTTGTTTTTGACGGCCTCAGCGGGGCTGATCTCCATCAGCGGCACATGCTTGTGCGCGGCTGCGTGGAAGACGACCGACGGATGGTAGGTATCAAACACTTCGTCCAGACGCGCTTTATCGCGAATAGAGCCGATGAGGGTGACGATGGGCGCATCCGCACCGTACTTGTTTTTCAGTTCGGTTTCCAGCTCGTAGGCGCAGTTTTCGTAGATGTCGAAAATCAGCAGCCGCCGGGGCTGGTAGCGCATGATCTGGCGGCAGAGCTCACTGCCGATGGAGCCGCCGCCGCCTGTAACGAGGACGATTTTATCGTGCAGATACTCGGAGATCTGGGCATTGTTCAGCTGGATCTCGTCGCGGGAGAGAAAGTCCGCCGTGTTCAGCTCACGGAAGCCTGCAGCGACAGGGTTGCCGTTCTCGTCGACGGCCTGTGGGTCGCTGATCATCCGCACGCGGCAGTGGGTCGAGTTGCAGAGGTTGATGATCTCGCTCAGGCGGTCGCCCTTCACCGTCGTGATGGCAATGACGATCTCCATGATATGATATTTGCGCACCAGCTCCGGAATGTCAGAGATCGTACCGCGCACCGGCACACCCTGCACGCGCAGCCCCTTCTTCGTCAGGTCGTCGTCGACCATGCAGACGGGGTTGCCGAAGCTCTGGTTCTTGTTTTTGCAGAGATTGACCGCCCACGCGCCCGCGTTGCCCGCGCCGACAATGAGCAGCGGCGTGTTGTCCTCCGGCTTGTTGGCCTTGGTGCTCTGCACGGTGCGCACAAGCCGCCACAAAAAGCGCACGCCTGCAATGGCCGCCGTGTTAAACACCGCGCCGAAAATCAGCACCGCGCCGGAGATCGGGCGGTTGTGGTAGATCAAGTCAAACAGCATGATGAGGCCGGTCGCCAGCCCCGAAAGGCAGGTCAGGCGCGCAAGGTCGCGCATACCGGCGTACTCCCACATGATCTCGTACAGCCCGCCGAACCAGAACACGATCATATAGATCGGCAGCACGTAGAGCAGCATCGGTGCCATGGCACGCAGAATTTCGACGCGGCGGTAGGCGTCGCCGCTGTCGAACCGCAGCATGACGGCCAACCAGTAACACAGTACGATCAGCCCGCAGTCCAGCAGCATCAGCGCGATGCGGCGCGGTAAGCCCTTGATGATTTGTTTTGAATCCTGTTGCATCTGTTTCTTTCCTTTTATCCTATATCCCAATCACGAGCACAGTTTCAGCCCGGCAAAATCGCTATTTATAGTATTATAGCACAAAAAGACCTGTTTTGTACCGCTTTTGATAGTACAAAACAGGTCAATGTTGTACAAGGTTCGTTTTATATTTTTGTATAAAAGGTAAAATTACTCGACCGTTACGCTCTTGGCAAGGTTGCGCGGCTTATCGACGTCGAGACCCTTGGCGCAGCTGACGTAGTAGGCCAGCAGCTGCAGCGGGATGACCGACAGGCTGGTGGCAAAGTGCGGGTCAGTCTTGGGCACATAAACGGTGAAGCCTGCGGTATCCTCGATGCTGTAGTTGCCGTAGGTCGTCAAGCCCATCAGGAACGCGCCGCGGCTCTTGACCTCGACCATGTTGGAGACGCTCTTCTCGAACAGGTCGGGCTGGGTCAGGATGCCGACGACCAGCGTGCCCTTCTCGACGAGAGAGATGGGGCCGTGCTTCATCTCGCCCGCAGCGAACGCCTCAGAGTGGATGTAGCTGATCTCCTTGAACTTCAGGCTGCCCTCCAGCGCAACGGCGTAGTCAAGGCCGCGCCCGATGAAGAAGGCGTCCTTCGCGTTCGCATACTTGCTGGCGAACCACTGGATGCGCTCCTTGTCGGCGAGGGTCTTTTCAATCTTCTCCGGCAGGGCTTCCAGCTCGGTGACAAGGTGCTCGTACTGGCCGTCGGCCAAGGTGCCGCGCACACGGGCGAACTCGGTCGCCAGCAGGTAGCAGGCGGCCAGCTGGGTGCTGTAGGCTTTCGTGGTGGCGACGGAGATTTCCGGTCCTGCCCAGGTGTACATCGTGGCGTCGGCCTCGCGGGCGATGCTGGAGCCGACGACGTTCACGATGCCGACAGTGCGCACGCCGCGCTCCTTGCACAGGCGCAGGGCGGCCAGCGTGTCGGCCGTCTCTCCGCTTTGGCTGATAACGATGGCGAGGGAGTCCGGCTCCAGCACGGGGTCACGGTAGCGGAACTCGCTGGCGACATCGACCTCCACAGGCAGACGCGCCAGGCTCTCGAAGACATAGCGGGCAGCCATGCCGACGTGATAGGCTGAGCCGCAGCCGATGATGTACAGGCGGCGGATCGCCTTGATGGCGTCCGCGTCAAGCGCCAGCTCGGACAGATCGATCTGGCCATCCTTCAAGCGCGGGGAGATCGTGTCGCGCACGGCGGCGGGCTGCTCGTAGATCTCCTTCATCATGAAGTGCTCGTAGCCGCCCTTTTCGGCTGCCTCGGCGTCCCATTCGATCGTGGTGGACTCGCGGGTGATGGGCTCCTTGTCGACGTTGAAGAACTCGATGGAGTCGGGCGTCAGGCGCGCGATCTCCATATTGTCAATGTAGTAGACGGTGCGAGTGTACTTGAGCAACGCGGGCACGTCGGAAGCGATGATTGCGCCGTCCTCGCACTTGCCGACGATCAGCGGGCTGTCCTTGCGCACGGCGTAGATGACGCCCGGCTCGTCGGCAAACAGCACGCCCAGCGCGTAGGAGCCGCGCACATGCAGCATCATGCGGGTGATGGCGTCCAGCGCGTTGCCAGCGGACTCGCCGGTGTAGTAGTAGTCGAGCAGCTGCGCGACGACCTCTGTGTCGGTCTGGGAGATGAAGTCGAAGCCCTTGTTGATGAGACGTTCCTTGATCTCCTGATAGTTCTCAATGATGCCGTTGTGCACGACGGCGATCTTCTGATCGCGGGAATAATGAGGGTGCGCGTTGACGACAGACGGCTCGCCGTGGGTCGCCCAGCGGGTGTGGCCGATGCCGCAGCTGCCGGGCATGGCACTGCCGCCGTCGGTCATCTCGCTGAGAACCTTCAGGCGGCCTTTGGCCTTGACGATCTCGATTTTTCCGGCGGCGTTCTGCACGGCAACACCGGCGGAATCATAGCCGCGATATTCCAGCTTTGCCAGTCCGTCAAGAAGAATGGGCGCAGCCTGTGCCGCACCGGTAAATCCAACGATTCCACACATAACGGGTGTCCTCCCTTACTGTAACGGTAAGTTTCTATACTTCCCACTTCATCGGATAAAAGCAAAATACTTTTATAGTATATGCGATTTGCCGCAAAATGTCCATAGCTTTGCCAACATTTTGTTAAGGTGTGTGCCACACAAAAACAAAAACGGGCAGCCGTCAAGGGCTACGGCTGCCCGCTGCGCATTCTCCCTTTCCGGTTTCTTACACCATAGTAAAAACTTTCAAAAGCGTTCGCGCGTTTATTAGCATAGCATACTTTGCGAAGAATAGCAAGTGCAAAACGGATTTTAGCTGCACTTCCCTGCTGGTTGCAAAAGAAAGTTAAGTTATGCAGCCGGATTTCTGCTTTTCTTAAGATCCCACGCGGTGCGCTACCACGACATAGCGGCCGTTGTCGGACGAATACTCGCAGGTGGACAGCGTCAACAGCTGCTCGCCGTAAGTCGGGCGGATGCCGGTGTCGACGTCGCTGCGGGAAAGCACCTCGTCGACATAGGCGTTATAGGTGTCCTCGTCCATATCGACGTACTGGTTGTAGACGAAGGACGTGTCATTGACGACGTCGATGGCAAACGCGCCGAACACCTCGTACTTGGCGTCGCCGTAGACGGTGTCAAACTCTATGTAAGGGTGTTCCTGATAGTAGGACGCCTTCTTGTACTCGGTCAGGCAGCCGAAGATCGTGCCGGTCTTCATGTTGTGGCCGTAGATGATGAAGTTGTCGCTCTGGTCGTTCGCACCGAGGGTGGTCTTCTCGTCGAGGTACGGCACGCCGTAGACACTGTAGTTTTTGTCAAAGTCGTGGCGCAGGTAGAAGTCCTTGTTGTCCGGCGCGTACATGACCGGGAAATCGAGGTTCGTGCCGTCAATCGAGATCCAGCCGATGAAGTCGGCGTTCTTGTCGCGCAGGGCGGCGAACTTGGCGCTGTTGGGGTTGACGTCCTCGCCGGTGGCGTCGGGCGCGGCAGTAGCCGATGTGTCGATCATCGACTGCAGATCGGCAAACTCGCTTTCGGTCTTTTTGTCGTCGATAAAGCGCTTGACAAGCAGCCCGGCGCTGACGAGGAAGATCGCGCCGAAGACGACCATCGCGATGGTGTAGCCAAGGCTTGCCTTCTGCTTTTTCTTTTTGGGGTGCTTTTTATGCGTGCGCTCCTCAAATTCCTCGTCATGATCCTGATCGTAGAATTCGGCGGGCTTTTCCTGCACGGGAATTTCCGGCAGAGTTGCGGTGCTGTAGGGGTTGGCGACGGGGCGCTGCGGTGCGTCGCTGCGGTGAATCTTAGCCATAGCGGTTCTCCTGTATCGGTTTCGGTAAAATCTCTTTTTACTATACGACGGTTCCAGTAAAAATGCAAGCGAAACAATACAAAAAACGCCCGGCGCGGTGTGCACAGGGCGTTTTTATGAAAAATTACTCGCGGATCTCGATGCCGAGCTTGAATTTCAGGTTGCCAAGAATCTTCTTGACGAAGCGGTCGATCTCATCGGGGGTCAGGGGCTTGTCGCCGGACTGGAAGGACAGGCTGAACGCCATGCTCTTCTTGCCAGCACCGAGCTTTTCACCGCGGTAGATGTCGAACAGCTCGACCTTCGTCAGCTGCTTGCAGGCGCGCTGCATCTCGGTGACGAGGTTGCCGCACTCCATGCTCTCCGGTGCGACAAGTGCGAGGTCACGCTGCACGGGGGCAAACTCCGGGATAGGCTGGTAGCGGATGGCGGCGGGTACGAGGGCGTGGAAGGCAACCCAGTCGATCTCGCCGAGATAAATGTTCAGGTTCGCGCGGCTGTCCTTGGGCAGCTTCAGCTCGCTGGTGACGTCGTTCGCCAGCTTGCCGAAGACGCCGACGCGCTCACCCTTGCACAGGATGTAAGCAGCAATGCCGGGGTGCAGCCAAGCGACGTCGGTTGCACGCTCGACGGTTAGCTCGACGCCGAACGCCGCGCCGAAGCTCTCGACAGCGCCCTTGACGGCGAAGAAATCCTCATCCTTGCCCCACGCGGCGAAGCCCAGATGCAGGCGCTCCTCCGGCAGCTCGGTGACGGGCTGCTGCTTCGGGATATAGATGTTGGACAGTTCGAACAGACGGCCTTCGGCATTGCCCTTGCGCAGGTTGTCGACGACAACGTTCAGCAGGGACGGTGCCAGCAGCGAACGCATGATCGTCAGGTGCGAGGAGATCGGGTTCAGGATGCGAATGACATTGCGCTCCGGCGCGTCGGCGGCGATGTGGAGCATGTCGAGGTCGGCGTCGGCGTAGAAGGCCAGCGTTTCAGCCTCGTAGAAGCCCTGTGCGCACATCGTGCGCTTGGCCTTGGCCTGCGCCTTCTGCTCGGCGGTCAGGCCGCCGGTGGTGACGGTGGCAGCCTTCAGGAAGGTGGGCACGATGTGGTCGTAGCCGTACTCGCGGATGACCTCCTCGGCGAGGTCAGGCTCACCGACCTCGATGTCCTCGCGCCAGCGGGGCGCAACGACCTGCATCGTGTCGCCGTCGGCTTCGAGCTTTACCTCGAACTGCAGGCGGTTCAGGATGTCGAGGATGGCGTCGGTGGGCACCGTGATGCCCAAGATCGCGTTGATGCCGCTGATCTTGGCTGTGAAATGCTTGCCCTCGCGCGGGGCACCGGCGGAGCAGTCAAAGTGGGTAGAGGTAACCTCGCCGCAGCCCAATTCCTGAATCAGGTGCAGCGCACGCGCCATGCCCAGCTCGGTCGTGTACTCAGAGATGCCCTTCTCGTAGTGGCTTGAAGCGTCGGTGTTCTGGCCGAGGCCGCGGGCGGTCTTGCGGATGTTGTCACGGGCGAACTTAGCGCTCTCGAAGAGCAGTTGGGTCGTGGTATCCTTGATTTCGCTGTTCAAACCGCCCATGACGCCTGCCAGCGCGACGGGCTTGGAGCCGTCGCAGATGACGAGGTTGTTCGGCGTCAGGGTGAATTCCTTCTCGTCAAGGGTCGTGATCTTCTCGCCGTCCTTGGCGCGGCGGACGAGGATCTGGCAGCTTTCCAGCGTATCCATGTCGAAAGCGTGCATGGGCTGGCCGATTTCCAGCATGACGTAGTTCGTGATGTCGACGACGTTGGAGATGCTGCGCAGGCCGCAGAGTGCCAGCTGACGCTTCATCCAGCGCGGGGATTCGCCCGGCGTGATGTTGCGGACATAGTGTCCGATGTAGCGCGGGCACAGGTCAGTGGCCTCAACGCTGATGGAGAGGCGCGGGTCAACGTAGTCGCTGACCGTGTAGTCGGCGGCGGGCATCTTCAGGGGCTTGTTCAACACCGCCGCGACCTCGCGCGCAATGCCGAGAACGCTCTGGCAGTCGGCGCGGTTGGCGGTGATGGAGATGTCGAAGATGTAGTCGTCAAGGCCGACGACCTCCTGAATCGGCGTGCCGGGGACGGTGTCCTTCGGCAGGTCGAGCAGGCCGTAGACTTCTGCGCCGGGGTACAGGTCGTCATTCAGACCCAACTCCTCACCGCTGCACAGCATGCCGTTGGACTCGACGCCCATCAGCGGCTTTGCCTTGATCTTGATGCCGCCGGGCAGCGTTGAGCCATCGAGGGCGGCGGCGGTGTGCATACCGGCGTAGACATTGGGCGCGCCGGTGGAGATCTGAATATCATGGCCGTAGTCGCCGCAGTCAACCTTGCAGATGTGCAGGTGGGTGCCCTCCTGCGGGGTACACTCGGTCACGACACCGACGACAACCTTGGAAATCTCGCCGCCGAGGTCGATAAGTTCCTCGACCTCAAAGCCGCAGCCGAAGAGCTTATCCTCCAGTTCCTGCGCGGTGACGTCGATGTCAACATATTGCTTTAACCAGCTGAACGGTACTTTCATACTCTGAACTCCTCCCCTGTCAATCCTCGAACTGCTTCAAGAAGCGCAGATCGTTTTCAAACATCAAGCCGATGTTATTGATGCCGTATTTCAGCATGGCGATACGCTCGATGCCGATGCCGAATGCGAAGCCGGAGTAGACGTTGGGATCGATGCCGCAGTTTTCCAGCACACTGTGGTGCACGACGCCTGCGCCGAGGACTTCGATCCAGCCGGTGTGCTTGCACAGCGGGCAGCCCTTGCCGCCGCACTCGAAGCAGGAGACGTCGACCTCGACGCTGGGCTCGGTGAACGGGAAGTAGGAAGGACGCAGGCGGGTCTTGACGTCCGCGCCGAACAGAGCCTGCACGAACTTATCCAGCATGCCCTGCAGGTCGCAGAGCGTGATGCCCTTGTCGACGACGAGGCCTTCCATCTGGTGAAACATCGGGGAGTGGGTCGCGTCGGAGTCGGAACGGAACACGCGGCCGGGCACCAGCACCTTGATGGGGGGCTTTTCCATGTCCATGACGCGAATCTGGCCGCCGCTGGTCTGGGTGCGCAGCACGATGTCGTCGGCGACATAGAACGTATCCTGCATGTCGCGGGCGGGGTGATTCTTCGGCACGTTCAGACGGGTGAAGTTGTGGTCGTCGTCTTCGATTTCGGGGCCTTCGTAAATTTCAAAGCCCATCCCGGCAAAGACGTCGATGATCTCGTTCTTGACGAGGGTGATGGGGTGCAGGCTGCCGGTCTTGCGGATCTTCGCGGGCATCGTGATGTCGACGGTCTCGGCAGCATTGCGTGCCTCCAAGGCGGCCTTCTCGACCTGCTCAGACAGGGTCTGGTACTGTGCCTCTGCCCACTGCTTGAACTCGTTGATGGTCTTGCCGACGGCGGGACGCTCCTCCTTGGGAACGTCGCGCAGGCTCTTCGTCAGGCCTGCGACCTCGCCGTTCTTGCTCAGGTACTTCTGCCAGAAGTCCGAAAGCTGGGCTTTGTCGGTGACGGCTGCGCCGGCCTGCTCAATGGCAGTGCGCAGTTCTTTGATTTTTTCTTCCATAGTACACCTCTGCTTGATGCGGGAAAAAGCCAAAACAAAAAGGCTTCGTCCCTGTCGATAATCAGGGACGAAGCCTTGTAACTACAATTCTCCGCGGTACCACCCGTGTTCCGCCTTGAAAAAAAGCGGCACTCTTTGCTGCCGGTAACGGTGCAGAGCCGTTGCGCACTACTCAGCCTTGGCCTTTCCCGCGCACCACTCAGGAGCGAACTTCCCCGCAGAGGCTTTACAGGCGGCTTGCAGCCGGTGACCGCCCTCTCTTGCCTAAAACGCTCTGCGCATACTTTCTCCGTCGCTGTGTTTTGCGAATACTAATCTAGTATAGCGCGAATCTTTCCGGCTGTCAAGCCTGCGGCAAGGGATACTTCTGCTTATCCTCGACGCTGATGGCTTCGCCCAGCTGCACCTCGATGATCTTCAGCTCGGTATCAGCGAAGATCGTGTGCTTGCAGCCTGCTTTCATCGTCAGGATGTCTCCTGCCTTGACGGGCTTCGTCTCGCCGTCCAGAACGGCGTGCCCTGTGCCGGAGATGATCGTCCAGACCTCGTCGCGGTTCTCGTGGCTGTGGTAGTTCATGCCGTGGCCGGGGTTGAGGGTGATTTTGATCGTCAGGCTTGCATCCTCGACATCCAGCACACGGAAGGAGCCCCACGACTTTTCGGCAAACATGATCTGCTGGTGGATGTTGTCGACATAGGGCTTGATATAGCTGGACTGCTCCTTGTCGGAGACGAGAATGCCCTCCGGGCTGGCCGAGACGACGACATCCTTCAGCCCCATGCAGAGCACCGGCACGTCCAGCTCGTTCAGCACGTGGACGTTCTGACAGGTCTCGTTCAGCATGGCTTTGCCGATGCTCGGCTCCTCCATCGCCTCGGTCAGGGTGTTCCACGTACCCATGTCTTTCCACTGCCCGGCAAAGCGCATGACTTGGATCTTCGGCTCGTTCTCAACGACCGCGTAATCGAAGCTGATCTTTTTCAGCGTCTCGTACTTGTTGAACAGGTCTTGATAGTCGGCGAAATCAATGAGCTCGTGCGCCTTGGCGAGCACATAGCCCAGCCTGTAGGCAAAGACACCGCCGTTCCAGAGTGCGCCTTGCGTGATATACTTTTCAGCGGTGGCCGTGTCGGGCTTTTCCTTGAAGGTTTTGACCGGGCTGACGGCGTCGGCGCTCTGCGGGATGATGTAGCCGTACTTCTCGCTGGGATAGGTCGGCTCGATGCCCATGAGCGAGAGGTTCGCGTTCCCCTGCTCGGCCAAATCGGACAGAGTTTTCAGTGCGGCGAAATAGTCGTTGTTGACGTAGGGGTCGACCGGACAGACGACGACAGCGTCGTCAAGACCGACACCCATGACATTGTGCAGGTAGGCCGTTGCCAGCGCGATGGCCGGGAATGTGTCGCGGCGGCACGGCTCGACGCAGACGCCCACCGAATTGCCCAGCTGGTTATGGATGGACGACACCTGCGTCTTGCTGGTGGCGATCGTCACGTTGGCGTCAGCGTCGACCTCCTTGATCTGGCGGTAGACGCGCTGCACCATTGACTCGTAGCCGTCAGCGGTCTTGAAGATTTTGATGAACTGCTTGGAACGGATGTCGTTCGACAGCGGCCACAGGCGCTTGCCGGAGCCGCCGGACAGCAGGATGATATTCATGGCGTTTCCTTTCAGCGCTCGGCGCGCATCGGGTTATTCAGGAAGTCCTCATAGGACAGGCGCAGGCCGTCCTCCAGCTCGGTTTTGTACGTCCAGCCGAGCTTTGTTGCCTTGCTGACATCCAGCAGCTTGCGGGGTGTTCCGTTGGGCTTCGAGGTATCCCACTCGATCTTACCGGTGTAGCCCACGACCTTGGCGACCAGCTCGGTCAGCTCTTTGATCGTCAGCTCCTTACCGGTACCCGCGTTGACGGTCTCGTTGCCGGAGTAGTGGTTCATCAGGAAAACGCAGAGGTTCGCGAGGTCGTCGACGTACAAAAACTCTCGCAGCGGGCTGCCGTCGCCCCAGCAGGTGACGGTGTCGACGCCGTTGACCTTCGCCTCGTGGAAGCGGCGGATCAGCGCCGGGACGACATGGCTGTGGGTCGGGTGGTAGTTATCGTTGGGGCCGTAGAGGTTCGTCGGCATGACGCTGATGTAATCGGTGCCGTACTGGCGGTTTAAGAATTCGCAATATTTCAGGCCGCTGATTTTCGCCAGCGCGTAGGCCTCGTTCGTCTTTTCCAGTTCCGAGGTCAGCAGGCAGCTTTCCTGCATCGGCTGGGGCGCCATGCGGGGGTAAATGCAGGAGGAGCCCAAAAATTCCAGCTTCTTGCAGCCGTTCTGCCATGCCGAGTGGATGACGTTCATTTCCAGCGTCATATTGAACCACATGAAATCAGCCAGCGCCTCCTGATTGGCGACGATGCCGCCGACCTTGGCCGCCGCGAGGAAGACATAGTCGGGCTTTTCCTCGGCAAAGAATTTTTCGACGTCCGCCTGACGGCAGAGGTCAAGCTCTTTGTGGGTGCGGGTGATGATATTCGTGTAGCCTTGGCGCTGCAGCTCACGCACGATGGCAGAGCCCACCATGCCGCGATGACCGGCCACATAGATTTTTGCATTCTTTTCCATCATGATTGGTACCTTCTTTTGATGAAATTATTTGATGACGCCTTTTTCCAGATACTCGGCAAGGTTCGTCTGGATATGCTCCTCGGCGCGCTCGACGGCGACCTTCTTCATGTCGTGGTCGACCATGATCTTGACGAGCTGCTCGAAGGTCGTCTTCGTCGGATTCCAGCCCAGCTCACGCCGCGCCTTGCTGGGGTCGCCCCAGAGGTTGACGACGTCGGTCGGGCGGTAGAAATCGGGGCTGACCTTGATGACGGTCTTGCCCGTGGCCTTGTCGATGCCTTTCTCGTCCATGCCCTCGCCGACAAATTCCAGCTCAATGCCGACGTCGTGGAAGGCCAGCTGGCAGAACTCACGGACAGAGTGCTGCTCGCCGGTGGCAATGACGAAATCCTCCGGCGTTTTGTTCTGCAGGATCAGCCACATGCACTCGACGTAATCCTTGGCATAGCCCCAGTCGCGCAGGCTGGACAGGTTGCCGAGATAGAGCTTATCCTGCTTGCCCTGCGCGATACGGGCAGCGGCCAGCGTGATCTTGCGGGTGACGAAGGTCTCGCCGCGGCGCTCGGATTCATGGTTGAACAGAATGCCGGAGCAGCAGAACATGCCGTAGGCCTCGCGGTATTCCTTGACGATCCAGAAGCCGTACTGCTTGGCGACGGCGTAGGGACTGTAGGGGTGGAAGGGGGTGTTCTCGTTCTGGGGCACCTCCTCGACCTTGCCGTACAGCTCGGACGTGGAGGCCTGATAGATGCGGCAGGTGTCCTTCAAGCCGCAGAGGCGCACCGCCTCCAGCACACGCAGCACACCGGTGGCGTCGACGTCGGCAGTGAATTCCGGCACGTCAAAGCTGACCTGCACGTGGCTCTGTGCGGCGAGGTTGTAGATTTCGTCGGGGCGCACCGTGCTGACGACAGACAAAATGCTCATTGAGTCGCTGAGGTCGCCGTAGTGCAGGTGGAAGTGCGGGTGACCCTCCAGATGAGAGATGCGCTCGCGGTAGTCAACGGAGGAACGGCGGATAACGCCATGGACGTCATAGCCCTTTTCCAGCAGGAACTCGGCCAGATAGCTGCCGTCCTGCCCGGTAACGCCGGTGATCAATGCTTTTTTCATAGTGGTATATTCCCTTTCGTTTGGGTATCTTGCGCAGGGATCTGCGCGGAGATTCTGCCTATAGTCGCTATTCTACCGTACATTTTGGCAGTTTTGCAGGGGAAATCTTGCAAAAGACTAGCATTATCTTGACTTTTTTGATATACTGGCGGAAAAGGAAGTGAGCACGAAAATGGATACCCCCTTGTTTGACGGCAAACTGGTGCATTCGCGCCGCATTATTTACACGCCGTCCCCCTTCGCGCGGGCAAGTCTGGTGCATTTGCAGGAGGTTGGCCGCTTACAGGCGCGCAGCCCCCACGCCAGTACCCGGCAGGGGCTGCCGTCCTACCTGTTTTTTGTGGTGGAGAGCGGCAGCGGCACGCTGGAATACGAGGGCTCGACCCGCGTGCTGCACGCCGGGGACTGCGTCTTTCTTGACTGCCGCCGCCCCTACCGCCATTACACCGGCCGCGACCTGTGGCAGCTGCGGTGGGTGCATTTTTACGGGCCGAACATGGCCGCTATCTACAAAAAATATCAGGAGCGCGGCGGCCAGCCGAGCTTCCACGCCGAGGACAGTGCGCCCTATCTGCAATTGCTGGATACGCTGTACGGCTTGGCGGATTCCGACGCCTATGTCCGTGATATGCAGATTTACGAGAAGCTCATCGCGCTGCTGACGCTGTTGATGCAGGAGAGCTGGCACCCCGACGCTGCCCGCGCCACCGGCACGAAGCGGCAGAATTTGCAGGAGATCAAAGACTATCTTGACGCGCATTTTGCCGAGAAAATCACGCTGGACGCACTGGCGGAGCGGTTTTATATCAATAAGTTTTATCTGACCCGCGTGTTTAAGGAGCAGTTCGGCCAGACGGTCACCGGGTATTTGATGCAGCAGCGCATCACGCAGGCCAAGCGGCTGCTGCGGTTCAGCGACAAAAGCATCGAGGCCATCGCGCAGGAATGCGGAATGAACGACGCCAATTATTTTTCGAGGATGTTCAAGAAGGTGGAGGGCGCGACGCCGGGGGAATATAGGAGGCAGTGGTAATAAAAAAGCCTTCCCCTAAAGGGGGAAGGTGGATGAGCGCAGCGAGGCCGGATGAGGGGGCGGAGATACAGCAGTTGCCCAGAAATGGGTTATTGCGGCAAGTTTGCCCCGCATCAGTCCGCTTCGCGGACAGCTTCCCTCTCTGGGGAAGCCTTTTTTGTTTTCAGCTCTTCCTCAACCCTGTCAAATCGCTCCAAGAAGGAATGTTCGACGCCCTCGGTTTTGTAGCCGACCATGGTGTCCAAGGCGACCGAATGGATGCTGCGGAAGATGCTGTTCTCGATATTCGGGTTATCGCGCATCAGGCGGCGCAGCAGAACTTTGACCTCCTGCCGCTTCGAGCCGCCGCCCCCGTTGTCGCAGATCGTGCAGACCTCGGTAAAGCGGCAGGCGCACTGGATAAATTCCAAGTCGTTATATCGCCGCCACGCGATAATGTCGTCCTCTCGGATGCAGTACATCGGGCGGATCAGCGTCATGCCGGGAAAATTTGTGCTGTGCAGCTTCGGCGGCATGGCCTGCATCTGCGAGCCGTAGAACATGCTCATGACTGTCGTTTCAATGACATCGTTGAAGTGGTGCCCCAGCGCGATTTTATTGCAGCCCAGTTCCTGCGCCTTTTTGTACAGGTGACCGCGGCGCATCCGGGCGCAGAGGTAGCAGGGCGACTTGTCGCTGTTGTTTGCAACATCGAAGATATTCGTCTCAAATATCGTAATGGGAATGTGCAACAACGCGGCGTTGCTCTCGATCTTCTGGCGGTTGATCTCATTATAGCCGGGATCCATCACGAGGAAGACCAGCTCAAACGGCACTTCGCTGTGGCGATGCAGCTCCTGCAGCAGCTTTGCCATCAGCATCGAGTCCTTGCCGCCGGAGATGCAGACTGCGATCTTATCCCCTGCTTGGATCAGCTCGTACCGCTTGACCGCCACGATGAAGGGCGTCCACAGTTGCTTGCGAAACTTTTTGATAATGCTGCGTTCGATTTTTTGATAGGTCTCTAATTGGCGTTCCAACGGTCAATTCTCCTTATTCGTCAGAGTTTTGTAACAGGCGTCGAAGGCTTGCAGAAAACTTTCGATCTCATCCTCGGTCGTCAGGTGGCTCAGGCTGATGCGCCAGCTGGACAACGCGTTACGGCGGTCGCGGCTGACGGCAAAGACTGCCTTGGACGGCATCCCGTCCGACGAGCAGGCGGACTTGACCGAGACACAGACGCCGCGCTCGCTGAGTGTCTGCTGGAACCGCGTGCCCTTGACACCGGTGACGCTGACGTTCAAAATGTGCGGCACGGCGTGCTCCGGGCTGTTGACGCGCACAAGGCTGTAGCCGCGCAGTGCGGCCAGAAGCCGATCGTGCAATACCTGCACATGTGCCGTGCGGGCGGCCTGCTCGTCCAACGCCTTTGTCAGGGCGGCGTCCAGACTGACGGCCAACCCCAGTGTCGGGGTGCCGCTGCGGTAGATCGTCGTGCTGGCACCGCCGGAAATCTGCGGCTCGATGACAAGGCCACGCCGCTTGTATAGCGCGCCGATGCCGTTGACACCGTAGAATTTGTGGGCAGTGAAGCTCATCGTGTCGACGCCGTCCATCCACAGATCGGTCTTGCCGACGGCCTGCGTTGCGTCGACGTGCAGGCGGCAGCCGGGGTACGGCTTGACGATCTCAGCAATTTCCTGAATCGGCTGGATCGTGCCCAACTCGCTGTCCACGGCGCAGACAGCGACAAGAATCGTATCGTCGCGCATCAATTCCCGCAGTTGATCGAGGTCTACCCGACCGTCGCGGTTGATGTTCAGCAGGTCGATTTCATACCCCTGATTTTGCAGCACCGACAGCGACGCGCCGACCGAGGAATGCTCCAGCTGAGTCGAGATGATGTGCTTGCCGATGTGCCGCGATGCCTGCGCGATGCCCTTGACAGCAAGGTTGTTGGCCTCGCTCGCGCCGGAGGTGTAGATAATTTCGGCGGGCTGCACACCAAGGTGCGCGGCAATCGAGGACGTCACGCGCTCCATTTCGGCGCGCGCTTCCTGCCCGGCAATGTGGGTGGAGTTTGGATTGGCGATATAACGCCGCTCGGCCGCCACGTAGGCGTCGAGGACGGCGGGATCTGCCGGGGTGTTGGCAGAATAGTCAAGATAGATCATGGGTTGCCTCTTTTAAAAACGGTTCGACGCGGTTTCCTACCGCAGCGATAGGAAATGCGGCCGTGCAAAACCCCTGCGCCAAGGCAGGGGTAAAGGTCACTGATAGTCCGCGATCGTCACGGACTGCTTGCAGAAATAGGGCGTCAGCCCCCACATATCGGGGCCGGGCTTTACGTCAGTGTAGTAGAGCAGCCACGGGCGCTCGTCCTCGTTCAGCGGGCGGATCGTGACGTCAGTCCGGCTCTCGTCGGTCAGGATGGCTTCGCGCTCGTCGAGGACGGCAGCATAGTGCGTCGCCTGCCCGTCGGCCAGCTCATAGGCAGCTTCCAGACTCGTGGCGAAGTAACTGTCCTGCCCTTCCTTGACCGTGTGGCTGCCGATGCAGGCCATCAACACGAGCATACAGCCTGCCGCCAGCGGCAACTGTTTTGCGTGGCAGCGGCAGAATGCCTCAACGCCGTGCAGCGAGATACCACGCACACGTTCCAGCCAGCCGAGCAGCAGCAGCTCGGTCGCGGCAAGCCCCAGCACAAAGGTCATCCAGACGACATTCAACAGCCGCCCCGCGCCGATGCCGCCCATCGTGTAGGACGGCAGAAAAATCATCGCCCACATCAGCACAAACGTCACCGCCGCGCCCAGCCACGGGCGGCGGAACACCCTGTCCGGCAGCACGGTGCTGCGGGCAAGGTGAAGCAGCGGCAGTGCCAACAGTGCCAGCAGGCAGAGCAGCGGCACATCGAGCCAGCGGATCCACTCCATTGCAGCGAGGATGAAGCTCTTGACGGTGGCCTCGATCAGTCCCGCCCCGGCAAAGCCGGAGGTGCGCACTCGCGTACCGGGGGCAAGCACATTGACGAGCAGCCCCGCGGCGGCGGCCAAAAACGCGGGCAGCTGGCAGAAATTGCGCCGCCGCGCGCAGAGCACCGTAGCCAGCAGCAGGACGAGGGCGTTCAACAGCCCCGCCACCTGATGCCCGCCGCCGATGACAAGGCTCGAAAGACAGCCCGCCGCGATAAACAGCGCAATTTCGCCCCGCCCCAGCTGTGTGCGGAAGCAGAGCGCGAACGCCAGCCCTGCGTTCAGCACGGCCAGCGAAAAGTACGGCAGGTAGTTCATGGCGCCGTTGAACCAGTACAGCCCCTCAACCGGGGCGGGCATCCCCTCGATAAAGGCAAAGGTCAGCAGCAGCGCCAGCGCCCACGGCAGCCGCTTTTGCGCAGGGGCAAGGCGCAGCACAACGCACCGCGCCAGCGCGTACAGGCAGAAGAACAGCGGCAGCAGCACGCAAATGATCGTGAAGCCGTACCACTTGTTGCCGAAGATGGCGGGCTGGAACGCCAGCGTAAAGCCGGAGACGTACAGTCCCTGCCAATTTTCATAATAGTAGACGTTCGTGTCCCACGCAGCTTTCAGCAGGCGCGGCAGGTCAAAGCCGTACTGCTGAATGACAGCGTGGGTGCGGGCGGCGTAGATGAAATCGTCCGCCGACGGGCGCGCGAAAGCGGCCAGCACAAACACCGGCACCAGCAGCAGCCCGATCAGCAGAGCAAAACGGCGCAGCCAGCGCTTTTGCGCGGCGGCATCGTGCCAGAAATCCATAAGCAATTCCTTATTTTTATGCATTGCCAAGGGTCATCTGCAGGAAGTAGACCCACTGCTTCTCCCACCAATACCAGTCGTGGGAAACATCGGTGCCCCAAATGTCGACGATGGGATGGATGCCCTTGCTTTCGAGGATGTCCTGCAGCTCCTTCGTGGAGGCCAGCAGGTCGTTCTCCCACGCGCCCTGACCGCAGCACATGATGAACTTGTCGGCTTTTTCATAGAGCTTCATGTAAGGGTGATCCGTCGGGAAGTTGCGCATGTAATCGCAGGGCGAGTTGCGGTAGACGAGGTCGTCCATGTAGTCGCCGAAGAACATGCGGGAGGAGTACAGGCCGCTGAGGGCAATCGTCCCGTTGAAGAGGTCGGGACGGCGCAGATACAGGTTGACGGCGTGGCCGCCGCCCATGCTGGCACCGCCGGTCAGGATGCGGCCGGTGTGATCTGCGCCGTTTTCGCGGTTGATCTCCAGCAGGCGGGGCACGAACTCCTCGCACAGGTAGTTGTACCAACGCTCCTGCATCTCGATGCGGGGGCGCGCAGGCCCCTGATTGTCCCAGCTTTCAGGGTCGATGCTGTCCACGGTGAAAATCTGCAGCTCGCCCTTGTCGATCCACGGCGCGGCAGCGTTGCACATGTTGCGGTCTTCCCAATCGAAGAAGCGGCCGCTCTGGCACGGGAAAATGACGATGGGGCGTCCGGCGTGGCCGTAGACCTTGAACTCCATAAAGCGGTTCAGGAAACGGCTGTACTCTTTATAATAGCGGATCTGCATGGCAGTTCCCTCCTATTTGTAAAAGAAATTTTTGTTCATGTCCAGCAGGCCGACCATAGCATGCATCGGCCCGGTGGCTGAGGTCTTGAATACCCAGTAATACAGCAGCGCCAGCGTCTCCCGCAGGTAACAGGGCAGCGCACTGCGCCATGGCGTTGCAGCGGGCAGCTCGGTCGTGTCGGTCAGCCCTGCCATGGCAGCGTACTTTCCGGCGCGGTAGCAGTGGAAGGCGTTCGACACATAGACAACAGGAGTTGTCTCGTCAAAGCCGTATTCCCGCATAATCGCCAGCGAGAACGCGAAGTTCTCTTCGGTGGAGGTCGAGCGGCTCTCGGCCACGACACGTTCCGGCGGCAGACCCTTGGCAATCAGATAATCGCGCATGGCGTCCCCTTCCGGCACCCACTCGTCGCGCCCCTGCCCGCCGCTGGTGATGACAAGCGTGTCCGGGTGGGCAGCGGCAAACTCGTAGGCTTTGTTCAGGCGGTACTGCAAAAGTCGGCTGGGCTTATCCTTGTGCAGCCCTGCGCCCAGCACAATGACGACCTGCTCATTCCCGGTCGGCAGATTCGTGTAGCCGCTGACCGCCACAAACGCGACAACAGCCAGATAGATGCCCGCCAAAACAGCCAGCACCCAAAGCGCAGCACGCCCGACGCCGGAAGAAAACCACGCGCGGAGCGGGAGGCGGAACACGGCGTACCCCACGGTGCAGGCTGTCAGCAGCCAGACCATGAGGTTGCCCATGTTGAAGTTCGATAAAAACACAAGCGAGAGCGAGTAGACGACCAGCGCGGCGGCCAGCAGGTTCAGCAGCAGTACGCCCACCTTACTTGGCAATCTCATCGTAGACGCCGCAGCCCGCCGGGCAGTAATCGACGTTCAGCGCCTTGCAGACGGTGTCGGCGATCGTGGCGAAGCTGTAGCGGGTGTGCAGGTTGATGCCCGGCTTGATCTCGTCGCCGTAGATCAGGAACGGCACATGTTCGCGGGTGTGGTCGGTGGTCTTGGTGTAGCTGGGGTCGCAGCCGTGGTCGGCCGTCACCATCAGAATATCGCCGGGGCGCATCTTTGCCATAAAGCCGGGCAGCCAGTCGTTGAACTCAGCGGCAGCGGCGGCGTAGCCAGCCACGTCGCGGCGGTGGCCGTACAGCATATCGAAGTCGACGAGGTTGACGAAGGCCAGCCCCTCGAAGTCGCGGTCGGCCAAGTCCAGCGTGACCTGCAGCCCCTCGGTGTTGCCGGAGGTGCGGATGGTCTCGCCGATGCCCTTGCCCGCGAAGATGTCGTGAATCTTGCCGACGCCGATGGTCTGCTTGCCTGCGGCCTGAATGGCGTCGAGCATCGTATCGCGCGGCGGCACCAAGCTGTAGTCGTGGCGGCGCGGTGTGCGGGTAAAGTTGGCGGCGCAGTCACCTACGAACGGGCGGGCGATGACGCGGCCGACGCCGTACTTGCCGGTGAGCATCTCGCGCGCCTGCGCGCAGATCTCATACAGCTTTTCGACGGGGACGATGGCTTCGTTCGCGGCGATCTGGAAGACGCTGTCGGCGGAGGTGTAGACGATGAGCGCACCGGTTTTCAGGTGCTCCTCGCCGTAGTCGCGGATGACGTCGGTGCCGGAGTAGGGTTTATTGCAGAGCACCTTGTACCCGGTCTTGGCCGTGAACTCGTCCAGCACCTCCTGCGGGAAGCCGTTCGGGAAGGTGGGCAGCGGCTCCGCACTCAGCAGACCCGCGATTTCCCAGTGGCCGATGGTCGTATCCTTGCCTGCGCTCGCCTCGCGCAGACGGGCAAAGCTGCCGATGGGGGCGGCTGCGGGGGTGCCGCAGGTCACGCCGTCCAGATTGAACATGCCAAGCTTGGCAAGGTTGTCGCCCTTGAAGTTCGGGTGGGCGGCAATCGCGCCCAGCGTATTCGTACCGGCGTCGCCAAACAGCGGGGCGTCCGGCTCAGCGCCGACACCGAAGCTGTCCAGCACGATCAGAAATACACGTTTAGCCATAGTGATTCTCCTATATATCACAGTGAATTGTATGCTTACCGCTATTATACAGGAAACGATTCAAAAAGTAAACATGAAATCCGGGCTTGCAAATCGCGGATTTTTGGCGTATACTGTATAATGAGTTAAAATAGTATTATTGTAAAAGCACCGCAGACTCCTTGCACAGGGTACTTTGATAATGTATGATTTTTAACGACAGGTAAAGGCACAATCAAAGTCCTGTAAATTCTTGCGCTTTTGCTGTTCCCTACTTGTTTGCGCAGCTGGGTTAGTGTATAATGCAGCTGTATTTTGGAAAGGTATATAAAACTTGGGTCAACCAAGACGGAGGCAAAATTGTATGCGTAAAACCAAAATCGTCTGTACTATGGGGCCGTCCACCGATAAGCCGGGCATTCTGCGTCAGCTGATGGAAAACGGCATGAATGTCGCGCGCTTCAACTTCTCGCATGGCGACTACGAGGAGCACAAAGGCCGCTATGACAAGCTGCGCGCCCTGTCGCAGGAGCTTGACCTGCCCATCGCCGCCATGCTGGACACCAAAGGTCCCGAAATTCGTCTGGGCGAGTTCAAGAACGGCGTCGAGAAGCTGACGACCGGCCAGAAGTTCACCCTGACCTCCCGCAATGTCGAGGGCACGAACGAGATCTGCTCCATCACCTACAAGGAGCTGCCCCACGACGTCAAGGCGGGCGGCCGCATCATGCTGGACGACGGTCTGATCGAGCTGCACATCGATGAAGTCGGCGACACCGACATCGTATGTACCGTCTGCAACGACGGCACCATCAAGACGAAGAAGGGCGTCAACGTTCCCGGTGTGCATCTGTCGATGCCGTATATGAGCCAGCGCGACACCAGCGACATTCTGTTCGGCATCGAGCAGGGCTTCGATTTGATCTCGGCCAGCTTCGCCCGCAACGCGCAGGATATTATGGAGATTCGCCATATCCTCGACGAGCATAACTCCAAAATTCGCATCATCGCCAAGATCGAGAATCAGGAGGGCATCGATAACATCGACGAAATTCTGACGGTGGCCGACGGCATCATGGTCGCCCGCGGCGACATGGGCGTCGAGATCGACTTTGCCGAGATTCCCTCCATCCAGAAGAACCTGATCGACCGTGCGATGAGCGCAGGCAAAATCTGCATCACTGCGACCCAGATGCTCGATTCGATGATCGTGAACCCCCGCCCCACCCGTGCCGAGATCACCGACGTGGCGAACGCCATCTACGACGGCACCGGCGCGGTCATGCTGTCCGGCGAGACTGCTGCGGGCAAGTACCCGGTCGAGGCGCTGAAGGCCATGGCGACCATCGCCGAGACGACGGAGGCAGACTCCAACTTCGACAGCCTCGTGCATCATTCCCGCGGCGATTCCTCCCGCCTGAACGTCAGCGCCGCCGTCGGTCACGCGGCCTGCACGACCGCCACCGACATCGGCGCATCCGCCATCATCACGGCCTCCAAGAGCGGCGAGACCGCCCGCCTGCTGAGCCGTTTCCGCCCCGACACCCAGATCATCGCCTGTGTGCTGGACGAGACGACCCGCCGCCAGCTGAACGTCTACCGCGGCGTCACCCCGCTGCTGATGGACTATGCGACCTCCACCGATGAGCTCATCAGCATGTCGGTCGAGAAGGCCAAGAGCGCCGGGCTGGTGCAGGACGGCGACCTCGTCGTTGTGACGGCGGGCGTGCCTGTTGGCATCTCCGGCACGACGAACATGATCAAAGTCCATATGGTCGGCAATTCCCTGCTGGCAGGCGTCGGCATCGGCAGCCACAACGCCAAGGGCGAGGTCTGCGTCTGCCGCAGCGCCGCCGAGGCGTCCAAGAAGTTCAAGCCCGGCCAGATTCTGGTTGTGCCTTTCACCACGAACGACACGCTGCCCTTTATGCGCGAGGCCGCCGGTATCATCACCGAGGAAGCGGGCACGAACAGCCATTCCGCCATCGTCGGCCTGACGCTGGGCAAGGCGGTCATCGTCGGTGCGACGAATGCCACCCGCACGCTGAAGGACGGCATGATGATCTCGATGGACTGCGCGCGCGGCATTGTGCAGGCCATGGCAAAGTGAGGCAGAACCATGGAACGGATCGCAAGTTTTTGTGTTGACCATACCAAGCTGCTGCCGGGCATGTACCTGTCCCGGCAGGACGGCGCGGACGGCGAGATTCTGACGTGGGATATTCGGATGAAACAGCCCAACAAGGGCAGCTATCTTTCCCCCGCCGCCGCGCATACCATTGAGCATCTTTTCGCCACCTACGCCCGCAACAGCAAGTTCAGCAAGGGCGTCGTCTATGTTGGCCCCATGGGGTGCCTGACGGGCTTCTACCTGCTGACGACCGGGCTGACCCCCGCCGAAGCGCTGGAGCTGACCCGCAGCGCCTTTGCGTGGATGGCAGAGTACGAGGGTGAAATTCCCGGTGCGTCCGCCGTCGAGTGCGGCAACTACCTGATGATGGATCCCATCGCCGCCCGTGCCGAGGCCGCCGCCATGCTGCCGGTGCTGGAAAAGCTGGATGCGGAGAAACTGCATTATTGATTGGTAATTGATAAATAGAAACTGCCCGCCGCATTTTTGCGGCGGGCAGTTTTTGCGGGCGGATATGGAATCCGCCCCTACAGAATATATTGTAATAGGGATACGTAGGGGCGCATTCCATATGCGCCCGCGCCACATAAAAACCGCCGCCCACTGTACACACAGCGGGCGGCGTTTTTTTATGTAGGAGCTTTACCTCAGATCAGCGCGGCGGTGATCAGCGCCATCTTGTAGACCTCCTCGGCGTTGCAGCCGCGGGACAAGTCATTAATGGGGGCATTCAGACCCTGCAGGATGGGGCCGTAGGCCTCGAAGCCGCCCAGACGCTGGGCAATCTTGTAGCCGATGTTGCCGGCGTTGATGTTCGGGAAGATGAAGGTGTTGGCATAGCCGGCGACCTTGGAGCCGGGGGCTTTCAGCTGGCCGACCTCCGGGGCAACGGCAGCGTCAAACTGCAGCTCGCCGTCGACCTTCAGCTCCGGGTGAGCCTCCTGCACGCGCAGGGTGGCGTTGCGCATCTTGTCGACAGTCTCACCCTTGCCGGAGCCCTTGGTGGAGTAGGACAGCAGCGCGACGCGGGGGTCGATGCCGAAGATTTCGGCGGTGTGGGCGGTCTCGACGGTGGACTCGACAATCTCGTCCTCGGAGGGATCAATGTTGATGGCGCAGTCGCCCATGGCGATGCTCTCGTCGCCACGCATCAGAATGAAGCAGGAGCTGACGGACTTAATGCCGGGCTTGCACTTGATGAGCTGCAGCGCGGGGCGGACGGTGTCAGCGGTGGAGTAGGTCGCGCCGCCCAGCAGGCAGTCGGCCTTGCCCATCTTGACGAGCATCGTGCCGAAGTAGTTGCCCTTGGACAGGGCAGCACGGCACTGCTCATCGGTCATCTTGCCCTTGCGCAGCTCGACCATCTTGGCGACCATGGCGTCAAAGTCGGCGTAGTTGGTGGGGTCGATGATCTCGGCACCGGTGATGTCAAAGTTGCCCTCGGCGGCAGCCTTCTTGACAGCCTCGGTCTCGCCCAGCAGGATGACCTTCAGGGTCTTGCCTGCCAGCAGACGGCTGGCGGCGGACAGAATGCGGGCGTCGGTACCCTCGGTGAAGACGATGGACTTAGGCTCGGCCTGCAGCTTTTTCTCAAAATTCTCAAAAATGGACATACTCTGACAACCTCCCAGTATTCATGCAGTACATGACTGCTTAACGCTTACTCGGCTATTATAGCATCCTTTTTTTGAAATGCAAAGAAAATGTGCGAAATGCTCCAAAACTGCGCAAAATATGTGCGAAATTGGCGAAAAAAGCAAAATATTTCACAAAGTTAATAAAATATCAAGGTAAAGTTTGTGCATTTTTTATCAAAGAATCCGTCTGAAAACGACTCTTGTGCCCTTTGCATTAAAAGTAAAAATAAAACAAAAGTGCAGTCTGCGCGGCGAGGATCAGCGGCATGCCCACCACAAAATACCAGTGCTTTGTTTTGTGGCGGAATGCATACATCCCCGCCCATGCGCCAAGGCTGCCGCCCAGCAGTGCCGCGCCGAAGAGCATTTTTTCCGGGATGCGCCACTGCCGCGCGCGGGCGCGGTGCTTGTCGATGCCCATCAGTGCGAAACCGACGAGATTTATAATAATGATGTAAAGGATTGTAGTATTCATGTTCCCTATTATAGCTTGTGTGGGGGCAAAAGGCAAGCGGCGGGGGCGACGGGACGCTGCCTCCGCCGAAACGTGCATTTCCAAACAAAAAGCCCCCGCCGTATAGCGGGAGCTATCGTTCAAATATCTTTGCGGGCTGCGACGCTGCTGCGCACGAGGGCGCGTTTCAGGCGGGCTTCCGCCAGCTCCATCTCGCGTTTGTCGAGATTCTTCTGGGCGAGGGTCTCCTCGGCGCGCGCCTTGCTGCGGGCGGCGCGCTCGGTGTCGATGGCGTCCGCCCATTCAAAGGTTGTCGCCAGCAGATGACATTCGCCCTGCATCATACTGAGCATACCGCCCATGCAGGCGGCGCGGCGAACGGTTCCATCCTCCAGCTTGATATGAGCTTCGCCCATGCCCAGCGCGGTGCAGAAGTCGATGTGCTTGGCAAGCAGCTGCACCTGACCGTTGATGGTGCGGCAGGACACCGACGTGACCTCGCCATCAAAGGCGACGCCGTCCGGCGTCATGATCTTCAGCGGGAAAGTTGCCATATTCCCACCGCCTTACTGCTGCTTGGCCTTCGCCAGCACGTCGTCGATGGTACCGGCGAACAGGAAGCAGCTTTCGGGGATGCTGTCGCACTCGCCGTTCAGGATCATCTTGAAGCCGCGCAGGGTCTCTTTCAGCGGCACATACTGGCCGGGCATACCGGTGAACTGCTCTGCCACGTGGAAGGACTGGGACAGGAAGCGCTGCACCTTGCGGGCGCGGGCAACCGTGATCTTGTCCTCCTCGGACAGTTCGTCCATACCCATGATGGCGATGATATCCTGCAGCTCCTTGTAGCGCTGCAGCACCTGCTGGACAGCGCGGGCAACCTCGTAGTGCTCCTGTCCGACAACTTCGGGCGAGAGGATACGGGAGGTCGAATCCAGCGGATCGACAGCCGGGTAGATGCCCTGCGAGGCGATATCACGGCTCAGAACCGTGGTGGCGTCCAGATGGGTGAACGTCGTGGCGGGCGCGGGGTCGGTCAGGTCGTCCGCGGGGACGTAGACGGCCTGCACCGACGTGATGGAACCCTTGCGGGTGGAGGTGATACGCTCCTGCAGGGCGCCCATCTCGGTTGCCAGCGTGGGCTGGTAGCCGACGGCGGAGGGCATACGACCCAGCAGCGCCGAGACCTCGGAGCCTGCCTGCGTGAAGCGGAAGATGTTGTCAATGAAAAGCAGCACATCCTGATGCTTGACGTCGCGGAAATACTCCGCCATCGTCAGGCCGGACAGGGCGACGCGCATACGGGCTCCCGGCGGCTCGTTCATCTGGCCGTAGACCAGAGCCGTCTTGTTCAGAACGCCGCTCTCGCGCATTTCGCCGTAGAGGTCGTTGCCCTCACGGGTGCGCTCGCCGACGCCGGTAAAGACGGAATAGCCGTTGTGGGCGGTGGCGATGTTGTAGATCAGCTCCTGAATCAGAACCGTCTTGCCGACGCCTGCGCCGCCGAACAGACCGATCTTGCCGCCCTTGGCGTAGGGGCAGATCAGGTCGACGACCTTGATGCCGGTTTCGAGGATCTCCGTTGCGGACTCCTGCTCATCAAAAGCGGGGGCGGAACGATGGATCGGCCAGCGTTCGGCGTTTTCCGGCGCGGGCTGCTCGTCGACGGGCTCGCCCAGCAGGTTGAACACGCGGCCGAGACACTCGTCGCCGACGGGGACTTTGATGGGCTCGCCGGTGTCGACTGCCTCCGCACCGCGGACAAGGCCGTCGGTGGCGGCCATCGCGATGCAGCGGACGACGTTGTCGCCGACATGCTGGGCAACCTCGACAATCAGCTTCTTGCCGTTGTTTTCCAGCTCGATGGCATTCAGCAGGGCGGGCAGTTCACCGTCCTTGAATCGGATGTCCAGTACAGGTCCCATGACCTGTACGACCTTTCCGATGTGTTTTTCTGGCATAGCACACACTCCTTTAGTGGGCTTTGTAGCTTAACTTTCCGCGTCGGCGCCCGCCACAATCTCAGTGATCTCCTGAGTGATGGCAGCCTGACGTGCGCGGTTGTAGTACAGGTTCAGGTGGTCGATCATCTCACCGGCATTCTTGGTGGCGGCATCCATGGCCATGCGGCGCGCGCCCTGCTCACTGGCAACGCTCTCGCACAAGGCACCGTAGACGACACCGGCGAGATATTCTGGAATGATCGCATCAAAGACAGCCTTGCTGTCCGGCTCGTAGAGCATCAGGCTCTCGTGCTCGTAGCCCGGTTCCGGGCGCGGCGCATCGAAGGGCAAAACGGGCAGCACGGTAGCAGTCTGGGTCAGCATAGAGACAAATTGCGTAAAACCAAGGCGGATTTCGTCAAACTCCCCTGCCAAGAATTTCTGGCAGACAAGGCGGGCAATCTCGAAGCAGTCGCTGACGGACAAATCGCCGGCCTCGGCAAAGGCGGTCGTCAGGACGTTCGCCTTGCGGCGCTCGAAATGCTCGACGGCCTTTTTGCCGATGGGCAGCACGCAGTACTCGGCGTCTGCGGCGTCCGCATCGATGGCTTTCAGGATGTTGGCGTTGTAGCCGCCCGCCAGCCCGCGGTCGCCCGCGATGACGATATACAGGCGGCGGTTCGTCTCCCGCTTGGCGAGGTAGGGGCTGTCGAAATCCGAGTCCGCGTTGGCAATGTCGTAGAGCGTGCGGTACAGCGTCTCAAAATAGGGGCGGCTGCCCTCGACGCGCTCCTTGGCACGGCGCAGCTTGCTGGATGCAACAAGCTCCATCGCCTTGGTGATCTGCATGGTGCTTTCGACGCTTCGGATACGCAGCTTGATTTCTTTCATGGAACCGGCCATCGGCGGCACCTCCTTTGCAGTTTATTTTTCCTTCAGAAATTGCGCCGTAAAGTCGGCCAGCACCTGCTTGAGCTGCTCTTCGGTCTCCGGCTTCAGGTCGCCGGTGGTGCGGATGGTATCCATGACCCCGGCGGCGGTGACGTTTTCGTCCAGATAGGCATAGAGGCGCTGCTCGTACTCGGCAATGTCGGCGACGGCCACATCCTTAAGGTAGCTGTGGATCGTCGCGTACAGGATGGCAACCTGCTTTTCGACGGCGACGGGGCTGTTGCGATCCTGCTTCAGCACCTCGACGATGCGCTCGCCCTGTGCCAGACGTGCCTTGGTATCGGCGTCCAGATCAGAGCCGAACTGGGCGAAGCCCTGCAGCTCGCGGTACTGGGAGTAGATCAGCTTCAGCGTACCTGCGACCTTCTTCATAGCCTTGATCTGGGCGTTGCCGCCGACACGGGAAACCGAGATGCCGGGGTTGACGGCAGGGCGGATGCCTGCGTGGAACAGCTCGGTCTCCAAGAATATCTGGCCATCGGTGATGGAAATGACGTTCGTCGGAATATACGCCGAAACGTCGCCCGCCTGCGTCTCTATGATGGGCAGTGCGGTCAGAGAGCCGCCGCCCTTGGCGTCGCTGAGCTTCGCCGCGCGTTCCAGCAGACGGCTGTGCAGATAGAAGACATCGCCGGGATAGGCCTCGCGTCCCGGTGGACGACGGATCAGCAGCGAAAGCGCACGATACGCGACCGCGTGCTTGGACAGGTCGTCATAGATAATCAGGACGTGCCTGCCCTTGTTCATGAAGTATTCGCCCATAGCGCAGCCTGCGTAGGGGGCGATATACTGCAGCGGCGACAGCTCCGACGCGGTGGCACAGACGATGGTCGTATACGCCATAGCGCCGTTTTTCTCCAGATTTTCGACCAGCGTCGCTACGGTGGAGCGCTTCTGGCCGATGGCAACGTAGATGCACAAAACATCCTTGCCCTTCTGGTTGATGATGGTATCGGTCGCGATGACCGTCTTGCCGGTCTGGCGGTCGCCGATGATCAGCTCACGCTGGCCGCGGCCGATGGGAATCATCGAGTCGATGGCCTTGATGCCGGTCTGCAGCGGCTGTTTAACGGGCTGGCGGTCGAGGATGCCGGGTGCCGGGGACTCAATGGCGCGGTAATCGGCGGCCTCGATGGGGCCTTTGCCATCGATGGGCTGACCCAGCGCGTTGACAACGCGGCCGATCATTCCCTCGCCCACCGGCACGGATACGACCTTGCCGGTGCGCTTGATGGTGCTGCCCTCCTTGATGCCCTCATCGTCGCCAAGCAGGACGATGGAGACGCTGTTTTCTTCCAGATTTTGCGCCATGCCGTAGGTACCGCTCTCGAACTGAACCAGTTCACCGGCCATACAGTTGTCAAGCCCCGCAGCACGCGCAATACCGTCGCCCACCATCGTTACCGTGCCCGTCTCGGTCTGCTCAATGGCATTCTCGTAGTACTTGATCTGGGAACGGATGATGCGGGAGATTTGTTCGGGTTTCAGTTGCACTGTTTGGTTCACCACACAATCTATAGAATGGGTGCAATATTAAAGCGTAGCACCGTCAATTTCTTCACGCAGGCGCTCTAAATGGCGCTGCACGGTGCCGTCCAGACGCGTACCGCCCAAGTCAAGGCGCAGCCCGCCCAGAACGGTAGGGTCGACGGTCTCGGTCAGGACGATGTTTTTGCCTGTCATCATCTGCAATTTTGCCAGCAGCTTTTCGCGGGTGGGCGCCGTCAGCGCAATGGCCGACACCGCCGTGACTTCCAGAATATCGTGGTCTGCGTTGTACCGGTCACGGTACGCGCGCAACACGCCGGGAAGCTCCGCAATCATGCCCTCCTCGCACAGCAGTTTGAGGAAGTTAACGAGGTACGGGTGGGCACCCTCGAAGGCCTTGTCCAGCAGGGCGCAGCGCTCCTTTTTCGGGACGCTGGGCGCCGCCAGCAGCCGCAGGTACTGCGGCTCGGCTTCGATGCTGTCCACTGCGGTCTGCAGCTCCTGCATCAGCTGGTCGGTGAGGTTTTCCTCTGCCGCCAGATCATACAGGCTGCCGCCGTAGCGTTTCGCAAGCTCGGTCATGAGGCATCCCCCACATTCCGGATAAATTCATCGATCAAGGCCTGATGATCAGCCTCCTTGATCTCGCGCTCCACGACCTTGCCCGCGATCTCGACAGCCATGCCGCCGATCTCGTTTTTCAGGTCATTGACAGCCTTCTTGCGTTCCTGTGCGATGTCAGCCTCCGCCGCCGCGCGGATGGACGCAGCCTCGGCCTTTGCCTCGTTCACGATCTCTTCCTCGCGCTTCTGGGCGCGAGCGGTCGCTTCACGCAGCATGGTGTCGCGCTCGTCCTTGATGCTCTGCAGATGCTCCGCGTACTCTTTTTCAAGATCGGCGGCCTTCTGCTTGGCAGCGTCGGCGTCGGCGTACATCGTATCGATCTCCTGCTGGCGGTCATCGATCATCTTCTTCACCGGCTTGAAAAGGAATTTTTTCAGCACAGTAAAGGTGATGAGCATATTGCAGAAGGTAAACAGCGCAGTCCACGGGTTGACGCCTACAAAACTTTCAAAGCCCGTCATGAGCTATTCCTCCATTTCCGGCAGTTTCATCAGAACACGAAGAGCAGCAGCAGCGCGATAACCAGCGAGTAAATGCCGGTCGACTCGGTGATGGCGCAGCCCAGAATCATGTTGGTACGCAGGTCATTTGCCATTTCGGGCTGGCGAGCCATGCCCTCCAGAGCCTTGCCGACGGCGTTGCCTTCACCGACAGCCGGGCCGATGGCGCCAAAGCCCATTGCGATACCAGCGCCGATCGCGCAGGCAGCTTTTACGATTGCAGCTTCCATAGAAATATCCTCCTAAATAATAAATACGGATTCAGGCTTCCTCCGGGGGCGGGCAGGCATTGCCCACGTACACCATTGTCAACAGGCTGAAGACAAGGGCTTGTACGCCGCCGGAGAAAATATCGAAATACAGGCTCAGGATGCCGGGGACACCGACCTCCAGATATGGTACGCCTGTCAGCCCCAAAAGGGAGAGTGCGCCGGTCACGACGAAAACGATGCCGAAGATCTTGCGCGCCAGCTTTTTCGTCTTGACGCCGCTGTACAGCAGCGCCGCGCCGACCGCCAGAACGAGAACGCCCACAATGACGCTTTTGCCAACCAGCCCCAGCACCGCCGCAGAGACGGTAGCCAGCGCCGAGTAGACAAGGCTTGTCAGGACGCTGCCGCCTGCAATGTTGCCGAAGTGACGGAACGCCATCGAGATCGGCTGTGCGATCTCGGAAACAAGGTTCATCGGGGTCATAACGACGATTGGCTCGGTGAAGCCCTTCAGCCAGCCGCCGACGCCGTTGCGCTTGATGGAGCAGCCCCAGCAGATAAAGCTTGTCATCAGCGCCCAAGTCACCGTCGTGGACAAATCAGCCGTCGACGAGCGGAAGATGCCCGTCATGCCGATAAACGAACCGCAGATGGAACTGAGGAACAGCGCGCCGATGTAGGGTGTCCAATAACTGTTGTGCTTGCCCATCGTGCTTTCGACCATGTCATAGAGCATCGACACGCCTTTTTCGACGAGCACCTGACGGCGGCTTGGCCGCTTTTGCAGGTTACTGCCCAGCACGACCGCCGCTATGCAAAGCAGCAGCATGACAACAAACGACGAGACCGTCGTCTGTGTGATGCCGATGCCGCCGAACAGCGGAATGGTGAAGTAGATTTTCGGGCCATTCATGGGGTTGAATCACCATCCTTTTTATCCTTAGTGGGTTCCTTGCGGAAAAATTCAATCAATTTGATGCACACCTGCGCGAAGAGCAGCGGCAAGATCGCCGCCACGGGGTCGCACAGCTTTGCGCGGAAAAGCAGGATATAAATGATGACGAGTACGACTGGCCGCACAACACTGGAGGTCTGTATCTCCAGCTGCGCCTTCTGCGGGCTGCCGCCGTTCGCGGCGCGGTCAAGGGCGTTGGACACCGTGATGCTCAGCGAGAGAAAGTTGCCCATCGCCAGCACGAAGCCCGCCAACGCGCCGATGAGCACGGCGTTATCAAACCGCCCGGCCAGTGCGTAGACGGCCAGCATTGCGGCGATACAGAGGGCGACGGCTACAGCCAGACGGCCTGTCTGCTCGAAAATGTCCCGATGTTTCTGCAACGGACACTCCCCTTTCTAATGTTGGTTGAAGTTGACAGGCGGCGGTTCCTTTTTCTTGGGGGCTTTTCCCTGCCGATCCAGCGCCTGCAAGGAACTGCGCAGGCAGCTGACGGCGGCCAGCACGCCGACGGCGACGCCCACCGCCACGACCCAGCCGCCCAGCGCAAAATGCCGCCGAAGCCAGACCGCCCCCATAATGCAGAGTGTGGGCGGAATGACGATGGACAAACCAAACTGGGTCAGCCAGACAAGATGGCGGGCGGCATCATATAGGTTTTTCATGACCGCTCGTCCCCCATCGTGTAATCAACTATCCCAAGTATACAACAGAATACGCCGTATTTCAACAGTTATTTTTCACTCGCATGGGGGATTTTGTATAGATTTTATACAGTTTGTCGGTACACGGTGCGGCTGTCCGCTCTGCCCCACAGTGAATACGTCCAGCGCCAACAGCACCGGGTACAGATAGCTTGCCCCGTAACAGCCGATTTTCTTCGGCCCGGTAATGGCAATCCCTGTGGTTTCCAGCTCGCTAATTTTTTCCAGCGCCTGTTCCACCGTCGAAACCGTAATGGATTTGCGGCGGCGGTTGACGAAAAGTTCGCCGCCCCGGATCGTGTAGAAAAAGGGCAAGCCCTTTGCGGTGTAGAAGGTTTCGCGCTGATGCTGCTGCAAAAGCGGCCAGACTTCTTCGATCGATTTAGTCATTTTACATCACCTGCAAGGCTGTATTCAGTATAAAGGATAAACACAGTTGAACTCAATGTACAAAAAACACCGCATGACCAAAATCATACGGTGTCAATGGGACAGGTTACTTCTTTTGTCCAAAACGGTATTCGGTGCCGTTTTTCAGGCGTTCAATGTTGGAACGGTGCAGCCAGATGACCATAGCAGCCATGATGACGCAGCAAACCGTGCTGAACACGATGGTAGCGGCGTTCGCGCCGCGGGCAATCAGGTTGATGAGGGTGCCCACCGGGTACAGCGCAGCAATGATGATGCTGCCCAGCGAGACGATGCGGGTGGCAGCAACTTCGATCAGGAAAATGCCCAGCAGCACGGCGCAGACGAGCGGCTCGGTGGCGAGAGCCGCGCCCGCGCCGACCAGCACGCCCTTGCCGCCCTTGAAACCGAAGAAAATAGGGCGGCTATGGCCGATCATGCAGAAGATGGCGGCCAGATACGCGCCGCAGACAGGGTCAAGCGAACTCTGCCAAGCCGCACCCGTGCCGGAGAGCAGCGCATCAAAGATGAAACGCCCCAGGTTGACCGCCGCCACGCTCTTACCTACATCGCCGATGGTCGTAAACACGGCAGGCAGCTTGCCGTAGGTGCGCAGAACATTCGTCATGCCGGCGTTTCCGCTGCCGTGGTTGCGCACATCATCGTTGTACATGACCTTGGAAATCAGCACGCCGAACAGGATGCTGCCCAGCAGGTAACCGCCTGCTGCGGTCAGCACGCAGGCCAGAAGGATATTTTTTACCATGGATTACACCTTTCCTGCCTTGACCGCGCCGTCGCCGTGCTCGCGGGTAATCATCTTGATGGGGGTGCCGGTCAGGCCGAACGTCTCGCGGATCTGGTTCTCCAAATAGCGCTGATACGAGAAATGGAACAGCGCTTTCTGGTTGACGAAGCAGACGAACGTCGGCGGGCGGGTCGAGATCTGGGTGATATAGAATACCTTCAGGCGCTTGCCCTTGTCGGACGGCGGCTGCACCTTGGCAGTAGCGCGGGCGAGCATCTCGTTCAGCGCACCGGTGGGCACACGGGTGCCGTTCTGGATGTCGACGAAGTGGATCGTCTCGAACAGCTTGTCGACGCGCTGGCCGGTCTTGGCGCTGATGAAGATGATTGGCGCGTAGGACATGAAGCTGAAGTCCTCCTCCAGCTTTTTGCGCATGGCGTCCATCGTGTAGCTGTCTTTTTCGACGGCATCCCACTTGTTGACAGCGATGATGCAGGCCTTGCCCTGCTCGTGCGCGTAGCCCGCGACCTTGGAGTCCTGCTCGGTGAAGCCGACGGTGGCATCGATCATGATGACGCAGACGCGGCTGCGCTCGACAGCGGCCAAGCTGCGCAGAACGCTGTAGCGCTCGACACCGCTCTCGACCTTGCCGCGCTTGCGCAGACCAGCGGTATCGGTAAAGATGAACTTGCCGTACTTGTTCTCGACCATTGTGTCGATGGCGTCGCGGGTCGTACCGGCTTCGTTGGCAACGATGAGGCGGTTTTCGCCCAAAATGTGATTGATGAGGCTGGATTTGCCCACATTAGGGCGGCCAATGACCGCGACCGTGATGCGGTCGTCGTCGTCCTCGATCTCATCCTCAAAGTTGAGGTGGGCGCAGACGGCGTCCAGCAGGTCGCCGGTGCCGTGGCCGTGTACGCCGGAAACCGGAATCAGCTCGCCAAGGCCGAGGGTGTAAAAATCATACAGCTCCATCGGCGGCTCGCCGACCTTGTCGCATTTGTTGACGGCCAGCACAACGGGCTTGCCGCTGCGCATCAGCATCCCGGCGACGTCCTGATCCTGCGGCGTGACGCCTGCGGACAGCTCGGTCACCATGACGATGCAGTCCGCCGAGTCGATAGCGAGCTGCGCCTGTTCGCGCATATGCGCCAGCAGGCCGTCGTCGATGCGCGGCTCAATGCCGCCGGTGTCGACCAGCAGGAATTTGTGCCCCGACCACTCGCAGTCGCAGAAAATGCGGTCGCGGGTGACGCCGGGGGTATCCTCGACGATGGCGAGGCGCTGGCCGGTCAGCTTATTAAAAATAGTGGATTTGCCCACGTTGGGACGACCCACGATGGCTACGATCGGTTTTGCCATGTCTGCCTTCCTCCCTCTACTCTCTTGTTATCGTTTGAATTTTATCGTTTTGCGCTTATGGGCGCTCAGCAGTGCCTTGCAGCACCCGCCACCGTCGGTGGGGATGCTGATGGCACGGCAGCCAAGCGCCTTGCCCAGCTGTTCCAGCGTAATATCATCGAGGAACTGCCCCTTCTCGTCGCGGATCATAACCTCCGGCACGCAGAGCAGGTCGCTGTTCAGCTTGCCGCCGCACTGCTTGATGATGTCAGTGCCGGTAATCAGCCCTGCCACGCTGACGTTGCCGCCGAAATACTCGTTTTGGATCTTGTGAACTGTGACTTTTACCTGAGGATATTTTTGCATTAGCGCGTCGGCGCAGTCCTGAATGAGCGGCCCCGCCAGCGTGCCGGTCACGACGTCCATGCTGTGCGGCAACACAAGGCCGGGGTAATCGTCCAATTCCTCCAAGAACGTATCGTGGTAGAGCCGCCACATGCCGACGCCGTCCTCCAACTGGGCGAACTCGTCGTAAAATTCTGCCGGGGGCAGCGGCCGCTCGGCGGTCAGGTACCATTCATCGCTGGGATAGACGACGCTGCGGCCATACTCGGCGCGGCATTCCTGTGCGAACTCCTCCATGATGTCCAGCGCCGCAGCGGCGCTTTCTTTATCATAGGGCGTCAGCTTGAAGAGCTTATCGCGGTAGTCGGTGACACCGGCGGGCACCGCCGCGATACTGCCGACCTGCGGGCGCAGGGCAAGCAGATCGGTCAGGGTGCGGCGCAGTTCCTCGCCGTCGTTGATGCCGCGGCAGAGCACGAGCTGACAGTTCAGCTCGATACCGCCCGCCGCCAGCTTCGGCAGGTATTTCAGCACCTCGCCGCCGCGCTTGTTCGCCAGCATCCGCACCCGCAGTTCGGGGTTCGTCGTGTGTACCGAGACGAAGATTGGGCTGATGTGCATTTGAATAATGCGGTCGATCTCGTGTTCGGTCAGGTTCGTCAGCGTGATATAGTTGCCGAACAAAAAGCTCAGGCGCTCGTCGTCGTCCTTAAAATAGAGCGGCTCGCGCATGCCGGGCGGCAGCTGGTCGATGAAGCAGAACATGCAGTGATTGGCGCAGCTGTGCTTCTCGTCGCCCAAATAGGTCTTGAAGTTGCAGCCCAGCGGCTCATACTCGCTTTTTTGCACCTGAATGGTGCGGTGCTGCTCGTTCTCGCAGACCTCCAGCGAGAACGACTGCGGCGTTGTATAGAACTGGTAGTCCAGCGCATCGTTCAAAGGGTGGCCGTCGATGGCCAGCAGTGCGCAGCCGACCGTCAGGCCGAACCGCTGTGCGGGGGATGCCTCATCCACCGCCGTGACATACAGTGCCATCGCTTACACTCCTTTTCGTTTCAATAAAAAATGGGGAAGGCATCGCCCTCCCCACGCAAGAGACTTACGCCTCTTTCTTGATGACTTCCTGGCCTTTGTAGTAGCCACACTTGCCGCAAACCTTATGGGGAACCTTCAGTTCGCCACACTGCGGGCACTTCACCAGCGTAGGCGCCTCCAGTTTCCAGACATTAGAGCGACGTTTATCGCGGCGGGCTTGAGAATGCTTTCTCTTGGGTACGATAGCCATAATCGGACACCTCCTTGGTGAAATTCAACTTAATAGTTGTTTTAATATGCTAAGCCTTGCATCTGCAGGGGCAGCATTGTCTGCCGGTTGGCAGGAACACCCTGCCGCCTTCTTCTTGCCGCAGATGGGGCATAGACCTTGACAATCAGCGCTGCACAGCAGCACCGGGGGAACCTCGAAAATCAGCTCCTGATAGGCGAGCTCTTCGAGGTCGAGACAACCTTGCTCGTTGCACGGCAGTTCAAAATCCGGGTCTTCGAGGTCGCGATCCCGCACGAAATACTCGCGCTGAAAATCGTAATCCTGCGTCAGCGGTTCGAGACAGCGCGCACACTCGGCATGGATCTGTGCCCTTACACACAAGAGCAACGCTGCGCCATCCTCGGTGAGCGTCGCTGTAAAATCACATTCTGCCGGGGTGCTTACGTGATAACCCCCGAAATCCGCCTGAGAAAAATCAGCCTTGAAATGCGCCTCATAGGGCTTGCGGCCGCTTTCCAGAAAAGAACGAAGATCAAATTGCATAGTACACCTCAAAAGGTTGCTTAAATAGTATACACAAGCGAAGGGGGCTTGTCAACCTGTAAAACACAAAAAGTTGAGATTTTTTTAGATTTTTCGCATAAAATCGGGGCGGGAAGCACTTCCCCGCCCCGAAATCTCAGTTTTTTGCGGCTTATAAAGCTCAGATAACGAACTTCTTCAAATCCTCCGGCAGATCAGCAGCGTCCGCAGAGACGGTGACAACGACCTCGATGTTCTGGGTGATCTTGTCGATGGCGTTCAGAACCTTGGCGGCAGCAGCCATGTCGTGATCGGTGATGCGCAGGATGCCGTCGAGGAACAGCTCGGTGATGTCGTAGTTACCGGCCAGCATACCGGCGACGAAGCCGTACAGCATGTCGGCACCGGCGACGCCGTACTCGTCCACGTCGACCAAACGGGCAGAGTGGTTGATCTCGGTGGTGAGCTTCATGCACTTTTCGATGACAACAATGTTGCCGGAGGTGGTCTTGACGGCCTTGTCGATCATGTCGATCATGGTCTTGGTCTTACCGGAGCCTTTGGTTCCAACAATCAGTTTCAGCATAGGGGGTTACCTCCTTATATTCGTCAGCGCGCAATGCGCGTAGTTCCTTTAGTCTTTCAGCGCGGCTTCCAGTTCAGCCTTGCGATCCTCGTAACCGGGCTTGCCCAGCAGGGCGAACATGTTCTTCTTATAGCTCTCTACGCCGGGCTGGTCGAACGGGTTGACGCTCAGCAGATAGCCGGAGACAGCGCAGGCTTTCCAGAAGAAGTAGATCAGCTCGCCGACGTCATGGGCGGACAGGCTGTCGACCTCGATCAGACCCAGCGGCACACCGCCGTCAGTGTGGGCAAGGATCGTGCCCTCCATGGCCTTGCGGTTGACAACGCTCATGTTCTGGTTGGCGAGGAAGTTCAGACCGTCGAAGTTGCCCTCCAGCTCCTCGATATAGAAGTCCTGACGGGTGTTCTTAACGTCGACATAAGTCTCGAACATGACGCGCGCGCCATCCTGCAGGAACTGACCCATCGAGTGCAGGTCGGTGGAGAAAATGCAGGACGTGGGCATCAGACCCTTCTGGTCTTTGCCCTCGCTCTCACCGAACAGCTGCTTGTACCATTCGTTCATCATGGTGAAGTCAGGCTCGAAGCAGGCCAGCGTCTCAACGCTGCGGCCCTTGCGGTACAGGATGTTGCGGGTCATGGCATAACGGTAGGCATCGTTGTCCATGCTCAGCTTGCCGAACTTCTCGCGGCCGTCGGCAGCACCCTGCATCAGCTCGTCAATGTCGATGCCGGCACAGGCGATGGGCAAAAGACCCACAGCGGTCAGCACGGAGTAACGGCCACCGACGTCGTCGGGAACAACGAAGGTCGGCCAGCCCTGCTCGGTCGCCAGCTGCTTCAGCGTGCCCTTGGCGCGGTCGGTGGTGGCGTAGATGCGCTTGTTGGCTTCCTCGACACCGACGGAATCCTCCAGCAGCTTGCGCAGGACGCGGAAGGCCAGCGCCGTCTCGGTGGTGGTTCCGGACTTGGAGATGACGTTGATGGAGAAACGCTTGCCCTTCGTCAGCTTGATGATGTCATTCAGCGCGGTCGGGCTGATGGTGTTGCCGCAGAAGTAGATCTTCAGGCCGTCGTCGACCTCATTGTGGTACAGACCCTTGACGGCCTCGACCACGGCGCGGGCACCCAGATAGGAGCCGCCGATACCGGCGACGAGCAGCACATCGGAATCCGAGCGGATCTTCTGTGAGGCCTCTTTGATGCGGGCAAACTCTTCCTTATCATAAGTAACAGGCAGGTCAAGCCAACCCAAGAAGTCGTTGCCAGCGCCCGTTTTGGACTCCAGCTGCTGATGGGCTAACTCGACCTGCGGATAGATTGCCTCATATTCTTCAGGACGGATGAATTTTGCAAGATGCTTACCGTTAAAGCTAACAGCCATCTTTAGCTCCTCCTTTGTTATTTTTATATCCCAATGATACCGTTTTGCGTCGGTATTGTCAAGCAAAAGCAGGGGGCTTTTTTCGACTTTTTCATGAATTTTGCACAAAATCAGTTTTTCAGCAGCAGGCTTTCGGCCAATTTTGCAAAGCAATAACCGAAACTTAACGCATCAACGTTCTGTGCAGCGGTGATAGGGTAGGTCTTGACCTCGACGCCGTTCTTCAGGATTTTCACAGCGCCGACCGTGTCCCCCGCCGCGACGGGTGCGGTCAGTGTTTCCGGCAGATCGAGTATCGCCTGCAGCGCGCCGCCCTCACCCTTCGGCGTCAGATAGCGGCCGGGCGCGGTGTAGGCAAGACCGACCTCCGGCGCAGTGCCGTGGGTCACGGGCAGCGTCTGCGGTGCATCGGCGGGCAGCTCGGCAGCGGAGTTCTCGTAGTGGGCGAAGCCGTAGTCGAGCAGCGACGTGGCGGCGGCAAACCGCTCCTTACCGGAGGACGATCCCAGCACCACGGCGATGAGCCGCAGGCCGTCGCGCTCGGCACTGGCCGAGATGCAGACGCCCGCGCCGCCTGTCGTGCCGGTCTTCAGCCCTGTGATGCCGCTGTAGCTTTTCAGCAGCTTATTTGTGTTGACAAGCTGGGTCGCGCCGCCGCGCAGGGTATCCATCCAGATGGAGCAGTAGTCCCGCACCTCGGTGTGGTGCAAAAGCATCTCGCGGCTCATCGTCGCCACATCCCGCGCCGTGGACAGGTGCCCTGCCTCGTCGAGGCCGCAGGCGTTGACGAAGTGGGTGTTCGTCATGCCCAGCTCGGCAGCGCGGGCGTTCATCTTCTCGGCAAAGGCGGTCTCGCTGCCGCCGACGTACTCGGCCACCGCGACAGCGGCGTCATTGGCGCTGGAAATGCAAATGGCCTTGAGCATATCGTCCAGCGTCATTTCCTCGCCGGGCTCCAGCCAGATCTGGCTGCCGCCCATGTGGTAGGCGTGCTCGCTGATCGGGACGAGATCGTCCAAGTGAATTTGTCCGGCCTCCAGCGCCTCAAAGGTCAGCAGCAGTGTCATGACTTTGGTGATGGAAGCGATGGGGCGGCGCTCGTCGGCGTTTTTCTCGTACAGCACAGTGCCGGAGTCCTCGTCGATGAGAATGGCCGCTGCGCAGGGTACGTCAAAATCGCCGGCCGTCGCCGGGGTGATGCCCTCGGCCGACGCGGCAAAGCCGCGCAGGATCGACAGCACCGCCAGCATCAGGCAGAGCAGCAGGGTCACGGCACGTTTTTTCATGGCAGCACACCTCCGGCGGAAATCGCTTTGGTACTACGGTATGCGGCTGCGGGTGGAATTAGTATTGCGCTTTTGGCGAGATTCTATTATAATATATTGTATATGTCATTCTATATAAAGTAAAGGAATCACAAACCATGCGGGTAACTTTTTACACCTTGGGCTGCAAGGTAAACCAGAACGAGACCGGCGCGCTGGCGCAGCTGTTTGAGGAAAACGGCTACACTGTCGTCTCCAACGAGGAGAGCGCAGACGTCTATATCGTCAACAGCTGCACCGTGACGAACTTCGGCGACCAGAAAAGCCGCAAGTGGCTGCGCCGCGCTAAGCGCGAGAATCCCGGCGCGGTGACGGTGCTGACCGGGTGCTACCCGCAGGCGTTCCCCGACGAGGCCGCCGAGATCGCCGAGGCAGACGTTGTGACCGGCTCCGGCAACCGCCATGCGATTCTGGCCGACGTGCAGAAGGTGCTGAACGGCGAGGAGGAGCGCGTTGTCGACATCCACCCCCACGAGAAGGGCGAGCGGTTCGAGGAACTGCCCATGGATAAATTTGCCGAGCACACCCGCGCCTTTGTCAAGGTGGAGGACGGTTGCAACCGCCGCTGCGCCTACTGCGTCATCCCCCGTGCCCGCGGCCCCGTGCGCAGCCGCGACGAGGCGAGCGTGCTGGAGGAACTGCGCCGTCTGGCCGAGGCGGGATACAAGGAGGTCGTGCTGACAGCCATCAGCCTGCCCAGCTACGGTACCGACAGCGGCACGAGCCTTGTGGAGCTGATTGAGAAGGCCGCCGAGGTGCCCGGCATCGAGCGCATCCGGCTGGGCAGCCTTGACCCCGACATGCTGCACGATGAGGATATCCGCCGCATGGCCGCCGTGAAAAAGCTCTGCCCACAGTTCCACCTGAGCCTGCAAAGCGGCTGCGACAAGACTTTGCACGCCATGCGCCGCCCTTACACGACGGCGCAGTACGCCGACATTGCGGCCAAACTGCGCGCGGCGTTCGGCGCGGAAAATGTCAGCTTCACGACCGACGTGATCGTCGGCTTCCCCGGCGAGACGGAGGAAGATTTCGAGGCCAGCATGGACTTTGTGACCGGGATGCAGTTTCTGAAGGTGCATGTATTCCCCTACTCCCGCCGCGAGGGCACGGCCGCCTACGATTTTCCCGGCCAAGTGCAGGAGCATGAGAAGGAATCCCGCAGCCGCCGCATGACCGCTGCCGTGGAAGAAGTGCGCGCCGCCGAGGTCGCCGCCATGCGCGGGCGCACGGCCAGTGTACTGCTGGAAACGCCGCTGTCGGCCACGATGTTCACCGGTTATACCAAGCAGTATCTGCCGGTGCTTGTCAGCGCGTCAGGGCACAAGACCGGCGACATCGTCGACGTGACCCTCGGCGAGTGGGACGGCAGGCGCTGCCGGGCGACGGTGCTGTGAAAGCCGCACAGCAAAAAGTAATATATCCATTCCGCAGGAAAATTTCTGGATTTTACAGGGATTTTCCTGTTTTTTGTTGCCTGACCTCTTGCAAAAGGAACTGCTTTTTGGTAAAATTTTAACAGGAGCGGGTGTACCCACCCGCAGCCATCCAAATGATCAAACGGAGCAATCAGTAAAAAGGAGCAATTAGAATGAGAGGCATTTACACCCCGGTAACGGATATCCGTCGCAAGGTGTTCACTGAGGTTGCCCGCATGGCCTATGAGGTCAACGAGCTTTCCGATTACGAAAAGCTGATGCGTGAGCTGCCCTTCAAGATCATTCCCGGTGAGGAAAAATCTCTGCGCAGCAGCATCTTTCTGGAGAGAGCCATCATCTCCGAGCGTGTCCGTCTGGCAATGGGTATGTCCCTGCGTCCGCTGGACGAGAGCGTCCCTGCCAGCGAGGGTCTGGAGCACAGCGTCATCGCAGACAAGTACTACGAGCCGCCGCTGATTAACGTCATCAAGTTTGCCTGCAACGCCTGCCCGGAGAAGGTTATCAAGGTCACTGCGATGTGTCAGGGATGTCTGGCACACCCCTGTCAGGAGGTCTGCCCGAAGCACGCCATCAGCTTCCGCAACGGCAAGAGCCACATCGACCAGAGTCTCTGCGTCAAGTGCGGCCGCTGCGTCAACAGCTGCCCCTACAGCGCCATCGTCAAGACCGAGCGTCCCTGCGCCGCCGCCTGCGGCATGGGCGCGATCCACTCTGACGAGCACGGCCGTGCCGAGATCGATTACGATAAGTGCGTTTCCTGCGGTATGTGCCTTGTCAACTGCCCGTTCGGCGCGATTGTCGACAAGGGTCAGATCTTCCAGCTGATCCAGTCCATCAAGCGCGGTGACGAGGTCGTTGCCATCGTCGCCCCCGCCTTCATCAACCAGTTCCCCGGCATGACCCCCGCCAAGCTGAAGGAGGCCATGCGTCAGCTGGGCTTCACCGATGTGGCCGAGGTCGCTATCGGTGCCGATTTGTGCACCATCGACGAGGCGAAGGACTTCATGGAGGAAGTCCCCGCCAAGATCCCGTTCATGGGCACATCCTGCTGCCCCGCGTGGAGCGTTATGGCGAAGAAGCTGTTCCCCCAGCAGGCTGAGTGCATCAGCATGGCTATGACCCCCATGGTGCTGACCGCCCGCCTCATCAAGAAGGAAAAGCCCAACGCCCGCATCTGCTTTGTTGGACCCTGCGCCGCCAAGAAGCTGGAGGCCAGCCGCCGCTCCGTCCGCAGTGAGGTCGATTTCGTGCTGACCTTTGAGGAGCTGATGGGTCTGTTTGAGGCTAAGGCTGTCAACTTTGCCGACCTTCCCGATAACCCGGAGGATGCCTTCAACAGCGCCAGCGCCGATGCCCGCGGCTTTGCGGCTTCCGGCGGTGTTGCTCAGGCGGTCGTCAACGCCATCAAGAAGATGGATCCCGACCGCGAGGTCAAGGTCATGAGCGCGCAGGGTCTGGCCGACTGCAAGAAGATGATGATGATGGCCAAGGCCGGCAAGTACAACGGCTACCTGCTGGAAGGTATGGCCTGCCCCGGTGGCTGCATCGCCGGTGCCGGTACGCTGGCTGACCCCGCCAAGAGCGTGGCTATGCTGAATAAGTACAAGAACGAAGCCACCATGAAGGTCGCCACCGAGACCCCGTATCAGGATTCTTTGGACTTGCTGCATTACTAATAAGTAAATAAACAGCCCCGCATGGAGATGCAAACTCCATGCGGGGCTGTTTTTTATTGGATTTGCTTTGTAGGGGCGAACGTTGCTCGCCCGAAAAACGCGGTGGCAGTTGCCGTGCTGCCGGGTCGATGACGAGCATCGACCCCTACACGTAGGGGCGGATTCCATATCCGCCCGCCAACAACCGCCTTATTTGTGGTATTTCATCCCTGCATTGATCGTGCTGGCGCGGTAGAGCTGTTCGGTCAGGACAAGGCGCGCCAGCTGGTGCGGCAGCGTGATGCGCCCCAAACTGATGCGCGCCTGCGCCGCGCGCTTAACGCTGTCGTCCAGCCCGTGCGACGAGCCGATGACGAACGCCATATCCCCCGCACCGCTCATGGCGCGGTCAGCTATCATAGCGGCCAAGTCTTCGCTGGACACCTGCTTACCCTCTACGCAGAGTGCGACGAGGTACGCGCCCTTGCGCACACTGCCCAGAATGGCCTCGCCCTCTTTTTGCAGCGCCTTGGCGATCTGCTTGTCGCTGGCGTTTTTGTCAGCGATCTGTACCTCCGGAAGTTCGATGATGCGGAAGTTGCAGAAGCCGCCCAGCCGCTTCTGGTACTCGGCCACGCCCTGCGCGAAGTAGGCGGCGTTCATCTTGCCAATGGCAATCAAATCAATGTTTTGCATGGTGTTCCCCGCTCAAAATTCAATGTAAGGGCTGACCTCGTTGCGCGCCTGTGCCTGAATCAGGACATCGCGCCCCGGCTGGATGCCCGCGCCCAGCAGCACGTTGTAAACGGTCGTCAGCGCCAGCTCCGGCGAGTTGTTCGTCTGGCTCAGGTGGCAGAGGGCAAACTTTTTGCACCCCTCCTGAATGAGGTCGAGAATTTCCGCCGCGCAGGCTTTGTTGTCAAGGTGGCCGCGATCGCTGGAAATGCGGACTTTCAAATAATACGGATAGGGGCCGCCGTGCAGACTGAAGGCGTCGTAGTTTGCTTCCAGCGCGACGAGGTCGCAGCCCATCAGATTATCCTGCACGACGGGCGTCAGGTAGCCAAGGTCGGTCGCGAGTGCCATCGTGCGGTCGTCGGGCGTGCGGACGCGGTAGCCGCAGCAGGGCACGTCGTGGCTCGTCGGGAAGCTCGTCACCGTGAAGCCGCCGATCTCCAGCGTCTGCCCGTCGACAGGGGTCGCCTCGACCGCGGGCGGGATCGTGCTGCGGGACTCCAGCGTGTCGAGCGTGTCGGCACATCCGTAGATCGGCACGGGGTGCTTTTTCAGAAAGGTGTCCAACCCGGAAACGTGGTCGGAATGCTCGTGGGTGATGAGGATACCGGCGCAGTCGCTGACCGCCAGACCGAGGGATTTCAGCGCGGTGAGGGTCGTGCGGCAGCTTTTGCCCATATCGATCAGCAGGTATTGCCCGCCGCTGAGGACAAGGGCGCAGTTGCCGGAGGAACCCGAATACAGGGTGGTGAAATATGCCATTTGTCAGTCCTAACTCTTTCAAAAAATCGGGTCAGAAAAATTGGGTCGCCGTTACAGCGACCCAATATGGTTTTTACAATGCCCGGCTCACAGCGTTGGCCGGAATCTCGACGCGGCGGATGTCCGCCCCCAGCGCCTGCAGCTTCTCTACGATGTTCTCGTAGCCGCGCTCAATGTGGATCGTCTCGTCGACTTCGCTGACACCGTTGGCGGCAAGGGCGGCCATAACCATGGCAGCACCGGCACGCAGATCAGTGGCACGCAGCGGTGCGGGATGCAGCTCCTTAACACCCTCGATGACGGCGACCTGCCCGTCTACCTGAATGTTCGCGCCCATATGGATCAGCTCGTCCACATAGCGGAAACGGTTTTCCCAGATGCCCTCGGTCACGATGGACGTGCCGTTCGCCAGTGTCAGCAGCGCTGTCATCAGTGGCTGCATGTCAGTCGGGAAACCGGGATGCGGCATCGTCTTGAGCTTCAGCGGGTGCAGCGCCCCCTCGCGGGTGATGTGCAGCGCATCGTCAAATTCCTCGACCTCGCAGCCTGCCGCGCGCAGCTTGGCGGTGATGGGCTCCATGTGCTTTGGGATGACGTTGTGCAGCATGACGTCGCCCTTCGTGATGGCGGCGGCCACCATGTAGCTGCCCGCCTCAATCTGGTCGGGGATGATGGAATAGTTGCAGCCGTGCATCGACTTGACACCGTGGATTTTGATAACATCGGTGCCCGCGCCGTGTACGTCCGCGCCCATCATATTCAGGAAGTTTGCAAGGTCAACGATGTGCGGCTCGCGCGCAACATTTTCCAGCACGGTCGTGCCCTCGGCCATGACGGCGGCCAGCATGGCGTTCATCGTTGCGCCAACGGACACCGTGTCAAAGAAGACATGCCCGCCGACGAGATGCTCGGCCTTGACATGGATCTGGCCGTACTCGACCGAATCCTCTGCACCGAAGGCGGTGAAGGCCTTCAGGTGCTGGTCGATGGGGCGCGGCCCCAGATTGCAGCCGCCCGGCATGGCGACCTGCCCGGCGCCGAAGCGCCCCAGCAGCGCGCCGAGGAAGTAGTAGCTGGCGCGCATCTGGCGGGACAGCTCGTTCGATACCTCGGTGCTGTCAAGGTGGGTCGTATCGATTTCATAGGTACTGCGGCTGACCATCCGGATATTGGCACCCAGCTCGCTTAAAATCTGCAGGGATGCCATGACGTCGCTGATGCAGGGCAGGTTCTCGATCAGGCATTTGCCGCCCGCAAGGATCGTTGCAGGCAATATTGCAACCGCGGCATTCTTCGCACCGCCGATGTTGACACTGCCAACCAGCGGTTTTCCTCCGCGAATAACATATTTTTCCAAGTATACTCTCCTTTGTGCAGTCGCACATACGGCAGAACGAATCCTGCGGTGCGCTTCTATTACACATTTCCCTCATTATACAACATTTTGCGCCGATTGAAAAGCCCTTCGCAATATATTTGTATAGATTTGTGTATTTTCTGTGAAGGAATGCAGAAAGTCTCGGTACAAATCACATACCGGCAAATAGTGTGTAAGCGCTGAACAGGCTGCCGTTGTAGGACATTTCAAAGTGGCAGTGGTTGCCGGTAGAGTTGCCGGTGGAGCCGACATAGCCGATGACCTGCCCCTGCGTGACAGCCTGCCCCTGCGTGACCGCGATCTCGGACATATGGCCGTACAGCGTTTTGTAGCCGTTGCCGTGGTCGATCTCGACGTAGTTGCCGTAGGAGTAATGCCAGCCCGCTGCAATGATCTTGCCGGAATCGGAGGCGATGATCGGCGTGTGGTAGGCAGCGCAGATGTCCGCGCCGCGGTGGCCGTTGCCCATCCAGCGGCTGACGTACTTGTAGCCCGGCACAGGCCAGATGAACGAGCCGGAACCGACCTTGGCAACCATGCCGCTCTTGAGCTTCGTGCCGGTGACGGTGATCTCCGGCGTCGGCGCGGTCAGCACATTGTAGGCTACGGCCTGACGGTCGGTCACCTGCCCGTCGATGACAGTCGTCTCGTACGTGATTTCCTCCGAGCCCTCGGTGCCCTCCTGAATCGTCACGACCTTGCCGAAATCGTACTGATCGGACTCGGAATTCTGCGTCTCAAACGGGATGGCGACGGTCTCAGTGTCGCGGCGGACGACCTTGACCTTGATCAGCTCGGCGGTCGACGCGCCGGTCGTGACGGCCGTACCGGCGGGAATTTCCTGATCCAGCGATTCAAACTCCGGGTTGATCTGTGCCAGCGAGTCAAAGCTGACGCCGGTGGCATCGACGATGCTCTGCACCGTGTCGCCCTCCTCGGTCGTGTAGGTGTGGATGCCGCCGCCCTCGTTCAGGGCGTTGATGACGTCCTCGTAGGAGCTGACAGATTCCTGCAGGTAGACGCCGTCCACAAGGCGGATGTTATGGGCGAACGCCGTGTAGACGTTGCTGTCCATCGCGTCCTCGAAGGGCGCCTTGATGTTTTCGAGGTACGACCGCAGGTGGTCACCCTCCGTCGTAACATACAGCAGCTGGTCGTCCACATAGACAGCGGTGCCGTTGATGATCTCGCCGCTGGCGGTTTGCAGGATAGCGTTGGCGATCTCGCTCTCAGTCATCGTCTGGTTGCCGATGGAAAGCGAATAGGTCGGGTAGATGTCCCACTGGGTGTCGGCGACGTCCGCGCCGGAGGCCTGCAGCATACGCTTGGCCGTCGTGATACGGGACTGCACGTCCTCGCGGGCGTTCTCAAAGACCTGCTCGCTGTCCACATAGCCGACGTTTTCGCCGTTGACCTGCACATTCAGCACAAAGCGCAGACCGAGGCCGCCGCGCACGATGACGACGAGCGCCGCCGCTGCCACAGCGGGCAAAACGTATGTAAGGGCGTTCCAGACCGTGATGGAATATTTTTTGATGCCGCTGGCGAGGTACTCGGCCTTGGCGGCGCGGACGCTGCCGGTACGATTTTCCTCCTCCATTTTATCTGGCAGCTGGTGGATGTGCCGGATGCCGGATAAGATGCGGGTGAAGGGGCTGGTTAAATCCTCCAGCAGTGTCACAATACCAATCAAAATCGGCCGCAGCACCAGCATGATGAGGTCAAGCACCGTGTTGCCGACGCCGCGCACGAATACGCCGAGGCCGCGCCCCAGCCGGACGAAGACGTACTCGACCCAGAAGCCGACCATGTACAGCATATCGCCGATCGCATTGCGGCGATTGAGGTCTTTCATATATTTTGCCGTCTTGCGGCGGTTTTCCTTGCGTTTCTTCTCCTGCGAGGAATGCGCGAACCGCATTTCCTCGGCTTGCGCCGGCGCATGGGCGAGGTTTTCGTTCTTCTGCGTCGGCTCCGTTTGGATGGGATTCAAAATACGGAAGCTCCTTTCCGTGTGAAAACAAAGTTGCAGACCTTACCCGTCACAGCGCAGGGCGGACAATGTCCAGCCGTCCAGCAGCCCTTCGGCCGCCGCGAGGGCGGCCATGTCGGCGGGCAGTGGGCTTTCGATGCGCAGCGATGCGCGGGTCAAGGGGTGGGCAAAGCAGACAACGCCGCAGTGCAGCGCGTGCCGCTGCAGTATAGCGTCCGAGCCGCCGTACAGGGTGTCCCCTGCCAGCGGATGCCCGATGTGCGCCATGTGCACCCGGATCTGATGTGTACGGCCGGTGCGCGGGCGGCAGGCCAGTAGGCTGTGGGACGCACCGACGGCCAGCACCGTATACTCGGTCAGGCTGTATTTGCCGTCCGGGCGCACACAGCGGCCGATGATGGAGTCCCCGCGCCGAGCGATGGGTGCTTCGACGCGGCCTTCCCCCAGCGGCAGCTGCCCCTGCACGACGGCAAGGTAGCATTTATGGGCGCTTTCCGCCAGCAGCGGCGCGGCAAATGCGTTCTGCGCGCAGAGCACCAGACCGCTCGTGTTTTTATCGATACGGTTGACGGGGCGGAAGACGCCGGTCGTTCCCTGCTGCTGCAGATGGTACAGCCAGCCGTTTGCCAGCGTACCGTCGGGGTAGTTCAGCGTGGGATGCACGGCGATACCGGCGGGCTTATCCAGCACGGCGGCAAATTCGTCCTCATAGGCGATGGTGAACGGAACGGGCTGCGGCGCGACGCTTGTGGGCGGGTCGGGCGGCAGTGCAAAATGGATGCACTGCCCGGCGTGTACCGGCTCGTTCGTGCGGATGGGCGTATCATCGGCAAAAAAGCCGTCTCCGTCATACTTGACAGACTTGATCAGCCCGGCTGTCACCCCCTGCTGACGCAGGAAGATGCCCAAGCGGCAGCCCTCGCTGTCCGGCGGCACGGGATACTGTAAAACGGTCACGGTGCCGCTCCTTTCCAAAGCCTACATGTGGGTATTATACCACAAATGCGGGGCTGATGCAAACCCAATGTTTGCCTGTTAAGCCTGCCAAATTTTTGCGCTGCCGCATTATAAAGTGTCTTTACAAAAAGAACAACGGCTCTCCCGCAGGAAAGCCGTTGTGTGTTATTTCTGTGACTTTTGCAGCTCTGCCGCGCGTTCCAGCACTGGTTTGAGGTACTGCCCGGTGAAGGATGCGGGGTTCTGCGCAACTTCCTCCGGCGTGCCGGTGGCGACGATGGTGCCGCCGCCGCTGCCGCCTTCGGGGCCAAGGTCGATGATATAATCAGCGCGCTTGATGACGTCGAGGTTGTGCTCGATGACAATGACGGTGTTGCCCGCATCGACGAGTTTGTCCAGTACCTTGACAAGGCGGTGGACATCGGCCACATGCAGGCCGGTCGTCGGCTCGTCGAGGATATAGACGGTCTGCCCGGTGTCGCGGCGCGCCAGCTCGTTCGCCAGCTTGACGCGCTGGGCTTCACCGCCCGAAAGCGTCGTGGCCGCCTGCCCCAGCTGGATATAGCCGAGGCCAACTTCCTGCAACGTCTGCAATTTGCGCGCGATCTTCGGGATGTTGGCGAAGAAAACGCAGGCCTCCTCCACCGTCATATCCAGCACGTCGGAGATGCTCTTGTCCTTGTACTTGACCTCTAGCGTCTCGCGGTTGTAGCGCTTGCCCTTGCAGACGTCGCAGGGCACGTAGATGTCCGGCAAAAAGTGCATCTCAATCGTCAGGATGCCGCCGCCCTCGCAGGCTTCACAGCGGCCCCCCTTGACGTTGAAGCTGAACCGACCGGGGCCGTAGCCGCGCATTTTGGCGTCCTGCGTGTTGGAGAACAGTGTGCGGATGTCGCCGAAAACGCCGGTGTAGGTGGCCGGGTTGGAGCGCGGCGTGCGGCCAATCGGCGACTGGTCGATGCCGATGACCTTGTCGACCCACTCCATGCCTTCAACTTCTTCGCACTGGCCGGGGCGGCTGCGCGCGCCATTCAGCGCGGCAGCCAGCGTCTTGTACAAAATCTCATTGACCAGCGTCGATTTTCCGGAGCCGGACACGCCGGTGACGCAGATCATCTTGCCCAGCGGGAAGTCGACGGTAATATCCTGCAGGTTGTTCTCGTGCGCTTTGACGACGCGCAGGAATTTGCCGTTGCCCTCGCGCCGGGTGGCGGGAACTTCGACGAATTTGCGGCCGGACAGGTACGCGCCGGTGATGCTGCGCTTCACCTTGCAGACGTCAGCGACGCTGCCCGCCGCGACGATTTCGCCGCCATGGACGCCCGCGCCGGGGCCGACGTCGACGATATAGTCCGCCTGCCGCATTGTGTCTTCGTCGTGCTCAACGACGATCAGCGTGTTGCCGAGGTCGCGCAGCCGCTTCATTGTGGCAATGAGCTTGTCGTTGTCTCGCTGGTGCAGGCCGATGCTCGGCTCGTCGAGGACGTACAAAACGCCGGTCAGCGCACTGCCGATCTGGGTAGCCAAACGGATACGTTGGCTCTCGCCGCCGGACAGCGACGCCGCGCCGCGGGACAGCGTCAGGTAACCGAGGCCGACACTTTTCAGAAAGCCGAGGCGTTCCTTCACCTCTTTAAAGATGGGCGCGCCAATCATCTCGTCGCGGGTGCTGACCTTCGCCGTGTTGATGAAGTCCAACTCTTCGTTGACGCTCTTATCGCAGAAATCCGCAATGTTGATACCTCCGACCGTTACGGCAAGGCTCGTCGGTTTCAGGCGGCGGCCGTGGCAGGCGGGGCACTGCTCGCTGGACATGACGAGGGCAATTTCCTCCTTGACCCACTCGCTGCTTGTCTCGCGGAAGCGGCGCTCCAAGTTAGGGATGATGCCCTCGAACTGGTTGTAGTAGGTGCCGGAGCCAAACATGCTCTCGCGCTGCATCTCGATGCGCTCGTCGCCCGTGCCGTACAACAGGGCGTGCAGTGCCTCCTTGCTAAACTCCTTGATGGGGGTGTCCAGCGTGAAGCCGTACCGCTTGCCCAGCGCCTTGTAGGTCATTTCCGAAATCGAGCCCTCGGCGTAGTACCAGCCGCTCGCCTTGATGGCGCTCTCGCGGATGGATTTGCGCTTGTCGGGAATGACACGGGCAGGGTCGACCTTCATGAAGGTGCCGAGGCCGGTACACTTCTCGCAGGCGCCGAAGGGGTTGTTGAAGCTGAACATCCGAGGGGTCAGTTCCTCGACCGAGACGCCGTGCTCCGGGCAGGCGTAGCTCTGGCTGAACATCATCGGTTCGCCGCCGATGACGTCGATGATGACAAGGCCGTTCGACTGTGCCAAGGCCGTCTCGATGGAATCGGCCAGACGGCCGCGCACCGAATCGTTGATGACAAGGCGGTCGACGACGATCTCAACCGTGTGCTTGATGTTCTTTTCGAGGTTAATTTCCTCGCTCAGGTCGTACATGCTGCCGTCGATGCGCACGCGGGCAAAGCCGGCGCGCCTGGCGGCATCCAGTTCCTTCGCCTGCGTGCCCTTGCGGCCGCGCACGACGGGCGCAAGCACCTGAAAGCGGGTGCGCTCCGGCAGCTTCAGCACCTCGTCGACCATCTCGTCGACGGTCTGCTGGGTGATCTCGCGGCCGCAGATCGGGCAGTGCGGCACGCCGATGCGGGCGTACATCAGGCGCAGGTAGTCGTAAATTTCGGTGACGGTGCCCACGGTCGAGCGCGGGTTGTGACTCGTCGTCTTCTGGTCGATGGAGATAGCCGGGGAAAGGCCGGTGATTTCGTCGACGTCAGGCTTCTCCATCTGGCCGAGGAACTGCCGTGCATAGCTGGAAAGACTTTCCATATAGCGGCGCTGACCGTCGGCGAAGATCGTGTCAAACGCCAGACTCGACTTGCCGGAGCCGGACAGGCCGGTCATAACAATCAGCTTGTCGCGGGGCAGTTCGAGGTCAACATTTTTCAGGTTATGTTCCCGTGCGCCCTTGATAACGATGCGGTTATTCGGGTCGATTTTGATTTTAGAGCTGCGCTTTGCGGGTGATTTTTCGGCTTTCAGGGGTGTGGTACTCAATTTTTATATTTCCTCCTGCCCTTGCGGGTCTTGGCGGCGGCCTTGCGCTCGCTGGCGTCAGCGGCGGTGGGGTCTTCGCCGCGTTCCAGACGCTGAATCTCGTCACGCAGCTGGGCGGCCAACTCGAATTGCAGCAGCCGCGCGGCTTCCTTCATCTCTTTCGTCAGGCGCTCAATGGTCTGCTGGCGCTCGGCGCGGCTCATGCGGTGCTGACGCATCCGCTTGTTTTCCTCGCTCATGCTGATTTCCAGCCCTCCGCCGATGGCCTTGACGATGGTTTTCGGCGTGATGCCGTGCTCATGGTTGTAGGCGTCCTGAATGGCGCGGCGGCGCTCGGTCTCCATGATGGCGCGCTCCATGCTGGGTGTGACCTCGTCGGCATACATCAGCACAACACCGTTCGCGTTGCGGGCGGCGCGGCCGATGGTCTGTATCAAGCTCGTCTCGCTGCGCAGGAAGCCCTCTTTATCCGCGTCGAGAATCGCAATCAACGACACTTCGGGCAGATCGAGACCCTCGCGCAGCAGATTGATGCCGACGATAACGTCGATCGCGCCGACGCGCAGGTCTTTGATGATCTCCATCCGCTCGAAGGTGTCGACCTCGTGGTGCATATACTTCGTCTTGACGCCGTGTTCTTCCAGATAGTCGGTCAGATCCTCGGCCATCTTGACAGTCAGCGTCGTGACGAGGGCGCGCTCGCCGCGCGCAATACGGGTGCGGATTTCGCCCAACAGGTCTTCAATCTGGCCTTCGACCGGGCGCACCATGATGAGCGGGTCAAGCAGGCCGGTCGGGCGGATGACCTGCTCGGCCACGCGGCTGGAATGCTGGCGCTCGTACTCGCCGGGGGTGGCGGAGACAAAGATTTTCTGGTGAATTTTCGCTTCAAATTCCTCGAATTTCAGCGGTCGATTGTCGAACGCCGACGGCAGGCGGAAGCCGTATTCCACCAGCGTTTTTTTGCGGCTGTAGTCGCCGCCGAACATGCCCCGCACCTGCGGCAGCATGACGTGGCTCTCGTCGACCATCAGCAGAAAATCATCCGGGAAGTAGTCCAGCAGCGTCGTCGGCGTCGAGCCGGGCGCACGACCGGACAGCACGGCGGAATAGTTCTCGATGCCCTTGCACATGCCGACTTCCTGCAGCATCTCCATGTCATAGTTTGTGCGCTGTTGGATGCGCTGGGCTTCAAGGAGCTTGCCCTCCTCGGTGAATTTTTTGACCTGCTCCTCCATCTCAAGCTGGATTTTTTTCAAGCCTTCCTGCATCTTTTCGGGGCCGACGATGTAGTGGCTGGCCGGGAAAATCGCGACGTGGCGCACCACGTTTTTGTGCTCGCCTGTCAGCGGGTCAAACTCGATGATGCGGTCGATCTCGTCGCCGAAGAACTCCACGCGGATAGCATACTCATCGTTGTAGGCCAAGTGAATATCCACCGTGTCCCCTTTTACGCGGAACTTGTTTCGGATGAAGTTCATATCGTTGCGCTCGTATTGCAGCTTCACAAGGCGGCTGCAAAGCTCGTCGCGCTCCATCTGCATACCGGGGCGCAGGCTGATGACCATGCTGCGGTAGTCGATGGGGTCGCCCAACGAGTAGATGCAGGACACCGACGCCACGATGATGACGTTGCGCCGCTCGGACAGTGCCGCCGTGGCCGAGTGGCGCAGACGGTCGATCTCATCGTTGATGGCGCTGTCCTTTTCAATATAGGTATCCGTCGACGGAATGTACGCCTCCGGCTGGTAGTAGTCGTAGTAGGAAACGAAATATTCGACCGCATCGTCCGGAAAAAACGTGCGCATCTCGGTGCAGATCTGGCTGGCGAGGGTCTTGTTCGGCTCCAGGATCAGCGTGGGGCGGTTGCAGCGGGCGATGATGTTGGCCATCGTAAACGTCTTGCCGGAGCCGGTGACGCCCAGCAGTGTCTGCGCATCGTCGCCCTCGTTGATGCCCTGCACAAGCGCTTCTATCGCCTGCGGCTGGTCGCCGGTGGGCTGAAACGGGGCTTTGAGGTGAAAAACTTCGTCCATGGATTTTCCTTTCAGAGTACAACAATTAGTTGTATAATGATTATAACACGACACTTTTTTAATGTAAAGCCCCTTGGAAATATTTTGTACGAAAACGCCAGAAAAATGCGCCCCGCCGCATTGGGCGAAGCGCATAGGGCGTTTATCGGCTCGCGGCTTGCAGGATGCCGCCACCCGCACGGTACTCCGGCAGGCTGCCGCGGTTCAGCATCGAGCAGCCGTCCTCTCCCGCGATGATGATGTGATCCATGATCGTAAAGCCCAGTTGGCCGGTGACCTCCATGATGCGGTAGGTCGTCAAGCGGTCAGCCTCGGACGGGATGGCAAGGCCTGTGGGGTGGTTGTGCGCCAGAATACCGCAGGTGGAATTGGTGCGGGCGATGGCGCGCAGCAGCTTGCGGGTGTCCACCGTCACGCGGTTGGGCACGCCCTCGGCGATGCGCAAGTCCTGCACGGGGCGGCAGGCATCGTCGAGCAGAATCAAATAGAGCTGCTCGTTCTGCACACCGCGAAACAACGGCCGGACGTAATCAATGGCCGTCTCGGCCTTGTTTAAGGCAAGGCGCACCTTGCGCTTTTTCAGGTCGTAATAGCGGCTGAACGCCATGACCGTCGCAATCAGCCGGGCACTTTTGGGGCCGATGCCCTCGACCTGCATCAGCTCGTCGGGGTCGGCCTCCATGACCTTGCAGAAATCGCCGAAATGCTGGATGAGCCGGTGGGCAAGCTCGTTCGTGTCCTGCCGCGGGATGGCAAGAAACAGCAGATATTCCAGCGCTTCGTGCTCGGCCAGACTTTCCAGCCCATCGCGCTCGACCCGTGCCTGCATCCGGGCGCGGTGGTTTTCGTGCATGTTTGCCTCCGCCATTTTTTCACATCCTGTCTTTACGTTTTGCTGCTTTTATTATATACTGTAGGAAGAAATTTGCCAACTATTTTTGCTTATGAATTTACAAAGAGGAGCCCATGAAAAGTTTTACCGCAGGAACGAATGAAAACGGCGTGCGCCTGAGCCGTTTTGTCGAGGGCGTGACGAAGGACATGCCCCGCAGCATGATGTACAAGGCGTTCCGCAACAAGCGCATCAAGGTCAACGGCAAGCGCGCCGAGCCGGACACCCGGCTGAACACCGGCGACTTGATCGAGCTGTACATCAACGACGAGTTTTTCCCGGTGGGCAAGCCCGCCGACAAAACCGCGAAGCCTCCGCGCAGGCAGCCGCCCGTGACCGTGATATACGAGGATGAGAACTTTGCCGTGCTGTACAAGCCCGCGCACCTGCTCTGCCACAGCGACCGCACCGGCGACGCAAACTTGGTGGATGCCTTTGCTGCGTATCTGGAAGCAAAGGGCGAGTACGACCCCCACGCGGAAAAGCGGTTCGCCCCTGCGCTGTGCAACCGGCTTGACCGCGGCACTGAAGGACTGGTGCTGGCCGCGAAAAGCTATGCCGCGCTGCGCGACATGAACGCCATCATCCGTGACGACATGATGAAAAAAGAGTACCTGACGATCACGGTGGGCGCGCCGCCGCAGGGGCGATTCGTCGCATGGCTGCAGCACAGCGAAAAGGGCAACAAGGTGCACATTCACGCGCGGGAGAGCGAGGGCTACAAGCAGATCATCACCGAGGTGACGGTCATCCGGCAGGCAGGACCGTTCGCGCTCTGCCGCATCGGTCTTATCACGGGGCGCACGCACCAGATCCGCGCGCATCTGGCGTATCTCGGCCACCCGGTACTGGGCGACATCAAGTACGGCAACCGCAAGATGAACGAGCGCACCGGCCTGAAAACGCAGGCGCTCTGCGCCCAGCGGCTGACCTTTGGGCGCATTCCGGAGGAAAACACGCTGCACTATCTGTCCGGGCGGGTCATCAAACTGAACGATCCGGAGATTGTCAAGACGTATGAGCGGCTGACCGAGGAAAAATAAGTGCTTCCGGGGCGGGCGCATATAGAATGCGCCCCTACACGCAGGGGTCAATGTTCGTCATCGACCCGTAAATTGCATACAAATCAAATAAAAATACCGGCTCATCCGATTGTCAGGGTGAGCCGGTATATTTTTTATGCCAGAACGAAATGGTAGACCAGCGACAGCGCCACAATCAGGGCGCAGGCGATGGCGGTGATGGGCGGCGCCAGATGGATGATGCGCTCGGCAAGTACGTCGTCCTCGCTGGCCTCATTGTCATCGGCGTAGCGGCCGCGCTTCTTGGACTTCTTGGAACGGTCGTCGTAATCGTCGTCATTGTAGTCCAGCTCGTCGGTGTCGTACATCTGGGTGCCCTCGTCGTCATCCTCCTCATCGTCGAAGAGACGACCCTTGGGGGCGTAACGGCGGACGCGTTCAGCCTCCTCGTCCTCGTCATTGTTGGCGAAGCTCTTGGGGTCGTAGGCGGCGGTAGCCTCCTCCGGGGCGGCGTAGGCGCTCTGCGGCGGGATATCCTGCTGGCCGGTGATGGCGGCCTGCACGGCAGCTGCCGTGGCGCGGGGGTTGCTGGCGGCCGGGGTCGGCTGCGGCTGCGGGGCGGGTGCCACGCTGTTTGCCACGGCGTTGACTTCCTGCTGCTGACGCTCGGCCGCCTGACGGGCCTCCTCCAGAATGCCGGTCAGCGTCGCCTTAATGGACGCACGGTCGCCGCCGCACTCCGAGCAGACCACGCTGTTCTCCTCGTTGGGGTGGAACGCGCCGCAGGCGCAGAACCAACCGAACTTCGTGTCCTGCGGCACGCAGGTAAGCTGGACATTGCCGGTGCGCTGCTGCAGCGTCTTGGCAATGCTGCCGGGCAGCACGCGGGGCATATTGAGGCGCACACGCTTGTAGCTGCGCAGGTCGACGCCGCGGCCATTCAGGAAAGCGCGATCCTGCTCGACCTCAACGCTGGAGACCGGCGTATCGCTGACATAGACGGCATCGTCGCTGCCGAAGACGTCACCCGGCTGGGCGTTGAGCTGCTCATAATAGAAATCATCCTCACACAGCACCTGACCGGCGGCGTCCTTGCATTTGAAGTGGACGACCAGCCCCGTCAGCGGCTCGGTGCCGACGTTCTTAAAGGTCAGGCAGACGGCGACCTCACCGGTCACGTCGCCCTTCAGCAACTCGACACGCACGAACTGAACCGGGCTGCCAGCGGTATAATAGTTGGCGCGGGACTGCGCCATCAGGGAAAAATTCTGATCCATAGTTCACACCTACTCTTTACTCTTGCGTGTCGGGCTGGTTCTGTTCCGGCTCGGCAGGCTGCGGGGTTTCGGTCTGTTCGGCAGGCTGCACAGGGGTTGCGGTTTCCGGCGCAGGTGCTTCCGGCTTGGCGGTTTCGCCTTTGCCCAGGTCATAGGGCGGCAGGGTTCCGCCCTCCATCAGGGTCTTGAATTCCTCACCGCTGATCTTCTCGCGCTCCATCAGGACGCCTGCCACTTTGTGCAGTTCGTCCATGTGCTCGGTCAGGGTGCGGCGGGCGGTCTCGTAGGCTTCGTCCACGATGTCGCGGATCTCGTTGTCGATCTCGGAGGCGATTGTCTCGGAATAGCCCTTTCCCTGCCCGAAATCGCGGCCAAGGAAGGTCTCGCCGGGGTCGCTGCCATAGACGACAGGTCCCATCCGCTCCGAGAAGCCGTAGCGGGTGACCATGGCGCGCGCCGTGTCGGTAGCACGCTGCAGGTCGTTGGAAGCACCGGTAGAAATATCATCCAGCACCAACTGCTCGGCCACGCGGCCGCCCAGCAGCGAGACGATGTTCTCGAACATGGCGGTCTTGGTGACGTAGCTGGGGTCTTTCTCCGGCAGGTACATCGTGTAGCCGCCTGCGCCGCCGCGGGAGATAATGCTGATCTGGTGCACCGGGTCGTGGTGCTTGCAGAAGTAGCCGGTGATGGCGTGGCCTGTCTCGTGGTAGGCGGTCAGACGGCGTTCATCGTCGGTGACGACGTGACTCTTCTTTTCGGGTCCCATCATGACCTTGACAGATGCTTCCTCGATCTCCTTCTCGGTGATAGCCTTCTTGCCCTGACGGGCGGCCAGCAGCGCGGCCTCGTTGACGAGGTTTTCGAGGTCAGCGCCGGAGAAGCCTGCCGTGGAGCGGGCAATCGTCTTGAGGCTGACATCGGGTCCGAGGGGCTTGTTCTTGGTATGGACGCGCAGGATTTCCTCGCGTCCCTTCACGTCGGGCAGGCCGACGTAAACCTGACGGTCAAAACGACCCGGACGCAGCAGCGCCTTATCCAGAATGTCGGCGCGGTTCGTCGCGGCCATGACGATGACGCCGTCGTTGGCGTCGAAGCCGTCCATCTCAACAAGCAACTGGTTCAGGGTCTGCTCGCGCTCGTCGTGACCGCCGCCGAGGCCTGCGCCGCGCTGGCGGCCAACCGCGTCGATCTCGTCGATAAAGATGATGGAGGGCATCGTCTTTTTAGCCTTCTCGAACAGGTCACGCACACGGGACGCGCCGACACCGACGTACATCTCGACGAAGTCAGAGCCGGAGATAGCGTAAAACGGCACACCGGCCTCGCCCGCGCAGGCGCGCGCCAGCAGCGTTTTGCCGGTGCCCGGAGGGCCTACGAGCAGCACACCGTGGGGAATGCGCGCCCCCAGAGAGTTGAACTTGTTCGGCGCTTTCAGGAACTCGACGACTTCCTGCAGTTCGGCCTTTTCTTCGTCAGCACCGGCAACATCGGCGAAGGTTGCCTTGCGCTGGTTCTCCTGCTGATCCTTGACCTTGGCGCGGCCGACATTCATGATGCCGCCGCCTGCGCCGCCGCGGTACATCGACATGAACAGCATGCCGATGCTGCCGATCATCGCGACGTAGAAAATGATCTCCAGCCAAGGGATGCTCGTCTTGGCGGCCACGTAGTCGAACACCATCGGGGCGTCCGGGTTGGCGGCGTTGTACTCGTCGACAAAGTCGGAGATTTTGCCGGTGTTGAAGTCTCCGCCGTAGGGCAGCTTGTAGGTCATATAGACCGTGCCGCCGTTGGCGGGCAGCTCGTCGTCGTCCGTGTCGCCCAAGCTCAGCAGCCCGCCGCTGGGCAGACTGGCCGCCGCATTGGATTCGGGCAGTTCGGCCTTGCCCTCCTTGAGCCACAGCTCAAGGCTGCCGGTGCCGAGGTCAAGGCGGAACGACGTGACCTGCTGATTTTCAAAGTAGTAATAAATTTCAGAGTAGGTCGTGCCCTTTGTGGCAGACGCCGCCAGCAGCGGCGAAAGGCTGACAAAGAACAGTACCAACACCATGAGCACGGCCACCACAAGGATGCCGCTGAATTTCGGTTGTTTGTGCTGCAAGAAATCAACTCCTATCCGGTTGAGACCGGGCATTTTGGCTTAGCCGGAATAGACCTCCGGCTTGAGGACGCCCACGTAGGGCAGATTGCGGTACTTCTCGTCGTAGTCGAGGCCGTAGCCGACCACAAACTCGTCGGGCACCTCGAAGCCGCAGTAGTCCGGTTCAATGTCGGCCTTGCGGCGACTGGGCTTGCTGAGGATGGTGCAGATCTTGACACTGCTGGGGTTGCGCATCTTCAAAACAGGCACGAGCTTCGACAGCGTAATACCGGTGTCAAGGATGTCCTCGACGATCAGCACATCCTTGCCGGTCAGGTCAGCGTCCAAATCTTTGATGATCTTGACAAGACCTGTGGAGGACGTGTTGGCACCGCCGTAGCTGGAAACCACCATGAAGTCGATGGCGCAAGGAATCTGCACCGCGCGCATCAGGTCGGCCATAAAGACGACCGAGCCTTTCAGGATGGATACCAGCAGTAGGTCTTTGCCCGCGTAGTCGCGGCTGATCTGCGCGCCCAACTCGGCGACTTTGGCTTTCAGCTGTTCTTCGGATACGAGGATATGATCCATATCGTTGTCCATGCTGTACATCAGAGTTCTGCCTCCCCTATTTTTTCTGTCCGCACCGTCAGTACCTCGTGGGTGTACTCATCGGGGGCACATCCCTCGGCAAAGCCGCAGCCCCACAGCCACAGCACCTCGCTGCCATCGGCAAGCAAAGGCAGCAGCGGGCGTTCAGCCTGCGGAATGCCAAGTTCATTGTAATATTTTTTGAGTGTCTTGCGCAGGTGGCGTCCGGCCGGGCGGAAGAAATCCCCCGGCTGCCGTGTACGCAGAATAACATTCCCCTGTATTTTAGCACAATCTGCGCAGTAGTTTAAGTCTTTTTTGAAAATTGGTTGATTTTTTAGAAATTCTTCATACTTTACGACCTGAAATTTCACAAAATAACCACCCGGAAGCCGATATTCACCCGGTTCAAAGGGTTGGGGCGGCAGCGGGGCGGACTGTGTTCCCTCTTTTGTCAGGCAGCAAAGCGTGGTTCCGCTGATTTTGAAAAGCACTTCGGGCGTCAGCTGGACGGCTCCCTCACCCCGCAGGACGATGAACCGCAGCAGACTGATGTACTTTTCCTCGGCGTCGCGCACCGGGCTGACGAGGGCATGCAGCGCGGCGTCCAGCACGGGTCCTTCAGCACGGCGCAGCACGGGCACATCGTAGCCGTCCGGCACCGCCGCCGCCTGCAAGAGTGCGGCGGCCTCGCCGGTCAGCCAGTCGTCCAGCGCACGCATCTGGCGGCAAAGGCGGGCAATGCTGCGCTCTGCTGCCGGGTTTGCGTATTGCAGCGCGGGGACGGCATCGTGCCGGATGCGGTTGCGGGCGTAGGTGTCGGCGGCATTCGTCTCATCCTGCACGTAGGGCTGCCCCAGCGCGGCGCAGTAGGCCTCAGTGTCGGCGCGGGTCAGGCAGAGGCAGGGGCGCACATAGCAGCCGCGGCGCGGCGGGATGCCCCCCAGTCCGTGCAGCCCGGTGCCCCGCGCCATGCGGAACAGCACCGTCTCGGCCTGATCGGACATCGTGTGCGCCGTCGCAATGACGGCCTCCTCCCGCGCGGCCAGCTCGTCGAACCAGCCGTAGCGCAGCCCACGCGCCCAATCCTCGCTGGGGTTCGGCGGGACGGGCACGCCCTCCTGCACGGCGTCGTACAAAAACAGCTCGACGCCGTTTTGGCGGCAGAAGTCAGCGACGAAGTCTGCATCGCGGCGGGCGGTTTCGCCCCGGATGCCGTGGTTCACGTGGGTCGCCAGTACCTCAATCTCCAGCGTGCGGCGGTATTTGAGCAAAAAAAGCAACAAAGCCATCGAGTCTGCCCCACCGGAGCAGGCCGCAATGACTCTGTCGCCAGACTTGAACAGACCCTGCCGGCGGCAATCGTCCAGCAGAGTCTCCTCGATACGCTGTACTGTTTTTTCAGCGTCAGAACTCATGGGTCACATCCAGATTGCTGAAGCGGGTGTGCGCGCCATCCCAGCCAAGGCGGACGACGCTGGTCTCGCCATGGCGGTTTTTCGCAACGATGCACTCGGCTTCGTTCTCGTTGGCCTGACTGTCCTCGCCGTTCTGGGAGTTGTAGTAGGCCGCGCGGTAGAGGAACAGCACGACGTCGGCGTCCTGCTCGATCGAGCCGGAATCGCGCAGGTCGGACAGCTGCGGGCGGTGGTCGGAACGACCGGTGGTCTTTTCCGCCGCACGGGACAGCTGGGACAATGCGATGACGGGGACGTTCAGCTCCTTCGCCATGATTTTCAGGTTTCTCGTAATATCGCTGATTTCCTGCACGCGGGACTCGGTGCGCTTCGCGCTCTGCATCAACTGTAAATAGTCGATGATGACAAGGCCGATTTTTTCCTTCTTAGGGTCCTGATTGATCGTGCGGATCTTCGCCTTGATTTCCGGCACCGAAATACCGGAAGAATCGTCCATGTAGATTGGCGCGTTGTAAAGCAGCGACGTTGCCTGCGCAAAGTCGTTCCAGTCGGAGTTGTTCAGGCGGCCGGTGCGGAATGCCTGACTGTCAATGTTTGCCGTGCTGGACAGAATACGGTCGGTCAGCTGCTCGCAGGTCATTTCCAAGCTGAAAATGATCGTCGGAACTTTTTGCTGGCGGGCGACGTTCGTCGCGATGTTCAGTGCAAACGACGTCTTGCCCATGCCGGGGCGGGCGGCCAGAATGATGAGGTCAGAGCGTCCCAGCCCTGTCAGCACGGTGTCCAGATAGTTGAAGCCCGTCGGGATACCGGCGTACTTGTCACGGTCGGCGCCGCTGAGCTTCTGCATCGTATCGATGACATCGAGGATCGACTCTTGGATCGTCTTGACGCCGGTCTTGTCACGACCGGAGCGGATGTCGTAGATCTTCTGCTCGGCACTTTCCAGCAGCAGGTCGGCGTCCTCGCCGGAGGCCGTCTCGTTCAGGATGCCGCGCGCAGCATCGATCAGGCGGCGTGCCTGATACTTCTCCTTGACGATTTTAAAATAGGAATCGACGTTGGAGATGGACGGTACGGTCTCGGCGATGCGGGTCAGGTAAACCTTGGCATCGTCAGCGCTGGCAAAGGTGCCCTCGCTGCCGAGGGCGTTCACCAGCGTGACGATGTCGACGGCTTCGCTGCCGGTGTACAGGCCGCGCATCGTCTCGTAGACGGCGCGGTTCTGATCCGAGTAGAACATTTCGGGTTCCATGTCGGTGATGAGGCGGTTCAAGACCGTCTCGTCCATCAGCGCGGCACCCAGAACGCTCTGCTCGGCCTGCATGTTGTAGGGCATCTGGATGCCCAGACTGGACAGGCTTACTTCTTCATTTTTCGGCACGGCGGGCATTCTCCTTCCCGTTCAGCGTCAATTACAGCTCCTCGACCTTCAGCTTGAAGGGCGCGACGACGCCCGCGTAGAGGCGCACGGAGGCGTCATAGCTGCCGAATTCCTTGATGGCAGCGGGCAGCTCGACCTTCTTCTTGTCGATTTCGGTGCCGGTCAGGGTGGTCAGCAGCTCGGCGACCTCCTTGCCGGTGACCTTGCCGTACAGCTTGCCGGACGCACCGCCCTTGACTTTGGCGGTGACGACCTGACCCTTGATCTTGGCGGCCAGTGCCTCGGCGGCAGCGCGTGCTTCAGCCTCGTGGTGCGCCTTGGCCTCGCTCTTGGTGCGCGCCTGATTCAGCGCGGCAGCGTCGGCAGGTGCCGCCAGATTGCGCGGGAACAGGAAGTTGCGGGCGTAGCCGTCCGAGACTTCATGGATTTCGTCTTTCTTTCCGATGGTTTTGACGTCCTGCTTGAGAATGATCTTCATAAGGGTTTCCCTCCCGATTTTTTATCACAATTACCGCGCGGTGTTTTCCTGTTGCGCTGCGCGGTAAAGGTCGATTTGTTCGCGGATGCGCTGTTCGGCATCCTGTAAGGCGCAGTTCTGCAGCTGTGCGCCCGCCATCATCAGATGGCCGCCGCCGCCCAGCGGTTCCAGAATGACCTGTACATTCAGCGCACCCATGCTGCGCGCCGAGATGTTGACGCCGCCGTTCTTCGCGACGGCCACAAAGCTGGCGTCGACGCCGTTGATCGTCAGCAGATCGTTGGCCGCCATCGGCAGCACGACGTTCATACCGGCATCCAGTTCACCGGACAGCGCAATGGCGCAGCCCTTGTATATGTAGGCCGCCTCGACGATATGGGCGCGGGCTTCGTACTCCTCCTTCGAGGTGTTGAAGAGCAGCTTCGTGTCGGCGGTCTGCGCGCCGCGGCTACGCAGCCATGCGGCGGCCTCAAACGTCCGCACGCCCACATGCAGCGCAAAGCTGCGGGTGTCCAGCATGATACCGGCCAGCAGCGCCTGCGCTTCCAGCGGGGTGATGTTGTTTTCCTTCGGCATAAATTGCAGAAGCTCGCACACCAATTCGCTGGCGCTGGATGCATAGGGTTCGTGGTAGATCAGCTTGGGGTTGTCGATATGCCCCACCGCCATGCGGTGATGGTCGATGACGACAACGCGCTTGCACTTTTCGTAGATCTGCTGGCTTTCCAGCAGGCGCTTTTGGTAGGTGTCCACGACGATGAGCAGCGTGTTCGGCGTGATAACGTCGAGCGTCTGCTCCGGCGCGATGAAGTCATGCCCCTCGCCCGCGTCATTGAAGGTCTTGAGCAGCGCCCCCGCCAGCGTGGCCTCCTGATTGACGGCAATCACGGCGGGCACGTCGCACATCTTGCAGATGCGCAGCACGCCGATGGCCGAGCCGACGGCATCGAGGTCGCTCATGCGGTGCCCCATGATGATAACGCTGTCGCTGCGCTTGATAAGGTCGCACAGGGCGTTGGCAATGATGCGGCTGCGGACATGGCTGCGCTTCTCGACGCCGTGGGAGACGCCGCCGTAGAATTCAAACCCGTCGACGGTCTTGACGGCGGCCTGATCGCCGCCGCGCCCCAAGGCAATATCGATGCTCTCGCGCGCCATCTGGTGACACTCCTGCATCGTTTTACCGCCGTGGCCGACGCCGATGGACAGCGTCGTCAGGCCGCCGGGATGCAGCGCGCGGACTTTATCGAGGATATCGAACCGTTCTTCGAGCATCCAGCGGACGTCGCGCTCCTCGACAACCGCAATGTAGCGGCTGTTGGAAATCTTGCGCAGAAAGCCTGTGCTGCGGCCGATATATTCCTCCAGCAGGCTGTTGATGGCTTCGAGTTCCTTCGCCTGCTCGCTGTCCTTCATATCGTCGAACAGCTCGTCATAGCTGTCGATGACGATGATGAGGCAGGCCGGACGGCTGGCGTTGTATTCGTCGAGCGTCTCTTTATAGAAGGTGTCGTCGATGAGGTAGACAAGGCTCGCGCCCCGGCTGCCCTTCGCGGTGGCGGAGTAGGCCGTGAAGCGGCGCTTCCCCACTGTCAGATCCTGCCCGTGCGGGCGGGAGCAGACCGCGAGGTCAAGCTCCGGCAGGACGCGGTCGACGGGGCGGGTCACGGCATCGTGATCACCGAGCACCTGCTCTTTAAAATGACCGTTGTACCAGATGATGCGCCCGTCGTTCACGAGCACCGTAGCGATGGGCAGGCTGGCAAGGCTGTATTGGATGCGGCTGTTTTCAAACTCGGTACTGCACAGCTGCTTTGCCAAAAAGGCACGCAGCCGACGGCTCTGGTACAAGACCACGCAGAGCGCAAGCAGCACCAACACCGCAGGCACGGCCAGCAAGACCGGCTTTACAAGTGCCACCGGCACGACCATGACGGCGACAGCAGCCAGCAAAAGCAGCACAACGGCGGCTGCGTCCAGACCATCCTTGTGTTTCATCGTACACTCCCCTGTTCAGGACTTTTACACTTCCAGAAGGATCGGCAAGATCATCGGGCTGCGCTTGGTGCGGCGGTAGATATAGCTCGACAGTGCCTCGCGCACGCGCGCCTTGACGCTTGCCCAATCGTGCATGTTGTCAGCCAGACTGCGGTCGAGCGCCATCTCGACCTGCGTACGCGCACCCTCCATCAGTTCCTCGCTCTCGCGCACGTAGACAAAGCCGCGGCTGACGAGGTCGGGGCCAGACAAGACCTGCCCGTTGCTGCCGTCGATGGCGGCGGTCACGATGATGATGCCGTCCTCCGACAGATGATGACGGTCGCGCAGAACGACGTTGCCGACATCGCCGACGCCGTAGCCATCGACCATCACAGCACCCGCCGTGACGGTGTTCTCAACGGTCATACCGTCCGCAGAGAGGCGGATGTTCTGGCCGTTCTCGGCAATATAGATGTTCTGTTTCGGGATATAGCCCAGATGCTCGGCGGTCTCGGCGTGGCGCTTGAGCTGCTTGAACTCGCCGTGCACCGGCAGGAAGAACTGCGGATGCGCCAGCGTCAGCATGAGCTTCTGCTCCTCCTGACAGGCGTGGCCGGAGACATGGGTGTCGTACATATTCTCGTAGATAACTTCCGCGCCGAGGGTCAGCAGGCCATTGACGACCTTCGTGACGGTCTTCTCGTTACCGGGGATCGGGCGCGCCGAGATGATGATGAAGTCATTGGGGCCAACGCGTACCTGACGGTGGCTGGCCTGCGCCATGCGGGACAGCGCGCTCAGCGGCTCGCCCTGACTGCCGGTCGTGATAAGGACGACCTTCTCCGGCGGGTACTTGTTGATCTCATCGATCGTGATGAGCACGTTGTCGGGCGCGTGCAGGTAGCCCAGCTCGCGCGCCATCTCGGTATTCGAGACCATGCTGCGGCCGCTGACGGCGACCTTGCGGCCGGACTCGATCGCCAGATCGATGATCTGCTGGACGCGGTAGATGTTCGACGCGAAGGTCGCCACGATGATGCGGCGCTTGCCCGCCTTGGCAAACAGGCCGCGCACACCCTCGGCGACGGTCTGCTCGGTGGCGGTGAAGCCGGGGCGCTCGGCGTTGGTCGAGTCGGAAAGCAGCGCCAGCACACCCCTGCGGCCATACTCGGCAATCGTGGGCAGGTCGGTGACGGCGTCGCCGGACAGCGGTGTGTAGTCGACCTTGAAGTCGCCGGTGTGGATGACAACACCGGCCGGACAGTCGATGGCGAAGGCCAGCGAGTCCGGGATCGAGTGGTTCACATGGATGGGCTCGACCGTGAAGCAGCCCAGCTTGACCTTCTGGCGGGGGCGGATCTCGTGGAAGATGGCGCTCGACGCAAGGCCGTGCTCCTCCAGCTTATTTTTGATAAGGCCAATTGTCAGCCGTGCGGCGTAGATCGGCACATTGAATTTTTTGAGCAGATACGGCAGGCTGCCGATGTGATCCTCGTGCCCGTGGGTGATGAACAGACCCTTGATGCGGTCTTTGTTTTCCAGCACATAGGTGAAATCCGGGATGACAAGGTCAACGCCGAACATGTCCGCGTCCGGGAAGACGAGGCCGCAGTCGACGAGGATCATATCGCCCTGACATTCATACAGGGTGATATTTTTGCCGACCTCGCCGAGGCCGCCCAGCGGGCAGATGTGCATCGGGATGGCCGGGGTCATCTCAAGATGCTCCTGCTTCTGGGGCTTGCGGCCGCGGCGCTGCGGCCGGGGTGCAGCGTTCTGTGCCGGGGTCTGCACAGCGGGCTGCTGTGCCGGATGGCTCTGGCGCGGGCGGCGCGGACGCGGTGCGGGGACGCCCTGCGCGGCGGCAGGCGTCTGCTCTGCGGCAGCGGCCGGGCGCGGCTTGCGGGTGCGAGGCTTGTGCTGCGCGCCCGCGGCGTTCTCGCCCTGCGGGCGGGGTGCGCGCGGACGGCGCTGCTGCGGGGTGCGCTCAGAATTGGCGGAACTACTTTTACGTTTTGGCTTGAACTCTTCCATCGAGAACCTCCGAATCATCGTATTTCCGGGCTGATACCGGCCAACTGCGGGTACCGAACTCCCTCTAAAACGGTTGCGATCTATGTATTTTTCAGAGCGAATGCTCCTATGCCTATGGGATGGGCGCGGAAAGCCCGCCTGAAAAGGCGCGGCCAGGCCCGATAAAACACACACAATTGCAATTACATCTTATTATAGCACATTCCGCGTTCCTGTCAAATCCCTTGCCATATGCCGACGAAGCAGGTATAATGCTAGTATAGACAAAAATTTGGAGTGCATCACATGAAACGTATTGAAATTTATACCGACGGCGCATGCAGCGGCAACCCCGGCCCCGGCGGCTGGGGGGCGATCTTGAGGTTCCGCACGGCGGACAAGGTGTACGAAAAGGAAATTTCCGGCGGCGACGCCACCACGACGAACAACCGCATGGAGATGACCGCCCTGCTCGAAGCGCTGCGCCAATTAAAGGAACCCTGCGCCATCGATCTGTACAGCGACAGCAAATACGTCATTGACAGCCTGCAAAAGGGCTGGGCGCGCGGCTGGCGGGCGCGCGGCTGGAAAAAGGCTGACAAGTCCCCTGCCCTGAACCCTGACCTTTGGGCACCGCTGCTGGCCGAGAGCGAGAAGCACGAGATCACCTACCACTGGCTGAAAGGCCACGCAGGGCACCCCGAAAACGAGCGCTGCGACCGCATGGCCGTGGAGCAGAGCAAAAAACATGGCGGACGGCAGGCCTGACGCTGTTTTAAAAAGGAGAAGGACATGGACGGTTTTAACACATTTGAAAAGCAGGATAAAGTCCTGCTGGGGCTGAACGGCGGTCGTGACGCTGCCGCCGCGCTGCGCATTTTGCAGCAGCAGGGCTTTGCTGTGCAGACATTCACGGTAAAGCAGGAGGTCACACCCGCAGAGCTGCTGCAATTGCTGACCGACAAGGCCGCCGCGCTGGACTGCGCGTTTATCGCCACCGGGCACTATGCCCGCACCGAGGTGGACGCGGACGGCGTCACCCGCGTACTGGCCGCGCTGGATGCCGAAGCCGACCAGAGCGCCGCGCTGGCCGATCTGCCGCAGGAGCTTCTGGCGAAGCTGGTACTGCCGCTGGGGGAATTTACGAAGGCGGAAGTGGAAGAACTGCTGGCGGAAGCGGCAGAATAAGCGGATCATAACAAAACTGCCTGTGCGGGCGCGAACCTGCACAGGCAGTTTTATTTTAGTTTTTGGGGAGCTGCGTTACTTCTTAAAAAACGGGCTGAAATCAAAGGTGGCGAAGTAATCCTCCGGCGTTTCGGCGCGGCGAATGAGTTGGTGGGAGCCGTCCTCCTTCAGCAGCACCTCGGCGCTGCGCAGCTTGCCGTTGTAGTTGTAGCCCATCGAGAAGCCGTGCGCGCCGGTGTCGTGGATATAGACGATGTCGCCGATCTCAATCTCCGGCAGCATGCGGTCAATGGCGAACTTGTCGTTGTTCTCGCACAGGCCGCCTGTGACGTCATACTTGTGGTCGCAGGGGGCATCCTCCTTGCCCAGCACCGTGATGTGATGGTAGGAGCCGTACATGGCCGGGCGCATCAGATTCGCCGCGCAGGCGTCGACACCGATGTACTCTTTATAAATGTGCTTTTCATGCAGCACGGTCGTGACAAGTGCGCCGTAGGGAGCGAGCATGAAGCGCCCCATCTCGGTGAAGATGGCGATGTCGCCCATACCGGCGGGCACGAGGATCTCCTCGAACTTTTTGCGCACGCCCTCGCCGATGGCGGCAATGTCGTTGCTGCGCTGGTCGGGGCGGTAGGCAATGCCGACACCGCCGGACAGGTTGATGAACTTGATCTTTGCGCCGGTGCGCTTGTGCAGGCGGACGGCCAGCTCAAACAGGATGCCCGCCAGCTTCGGGTAATAGTCGTCGGTGACGGTGTTGCTGGCAAGGAAGGAATGGATGCCGAACTCCTCGGCGCCGGCGGCCATCAGCTTCGTGTAAGCCTCGGCCATCTGATCCTCACTCATGCCGTATTTGGCGTCGCCGGGGTTGTCCATGATGCCGTTGCCCAGCTCGAAGACACCGCCCGGATTAAAACGGCAGCAGACGGTCTTGGGGACGCCGGCGACCTTTTCCAGAAACTCAACATGGGTCAGGTCGTCGAGGTTGATGTACGCGCCGAGGTCGTAGGCCTTCTTCATATCCTGCGCGGGGGTGTCGTTGGACGAGAACATGATGTCGCTGCCCTTGAAGCCGCAGGCCTCGCTCATGAGCAGCTCGGTGTAGCTGGAGCAGTCAACGCCGCAGCCTTCCTCCTGCAGGATTTTCAGCAGATAGGGGTTCGGCGTGGCCTTGACGGCGAAATATTCCTTGAAGCCCTTATTCCAGCTGAACGCGGCGTTGACCCTGCGGGCGTTCTCGCGAATGCCCTTTTCATCGTAGAGGTGGAACGGCGTGGGGATGTCGACGGCGATTTCCTTCGCCTGTGCAAGGGTAATAAACGGCTTTTTCTGCGGCATGATGGATCTTCCCTTTCCTGTATATACTTTCAAATTATGTATATTATATACGTTTTTCCACAGTGCGACAAGGGGTAAAAGAAAAAACAACCGCAAAGCGCCGCGGGCGCATATGGAACGCGCCCCTACACACACGTACATCGTAGGGGCGGATTCTATATCCGCCCGCAAGCAAAAAGAGCTGCCCCTTACTGGGACAGCCCATAGCATTATAACACCGTTTCCGCATGATCGCCCTGCATGTGCAGCTTAGCGGCCAACAGGCGGTTGTCCAGCTGGCGGCACGTCCACTTGTAGGCGGGATACAGGAACAGGCAGGCCGCGACCCACGCGGCAGGGTTGGACAGTTCGGCACCGAAATAGCCCAAAATCGGCACCAGCACAATGGCGACTGCCGTGCGGGCGACCATCTCGGCGACGCCTGCCATCATGGCAAGCGTCGAGAAGCCGAGGCCTTGGATCGTGTAGCGCCAGACGATCAGAGCACCCAGCGGAATGAAGAAGACACTGTTCCAGAACAGGTACTCACGCCCCATATTGACGATGTCGACTTCCTTTGCGGTGTCGAGGAAGAGGCTCATGATCTGCACGTCGGTGAAATGCAGGATGAACGCCGACGCCAGCGCGTAGACCAGAATGATGAGCAGTGCGCTGTTGACGCCCTGCCGCACGCGATCCATCCGCGACGCGCCGAGGTTCTGCCCGGCGTAGGTCGCCATCGCAGTGCCGATGCTTTCCAGCGGGACGGTCAGCAGGCTTTGCGTCTTGCCGGCGGCGGTGACAGCCGCAACGGCGGTGCTGCCCAGCACATTGACCGCCCACTGCATAATGACGCTGCCGATGGCCGTGATGCTGCACTGCAAGCCCATGGGCACACCGATGCCCAGCAAGCGCCCGCAGGCCTTCTTGCTGTAGGCCATATCGCCTTTTTCCATCTTAAGGACGTCGAATTTGCGGCGAAGATACGCAAAACTCAGCACACCGGAGATGACCTGCGAAATGTCGGTTGCCAGTGCCGCGCCCAGCACGCCCATATGGAACGGGATGATGAAGACAAGGTCAAGGCCGATGTTCAGCGCACTTGTCAGGATCAGAAAGTAGAGCGGCGTTTTGCTGTCGCCCAGCGCGCGCATGATAGCGGCCACCATATTGTACAGGAAGATGAAGGGAATGCCCGCGAAGATCCACCCGATGTAGACGACCGCACCGTCGAGGATGTCGTCCGGCGTCTGCATCAGCTCCATCATCGGGCGGGTCAGTGCCACGGTCGCGACGGTCAACACCACGCTTCCCGCGATGCAGAGCCACGCGGCGTTCGCCACATGGCGGCGCAGGTCTTTGTAATCCCGCGCGCCGAACAACTGCGCGATGGGGATGGCGAAACCGTTGCAGACGCCGATGACAAAGCCCAGAATCAGGTAGTTGACTGAGCCCGTCGCGCCGACCGAGGCCAGCGCACTGACGCCGCAGAAGCGGCCAACGATGATGGTATCCGCCAGCGCGTAAAACTGCTGGAACAGGTTGCCCAGCACCAGCGGCAATGTGAACATGAGGATAACTTTGAGCGGGCTTCCGCTCGTGAGATCTTTCGTCATAGCTTTCCTTTACCCATAATGTTTTCTCTCGTACATTCGTGCGAATCGTATTATAACACGCGAATTTGTAAATGCAATAGGAGAATTCATGCAAATTTTGCGGACTTTTCCGCCAAGTTTACCGCAAGAAAAACAACCGCCCGCAGGCGGCTGCTTTCATTCATGATTCGTGCTTTTTCCAGAAGTCGGTCAGCTCAGTTTTCCATGCGTCCGCCGACGTCACCACCCGCAGATGCTCCCAGTGGGGCGGCATCAGGCGGCGGGTGTCTGGCGCGGTAAAGCGGTCGTCGATGAGCAGCACAACGCCCTTGTCCTGCGGCGTGCGGATGACCCGCCCCGCCGCCTGCAAGACCTTGTTCATGCCGGGATAGCGGTAGGCGTAGTCAAAGCCGGAGCCGCGCGTCTGCTCGAAGTAATCGCGCAGCTGCTCCTGCCGCGCACCGACCTGCGGCAGACCGGGGCTGACAATGGCCGCGCCGATCAAACTGTCGCCCACGAGGTCGACCCCCTCGCCGAAGACGCCGCCCAGCACCGCAAAGCCCAGCAGCGTCCGGCCATCCGGCGCGGCAAACTGCGCGAGGAAGTCCGCGCGCTGCGCCTCGTCCATCGCCGTTTCCTGCTTGGTGGTCGGCACGTCCGGGAAGCGGGCGATGAAATTCTCCCACACCTGCTGCAGATAGCTGTAGCTGGGGAAAAACGCGAGGTAGTGCCCGGCCTTTGCCCCGGCCATGACGGCCAGAAGCTCGCTGATCTTGGCAATGCTGGCGGCGCGGTCTTTGTAGCGGGTGCTGACCTGCCGCGCGCACCACAGCCCCAGATTTTGCTGGTCGAAGGGGCTGCGCAGCGCCACGGCGCGGGCGTCGGGCAGGCCGCAGAGGTCTTTGTAGTACCCCGCCGGTGCCAGCGTCGCGCTGAACAGCACCGCCGCCTGCCCCTTGGCAAAATCGGCGGCGAGGAAGTCGCTGGGGTCAAGGCAGAGCATCGCGGCGCGCACCTCGCTGCCGTGGGCGGAGATTTGCAGCACAAAGTGGTCGTCGAAGGTGTCGGCCACCCGCAGCCACGCGCGGACATCAAAGTACAATTGCAGCAGTGCGTCGTGGGTCTCGTCGGGCTCGCGGTGCTCGTCGAGCCAGATCTCCAGTGGCTCGCACAGGCGGGTCAGCGCGCGGTCGAAGTCGTCGGCGCGGATCTTTTCAAAAAATGTCCGGCCAAAACGGTCGTCGCCGTCGGTCTCCTCGCAGCGGTGCCGCCACTCAATGAAGATATTGTTGACCTTTGTCAGGGCGTTTTTCAGGCTGCTTTTGCCCTTGCCAAGGCGCTTCTTCGCGTCGTAGAAGGCACTTTTCGCAAGCGCAGCGCTGTGCATATCCCGCGCGCGGCCGGGTAGATTGTGCGCTTCATCGATGAGAAACAGATAGTCTCCCGCCGCATCGAAAAAACGTACAAGATGCACGACGGGGTCGAACAGGTAGTTGTAGTCCCCCACCACGACGTCGCACCAAAGGCTCAGATCCAACCCCAACTCAAATGGGCAGACCGTGTGCTTTTTCGCGAGGGCTTGCAGCGCGTCAGCAGTCAGGGCGTGGGTGTCCAGCGCGTCCCACAGCGCCGTCTTGACCCGATCAAAGTAGCCGTTGGCGTAGGGACATGCCTCCGGCGTGCACTCGCGGTGGGTCTGCAGGCAGATTTTGTCCTTGGCCGTCAGCGTCACACTGCGCAGCCGCAGTGCCGGATCGGAGGCGCGCAGCAATGCCAGCGCGTTTTCTGCCGCCGCACGGGTCGTGCCGCGCGCCGTCAGGTAGAAGATCGTGCCGCCCGTGTGTACGGCTTTCAACGCCGGGAAAAGCACACTCATCGTCTTGCCGATACCGGTCGGCGCTTGGGCAAGCAGCTGCCCGCCCTCGGTGCAGGTCTTGTACACTGCGCCAATCAGCGCGCGCTGGCCGGGGCGGTAGCTTTCAAATGGGAATTGCAGCGCGGCCAGCGAGGCACGGCTGACCTGCTGCCACTCGGCGGCGCGCTTTGCCCATGGGGCGTACCGGGTCAGCAGGTCGGTGACGATAGCATCCAGTGCGTCGGCGGTGTAGTCGTGGCTGAAGCGAAATTCCAACTCCTCATCGACCTGATAGTAGGTCAGCCGCACCCGCATGGCGGGCAAGCCCTGCTGGCGGGCGTAGATAGCCGCGTAAATCTGCGCCTGCGCCCAATGCTCAGGGCTTTGCTCGCCGGTGATCAGCTCCGGCGGCAGCGTCGTCGTCTTGATCTCGTCGATGGTCGGCGTGCCGTCCGTGTCGGTGAAGATACCGTCGGCGCGCCCCTCCAGCGTGTAGGCAATGTCCGCACAGGCGTAGTCCTGCCGCAGCGAGACCTCGGCCTGATAGTCGGCAAATTCCTTCACGGCGGCGCGCTGCAATTTGCGGTGCAGCCGCGCGCCCTCGTTGGCGCGGTCGAAGCCGGTGAAGCGACTGTCGATGCTGCCGGTGCGCAACAAAAATTCCACCAGACGCCGTATGGGCAGCGTCAGTGCCAGTGTTTCGGGCTCCATGCTGCTCCCCTCCTTGCATCGGGTGGTATACTTTTAATAGGTGTGGTCGCAGACCTGCGTGATCTTCTCGCGCAGGTTCACGAAATCGCCAAAGACGGCGGGCTTGTTGACCGGGTAGCGCAGCAGCGCGGCCGGGTGGTAGGTCGCCATGAACAGTGTTCCCTGCTTGTCGAAGAATTTGCCGTGGTCGCGCGAGACCGAGAAGCCCGGCTCGATCATCTGCTGGGCGGCCACGCGCCCCAGACATACGACAATTTTCGGCCGAATGATCTGGAATTGCCTGCGCAACCACGGCATACAGGCGGCAGATTCCTCCGGCAGCGGGTCGCGGTTCTGCGGCGGGCGGCATTTAACGATGTTGGCAATGTAGACGTTTTTGTCGCGGCTGAGGTCGACTGCTTCGAGATAATGGTCGAGCAGCTGACCGCTTTTGCCGACGAAGGGCAAGCCCTGCTCGTCCTCGCTCGCGCCGGGGCCTTCGCCCACGAACATGACCTCCGCCGTCGTGACGCCCTGCCCGAACACCACGTTGGTGCGCGTCTCGCAGAGGCCGCAGCGGCGGCAGGCAAGACATTCCTGTTGTAAAGCTTCGATTTCCATGGGTGACACCTCGTCGGTTTAAGCAGGCGCGGAACGCCTATACTGATTTTATGAATTTATATAAAAGGAGAGATAGCGGATGGGTTGGCAGTGGGAACTGCTTCTGCGCGCGCTCTGCCTGCTGGCCGGTTACGGCTTCGGGTGTTTTTTGACGGCGGAGCTGGTCGCACGCTGCACGGCGGGTGTCAGCGCGCGGGAGATCGGCACCGGCAACCCCGGCATGGCGAATATCCTGACCCACCTTGGCAAGCGGGCAGGATTCTTTGTACTGGCGGGCGATGTGCTGAAAACTGCGGCGGCCTGCTGGTTCTGCTGGCAGATCGCACCGGAGCTGGGGCACACTGCCCTGCTCTACGGCGGGCTGGGTGCGGTGCTGGGGCATAACTGGCCGTTCTGGAACCACGGTCACGGCGGCAAGGGCGTCGCCGTGACCTGCAGTTGGTTGATTTTGTATCTGCCTATCACCGGTGTACTCTGCTGCCTGACAGGCGGCACGGCTGTGCTGGTGACGGGGTATCTCCCCTTGGGCGCCGTGCTGATCGCCGGGCTGGCCGTGCCTGCTGCATGGCTGCAATGGGGCGCGGAGAGCGGCATCGTTTTGCTGGTGAACGCCGCCATTATGCTGGCGCGTCACTGGAGCGGTCTTGCGCGGATGCGCCGCGGCGAGGAACCGCAGTTTTTCCGCCATCTGCGATAGTATCATCATACCACTGCGCGGCGGGATTTGCAACGCCTGCCGCAATTTGTACGCAGAACAGTCGATTTTGCAAACCGTGCAGAAAAACCGCAAAAAAGTTCTAAAAAGGTGTTGACATTTAGTCCCCTACCCGGTATAATAGTCAACGTTGCAGCTGCCACGGCAGTGCAAAAGCTGGGTATGGCCCGGTAGTTCAGTTGGTTAGAACGCTAGCCTGTCACGCTAGAGGTCGTCAGTTCGAGCCTGATTCGGGTCGCCATAAGCTGCTATAGCTCAGCTGGTAGAGCGCATCCTTGGTAAGGATGAGGTCAGCAGTTCAAATCTGCTTAGCAGCTCCAGCACAATACCCACAATGCAAAAATGGCATCGTGGGTATTTTTCATAGGGGCATAGCTCAGTTGGTAGAGCAGCGGTCTCCAAAACCGCGTGCCGAGGGTTCGAATCCTTCTACCCCTGCCAAAAGCCGCTTATCTCGATTTTGAGATAAGCGGCTTTTTGTTGCAGTAAGGGCATTTTCGACCGTCTTGACAGAAAGAAAGCTTTTTGCTATACTTACAAACAACAACATATGGTTGTGTAAGCGCATGTGAGGAGGAATTTCATGCCGGAGGGAAAAGTCTATATGGCCATCGACCTGAAATCCTTCTACGCCTCGGTCGAATGTGTCGAACGTGACCTCAACCCGCTGACGACGAACCTTGTCGTGGCAGATGCCTCCCGCACTGAGAAGACCATCTGTCTTGCGGTGTCCCCCGCGCTGAAGGCTTACGGTATCCCCGGTCGTGCGCGGCTGTTTGAGGTCGTGCAGAAGGTGCGCGAGGTCAACGTCTGGCGGCGCACCTGTGCCCCCGGCCGCCGTTTTTCCGGGAAATCTACCGACGCCAACGATCTGCGCACTCACCCGGAGTGGGAGTTGGACTACATTATCGCGCCGCCGCAGATGGCACACTACATCACCCAAAGCACAAAAATCTATAACATCTACCTCAAGTACGTCGCGCCGGAGGACATCCACAGCTACTCTATAGATGAGGTTTTCCTTGATGCAACGGCCTATTTGAAGCTGTACGGCCTGACGCCCCGCGATTTCGCCATGCGCATCATTCAGGACATTCTGGCCACGACCGGCATCACGGCCACAGCGGGCATCGGCAGCAACCTCTATCTCGCCAAGGTCGCGATGGACATTCAGGCCAAGCACATCCCCGCCGACGAGAACGGTGTGCGCATCGCGCAGCTGGACGAAAAAAGCTACCGCCGCTTGCTGTGGGAGCATACGCCGCTGACGGATTTCTGGCGGGTCGGGCGAGGCTACGCCAAAAAGCTGGAAGCCCACGGTCTGTACACGATGGGTGACATTGCACGCTGCTCGCTGGGAAAGCCCGGCAACGTCTACAAAGAGGAACTGCTATACCGCCTGTTCGGTGTCAACGCTGAACTTCTCATTGACCATGCATGGGGGTGGGAGCCCTGCACGATCGCGGACATCAAGGCGTACAAGCCCGCCGCAACCAGCATCGGCAGCGGGCAGGTGCTGCACTGTGCCACCGACTTTGCCGAGGCACGGCTCGTCGTGCGCGAGATGGCCGACCAGCTTGTGCTTGACCTTGTGGACAAAAAGCTGATGACGAAGCAGTTGGTGTTGACAGTGGGCTATGACATTGAAAATCTGACCGACCCGCAGCGGCGGAAGTGCTACTGCGGCGCGGTCACGACCGACCGCTATGGCCGCAGTGTGCCCAAGCACGCCCATGGCACGGCGAATCTGGCGCATTTCACCTCCTCGACCAAGCTGATTTTGGAAGCCGTAACGGTGCTGTACGACCGCATCGTGGACGAAAATCTGCTGGTGCGGCGGGTCAATCTGACGGCCAACAATGTGCTGGACGAACAGGCTGCGCAGGAGCGCGAGGCCTGCGAGCAGCTGGACTTTTTCTCCATCACGCAGGAGGCGCAGACCCAGCAGGCGGAGGAGGAAAAACAGCTTGCCCGCGAGCGCAAGCGTCAGGAAGCCATGCTGGCCATCAAGAAAAAGTTCGGCAAGAACGCCATCGTCAAGGGCATGGACTTGCAGGAGGGCGCGACGACGATGGAACGCAACCGCCAGATTGGAGGGCACAAGGCATGAGCGGACGATACGACGACATCATCAATCTGCCGCACCCGGTCAGCCAGCGCCACCCGCAGATGCCGCTGGCCGACCGCGCGGCACAGTTTTCACCCTTTGCGGCGCTGACCGGGCTGGACGCCGCCCTGCAGGAGACGGCGCGGCTGACAGACCAGCGCATCACACTGGACGAGTACGAGCAGGCCGAGCTGGACAAAACGCTCCAAGCTCTGCGGGAGGCTGCACCGCAGCACCCTGCGGTGGAGATCACCTACTTTCAGCCCGATGCGCGTAAGGCCGGCGGGCAGTATGTGACCTCCGTCGGTCACGTCAAGCGCATTGCCGAGTACGAGCAGCAGCTGATCCTGACCGAGGGAACAAGCATCCCCCTAGCGGAAATTATCGCGGCAGCCATGCAATAAGTAAAAAACACCCTCGTCCGCCGGTGCAAAACCGGCAGACGGTGGGTGTTTTATTTGCTACACGGTGCTACTAGATGTGTCCTGCACAGGCAGAATCCAGCGCAGCCGTGTTTCACCATAGAAATCTACCTGCAAAAACACAAAAAGCCGCTTATCTCAAAATCGAGATAAGCGGCTTTTGGCAGGGGTAGAAGGATTCGAACCCTCGGCACGCGGTTTTGGAGACCGCTGCTCTACCAACTGAGCTATGCCCCTATGAAAAATACCCACGATGCCATTTTTGCATTGTGGGTATTGTGCTGGAGCTGCTAAGCAGATTTGAACTGCTGACCTCATCCTTACCAAGGATGCGCTCTACCAGCTGAGCTATAGCAGCTTATGGCGACCCGAATCAGGCTCGAACTGACGACCTCTAGCGTGACAGGCTAGCGTTCTAACCAACTGAACTACCGGGCCATACCCAGCCTGCGCGGCCGCTTGCGGCGTTTGCCTCACGACCAGCGCAGGAATTATTATAAGGGATAAGCAAAGAAAAGTCAAGCGATTTTCAGGAAAAATTTAATTATTTTCCGGCTTTTGCATACGGATCAGGCTGTAGGGCAAAAGCGGCGTCTCGCAGGGGATGGTGTACTGCATCATCGGGTGCGGGGTGGCGTCAACGCGCTCGCCGTCGGCGTTCTCGATCCACGCGGGTGCCAGCTTCACGACGCTGCCGTCGGGCTGCAGAATCTCGATCTCATCACCTGCTGCGAATTTACCGCGCTGCGTGCAGTGGGCGATGCCATTCTCCCAGCTGTCCACCGTGCCGATGAAATCCCAATCGCGCACGTAGGTGTGGCTGGGGGTCTGCTGCGCCTGCTCCTTGCCGAAGTAGAAGCCCGGTGAGTAGTGGCGATGGCTCGTGCGGTTCAGCTCCTCGATAACGTCGTCGGGCAGCTCGAAATTCTCGTTGAACGGGTCAGCCAAGAAAGCGTCCAGTGCGCGGCGGTAGGCGCTGACGACCGACGCCACATAGTAGAATGTCTTGGCGCGCCCCTCGATCTTCAGCGAGTCGACGCCCGCTTTACAGATCAAATCGATAAACGGCGCGGTGCATAGGTCGTTGGCGTTCAGGATATAGCTGCCGTTGTCGGGCGTCTCCCCTATCTCCATGTACTGACCGGGGCGATGTTCCTCGACGAGGTTGTACTTCCAGCGGCAGGGCTGGGCGCACTCGCCGCGGTTGCCGCTGCGGCCGGTCATATAGCTGGACAGCAGGCACCGACCGGAGACGCTCATACACATGGCACCGTGGACGAAGGCTTCGAGCTCCAGATCTTCGGGGCAGTTGTCGCGGATCTGGGCGATCTCGGTCAGGGGCAGCTCGCGCGCCAGTACGACGCGCTTTGCGCCCAGCTCATAGCACACCTTGGCGGCCTCGTAGTTCGTGATGCCCGCCTGCGTCGAGACGTGGCGCTCGACCTGCGGGGCGTACTTTTTTGCCAGCGCCAGCACACCGAGGTCGGCGATGATAAACGCATCGACGCCCGCCTCGGCGGCGTCTTGAATATACTGGGGCAACTTGGACAGTTCCTCGTTCGTGGGCAGGGTGTTCAGGGTCAGATAGACCTTTTTGCCGCGGGCATGGGCGAAGATGCAGCCCTCGTGCAGCTCGCCGACCGTCAGGTTGACCGGCGCGGCACGCATGCCGAACTCCGGCAGGGCGCAGTAGACAGCGTCCGCACCGTACATGACGGCGTATTTCAGCGTTTCAAGGCTGCCCGCAGGGGCGAGCAGTTCCGGCTGTTGCAGCATAGTGATTTCCTCCGTTTTGCGTAAAAAGCGCCCGGTGGGAAGCGGGCGCTTGGGGTTACTAGTGGTGGCAGCGGGCGCATATGGAATGCGCCTCTACCGCGCGTCTTTTTTTACGACGCCCAGCCTGCTTTGACGCAGTTCTGGTAGTGCTCGTCGGCGGTCTTGGCGTAGAAATACTGCCCGGCGACGTCGGTGTCGGGGTGACCCGTGACGAAGAAGTAGTAGCCCTCGTCGATATACTCCTGATCCGGGTTCAACGCGGCCTCGATGGCGGCGTAACCGGGGCAGGAAATAGGGCCTGCGGGCAGCCCGCCGATGCTGTAGGTGTCGTACAGCGCCAGCACATCGTCGGGGATCGCGCCGTCCTCCGGCCAGCCGTAGTACTCGGCCGTCGGGGAGTTCCAAAGGTAGTTGTTCTCGTTGTCCTGCATGATATAGCTGCTAGCGTTGGATTCCAGCTTATGCTCTGCCCACTGCGGGTCGCTGGATTCAAGGCGGTTGTGGAAGCAGGCACTGACCTTGGCGTCCTCGCTTTCGAGGCCGGCCTCCTCCTGAATGAAGCTGGCCAGCTTGACGACATCGTCGAGGCTTGTGCCCTTGGCAGCGATGGTATCCGCCAGATCAGCAGTCTTGGAGGCGAACTCGCCGTAGAGCGCGTCGACATAGTAGGCGACATCCTCATCCTTGTACAGGTTGTAGGTGTCCGGGAAGAGGTAGCCCTCGCACTTCATCAGGCGGTCGTTGTCGGGGATGGCGTTCCAGAAGTCGTACTTGCTCCAGTCGGTGCCATCCGCACCGTTGGCGCAGGCGATGAAGGTATCCACGTCATCCACCAGCCCGGCGTCGACGAAAATCTCGGCAACGCCGACAGCCGTCGTGCCCTCTGGGATCGTCACATTGACGGTAGCGCGGCGGGTCGCAACCGAGATCGTCTTGATGATCTCGTTGTAGGGCATGCCGGATCGCAGTTCAAAGTCGCCGTACTGGATGCCGCCCGCCTTGCCGCTGTACTTGGCGTACTGCTTGAAGAGCCAGTCGTACTCGATGATGCCGGCGTCCTTCAGCTGAGTGGCGATGCTGGTGACCGACGAGCCCTCCGGGATGGTGATGGTCTGGGTCTCGCCGAGGGTCTTCTGGCCGTCCAGCTCGGCGTAGAACTGGCTGACCTTATAGCCGCCAAAGCCGACCAGCGCCAGAATGATGAGGACGATCAGGCAGCCGAACGGGAAGCGGCGGCGAGGCTTTTCGTCCTCCTCGTCGTCGTCATACTCCTCGTGAACAACAGGCTTCGGCTTTTTCTTGGGCTTTTCTTTTTTGGGCTTTGGCGGTTCCGGGGCAGGTGCGGTGCGCTTGGCAGCGGGGCGCGGCGCAGGGGTGGGCGCAGCCTGCTGCGGGGCAGGCTGCTGCACGGGCTGATCCGGATTTGAACGATTGATCCTCATGGGATGCTCCTAACTTTTTATCGATTCCTAATTGATTTATCGGGGAATGTGCGGTGAAGGGCGGGCGGATATGGAATCCGCCCCTACGAATATGCGTCGGCGGAAATGTTCCGGGGCGTCGAGGACGCCGCCCCCTACGACCTGTACGGGCGCACTCGATATGCGCCCAGTTTTACAGCAGCATTCTGAAATAGGCGTCGGTCGTGGGGAATGGCTTGCCTAAAAAGGCCAACATGCCGTAGCCGCAGCGGCGGCCTGCACCGAGGTAGAGCGTCTGCTTCTCGGCCAGCAGGATACGGGCGCTGGCCGCGCCGGTCTTTTCACGCGCGGCCTGCAAAAGCTGGTCGGCACAGTGGTCGTTGTCGGCTTGCAATTCCAAAAATTGCAGTGTGTCGCCCTTTTGGTAGTACAACCCGTAGCCTCGTCTGGTGCTGACGACGGTCAGACCGCGGCGGTACAGCTGGGTCATGACCTCGTTCATGGCGGGTTCCGGCAGGCAGATGCAGCCCGGCTGGTAGATATGCCGCATTTCCAGCAGCTTGTGCACGGTCAGACTGTCGAAGTTTGCCTGCGCCAGCACGTCGCGGCGGATGGGCGTTTGCAGCACGCGCAACGGCAGTTGGCCGCGAAAGCCGAGCGCTTTCAGCGCTTCGGCGTTCTGCGCGCCCTCCGGCGTCATGACGGCAAAGTCAAAGCCGCTGGCACCGTAGGCGCGCAGGCAGCCCTCCAGCAGCTTGGGCAGCAGTCGGTCAAGCGGCACGCCCGGCTCCCCCGCCGCGCCGCAGAGCCAGACGCCGTGGTGCTGGCCGTACTCGACCGGGATGGCTGCCAGCATGGCCGCCAGCTGGCCGTCGGTCTTTTCCAGCAGCAGGATATTTTCCAGCCCTGCGATATTTTGCAGCCAGCCGACGGCGTCGGCGCGGGTGGTTCTGGACGCCTTGCAGCGCAGCGCCACCAGCGCGGGTAGATCATCTGCGGTCGCCTTGCGCAGCATAGGGGTCACCTCTTTTTGTAAATCTTTTATCGGTGCAACGCGGGCGGATATGGAATCCGCCCCTACAGCTGCAACGCACTACATCATTTTACAGTATCCCATTCAGGTTTGCAAGGATTTCTGCGTTGATGTCCTCGACAGTGCGCATGGTTTTTGTACCGTTGACGGCGGCGGTGCATTCGATGCGGTTCCAGCCCAGCGTGCGGGCGCAGTACTCGGCGGCGGCGCGGCTTCGGGCAAGGTACTCGGTGTCCCTCTCCTGAATGTCCTTCTTCGACTCGTCGCCGTGGTAGCGCTCGGTGATGAGGTGCTGCGACACCTCCGGGTCGACGGCCAGATAGATCACGGCGTCGGGCGCAGGGATGCCAAACTTCTTGTACTCGAAGTCGAACAGCCAGTTCAGGAAGCCGTCCCAGTGCATCGGCGGCAGCTTACTGCACTGGTGTACGGCGTTGGAGGTCGTGTACCGGTCAGACAGCACCAAGCCGCCCTCGCGGTAGAACTCGCCCCAATCGGTCTTGTAGCTGGCGTAGCGGTCGACGGCATAGAAGCTCGACGCCGCGTAGGCGTTGACGTCGTCGGGCTTTTCGCCGAACGCACCGGACAGATACATCTTCACCAGCGCCGACGAATCGCTCTCGTAATTCGGGAAAGTGATCTGCCGCAGGCTGTGCCCCCGCTCTTTTAAGCGTTCTGCCGACAGTTTTGTCTGGGTACCCTTGCCGGAGCCGTCCAACCCCTCAAAGATGATCAGCTTACCCATTTTGCAGTGCCTCCTGTTTCAGCTTGGCATATTTTTCGCGCACGGCGGCCTGCTGGCCGCAGCACATGCGGCCTTCGGGGCAGGCGGCGGTCAGGCAGCGCGGCCCCGCCCCGGCAAAGATGTGCGGGGCGATGGGCGTGACGAGGCGCAGCATCTCGTCCGCGACGGCGCGGATCTCCCACTGCGCACGGTTGCAGCAACGCAGATTGAAGAAGTTCTGCAAACTGCGGCAGTTCATCGTCATCACCATCTTCGTCTCGCAGGCGTTGGGCAGCACAAAGCGCGCGTCCTCGTTGGCCTGCTTCGACGCCTTGGCGCGGGCGGCTTTCTCGTCCATTCCCTCGGCCATCAGGCGGGCGGTGTGGGCGTTTTCCAGCGTCTCGACGAGTTCAAGATACTTCTTTGCGTCGTCGTTCATCGAGGCGATGAACTGCGCCTTTGCTTCCGGGATGGCCTCGATCTCCGGCGGGATGACATAGCGGAAATCTTCGAGCCGCACGTAGCGCTGGCTCTGCACGCTGAAGCTGCCAATGCGGTGGCGTGTCACCTGCGCCAAAAATGTACGGGACACGCCCTCGATGCCGAAGGTGAAGCTGGCGTGCTCGATGGGGCTGGCGTGGCCGACGTCGTTGAGGCGCTGCAAAAACGCCTCAGTCTTTTCGGGCGTCAGGCCGTCCAAAAGCGTTTCAATGTGCGCGTCGGAGTAACAGAGCTTCGCCGCCGCCGCAATGGTTTTTTCGGGGTCGTTGGTATGGGCGATCAATTGTACCAGCATGTTAATCCTCCACTTTTTTCAACGGCGCGTAGTTTGCCATCGTCTTTTTGACACCGACGCGGTCAAACTGGATCTCGACGATGCAGTCGCCCGCGATGGGGGTGGCTTTCAGAACCTTGCCGCGGCCAAAGACGCGGTGGTCAACGATGTCGCCCGGCGCATAACTGACGGCTTCCTTCTTTTTGGGGGCGGTGCTGGCGGGCGCACCGGCCAGCGTCGACGTGCCTGCGCCTGCGGGGGTGGTGTTCCCTGCCCCGCGGCTGCGGCCATAGCCGGAGCCAAAGCCCGTCGTCTGCACAGTGTGGCGGCCTCCCGGATAGTTCGGGCTTTCGTGGCCGCCGCTGGCAAAGCCGCTGCTGTAGCCGCCGCCGAACCCACCGCGCGGGCGGGCGTTGTATTCGCTGTTGAGATACCCGCGGGACGCACCGGAATACCCGCTGCGGCCGCCCGGCACATTGGTGCTGTAGCTGCCGTACCCTGCGCCGAAGCCGCTGCCGTAGCTGGCAAGCTCCGGGCTCTGGTTTTCCTCCAACAGGCCGGGGTCGATCTCGGTCAGGAAGGTGGACGGCGGGTTACGCCGTGTCTGGCCGAAGATCATCCGCGTGCGTGAGGTCGAAAGGTACAGTTCCTTCTTTGCGCGGGTGATCGCGACATAGCAGAGACGGCGCTCCTCCTCCATGTCCTCCTCGTTATATTTTGCCATATCGCCGGGGAAGATACCATCCTCCATGCCAACGACGAAAACATAGGGAAATTCCAGTCCCTTGGCTGAGTGAATCGTCATCATCGTGACGCTGTCGGCGTCGTTGTCATAACTGTCAAGGTCGGAGATCAGCGCGACTTCTTCGAGGAAGCCGGACAGCGTCGCGTCCTCGCCGTTCTGGTCGGCGTAGGTCTTGATGGAGCTGACGAGCTGGCCGAGGTTTTCGAGCCTTGTCTCCCCCTCCTCCTTCAATTTTTTCATAGCGTCCTCGTAGCCGGACTTCTTGACGACGTCACCGACGAAGACATCCAGAGGTTCGCTGACCGAGAGGTCGCACAGCTCGCGGTACATCTCGTAAAAGCGCTCCAGCGCGGGGGCGGAGCGCTGCAGTTCGGGGTAGTCACGCACATGGGCGACGATCTCCAGCATCGGCACGCCCGCGTTTGCGGCAAGCTCGCCGATCTTCTCGATCGTCGTTGCGCCGATTTTCCGCGCAGGCTCGTTGATAATGCGGCGCAGGCGCACGTCGTCACGCGGGTTGACGATGACAGCCAGATAGCTGTTGATGTCCTTGACCTCCTTGCGGTCAAAGAAGCGCTGGCCGCCGACGATGCGGTATGGGATGCCTGCGCGGGCGAAGTAAGTCTCGATGGGGTTGGACTGCGCGTTCATGCGGTAAAGCACGGCGTGGTCTTTCAGGGCTGCGCCCTCGCGCAGGTGCTCGCCGATGATGTCGGCAATGTGGCTGGCCTCGTCCTGCTCATTCGTGGCGGTGTAGTGCTGGACTTTCTCGCCGTCGCCGCTCTGCGTCCAGAGGGTCTTGCCCTTGCGCCCCGTGTTGTTCTTGATGACGCTGTTGGCGGCGTTCAGAATATTTGCGGTAGAGCGATAGTTTTGTTCCAGCCGGATTGTCTGCGCGCCCGCAAAGACCTTCTCGAAGTTCAGAATATTTTCAATCGTGGCACCACGGAACTTGTAGATAGACTGGTCGTCGTCGCCGACGACGCAGACGTTGTTCGTGCCGCCAGCCAGCAGGCGCACCAGATGGAACTGCGCAACGCTCGTGTCCTGATACTCGTCCACGACGACGTAGCGGAAGCGGTTCTGGTAGTATTCCCGCGCCTCGGCGTCGTTTTGCAGCAGGCGCACCGTGTGGAAGATGAGGTCGTCAAAGTCCATGGCGCCCGCCGTTTTCAGGCGGCCGGCGTAGGCGGTGTAGATTTTCGAGATGAGCTGCGCCTTCGTGTTGGCGGGCACCTCGGCGGCCACGTCCTCGGCGGACATGAGCTTATCTTTATAGGAAGAGATCTGCCCGATGGCCGACTTGACCGGCAGGAATTTGTCGTCGATCATCAGGTCTTTGTAGATCTGCTTGATGACGCGCTGCTGGTCGTCGGAGTCATAGATCGTGAAGCTCTTCGGGAAGCCGATGCGCTCGGCGTCGCGGCGGAGCATCCGCACGCAGGCCGAGTGGAAGGTCGACGCGTTGACATCGCCGCCGACGGTGTCGCCCAGCATGGCGCGCAGACGCTCTTTCAGCTCACCCGCAGCCTTGTTCGTGAAGGTGATGGCCAGCACGTTCCACGGGCGCGCGGGGCGCACGGCGAGGTAGGCCGTCTCCCGCGGCAGGTCGCGGCCATTGGCAACGGCGGTGCGCAGGTCGGCGAGGTCACTCTCGGTCACGGGGCGGGCAAGCTCCTTGCTGCCGTGGGCGCAGCCGAAGCGGATGATGTTCGCAATACGGTTGACGAGCACAGTCGTCTTGCCGGAGCCCGCGCCCGCCAGAATGAGCAGCGGCCCCTCGGTGGTGAAGACGGCCTGCCGCTGCACGGGGTTGAGCCGGGCAAACCGGGCTTCGATATATTGATCGCGCAGGGCGAGATATTCAGCGGTGATGTCGGGCATGATGGAGACCTTTCGTTGATAACAGCGTTGTTATAAAGGCAACACTGCGGCTAACTGCGGCTATTGTAATTTTTCGATTCCTATTATACCACACCTCACTCCCCGGAGAAAGGGTCGTGGGTGTGATTCAGGCGGCGGTTCCACGCTTTCGGCGTTGCATCGCGGAAACCTGCCGACAAATATTTTCCCTCGCTCAGGCTGATGGCCGTGCCGCGCGCGACGCAGTTCAGCGGGTCAGGCGCGATGGCGACGTCGGTGTGCAGTTCGCCCGCGATATAGCTCGCTAGCCCGCGCAGCAGCGAGCCGCCGCCCGTCAGCAGCACGCCGGTGGACGAAACGTCCGCCGCCAGCTCCGGCGGGGTGCTTTCCAGCACGTTGCGGGCAGCTGTGGCAATGCGGGCGGCCAGCTCCTGCACCGGCTCGTAGAGGTCGCGGGTGTAGACCAAGCGCCGCGCGGGCAGGTTCGTCTCCCACGAGTGGCCGCGCACCTCCATGACGCCCTCGAACTCGCTGCGGGTGCAGCAGGCCACCTGCTTTTTCAGCTGCTCGGCGGTCAGGGGGCCGATGGCGATCTGGAATTTTTCCTGCACATATTGGGCGATGCAGTTGTCAAAGGCGTTGCCCGCCACCGGCAGGCTGGCGGCCTTGACCCGCCCGCCCATGCTGATGACCGCAATATCGGTCGAGCCGCCGCCGATGTCCACGACCATGCAGCCGTGGGGCTGGCGGATCTGCAGCCCTGCGCCCAGTGCGGCGGCCACCGGCTCGTCCACCAGAAACACCTGCTTCGCACCCGCTGCCATGACGGATTCCACGACGGCGTCCGCCTCAATGCCGGTGATGGCCGCCGGTACACAGACCGCGATGCGCGGCTTGAAGATGCGCGAGCGGCAGACCTGATTGACGAACCGCACGATCAGCTCGTTCGTCATGCGGTGATCCTGAATGATGCCGTCCCGCAGCGGGCGCACAAGGTCGATGTGCGCGGGGGCGCGGCCGACCATTTTCAGCGCGTCGTCCCCCACCGCGAGGATGGAGTTTGTGCGGGTGTCTACCGCGCCGATGGTCGGCTGGCGGAAGATGACACCCTGCTCCTCGGTCGCAATGATGATCGACGTGGTGCCCAAATCGATTCCGATGTCATATTGTTTCATGGGTTCGTTTTACCTCCGTCGGCGTGGCGGCTTCCTTTAATAAATACCGCAGGCCGCTGTAGCGCATGTTCTGGCGGACGTTCTGCACCATAGCCTGCTCGGTGCGGGCGGTGCCTGTCAGCACGCAGAGCTTCCGCGCGCGGGTCACGCCGGTGTACAGCAGGTTGCGGTAGCACAGCCGCGCGGGCACGTCCGCCACCGGCAGCACAACTGCCGGGAACTCCGAGCCCTGACTCTTATGCACCGTGACGGCATAGGCGGGTTCCAGTTCGTTCAGCTGGTCGGCGGTGTAGGTATATTTGCGGTCGTCCATCATGACGGTCACGGCGCGGCCTTCCACGTCGACCGCCGTGATAACGCCGAGATCGCCGTTGTACGCACCGACGCCTGCCTCCGCCCCAGCGCGCTCGAACGTGATGTCGTAGTCGTTCTTGATCTGCATGACTTTATCGCCCAGACGCAGGATTTTCGCATTCTCAGCCGTGCCGATCTGCGGCTTGCCGCGCATAGGCGGGTTCAGGATTTCCTGTAAGCGCTTGTTCAGCTCGACGCTGCCGGTGGGGCCGACCTTCGTCGGGCAAAGCACCTGAATGTCCTTGACAGGGTCGAAGCCGTAGGCCTTGGGCAGCCGGGTGCTGACAAGGTCGCAGACGAGCTTCTGGCAGGCGAGGCCGTTCGACTCAATCATGAAAAAGTCGTCCTTCACGCCGCCCTTCTGGGGCATCTGCCCCTCGACGATGCGGTGGGCGTTCTGGACGATGAGGCTCTGCTGCGCCTGACGGAAGATGTCGGTCAGCCGCACTGTGGGCACGACGTTGGCGCGCAGGATCTCGCCCAGAATATTGCCGGGGCCGACGCTGGGCAGCTGGTCGGCATCGCCCACCATGATAATACGGCAGTGGTATCGCGCCGCCGCCAGCAGCGCCTGAAACAGCTTGACATCGACCATACTCATCTCGTCTAAGATGATTACGTCATATTTCAGTAAATTCTTTTCGTTATGGATAAATCGCACATTGCCGCTGGTGTAGTCGACCTCCAGCAGGCGGTGGATCGTCGACGCGGCGTGGTGGGTCAGCTCGCTCAGCCGCTTGGCCGCGCGGCCTGTGGGCGCACAGAGCGCCACCCGGTCGTACATGGCCTCGTACAGGCTCAAAATCGCGTTGACCGTCGTCGTCTTGCCGGTGCCGGGGCCGCCGGTCAGCACCATCACGCGGCTGGAAAGCGCCAGCCGGATGGCCTGCTGCTGCAGGGGTGCGTACTCGAACCCCTGCGAAATTTCCAGCACGCGGATGTCGGCATCCAGTGTCTTGGGCGCTTCGGTCGGGAAGGTGGACAGCTGGCCGAGCCGCGCGGCGATGTCCTCCTCCGCGCTGAGCAGGTCAGGCAGGTAGATGTACTCGACGCCGTCGAAGGTGCGGGTGCGCAGCTCCTCGGTCGAGAGCAGTTCGTCAAGTCCCGCCTCAATATCCTGCGGTTCTACGCGCAAAAATTTTGCTGTAGTTTCCAGCAGCTTATCGCGCGGCAGGCAGGTGTGGCCGTTGCCCGCGTTGTGGCGCAGCGCGTACAGCAGCCCCGCCGCGACGCGCAGGCGGCTGCCTGTCTCGAATTGCAGCGCGGCGGCGATGGCGTCGACCTGCCCGAATTTCAGTTGCAGCGGCTCGCCGCAGAGCAGGTAGGGATTCTGGGTCAGCGCCTCGACCGTGTGTGCACCGAACGCGCGGTAGGCGTTGACCGCCTGCTGGGCGCTGAGCCCGTAGCGGGCAAACCACGCCACGACCTCCCGCACGCCGTACATGCGGCGGAACTCGTTGGAGATGATGGCGGCCTTCTGTTCGGTGATGCCCTTCAATTCGCAGAGCTTCTGCGGCGTCTGGGCGATGACGTTCAGCGTGTCTTCGCCGAATTTGGCAACGATTTTTTTCGCGGTGGAGGGGCCGATGTAGGGCAGTACGCCGCTGGACAAATAGCTCAGGATCGCGCCGGTATCTTCCGGCAGGCTGGCCTCGATAGTCTCGGCTTTGAACTGCTCGCCGTAGCTGGGGTGGTTCACCATATGGCCGTAGACCGTCACCGACATACCGTTGTCCACGCCGCCGACATTGCCCGCAACGACGACGTCGGTGCCGCCCGCGTCGACCTCGAACACTGCATAGCCGGAGTCGGCGTTCTCGTAGATGACGTGCTCGACGACGCCCTCCAGCTTCATGAGCTGCTGTTCCTGTTCCATCGCTGTCCCCTCCTTTCCGGCAAAATCGTCACACTTTCACAATTAAAATTATTATACCCCAACGCGTGGCATTTGGCAATAAAATTGCAGGGATTTATAGGATACCAGATAGGATGCCACACAAAAACGCCCCCATGCGGTTGGGCACAGGGGCGTTGCGTTGGATTATGGGGTTATTCGGCGACGGCTGCCTTCAGGGCGTCGACGCGGTCGGTGTTCTCCCACTTGACGCCGAGGTCTTCACGACCCATATGACCGTAGGCGGCCAGCTGGCGGTAGATGGGCTTACGCAGGTCAAGATCGCGGATGATAGCAGCGGGGGTCAGGTCAAAGACCTTCTCGACGGCTGCCTCGATCTTGTTGTCGGCCACCGTGCCGGTGCCGAAGGTGTCGACCATGATGGAGACGGGCTTCGCCACGCCGATAGCGTAGGCCAGCTCGACCTCGCACTTCTTGGCGAGACCCGCAGCGACGACGTTCTTCGCGACCCAACGGGCGGCGTAGGCGGCGGAACGGTCGACCTTGCTGGGATCCTTGCCGCTGAACGCGCCGCCGCCGTGGCGGGCGTAGCCGCCGTAGGTGTCGACGATGATCTTGCGGCCGGTCAGGCCGGAGTCACCCTGCGGGCCGCCCACGACAAAGCGGCCGGTGGGGTTGATGTAGTACTTGGTGCTCTCGTCCAGCAGCTCGGCGGGGATGACCTTCTCGATAACCTCGCGCTTGATGTCCTCGTGCAGCTGCTCCTGACTGACTTCGGGACTGTGCTGGCTGGAGATGACGACCGCATCGATGCGCACGGGCTTGCCGTCGTCGTACTCGACCGTGACCTGACTCTTGCCGTCGGGACGCAGGTAGCCCAGCGTGCCGTTCTTGCGCACCTCGGTCAGGCGCTTTGCCAGCTTGTGTGCCAAACTGATGGGCAGCGGCATCAGTTCGGGGGTCTCGTCACAGGCATAGCCGAACATCATGCCTTGGTCGCCCGCACCGGCAACCTCGTCGTTTGTGCCGAGGGCGATGTCTGGGCTTTGTCCGTCGATGTTGGTGATGACGCCGCAGGTGTCGCAGTCGAAGCCGTACTTCGCGCGGTCATAGCCGATGGAACGGATGACCTCACGCGCCGTGCCGGGGATGTCGACATAGCAGCTGGTCGTGATTTCGCCCATGATGTGCACGAGGCCGGTGGAGCAGGTCGTCTCACAGGCGACGCGGGCGCCGGGATCCTGTGCGAGGATGGCGTCGAGGATGGCATCGGAGATCTGGTCGCAGATTTTGTCGGGATGGCCCTCGGTGACGGATTCGGACGTAAAAAGAACTTTGGACATTGGGGATAGCCTCCTATTAAAATATTCGGCAGAAACGCAACCGTGGAAAACAAAAGGCGCGCAGCCGGAAAGACTGCGCGTCGAACGCTTATCTTTCGGTTTCCCGCAGGACTTGGCACCTTACACATACACGCAGGTTGCCGGGCTTCATCGGGCCTGTTCCCTCAGCCGCTCTTGATAAGTTGCTATTCTGTTGTTGTGAGGTTAGTTTACCACAGGTTTTGGGCAAAGTCAACGATAATTCGTTGTGCAGTTCAGCTAGTTTGCACAAAAGCAGGACATTTTGCACGGCGTGTGTGGCTTTTCTTCAAAAAACTTTCCCTGCGGGGGAAGGCATTCTCATTTCCGCCCGTGCAGGATCGGCGAGAGCGGCTTATAAATCAAGAAGCACAGCGCCGCGTCCAGCAAGCCCTTGAACAGGGTGAACGGGAAGTTGAAGGTCACGAGGCAGGCCAGCAGGCCGTCGACGCTGGGGTTGATGGCCTGATACATCCCGATGATGGCATCCAGCGGCAGATGATACAGCACCACATACGCCGGGTAGACGATGAAGTAGTTGTACGGTACGCTGACAATTGCCATGACAAGCGCGCCCACCCCCGCGCCGATCAGGGCGCTGCGGCGGCTTTTGTTGCGCTTGTAGATAAAGCCCGCCACGCCGACGAACAGTGCGCCCATAACGAAGTTGAACAGCTCGCCGACGGCGGCCGTGCTGGTGCTGGGCAGCTTGATTAAATTTTTGATTAAGCAGACCGCGATGCCCGGCACGGGGCCATAGGCATAGGCCGCCAGCAGCGCAGGCAGCTCGGACACGTCCAGCTTGACGAAAGACGGCATGATGGGAATGGGAAATTCCAGATACATCAAGACGGCGGCGACAGCGCCCAGCATAGCGGTGCCGGTGAGTTTGCGGATACGGGTGGTTGAAGTTTGCATGATACATGCCTCCTGAAAAAATTTGTGAAAGCCGATTCGCGAACTTTTCCGGGAGGCTATGCGCTGCTTTTGCAAACAAAACGCCCTGCCGTACCAATATACGACAGGGCGCAGAAAAAGCAGATAGAACAGCTTTCCGTTTCTTTCATCCGGACTATACCGTCGGCCTCGGATTCACACCGAGTCAGCAGCTGCTTTGCGCAGCCGGTCGCGGGCTTACGGCAACGCCGTTCACCGCCGGTGGGGAATTGCACCCCGCCCTGAAACAGACTTTCTGCCTTGTATTATAGCACAGGTTTTACAAAATGCAAGGGGGTATGGTATAATGAAGGTACTTTATTCTGAATCGAGGTTTCGCTATGGAAGAATTCGCCTATGATTTCCTGTCGTTTCTGCCCGCGCTGCTGCTTTTGCTGGCGGCGGCTGGGCTGCCGGTCGTCTATAAAGTGGTGGCGCGGCGGTTCCTTGACCGCGCGGAAAAGCGGATGGCGCAGTGGCTGTTCATTCTGCTGGATGGCTTTCTGACGCCGTTGGCGGGCATCTTGCGGGTCGTGCTGGGGGTAGCCGCCATCCGGGCGCTGCCCTTTAGCGTCGTGCGTGATGCAACATTTGTGCAATATCTTGCCCTTGCGAACGACCTGCTCGTCATCCTGTATCTGGGGCTGGGCTGCTGGCGCGCCGCGCCCATCACCCGTCTGCTGCTGCGCAGTGCCGAGAATCATCTTGATTTGCAGACGAACAAGACGATGGGGCGGTTTTTCGAGAATATTTTTCATGCGCTTGTCGTGCTGTTCGTGGGCATCGCTGTGCTGGACAGGATGGGCGTCCCGGTCAGCGGCCTGCTGACCGGTGCCGGGGTGGCTGGCCTTGCCGTCTCGCTGGCCGCGCAGACGACGCTGAACAACCTGATTGCGGGCGTGACCCTTGTGCTGGAGCACCCCTTCGGCATCGGGGATTATATCGTGCTGGGCGAATACGAGGGCACCGTCGAGGACATTTCCTTCCGTTCCACCCGCATCCGCAGCCCGGATAACGTCGCGATCACGATTGAGAACTCTAAAATCACCGGCGAGTACATCCAGAACTACGACCGTCGCCAGAGCCGCCTGTGGAAGTTTACCATCGGCCTGACCTACGACACTCCGCGCGAGAAGATCGAGCAGTTGACCGACGACCTCGCCGCCATGCTGCAAAAGCAGCCAGACGTGCAGGCGAACGGCGTCAGCGTCACGCTGAACGCCTTCAACGATTACAGCATCGATTTGGCCTGTCGGGTGTACATCACGAAGATTTCACTGAACGAATTTTCGCGGGTAAAAAACCGTTTGAATCTGCAAATTCTTGACATGGTACGGGCGGAGGGCTGCGACTTTGCCTTCCCGACTGTAACTGTGGATGAGGGAAAATAATCCATACAAACTGCCCCGCAGCCTTAATTGGCTGCGGGACAGTTTTTTAGTCATATTTAACGTCGCGGCGGTTGATGATTTGGAAGCGGTCGCTCCCCTGCTCGGTCGTCACGGTGAACTCGTAATTGTAGGTCGTCTCCAGATAATAGGAAACGTTGTTGTCCCCTTCCGTGACGGTATAGTCGATCTTTTCCTGCGGCGTTGTGCGGTCATAGTCGACATACAGCTCGTCGATATTCTCCAAAAAGACCAGCTGGATGTCGTCCTGCGTCACGCCGTAAAATGTGATGACCGGCTGGCCGCGCACCTTGACGGTGGGCATCGGGTACCACACACCGTTATAAAATTCCTCCCGCGTAGGCGCGTAGTAGACCGGGAAGTCCACCAGCAACTCGGCGTTGCACAGGTCGGTATGTACCCCGCTGCCGGGCAGGTCGCTTTCCCAGACGACGGTCGTGTCAATGGGCTTCTCGCCGCAGGCGGTCAGCATCAGCCCCAGCGCCAGCACCGGGGCGGCCAAAGTTCGCAATTTCATAAAAACCTCATGTCTCGTAGGGGTCGTAGGGCGGGCGCGGCAAGATCTCCCCCACCCGCAGTGTGCGCGGGCAGAGGCCGGTCTCGGCCTCAACGAAGCCCATCAGCATCCCCATGTGCATCGCCAGATGGCGATACTGCGCCAAAATCAGCGTAAAGCGCGTCCATTCGCAATTTTCCGGACGCTGCAGCAGGTCTTCATCGTGCAGTGAGGTCAGATAAATGGACAATTTCGCCTTGATTGTATAAAAATATTCGTCCATATCCTGCCGCGTCAGGTGGGCGGCAGGATAGATGTTCAGGTTTTGCAGCTCCGGCGTGTGTACCGGCGGCTCGACAAAATCGTTGTCCCGTGGGTTGATGAACCACTGGTCGAGCTGATGCAGCGTGTGGTAGAGGTGCTGCCACAGCGGCGCGCCGCCGTAACAGCGATCCCACAGTTCGTCGGGAATGCAGTCCATGACGTTCTGCATCTCCCACAGCGCGCGCACGGTCATCTCGGCAATGACCGCATGGTAGGAAGTTTCCCGCACTGGCTCCGCCCCCTTTGGCGGATAGTATGCGCGGGGCACGGCGGGGCTATTCGCCGCCCAGCTCGCGGATGGTCTTGCGCGCCGTGACAAGCCGCATGAACGGGGCAAGCAGGGCGCGTTCCTCCTGCGAGGGTGTGCGGCTGCGCGCCTGCATCAGCAGCCACGCCAGCTCGCTGCCGACGGGCTTGCCGTAGACCAGCGCACTGAAGCCATCCTTGCAGACGGCCAGCTTCGCGTTCATGATGTCCAGCGTCGACGCGCCGCCGTAGTGCCGCAGCACGTTTTGCAGCGCGGCCGGGCTGCCGAACACCGACTTGACCAGCTGGGCATACGCTGCGATGTAGGGCGGCGGCATGCTGTCGGCGACGCAAAGCTCGATGCTGGATTTCAGCCGTGCATCGTAGAAAAACATCGAAAGCACCTGCGCGGCCTCCCGCTGGCTGAGGTGCGAGCCGTACAGCTCCTGCGCAGTTTTGGTGCCCACCGCCTTGGCGCGGTTCATCCGCAGCGCCACGACCTGCGGCCTTGCCAGTACGTTCTGCGCATAGCGGGCGAAGCCGAAATCCGGCTCCATCAAGTGCGGCGGGATGCCGAAACGGTCGTTGTCCACGTCCCGCCGAATACGAGTGCGCACGGTGTAACTACTGGTGCGGCTGCCCTGATACACGGGTGTATTATCGCACAGCAACGCAAAAAACGGCGTCAGCAGGCAGGCCGCCCGCAGCTTGCGGACAAAGTCCTGCTCGCTGAAATAGTCGATGGAAATGCGGGTCGCCGCTGTTGCCCGCAGAAACTGGCTGCCGTAGTCCCCCGTCGTGCGGAAATAGCGATCCAGCGCCATATCGCGTTCGCGCGGGATGAGCGCCAGTTCCTCTGCCCGGCGCGTAGGGTGATAGCCCAGCGTCCAGGCGCGCAGGCCGTGCTCGGCCAGCGTCAGCCCCAATTGCAGATAGTAGCGGTTGTACAGGTCAAGCAGCTCCTGCACCTCCCGCTGGGGCGCAACGCCCACAGCCAGCTGGCAGGCGGGGCCGATCTGCGCCGTGTAGACCGTGCCCCGGTAGCCCATGTAGGCGCTGTCCTCGATGATGGGCGCGTCGGTCTGGCGCTGCAGTTCGCGCAGTGCCTGCTGCAATTCCGGGAAGGACACGGGGCTGCCGTCGGTGCGAGTGATGAAATGCTCGACCTCCAGCCCGACCGTCAGCCTGCCCTCCGGCTCACAGCCCGCCGCAAGATAGCCCGCCATCGTTTTGATTTGTTCGTCCAGCTTCGCCATAGGTGTGTTGATTCTCCCATGTGGTTGCGTTCGTTCTGTGGCTATTATACCGCGATTTCGCGCCGCTTGCAACGGTTTTACAGCGCACGCGCCGCCGGATAGCCGTAGGCGCTCTCCGCCGCACGGACAGCGCACAGGATGGCCTTCGCCATAACGCGGGCGGCCAGCGTGCCGACAACGTCCTGATCGGCGGCGACCTCGCCCAGCGAGACAGCGTAGATGCTGTCGCCGTCGGCGGCCGTATGCACCGGGCGGATGGCGCGGGCGTAGCCGTCGTGCGCCATGCCCGCGATCTTGCACAGGCGGGATTTGTCGAATTTTGCGTTCGTCATCACGACACCGATCGTTGTATTGCCGACGAATTTGTTTTCCTGCACGTCGATTTTCTGCAAGGCCAGCTGCTCGGAATCGAGGAAAGTCTTGCCGTCGTCGGCCAAAAGTCCGGCGACCTTCTGCCCGTTTTCAAAGTCGTAAATGTCGCCCAGCGCGTTCACAGCCACTAACGCGCCGACTTTCAGCGCGCCGACCTGCACGGCGTAGCTGCCGATGCCGGACTTCATGCAGTGATCCATGCCCAGCAGCTTGCCGACCGTCGCGCCAGTGCCCGCGCCGTGGTTGCCGTCACGGTAGTTGCCCTGCTCGGCGTTCTGGCAGGCCGCGTAGGCCATGGCCGCGTCGGGGCGGGTGTGGGCGTCGGCGACGGTCAGGTCGAACAGATTAGATTGGCAGACGAGGGGCACTTTTGTGACGCCGACGTCGAAGCCGATGCCGCGCTCTTCGAGATAGCGCATGACGCCGCCAGCCGCGTCCAGCCCGAAGGCGCTGCCGCCCGCCAGCACAATGGCGTGGATGACCTGCGCCGCCGCCAGCGGCTTGAGCAGCTCGCTTTCCCGCGAGGCGGGGCCGCCTCCGCGCACGTCCAGCCCCGCCGGGGCTCCGTTTTCGCCCAGCAGCAACACCGTGCAGCCCGTGCCCGCCGCAGTATTTTCCGCTTGGCCGATTTTCAGGTTGTCAAAGTCCGTGATAGAAATTTCTTTCATCGTCGTGTTCCTTTCCGTTGACGCTGGATGTTTTCTCCATTGTATACCATCCCACGCCGCCATGCAACAAAAAATCCCGCCGGGCGGGTGCGCGGCGGGCTGCGGGGTATTTTCAGTGGGTGTACCTTAGGCGAAGAAGGAAATAACCAGGGCCACAAGAAATCCAATGCCGCCGACCAGCGTTTCCATAATGGTCCAAGTCTTGAGGGTTGTCTTTTCGTCCATGCCCACAAGGCTCTTGACCAGCCAGAAGCCGGAATCGTTAAAGTGGGAGCAGACCGTGGAGCCGCCCGCGATGGCGGCGGTCACGCAGGCCAGATACAGCGGGGACAGGGTGCTGATGCCGGGCATGGCGGCGATGATACCGGCGGCCATTGTCATGGCCACGGTGGAGGAACCGACCGAGATGCGAACCAGCGCCGCCACGATGAAGGCGACCACGACCAGCGGCAGGCTGGCGGAGGCAACGGCATTGCCGATGACATCGCCCAGACCGGAGTTCTGCAGCATGTAGCGCAGCACACCGCCGCAGGCGGTGACCAGCAGGATCATACCGGTGGGTTCCAGTGATTTGGTCATGATTTTTTCCAGCTCCTCGTTGGAATAGCCGTGCTTGTAGCCCAGCAGGAACATAGCGGCGATGACCGCGATGGTCAGGGCAACGAACGGCTCACCGAGGAATGCCAGCACGGGCTGAATGGCAGACAGGGCTGGTACGACCTTGGCAACGGAGTTGGCGATGATCAGAACCAGCGGGATCAGAATGATGCCGACGATGGCACCAAACTTCGGCAGCTTGCTTTCGTCGATATCAGCTTGGTTGGCAACCGATTCCGGAACAGGGATAAAGTACTTCTCACCGCAGATTTTGCCCCAGATAGGACCGGCGACGATCATGGCAAAGATGCCGCAGAAGATACCGATGAGGATGACCCAGCCGAGGTCAACGCCCAGCATGGTCGCCACCAGAACGGGGCCGGGCGTCGGCGGGATAAACGCATGACCGACTGCCAGACCCGCCAGCAGCGGGATGGTGTAGAACAGCGCGGAACGGTGGGTGCGCTTTGCCAGAGAGAACGCCAGCGGGATCAGGATGATCAGACCCGCATCAAAGAACACCGGCATGGCGATGACCAGACCCGTGATGCCCAGCGCCCAAGCGGCTTTTTCGTCACCGAATTTGCGCACCATCGTGACAGCCAGCGTCTGTGCGCCGCCGGAAACCTCCAGAATCGCGCCGAACATCGAGCCTAAGCCGACCGCAGGGCAATGCCCTTCAGGGTGTTGCCGATGCCCTCATTGACCGAGGCAACGATCTCGGTCAGAGGCATACCGGCGATCAGTCCGATCGAGATGGCACCGACCAGAATCGAAATCATGGCCTGCACCTTACATTTAATGATGAGAACCAGCAGAATGACAAGTCCGATGACGGCAGCAAGGATCAGCCGTGTGGGGTCGAGCGTAGCAACAGCTTCCATAGAATTTCTCCTTTTCTTTTTATGCAGTGTTTGGTGGAGCAGATTTACTCCATATACGCGCCCTTCATCGGGCTGACGGCGTGCTGAGAGTAGAGTTTCAGCAGACCGCTCTTGTACTTGGGTTCCTTGGGTTGCCATTTAGCGCGGCGTTCGGCCAGAATGGCCTCCATCTCGGCGGGAGTCTTAGGCTCGCCCTTGACACCAACAATGTCCAGCACGCGGTTGGGTACGTCGATCTGAATCAAATCGCCCTCCTCGACCAGTGCAATGGGACCGCCCACAGCGGCTTCGGGGCTGACATGACCGATCACGGGACCGCGGCTTGCGCCGGAGAAGCGTCCGTCGGTAATCAGCGCTACACTGGAAGCCAGCTTGGGGTCGGCGCAGATGGCTTCGCCGGTGTAGAACATCTCCGGCATACCGCTGCCGCGCGGACCTTCATAGCGGATGAAAATCGCATCGCCGGGCTTGACCTCGCCGTGCAGAACGGCGGCAATGCAGGCTTCCTCGCTGTCGTAGGGCTTGGCGCGCAGGGTGGCTTGGAACATATTCTTGGGGCAGGCGGTGTGCTTGATGACGCTGCCTTCGGGGGCGAGGTTGCCCTTCAGGATGGCGATGCTGCCGTCGGTGCCCTTGGCGTTGTCAAAGCTGTGGATGATATCCTCACGGGTAACGTGGATGCCGAGGTGGGCGGTCTTTTCTTTCAGAATTTCATCGCAGTGCTCATAGAAGCCGTTGCGCTTCAGCTCCTCCAAATTCTCGCCCAGCGTCTTGCCTGTGACGGTCATCACATCGAGATTAAGCATCGACTTGATTTCCTCCATCACGCGGGGAACTCCGCCTGCATAGTAGAAATACTGGGCAGGCCAATCGCCGGAGGGGCGGATGTTCAGCAGGTAATGCGCGCCGCGGTGCATACGGTCAAAGGTGTCGGCGTCGATTTCAATGCCGAACTCGTGCGCAATCGCGGGCAGGTGCATCGTGGCGTTGGTGGAGCCGGAAATCGCTGCGTGAACCATAATGGCGTTCTCAAAGCTCTTTTGGGTGACGATATCCTTGGCGGTGATGCCCTGTTTGACCAGCTTCATCAGCTGTGCGCCGGCATCGTAGGCAGCCTGTTTCAGTTCGGGGGCGGTGGCGGGCATCAGGGCGGTGCCGGGCAGCATCAGACCCAGAGCCTCGGCCATGACCTGCATCGTGGAGGCGGTGCCCATAAAGGAGCAGGCACCGCAGGACGGACAGGCGTTGTGCTTGTAGTAATCAAGCTGCTCGTTGGGGATGACGCCGGTCTTTTCCCATGCGTCAAACTTACCGATCTGCTCCAGCGTCAGCAGGTCGTTGATGGCGCAGGCGGGGTCGTCGACGACATACTTTTTGGGCAGGGTGTGTGCTTCCATAACGCCGCCGGTCACCATAATGGCGCTCATGTCCTTCAGGCGGCCGATGCTCATCAGCATGGCGGGTACGGACTTGTCACAGCTGGCGATGAACACGCCGCCGTCATAGACCGTGGCGTTGGCCTGTGCCTCGACTAAGTTGACGATGGCGTCGCGGTGGGGCAGCGAGTAGTTGATACCGTCGTGACCCTGCGCAATGCCGTCGCACATATCGGTTGCGAAGTAGCGAGCCTCCTTGCCGCCGTGCTCATTGACGGCCTGCACGGCCTGCTTGACGAATTGGTCGAGGTGCGCACTGCCGGGGTGGCTGTCGCCAAACGTACTCTCCACGAAAATCTGCGGCTTGCTCAGATCCCCTACCGACCAGCCCATGCCGATTTTCAACGGGTCATTTTCGGGTGCCAGCGTACGGACTTCCTGCGAATGAAGTTCATAAGGATTGCCTCCGTTTTCTGTTTGAGTATGCTGCTTATCTGATGTCTTTATTGAAATTTGTCTGCTGATATTTTGCAAGTTGTATGGGGTGGTTCCTACTATATGCCGAAATTGCAGGGGAATAGTTGCGCATTTTGCACAATAAAACGGCCAATTTTTACACATTCAGCCGCTTTTTGTGTACTTTCTTGAGCTTGATATTCAAATCGCCACGCAAATGCATCAGATGACTTTACCGCAAAAAAAGCGCCGCGCTGGTCTGACAACCAGAGCGGCGCTTTTACGGCATCTTATTTTGTTTTTCTGCGATCCGCATCGTACAATTCTTTAATCATACGGCGGTTAAATGTCAAATGCATCGCCATGGCGTTTCGTGCCCCGATGGGGTCATGGGCCGCGATTGCCTCCATCACCATGCGGTGGGTCATAATCGTCTCGTCAATCAATTTTTTGTGGGTCACATTCACAAACATCATGACCGCTGTGTCAATGATGGGGATGAGCTGTTCGACAACCATATTTTTGCTGCTCTCCGCCACACAGGTGTGGAACGCGATGTCATCTTCAATGTAGCGGTCTCCGTCGTGAATCTTTGTTTCCACCCGCTCGCAAAGCCGCCGCAGACGGGCAATATCCTCATCCGTCGCGTTGTTGGCAGCCATCTCTGCAATGCCAGGTTCCAGCAGCAGACGCGCATTGACAAGGTCCAGTGCCAACGCGGTTTTATCCCGAACCGAGCTCAATCCCAACGGATCGCCCATGCCCAGCGCCGTCGTCAGCACATATGTGCCGGAGCCGCGCCGCACCTCCACAATGCCCTTGCTGGACAGCAGCTTGACGGCTTCGCGGATGGTGCTGCGCCCCACGCCGAATTTTTCGCCCAGTTCAAATTCATTGGGCAGCTTGCTGCCGGGATTCAGCGGGGCATCCAGAATATAATGATAGATTTGTTCCTCGACCTGCTCGGCCAGCAGTTTATTTTTTAGATGGGAAAATTCGTCCATAACGAAACGCCTCGCCTTTGCAATAGTATCAGGAGGAAATGTTGCGCTGCAACGTGCCGATCATCACGCAGACGGCGATGCAGTTCTCGCCTTTCTGGATGGATCCGAGCAGGTCGGTTTTAGAAAAGGCGCGAAAATCCAACACGCAGCAGTCAAGTAAACGTTTAGGCATTATAATCTTCCAAAATTATTTTAAAATATATTCTGAAATCATCCGACCTATTTTTCCAATATCTACTTTGATAAGTTTTAGATTCCATACAGAATTTTGGTTAAAATTCACAGCCATTGCAAATCCTCCTTTTTGAATAGTTGTTTTTCCCAAAAAGTACCTGATTACATTTTATATTATCTTCAGTCAAGTTGCAATACATTACAGAAAAAGCCCCTGCATAAAACAGATGCCGTTTTATGCAGGGGCTTGGCTATTGATTATTCGAGCTCGATCGTTGCCGGCGGTTTCGTGGTGTAGTCGAACATGACGCGGTTGATGTTCTTGACTTCGTTCACGATGCGGTTGGCGGCGGTGGTGATGGTCTCGGTCGGCAGGATCGTGACCTCGGCCGTCATGAAATCAGTCGTCGTGACGGCGCGCAGGGCGATAGCGTAATCGTAGGTGCGCTCGTCGCCCATGACGCCGACGCTGCGCATATTCGTCAGTGCGGCAAAATACTGGCTGGGGCGCTGGGACATCGGCAGCTTGTCGACCTCCTCGCGCCAGATGGCATCGGCATCCTGCACGATGGCGACCTTTTCGGGCGTCACATCGCCAATAATGCGGATTGCCAGACCGGGGCCGGGGAACGGCTGACGGGCGACCAGGTATTCAGGCAGTCCAAGCTCGCGGCCGGCCTGACGAACCTCGTCCTTGAACAGGTCACGCAGCGGCTCGACGATTTCCTTGAAATCAACGTAGTCGGGCAGACCGCCGACATTGTGGTGGCTCTTGATGGTGGCAGACTCGCCGCCAAGTCCGGACTCGACCACATCGGGATAGATCGTGCCCTGTGCCAAAAAGTCCACAGCACCGATCTTTTTAGCCTCATCCTCGAAGACGCGGATGAACTCCTCGCCGATGATCTTACGCTTGCGCTCCGGCGCGTCCACACCGGCCAGCTTCTTATAGAAACGGTCACGGGCGTCGACGCAGACGAAGTTGATGTCAAACTGACCGCCCTCGCCGAAGACCTCGCAGACCTGCTCGCGCTCGTTCTTGCGCAGCAGGCCGTGGTCGACGAATACGCAGGTCAGCTGCTTGCCGATGGCCTTCGCCAGCATGGCCGCGCAGACGCTGGAATCGACGCCGCCGGACAGGGCGCAGAGCACCTTGCCGTCGCCGATCTTCTCGCGCAGAGCCTTGACGGAGTTCTCGACGAAGGAATCCATCTTCCAGTCACCGGCACAGTGGCAGACATTATAGACGAAGTTATGCAGAATTTGCGTACCGTTCTCGGTGTGCAGCACTTCCGGGTGGAACTGCACGGCGTAGAGGCCGCGCGCCTTATCCTGAGCGGCGGCCACAGGGCAGTTCGGGGTGTGGGCGACAATCTTGAAGCTGGGGGCAGCCTGCTCGATGTAGTCGTTGTGGCTCATCCAGCAGACGTTCTGCGCGGGCAGCGTGTCGAACAGCGGGCTGGCGGTGTCCAGATCGACCAGCGTCTTGCCGTACTCGCGTTCCGGCGCTTTGCAGACCTTGCCGCCCAGCATGTGCATCATCAGCTGGCTGCCATAGCAGATGCCGAGGATGGGCACACCCCAATTGTAAATTTCGGGGTCGATGGTGGGCGAATCCGGCAGATAGGCGCTGTTGGGGCCGCCGGTGAAGATGATGCCCTTGGGGTTCTTGGCCTTGATCTTGGCAAGGTCAGTGCGGTACGAGTAGATCTCGCAATATACGTTGCATTCGCGGACGCGGCGGGCGATCAGCTGATTATACTGGCCGCCGAAATCCAGAACGATAACAGTTTCCTGCTGCATTGAGGGGTCTCCCTTCTCTTTTATAATCCTATTGAATGATTATAGCACGTTTGTGCGGGTTTGAACAGATGGGAGCGGAAAATATTTGCGGAGTGGCTGCACCCCAGCGGCGGCATGAGGGCATGCCGCCCTACACGTCCCGCAAAACGGTATATGTAGGGCGGGGTGACCACACCCCGCCGCAGGTTCACACCAACTCCACCTTATACTTCTCCATCCAGTAATTCAGCTGTACAAACCACGCGATCGTCTGTGGGGTCGTCATGAGCTGACCGTACCACGGCACGGGGTTATCCGCGCCGGACGCAAGCAGATTTTCCAGTGCATCCGCCTTGATGATGCGCAAAATCGGCGCAGCAGGGTCGGCCAGCACGGCGCGCAGTTCGGCCGAGACCGCCGCCAGATAGCTGGGGTTCCAGGTTTTCGGGTAGGGGCTTTTGCGCCGCCACAGCACCTCGTCGGGCAGCACGCCGCGCATGGCCTCGCGCAGAAGGCCTTTCTCCTGCCCGCGCCAGTCCTTGAACTCCCACGGGACGGAGTAGAGATACTCCGCGATGCGGTAATCGCAGAACGGTACGCGGACTTCGAGGCCGCTGTACATGCTCATGCGGTCTTTGCGGTCAAGCAAAGTTTGCATGAACCACTTGAAATTCAGATTCATCATCTGGCGCATCCGGCGCTCGGTGGCGGGAAGATTGGGACGGACGGAGGTTTCATCCAAGGTCTGCCGGTAGCGCGCATCCACAAACGCCGCCGGATCGATGCCGCCCAGCACGCCGGGCTTGACGAACGACGCGCGGTAGGCCGTGGACTGCGCCCACGGGAAGCCGTACCGTTCCCGCACGGTGGGATCGCGGTACCACGGATAGCCGCCGAAAATTTCGTCAGCGCACTCCCCCGACAGCGCCACCGTGGCGTGTGGCTTGATGTGCTGGCAAAAGACGAGCAGCGACGCATCGACGTCGGCCATACCGGGCAGGTCGCGGGCATCCACCGCCGCGTACAGCGCGGGCACAAGCTCCGGCGTATCCAGCGTGACCCAGTGGTGACGGGCGTGGAGAAAATCGTTCATCCTGCGGATGTAGGGTGCGTCCGCACCGGGCTGGAATTTTGTGGCGCGAAAATATTTTTTATTGTCGCGGTAGCCCACGGAAAAAGTTTGCAGCTGTTTGCCCTGCGCTGTAAAATGCGCGTCGGCGACGGCGGAGATCAGGCTGGAATCCAGCCCGCCAGACAGAAATGTCGCCACCGGCACGTCGGAGACAAGCTGCCGCTCGATGGCGTCTGTGACTAAATCGCGCACCTTCCGCGCCGTCGTCGCAAAATCGTCGGGGTGGTCGTGGTCGGTCAGCTGCCAGTAGGTGTGCAGCGTCAGGCGGGCAGTGTCGGCGTCGTAGGTAGCGCACTGGCCGGGCAGCAGCTCCCGCACGCCGCGAAAGACACCGCACCCCGGCGTGCGGCCGGGGCCGAGCAGCAGCACCTCGGCCAGGCCGTTGGCGTCGACCTGCGGCGGCACGGCCGGGTGCGCCAGCAGGGTTTTCAGCTCGCTGCCAAAGATCAGACTGTCCTCGGCCTGGGTGTAGAACAGCGGTTTGACGCCACAGCGATCGCGCGCCAGAAACAGCACACCAGCGTTCACCTGCCAGACCGCGAAGGCAAAAATGCCGTTGCAGTGTTCCACGCAATCCGCACCCCATTCGGCGAAGGCGTGGAGCAGCACTTCGGTATCTGAGTGCCCGTTAAAGCTGTGGCCGCGGCGCTCCAACGCGGTGCGCATCTCCGGCGTATTGTAAAGCTCTCCGTTGTAGACGAGGACGTAGGTCTCGCCCTGCCATTCCAGCTGCATCGGCTGCAGGCCGTTTTCAAGGTCAACGACCGCCAGCCGCGCGTGGATCAGCGCCGCCCGACCGCAGATATACATGCCGCGCTGGTCTGGGCCGCGCCGCGCCAGCGTCTGCTGCATGGCGCAGTAGTCCGTGTAATGGGACTGAATGTTTCGGGGGCTGCGCCCCACCTGCCCCGCAATTCCGCACATAAAAACGCCCCCTTTGCATAGTTCGTACAAAAATATGCGGGAGGGGGGCGGGGTTATACCTTATTTTTTCGCGATTGCGTCGGCGATATGACCGGCGACGGCGTCCTTGCTCTGCAGGGGCAGTTCGGTGATGCCCTGAGCAGTGATAATAGTGACAACATTCGTGTCGACGCCGAAGCCCGCGCCGGGGACCTTCAGGTTGTTGGCGACGATCATGTCCATCTTCTTCTTATTCAGCTTGGCGGTGGAGTTCTCGATCAAATCGCGCGTCTCCATCGAGAAGCCACAGACGAACAGCTTTTCCGGCTTGTGCGCGCCGACCCACGCAAGGATGTCCTCGGTGCGCTCCAGCGCAATGCTCATCTCGCCGTCATGCTTTTTTACCTTGTCAGCGGCAACGGTCGCAGGGCGGTAATCCGCGACAGCGGCGGCCATGACGAGGGCGTCGGCGTCCATGGCATTGGCCTTGACAGCCTCAAACAAATCAGCAGCGGTCGTGAACGGGACGGTATTCACAAACGGCACCGGCGGCAGCATACAGCCGGTGGACGCCAACAGCGTAACGTCCGCGCCGCGCAGCATACAGGCGCGCGCCACGGCATAGCCCATCTTGCCGGTGGAGTGGTTCGTCAGGTAGCGCACGGGATCCATCAGCTCCTGCGTCGCGCCGGCCGAAACCACAACCTTTTTGCCCTGCAAGTCTTTTTCAAAAGCCAGCTCGCGCAGGACATAATCGACCAAGACGGCCTCGTCGGGCAGGCGGCCGGAGCCGACGTCGCCGCAGGCCAGCATGCCGGAGCCGGACGGAATGACCGTGAAGCCGTAGTGTTCGAGCGTTTTCAGGTTGCTCTGCGTGATGGGATTTTCGAGCATATGGGTGTTCATCGCAGGGGCGACGAGCTTCGGGCAGGTGGCGGCCAGCGTGACGGTCGTCAGCATGTCGTCGGCCTGACCGTGCGCCAGCTTGGCGATGATGTTGGCCGTAGCCGGGGCAATGAGCATCAAGTCCGCCGCATTGGCAAGACTGATGTGCGCGACGTCGTACTGGAAGTTGCGGTCGAAGGTATCGACCTGACAACGGCGGTGGGTCAGCGTCTCGAAGACGAGCGGCGAGATGAACTCGGTCGCGTTTTTCGTCATCAGCACATGGACGTCTGCCCCCAGCTTGACGAGCGCATGGGCGACGTTGGGCATTTTATAGGCGGCAATGCCCCCGGTGATGCCGAGGACGACGGTTTTGTTGGAAAGCAGCATAAAAAATCAACACCTTATTAGTAGATAAGAGATAATAGATAAAAGATAATAAAAATGGTGGAGTTTTCGCCTTTGGCGAAAACAAAATTACGCTGTAGTCATTATAGCAGATTGACGCTTTCTATGCAAATGCGTATAATATTTTTGAGCGGCGCAAAGCGACGCGATCCACCTTATTTTTTATCTATTATCTCTTATCTTTTATCTATAAAAAGGACTTCACCATGGTTTTATCAGTCGACATTGGCAACTCGAACATCTGCATCGGCGGGCTGGCGGGGGCGGGGCTCCGCGAGATCGCGTTCACCACCCGCATGGTGACCCGGCCGCGCTGCACCGTGGACGAATACGCCGCCGAGATGAAATTTCTGCTGCACCGTATGGCCGTTGACCCCGCCGCCTGCGAGGGCGTCATCGTGTGCAGCGTCGTACCCCGGCTGACCGGCGTACTGGCGGCAGCCTGCAAGCGGCTGACCGGCAGGGATGCGCTCATCGTCAGCTGCGCACTGGACACCGGGCTGACTTTTAAAGTGGACGAGCCCGCGAAGGTCGGGCGCGACCGAATTGCCGACGCCGCTGCTGCCGCCGCGCACTATCCCCTGCCCTGCATGACGGTCGACCTTGGCACGGCCACGACCTACAATGTGATTTCGGAGAATTGCGAGTTCCTCGGCGGATTCATCGTGCCCGGTGTGCAGACGAGTCTGCGCGCCATCAGCGCGGGCACGGCGCAGCTGCCGCCCATCGCGCCCGAACCGCCGGAGCACCTGATCGGCGCGAACACCGTTGCGGCGCTGAACAACGGCGCGATGTTCGGCACAGCCGCCATGCTGGACGGTCTCGCCGACCGGGTCGAGGCCGAGCTGGGCAAACCGCTGACCGTCGTTGCCACCGGCGGGTTGGCACCGTACATCACCCCCTGCTGCCGCCGCAAGATCGTTTACGACGCCGATTTGCTGTTCAAGGGATTGGCGTTGATTTGGGAGAAGAACGGGAAATAAACCAAAAATGCCGCCCCACCACAATCTGTGACGGGGCGGCATTTTTGTTACTTACTTACATTTCCGGCGTAACGGGCACCGCACCGTAGTTGCGGATGCTCAGGACGTGGCAGCTGCCTTCACCAAAGCAGCCGTCGATGGCCGCCTTGTAGGTGTCCAGCAGGTCGACCGGCACAAACGCCTGAATTGTACCGGCAAAGCCGCCGCCCTGCAAACGCCACGCGCCGCGGCTGTTCAGCACCTTCTGGCTGATGGCCAGAGCAAGGGGCACGCCCTGCTCCTTCGGGTTCTTGATGCTGTAGGCGTTCTGGTTGAACTCAAAGCTGGAATGGCCGCCCTCGATGATGAGCTTCAGGAAGGCGTCGAAGTTGTCCTCGCGCACGGCATCGCAGAGCTGCGCGGCGCGGCGGCAGTCGTTGTAGAAGTGGATGGCGCGCACGACAGCACGGTCGCCCACGGCCTTGCGCAGCTGCGGGATGGCCTTGTAGAACGCATCCTCATCGACCTCGCGCAGGACTTTCTTGCCGAACTGCTCGGCCACGCTCTCCATCTCGCGGCGGATGGCGGCGTAGTCGTCGGTCAAATCGGCGTGGCTGCCCTTCGTGTCGCTGATGCACATGACAAAGCCGTGCTTTGCCAGATCGATGGCCGTCTGGCCGACGAGCGGCTGTGCGGGGTCTTTGAAGTCGATGGTGATGACGCCGCCGACGGCGCAGGCCGTCTGATCCATCAGGCCGCAGGGCTTGCCGAAGAAGACATTCTCGGCATACTGGCCGATCTGGGCGATCTTGACCTGACTGAATTTCTCCATGTCGTTGTTGTTGTACTCGCCGCGCAGGATCGCACCGATGCAGACCTCGAACGCTGCCGAGCTGGACAGGCCGGAGCCGCGCAGCACGTTGCTGGTGGAGTAGCAGTCAAAGCCGCCCACCTTGCCGCCTGCATCGACGATGCCCTTCGCCACGCCGCGGATCAGCGAGGCGGAATGCTCGGCCTCGCTGGGCTGCGGGGTCAGAATGTTGACGTCGACATCGTCGATCTTGTCAAATCCCAGCGACTTGACACGGATGATGTTTTCCTCGTTCGGGGAGACGACCGCCACCATGTCCAAGTCGACCGAACCTGCCAGCACGACACCGTTGTTGTGGTCGGTGTGGTTGCCGCCGATCTCGGTGCGGCCGGGGGCAGAGTAGAGGCGGACGGTGCGCTCGACGCCGTAGGCCTTTTCAAATTCATCGATCAGGTCGGTATAGCGCTTGCGCTGCGCCTGCACGGCGGCTTCGCCGTACAGCTTGGCAAAGGCGGCGTCATATTCGCCCTGTGCGATTTGCTGCTTGAGTTCAATGGTATTTGCCATGATTCCACTCACCTTTCCTGTCGGGCGGCTCTTTTCGTAGATATGCACAAATTGAGCCATGTGTTTTTGGGCAAACAGCTGTTTGCGCGGCCGATTGCGTGTTTCTTGTTTTCAGTATAGCAAATCCTGCAAAAAAAGCAAACAGTTTTTCCTGCTCATTTATGGACTTTTGATGAATGACTTGCTATAATAGAAATACTACGCGAGTGAGGTGCCGTCATGATCATCAACGAGATGAAACAATCCTATAAGCAAAGCTACACCGACAATGTCGAGCTTTCGATTTTCAACTGCGGGCATGAGTACTGCCAGCCGGGGCACACATGGGGTCCCGGCGTGCGCGACCACTACCTGATCCATCTTGTCGTGGCGGGCAAGGGCGTGTATCAGGTCAACGACGCCTCGTACACCTTGCAGGAGGGTGACCTGTTTCTGGCAAAGCCGAACCAGCTCATCACCTACACCGCCGATGCCGACGACCCATGGGAGTATTACTGGGTCGGCTTCAACGGCGCGTGCGCGAACAAACTCGTGCAGCAGACACCGTTTTCCGACCTGCACCCCGTGCACCGCTGCAAAGACCCACAGACCGTGCGCGAGGCGCTGTACAACATCTACCTTTCCCGCGGGCCGGAGCCGCAGAACGAGGCACTGATGACCGGCTACCTGTATATCTTTATGGCGCATTTGATGAAGGAAGCCCGCGACGCCATGCCGAACGTCGGCTCGTCCAGCAGCCAGTACGTGCTGGCCGCCATCAAGTATATCCAGTTCAACTATTCCCACGATATTTCGGTCGATGACATTGCCAAGGCCGTCGGCGTCAGCCGCAGCCACCTGTACCGGGTGTTCATGTCCAACGTTGGGCAGAGCCCCATCGACTATCTGACGAACTATCGTATCAGCGAGGCGTGCAGCCTGCTGAAAAGCTCGAACCTGTCCATCGCGGAGATTGCGGTCTCGGTAGGATTTTTCGACCAGTTTTATTTTTCCCGCGTGTTCAAGAAGGTCAAGGGCGTGCCGCCAAGCAAGTACCTTGCCTCGCTGGACAAGGACGCCCAGCCCACCGCGCAGGCCATCAAATTGTAAGGAGCCGCTATGCCTTTTTTGAAAAATCAAATTATCACGGTTGAGATTGAGGCGCTGTCCAACGACGGGAACGGCGTGGCACACAAGGATGGACAGGCCGTTTTTGTTCCCCTGACCGCCCCCGGCGACGCAGCCGAGGTGCGCATCGTCAATCCGATGAAAACTTACGCCTTTGGCCGCGTGGAGAAGCTGCTCTCCCCCGCCGCCTGCCGCATCAAACAGGATTGTGCGGTGGCAGGCCCCTGCGGCGGCTGCGGGCTGCGGCATATCCGCTATGACGCCGAGTGTGCCGCCAAAACGCAGTTTGTGCGGGACGCCTTCGCGCGGCTGGGCAAGCTGGACGTGCCGGTACGGGACGTGCTGGGCGCGCCCGATACCGACCGCTACCGCAATAAGGTACAGCTGCCCGTCGGCACCGACGAGAACGGGCATATCGTGACCGGCTTTTACGCCGGACGCAGCCACCGTATTGTGGCCTGCAGCGACTGCAAATTGCAGCCCGCGTGGATGAACGCGCTGGCAGCCCGTGCCTGCGCACTGCTGGAGGAAAACGGCATTACAGCCTACGACGAGGAGACGCACACCGGGCGTGTGCGCCATCTGTACATGCGGCAGGGCTGGCACAGCGGCCAGCGGCTGCTCTGCTTTGTCGTGAACGGCAACGGCCTGCCGAACGAGGCGGAAATCTGTGCCACGCTGCAAAAAGAGTTTGATTTAACTACAATTTTAGTCAACCGCAACAGTGAGCGCACCAACGTCATCCTTGGCCGCAAGACCCGCACCGTGCTGGGCAGCGGGTACATTGAGGACACGCTGGCGGGCGTGGCGCTGCAGATGGGCGTACACGAATTTTATCAGGTCAACACCCCCGCCGCCGAGGTGTTGTATGCCAAGGCGCGGGAGTACGCCGCGCTGAAGCCGGAAGATTTCCTGCTTGACCTTTACTGCGGCATGGGCACGATCGGGCTTTCGATGCTGCCCGACTGTAGACGTCTCGTTGGCGTCGAGGTCGTGCCGCAGGCCGTCGAGGGCGCGAAGGCGACCGCCGCCCGGATGGGACTGGGCGAGGACAAGGCCGCCTTCCGCTGTCAGGATGCCGGCGCAGCCGCCGCACAGCTGGCCGCCGAGGGTGCGCACCCCGATGTCATCGTCGTCGATCCGCCGCGCAAGGGCTGCGACGAGGCCACGCTGACCGCCATCGCCGAAATGTCGCCCCGCACCGTTGTGATGGTAAGCTGCAACGCCGCCACCGCCGCCCGCGACACGAAATGGCTGACCGAGCACGGCTACGCCGCCGTCGAGGTGCAGCCGGTCGACCTCTTCCCCCGCACGAAGCACGTGGAGTGCGTCGTGAAGCTCGTCAAGGAGTAATTGAAAATGAAGCGCACCTACGCTGCGTCCCAATACGGCGAACTTCCGCCCTATCTGTGCAAGACCGATCACTATTTAGCCGTTAGCCGAGCTAATACACGTCCGGCTCATCCGCACCCAGACCGAGGCGCTGTGCGGCGACCACTGTGACCACTGGTACGTCGGCGACAAAAGTCCCGCGCCGGAGGAGTATAAGGGGTTGAAGCAGATTTGAAAATCAAATTTAGTTATTTAGCATCGAACAAAGGAGCTTTCAATGGCTTTGCCTAAATATGATGAATTATATGTTCCCTTCCTTACCGTTATAAAGGATGGTAAGGCACACGCAGCAAAAGCAGTTGCTTCAGACGTTGCTGCACTGTTGCATCTTTCTGCAGAAGAGTTGGCAGAACAACTTCCGAGCCAGCGCCAAACAGTATTTCTGAATCGATTGAATTGGGCAAAAACCTACTTAAAGAAAGCCGGTTTGGTGGATTCCCCCAGTCGTGGAAGCTATGTCATTACACCGGAAGGGAAAAAGCTGATTGAAAACGGTGTAGCTATCACCAACAACTATCTGAAAAAGCATTACGCTTCTTTCGCGGCTTTTGTCGGCAACGAGGCCGTGCTTTCGAGCGCTTCCACTCCTACACAGGAAGATGTAAAAACCCCGGAAGAAAAGATGGATGCTCTTCAACAGACCATAAACGATACGCTTGCTGATGACCTACTCACTGAAATCATGCAACAGACGCCCTTGTTTTTTGAGCAGCTCGTTATCGACTTGATGAAGGCTATGGATTATGGTGACGGTTTTAAGACCAAATACAGCGGGGATGATGGTATTGACGGTGTCATACACGAGGACAAGCTCGGCTTCAATCTGATATATATTCAGGCTAAGCGTTGGAATCCTGATGTCACAATAGGCAGACCGGAAATTCAAAAATTTTTTGGTGCCATGATGGGGCCGCCTCGCATTGAGAAGGGATTATTCATTACGACTGCCAAGTTTTCGAAAGGTGCCAGAGACTATGCAGACGCACAGCATATTATCCTTGTCGACGGAAAACAGCTTACCTCTTTGATGATTGAATACGGTCTCGGCGTATCTGTGCAGAAGATTTATAAAGTCAAACGTATCGACAGTGACTACTTCTCCGATTCTATCTGACTTTTCTTTTGTTCAAACTCTGTTTCCTGCTTGTTCACGATTTGCCCACATTTATGTGTCATACTTTACCGTAAACGATGCGGCAATGCCGCGAAAAGGTGGTTTTTATCAATGAAAGGCTGGTTTCAGCGCTTTATGTCCGGCCGCTATGGGTTTGACCAGTTCAGCGGTTTTCTCTGCATCAGCTCGCTGATCCTCGTCGTCATCGGCGCGTGGCTGTCGCCGGTACTGTATTGGCTGGGGCTGGCGGCGCTCGTCTACAACTATTTCCGCATTTTGAGCCGCAACACCCGCAAGCGGTACGAGGAAAACCTCAAATACCTCTCCTACCAGCGCCGCGTCACAGCGTGGTTCGGCAAATATCAGATGCGCTTCAAGCAGCGCAAGGACTACCACTACTACCGCTGCCCCAAGTGCGGCCAGCAGCTGCGCGTGCCCCGCGGGCGCGGCAAAATCAGCATCACCTGCCCGAAGTGCGGCAACCAGTTCATCAAAAAGAGTTGACGCGCGATGTTCGGATATGTTACGATTTACCGTAAGGGTCTGGCAGACGCTGAGATGGAGCGCTATCAGGCCTATTACTGCGGGCTGTGTCAGGCGCTGGGGCGGCAGTATGGCCGCACCGGTCAGCTGGCGCTGAGCTACGACATGGCGTTCACCGCCATTTTACTGACAGCGCTCTACGACACGCCGACAGCGTTTTCTGATGGCCGCTGCGCACCGCATCCGCTCAAAAAGCGGCCGCGCGCCGACAACGAGTTTCAGGCCTATGCCGCCGACATGACCGCTGCGCTGGCCTACTACAACTTTCTGGACGACTGGCAGGACGACCACCGCCGTACCAGTCTGGCGCAGGCGCAAAAGCTGGAACCGTATCTGCCCGCCCTGCGCGAGCGCTGGCCGCGCCAAATGCAGACGATGACCGCGATGCTGGACAAACTGAACGCGCTGGAAAGTGCGGGCAGTCACGACCTTGACGCGCTGTGCAACACCTTCGGCGCACTGTTAGGCGAGGTATTCGCCTGCCGCGACGACATCTGGGCACCCGCCCTGCGCGGCATGGGGCAAGGGCTGGGGGCGTTCATCTACCTGATGGACGCCTACGACGATCTGGAAAAGGACAGTAAAAAAGGGCGTTTCAACGCGCTGCGCCAGCTGGCGGACGAGCTTTCGCCCACCGCATATGAGCAGCGCTGCCACGAGCTGCTGACGCAGCAAATGGGGCGCTGTGCGCAGCAGTTTGAAATGCTGCCGATTTTGAAAGATACCCCGGAGGGGAAACTATTGTACAACACGATCTATTCCGGCGTGTGGAGCAAATACGCGCTGGTACGCAAACACCGGGAGGGGCGCAGACATGACTGATCCGTACAGTGTATTGGGCATCACCCCCGGTGCCGACGATGAGACGATCAAAAAAGCCTACCGCCAGAAGTGCAAGCAGTATCACCCCGATCTGCACCCCGACGACCCGTCGGCAGAGGAGCATTTCAAGGAGGTGCAGGCCGCCTACAGTGAAATCATGCGGATGAAGCAGGGCGGCGGCGCGGGCTGCCAGCAAAGCGGGCAGGGCTACAGCCAGAGCGGCTACGGCCAGCAGTACCAGAATCCGTTCGGCGGCGGCAGTTCCGGCTTCGGCTATGGGCCGTTCGGGTTCGGCTATTACAGCACAAGCAGTTCGGCCGGGCGGCAGAGCTACGGCGGTGCGACCGGCGACCCAGAGCTGCGCGCAGCGGCAAACTATATCCGCAGCGGCTTCTACGAAGAAGCCATGAACACGCTGAACGGCATCCCGACGGCCAACCGCACGGCGCAGTGGCATTACTACGCGGCGCTGGCAAATCAAGGCTTGGGCAACAACATCCGCGCGCAGGAGGAAGCCCGCACAGCCGTCTCGATGGAGCCGAACAACTACGCGTATCAAAACTTGCTCGACCAACTGCAAAGTCCGGGGCGCAGCTACGCGAACTATCAGCAGCCCTACGCCCAGCCCAGCGGCCGGCCGGGGCAGTTTTGCCTGTCGTTCTGGATGTATCTGCTATTCTGCAACATCCTGAGCTGGTGCTGCTGCGGCGGCAGAGGCGGGTTCTTTATCTGCTGAGTATACAAAAATACAGCGCTGTGACTGATTGGGTCACAGCGCCGTTTGTTTTATTTGTAGGGGAGGGATTTATCCCTCTCGTGAATGTTCCCGTTGACATAGCGTTGCATGGGCGGTATATCAGAAGGTTTGTAGGGAGCGGTCTTGACCGCTCCGGGCAGCGTGAAGGCAGTCACAAAGTTCCTGCGGAGGGGTCAAGACCCCTCCCTACAGAGCAAAAGATGAAGTTGCGATAAAGGCAATGTGCGCGGGAGGGATGAATCCCTCCCCTACAGGATATGGTCAAGCAATGGCATCAAAACATCCACATTCTGACAAAACTGCGGGTAGAACTCATCCCCCAGCGAATAGTCGTAGTAGAGCGCACGCTCGATGCGCTTGACGGCGGCGGCAAAATGCGGGTTGTCCCGCCCGCCAGCCGCCTGCAATTTGCGGGAAAGCTGGGTGCAGACCACCGCCCAGCGGGCGTCGATGCCTGCGCGGTCGGTGACGGCGGCATCGTCAAGGTAGTTCTGCAGTGTGCGCCCTTCCCCTGTCCGTGCGCCGCAAAGCGGTGTCTGTACGTAATATTCCATCTTGGCGGTCGCCGTGTCGATGCTCTGCCCCAGCGGGTAGAGCGCGCAGGCCAGCGGGCGTGCCGCGTGGATGGCGCAGGCGCTGCCCTCAAAAAAGCGGCAGTTGCCGGTCTTGGGGTCGGGTGTCAGACGCAGGGCGGGCAGGCAGAGTGTGTCCGCCACATAGCTTTTGCAGAACGCCGCCGCCACGATGCGGGGCGACAGTCGCAGCCTCCGTGCGATGCGGTAGAGGTCATACCCCGACAGCACCAAATCGCGCCGCCTGCGGCAGCAGTCTCCACAGCCCGCGCAGGCAAAGTCGAAGCAATCCCCTGCCGCCAAGTGCGGGCAGACGTCCCAGTTTTCGCCGCCGCGCCCCGGCTCTACGTTCAGGCTCACAGCTGCACCTCGTTCTCGCGCGGGTGGGCTTCGATATACGCCCCCAGAATGTCCGCTGCAAGGCGGCACAGTTCCGGGCAGGGGCGCTTTTTGTAATATTCCTCGGTGCGGGGGCTGGCAACCGGGCTGCCCTCGGCCTGTTTTAAGCCCAGCAGTTCCCGGCAGATCAGGCTGCCCCTGCCGTTCCGGGTCTTGTACTCGGCAGCAAGCGCCTGCACCTCGGTGTAGAGCGCAGTTTTCTTGGCCGGATCGTCGCTGCCGTAAAGAGCCCCCAGCACCAGCGTAATGCCGGAGAAGGCGCCGCAGACCTCGCGCATACGGCCAAAGCCACCGCCAAACCCCGCAGAAAGCTGCAGCACCTGCTTTTCGGTCATACCCATTTCTTCCGCGAATGCCACCGCCACCGACTGACAGCAGTTGTATCCTTTATAAAATGCCGCATACGCGCGGTCGCCATAGATGCTCATAGTTTGTTTTCCTTTCCAAAGTTTCCCCTTAAGGGGGGAGACTTTTAAGTTGTGTATTGTAAGCATACCGCAAAATCCGACGCTTGAAAAGCCCTGAATTTAAATTTTTTGTTAAAACGCCGTGGAAGGGTTGCACTTTATAAAAAAGAGTGCTAAACTAGCTTTAGCAGTTGAAATAAACGAGTGCTAATTTCATTTGTATAAGTGAGGTTTTCTACTATGGCTATGCGTCAATTCAAGGCCGAGAGCAAAAAGCTGCTTGACCTGATGATCAATTCTATCTATACAAACCGCGAGATCTTCCTGCGCGAGCTGATCTCCAACGCGTCGGACGCCTGCGACAAGCGCTACTTCAAAAGCCTGACCGATACGTCCGTCGGCATCACAAAGGATGACCTGAAGATCCATGTCCAGCCTGACAAGGACAGCCGCACGCTGACGATCCGTGATAACGGCATCGGCATGACGAAGGAAGATCTGGAAAAGAACCTTGGCACGATTGCGAAGTCCGGCTCCCTCGACTTCAAGACCGAGAACCAGAGCGACAACATTGACATCATCGGCCAGTTCGGCGTCGGCTTCTACTCTGCCTTTATGGTGGCGAAGAAGGTCACCGTCATCTCCCGCGCCGAGGGCGCTGACACTGCTTGGAAGTGGGAGTCCACCGGCGTCGAGGGCTACACCCTGACCGAGGCCGACAAGGACGACGTTGGCACTGAGATCATCCTTGTGCTGAAGGACGACACCGATACCGACAAATACAGCGAGTATCTGGAAGAGTACGAGATTGCGAACCTCGTCAAGAAGTACAGCGACTACATCCGCTTCCCCATCACGATGTACCGCGAGAAGTCCCGCCAGAAACCGAAGCCTGAGGACGCCGGTGACGACTACAAGCCGGAGTACGAGACCTATACCGAGCTGGAAACGCTGAACAGCATGGTGCCCATCTGGAAGCGCCCGAAGAGCGAGGTCAAGGACGAGGACTACAACGAGTTCTACAAGAACAAGTTCATGGACTACACCGACCCGCTGCGTGTAATCACCAGCCGCACCGAGGGCACCGCGACCTACACCGCACTGCTGTTCATTCCCGGCTCCACCCCGTATGACTACTACACGAAGGAGTACGAGAAGGGTCTGGCACTGTACGCCTCCGGCGTTATGATCATGGAGAAGTGCGGCGACCTGCTTCCCGACTACTTCAGCTTCGTCAAGGGCGTTGTGGACAGCGAAGACCTGAGCCTGAACATCAGCCGTGAGACGCTGCAGAAGGACAATCAGCTCAAGCTGATGCGCAACTCTCTGGAAAAGAAGATCAAGAACGAGCTGCACGCAATGCTTGTCAACGACCGCGACAAGTACGAGACCTTCTGGAAGAGCTTTGGCCGCCAGATCAAGTTTGGCATTTACGGCGACTACGGCATGCACAAAGACCTGCTGGCTGACCTGCTGATGTTCTACTCCGCCAAGGAGAAGAAGCTTGTCACGCTGGACGAGTACGTCGATAAGATGCCCGAAGGCCAGAAGTGCATCTACTTTGCTGCGGGCGACGACACTGACCGCCTCGGCAAGCTGCCCAACGCCCAGCTGGTGCTGAGCAAGGGCTACGATCTGCTGCTGTGCACCGAGGATGTCGACGAGTTCTGCCTGCAGATGATGCGCGACTACAAAGAGAAGGAGTTCAAGAACATCAACTCCGGCGATCTGGGCTTGGAGACCGAGGACGAGAAGAAAGCCGCCGAGGCTGCCGAGACCGAGAACAAGGATCTGTTCGAGGAGATCAAGAAGGCACTGAACGGAAAGGTCAAGGAAGTCAAGGTCAACCCCACCCTGCAGGAGCACCCTGTCACGTTGAGTGCCGAAGGCGGTATCTCGATGGAGATGGAGAAAGTTCTGCGCCGTATGCCGAACGCTGAGGGCGTTGAGAGCACAAAAGTGCTGGAGCTGAACCCGAACCACACGGTCTTTGCAGCGCTGAAGACCGCCCACGCTGCCGGTGACAGCGACAAGGTCGCCAAGTACGCCGAGCTGCTGTACGATCAGGCGCTGCTGATCGCAGGCCTGCCCATCGATGACCCTGTTGCGTATGCGCAGCTGGTCTGCGGATTGATGCAGTAAGCCAGATATAAATAGAATGAGCGCCTATCCGGATCGATTTTCGGATAGGCGCTCGTTTTGTTTGATTTGTAGGGGAGGGACTTATCCCTCCCCTACAGCCAAACCGCAAATCTATAGCTTACACAAACGGATTATAAAACCGTCCAAACTTAATCGTCACGGTCAGGCTAACCAGCAACAGCACGACGCCGATGCCAAGGGCAATAAAGTCGCGGCGGGCGAAGGGGCGGCGGGTGTACCAGGTGCGCTTGTCGCTTTTACCGAAGCCGCGCAGCTCCATGGCGTTGGAGATCGTATCGATACGGTTCAGGCTCGTCAGAATCAGGGGCAGCAGAATGCTGACCGAGTTTTTCAGCCGCTTGAAGAACGGCTCGCTGCGGCCAAGCTCGACGCCGCGCGCCTGCTGTGCCTGACTGATGCTGTGATAGTCACGCTGAATATCCGGAATATAGCGCAGCGCGATAGCAACCGAGTAACCGACCTTGTACGAAACGCCAATGCTGTTCAGGCTGGCGGCGAACTCGCTGGGGTTCGTGGCCGAGATGAACAAAATCGCCACCGGCAGCGCCACGAAATATTTCAGCGAGATATTAAACATGTAAAACAGCTGCTCCGCTGTCAGGTCGTATCGCCAGAACAGATGGCAGAGCACCGTGCGGGTGCCGTAGAGCGTCGTGCCCTGATTCGGATCAAACAGGAAGATGAACAAATCGTTCAGCGCCAGAAACACCAGCATAAAGACCAGCATAAAGCGAACTTCCCGCAGCTTGATGTGGCTGAGCTTGAACGCGCCAAAGCTGACGGCCATCAGCCCCAACAGCACCCACGTGTTGTAGGTAATCATGCTGGCGAAGGTGAACAGCAGGAAGAAGGCCAGCTTCGTCGTGCCGGTCAGCTCGTGCACTACGCTCTTGCGGGGCAGGTAATTCAAAACGGTATTAGCAGCCATCGGCGCGCACCTCCCTGTCTGCCGCGATAAAGCGCTCCACAAATTCCTCCGCGGGCGTGATGCCGCAGCGGTTGGCCAGCGTGTAAAGGCTCGTCTCCTTCAAGGCCGCCTGCCCGATCAGCGTCGGGTCGCAGAGGATGGCCGCCGCGCTGCGGTCCGCAATGAGCCGCCCGTCGCAGAAGGCCAGCGCCCGCGGCGTGTATTCCAGCATCAGGTGCATGTCGTGGGTGATCATGACCACGGTCACACCCTTGGCGTTCAGCCCGCGCAGGAACTCCATAATGTCGGTGTAATGGCGGAAATCCTGGCCCGCCGTCGGCTCGTCCAGAATAATAAGCTCGGGGTCCTGCACCAGCACGCTGGCGATGGTCACGCGCTTTTTCTGGCCGAAGCTCAGCGCCGAGATGGGCCAGTTGCGGAACGGGTAAAGGCCGCAGACCTTCAGCGTGTCCTCGACCCTGGCGCGAATTTCGGCATCGGTCAGGCCGCTGCCCTGCAAACCCAATGCGACCTCGTCGAAAATCATCGTCTTGGAGATCATCTGGTTCGGGTTCTGCATGACATAGCCGATATGCCTGGCGCGGCGGCGGATGTTTTCCTCTTTCAGGTCTTTTCCGTCAAAGAGAATTTCACCGCTGTCGGGCGTCTCAAAGCCGCAGATCAGCTTGGAGAGCGTTGACTTGCCCGCGCCGTTGCGGCCCACGATGCTGACCATCTCCCCTTTTCCAATCGTGAAGCTCACGTCGGACAGGGTGTGCTGTTCCTTGCTGTAGCCGAAGGACAGACCCTTGACCTCCAGCAGCGGGGTCGGGGCCGACTTGGCCGCGGGCAGCGGCTCGGCGCGGAACCAGGCGCGCAGCTTCTCGGTGTCGGCGTCATCCAGCACGACGGAGTCAATGTGGGCGGGGTGCTTGTCGGGCGTGATGTCGATGCCCGCGTACCGCATGGCCGTGACGTAGAGCGGCTCACGGATGCCGTTTTCTGCCAGCAGTGCGCCGGACAGCAGCTCGTCGGGGCGCAGGTCGGCCAGGATGCGGCCGTCGTTGACGAGGACGATGCGGTCCACGCTGCGCCAGAGCACGTCCTCAAGGCGGTGCTCAATGATGAGGACCGTCGTGTCGGTCTTTTGCTGGATCGTGTCGATCAGCTCAATGGCCTGCTTGCCCGTGGCCGGGTCAAGGTTTGCCAGCGGCTCATCGAACAGTAGAATCTTTACCTCGTCGACCATGACGCCCGCAAGGCTGACGCGCTGCTTCTGACCGCCGGAAAGCTCGTGCGGGGCGTAGTCGAGGTGGTTCTCGATGCCGACCAACTCGGCGGCGCGGCGGGTGATCTCGTGCATTTCGTCCTGCGGGGTGCAGCTGTTTTCCAGCGCAAAGGCGATGTCCTCCCCCACCGTCAGGCCGATGAACTGGCCGTCCGGGTCCTGCAGCACCGTGCCGACGTGGCCCGCCAGTTCAAAAATACTGCTGTGGGGCGCATCCACACCATCGACGGTCAGCGTGCCCGTGCACTTGCCGGGGTAGGAGAACGGGTTCAGGCCGTTGATGCAGGCCGCCAGCGTGGACTTGCCGCTGCCGGACGGCCCGGCGATCAGCACGCGCTCCCCGGGGTAGATGTCCAGATTGATGTCATGCAGCGTGGGCTGCTTCTGGGCGCGATACTGGAAAGAAAAATTTTTAAAGGATATGATCGGGGTTCTCGTTTCAGCCATACGGCACCTCGCAGGGGAAATTGTGGTGGAACAGCAAAATGCCTTCCCGCGTTCGTGGGAAGGCATACGGGTTTAACAGCGGATCACTCTTTGTCCAGAGAGCCCTTCTTGGCGATGGTCTTGGTATAGGCCAGGATCAGCAGGCCGCCGACGACGACAGCCGTGATGATGTTGGACACAGCGGCAAACGCACCCTGCGCAAAGACCTTTTTGACGGGCTCGGCGTAGATCACAATGTCCAGCACAGGCGCAACGACGATCCATGCAATGGCATGGGCCACAACGTTGGCGATGGCGAAGGTGGCGACCTTACGCTTGTTGAAGTCGCCCTCCTGCACGTTCAGCTTCTTGGCAAACAGGCCGACGACCACGCCGGTGAAGGCGGAGGCGATGACCCAGCTCCACCACGGGATGCCGCCCCAGGACAGGTCAATGAGGGCATGGCCGATGAAGCCGATCAGGCCGCCGGCCACAGGGCCGTACATGGCGGCCAGCAGACCGAGCACAGCGTACTGCAGACTGATGTTGGTGTTGGGCACCGGGCTGGGGATAGCGACAAAGCGCCCCAGAACAAAGAACAGGGCTGCGCCGATGCCGACGGCAACGACGGTTTTAATGTTCGAGTTTTTCATGATTCCATACTCCTTTTTTCATAGTATACCGCAAATAATTCTTTGCACACCTGCAAGGAACACCTAAAGTATAGCGTCGCGTACAGCCGCCTGTCAATGGGCAAAACCGTATTACTGCACCATTTCACGGTATTTTTCGCATAAAAAAACCACCCCGAAGGGTGGTTACACTTTGGAGCGGCCGACGAGGCTCGAACTCGCTACCTCCACCTTGGCAAGGTGGCGCTCTACCAGATGAGCTACGGCC
>CAKSUQ010000002.1 GCA_934502625.1 uncultured Gemmiger sp.
ATTTCTGCAGGCGAATTCCGTAACGGTGTCACCTTCGAGCAGGACGGCCAGGTCCTTCAGGTCGTTGAGTTCCAGCATGTCAAGCCGGGCAAGGGCGCTGCCTTCGTCCGTACCAAGACCAAGAACGTCATCACCGGCTCCGTTGTTGAGACCAGCTATAACCCGACCGCCAAGTTCCCTCAGGCTTTCATCGAGCGCCGTGAGGTCACCTACTCCTACGAGGACGGCGATCTGTATCATTTCATGGATGTCGAGACCTATGACGATATCCCTGTCGGCGCTGCCGATGTGCCCGACAACTTCAAGTTCTGCAAGGAGAACGATACCTGCAAGCTGCTGAGCTACAAGGGCAAGGTCTTCAGCGTTGAGATCCCCAACTTTGTTGAGCTGGAAGTCACCGCTACCGAGCCGGGTGTCAAGGGCAACACCGCCACCAACACCCTGAAGCCCGCCACCGTCGAGACCGGCGCTGAGATCCGCGTGCCCCTGTTCATCAACGAGGGCGACAAGATCCGCATCGATACCCGCACCGGCGAGTATATGGAGCGCGTGAACTGATTAGGTTCTCTTTGCCGGGCATGGCCGTACCGCCGCGCCCGGCATTTTTTAACATTAGGGAGGATTTTGACTATGGCTATGGATCTGAATGCAAAGGCCGCCTACATCCGCGGCCTGATGACCGGTATGGAATTTGACGCAGACTCCAAGAACGGCAAGGTCATTGCCGCCATGATGGATCTGCTGGAGGAGATGGCCGCTCAGGTGACCGAGCACGACGACGCGCTCGATCAGGTGTACGACGAGCTGGAGACCCTCGATCAGGACGTCGACGACATCGTCAGCGACCTGTACGCCGATGAGGACGACGACGAGGAAGAGGACGACGAGGACAACGCCACCCTGTACGAGGTGACCTGCCCCAACTGTGGTCAGGTCTCCACGCTGGACGAGGAGACCCTGATGGACCCGGAGGGCGATCTTGTCTGCCCGCATTGCGGCGCGACCTTCGATGTCGAGCTGGAGGGCACCGAGGACGACACCGCCAAGGAGACCGATAAGCAGGATCAGTAATTTCCCCTCACACAGAAGCAGCACCCGCCCCGTGGCCAAAGTTTGGCCACGGGGCGGGTTTTATTTTCATTACATAAGGGCGCATTCCATAGGCACCCGCGCCTGTCGCCCCTCATGTCCCCAGCATAAATACCGCTCCATACAGATTAAACAGCACGGCCATGCCACACAGCGTCTTTGCGCCTGCGCCGGGCCGCCATGCAGGGCGGGCCATAAACCAGATAAGCAGCCACGGGAACAGATCCACCATGTACCGCGCGCCGAACTGCCAGCCACCCAAGGTGCGGTGCATACAGGTTAGCGCCGTCAGCAGGGCACAGGCCGCCGCGATACACCACCCCGCCGCAGGCAGCGGCAGATCTTCCCGGCGCGGCTCGGCATGTCCGGACAAACTGACGGCCACGCCACGCAACATGGCCAGCAGAAACAACGGGTTCGCCGCGAAGAACAAAAAGCCGTTAAACTGTTCAAAATGCAGCTGTCCCTGTGCGTCCAGCGTGACGGGGCGCAGCAGCTGCCGCAGATTCGGCAGCAAGTAGTGCAGGCTGAACTGACCGTGCTCGGCGCGGGTGAACTCCGGCAGATAGTTGTGACCGAACTCCACCACGCTGCCGAACCGCACCCAGTTGTAGGCCATCATGCACACAGCCACAGCCACAGCGGGCAGCAGGGCGGGGAGGAGGGCACGCACGCTGCGGGTTTTATACGCCCGCCACGCCATCCAACAAGCCAGCAGCAGCGCGTAAAACGGGCGGCAGCCCACAGCCAACGCCATACACAGCGAGGCCAGCGCCGCCTGCACCGCACCGCGCCCCTGCGCCCAATACAGCCCCCACACAGCGAACAGCAGCCCGCACAGCTGCGCCATAAACCACACGCCGTCGCTGGTGGACATCCAAAAAAGATTCGATCCCATGCTGACAAACACTGCAAAGTAGGCGCAGACGTCCGCCGCCATGCCGCTGCGCATACAGCACAGGTAGACCCCCGCCGCGCACAGCAACGCCAGTTCCAGCATAATCAGTCCGCCCGGCAGTGCCTGCCAGCTGCCGAAGGCTGCCACAAACGGCAGCATCAGCACAGCGGGCACCGGCGGAAATGACTGGTAATACCGCACGTTGTAAATCGCCAGTTCCAGCCACGGGTAATCCTCGCCGTTGGCAATGTAGTTGCGCCCTGCCAGCCAGTTTTCTGCCTGTAAGGCATAGCTGTTGTACGGCCCAGCCTGCATCAGCGTACCGCCTGCCAGACTGTGATACAATACCAGCGCAAACACAAGGCAGACCAGCGTGCCCAGCAGCGCGGCGGCGTGTTGTCGTTTTTTCATAGTCCCCCTACAAAAAATACCCCGGCGCAGTACACCGGGGCAAAAGTCCATGCTTACTTCTTCTGCAGTGCGCCCTGCAGCATGATGTCGCCGAAGGACAGTGCATTGTACAGGCCGACCTTATTGGCCTGACGGGCGATGCGCTCCGGCAGGGGCTTGCCCTCGTCGGTGGAAAGCAGGACGATGTGCACCTTGTCGGCCACGTCCGCGCCGTTCTCCTTCTTGGTGGAGAGCACCTGCAGGTAGACAACGTACGGGTCTTTCATCGAGCCGTAGTAAATATCGTTGCCGCAGCGCACCAGCGGGCGGCCCTTATAGGTCAGTTTCGGGGTGTAAGCCATATCTGAAACCTTCTTTCTGTTTAGTCAATACTATATTATACCATAGATTTTGGGGGAATACAAATTTTTATTTGCAAAAGCCTTTCCCCAGAGGGGGCAGCCTTTTTTCATCACAAGTCCAGCTTTTCCCGCTCGACTTTTTCCTCGTTCAGGGCGACCTGCTCGGTCAGGATGCGCACCTTGCTGTCCAGCTGGCTGAGCTTGATGGACATGAAAAACTGCTTCGCCAGCAGCAAAAAGATGATAACAACGTAGACGAAGTTGATGGGGCTCATGAAGCCCAGCAGATTCGCCGCCCAGTAGGCGATGCCGGGGAAGATGGCTAAGATCAGCAGCGCCGCGCTGAACAGCAGCCAGAAGATCGTATCCTCGATCTGGACTTTTGCCTGCCGCACGCGCCGCAGGATATACCCCGCCGTGATGAAGCTGCCCAGAATCAGGCAAATGCGAATCAACGTTTGATCGAACATTTCACAGGCTCCTTTCGGGGTATGGGGTCTCGGTGTCCCGCTTGCGGAACCACTGGATCAACAAGATGGAGATGGACATTTTTACCATATACTGCACACTGCGCCAGAAGGTCAGGTAGCTTTGCCCCGCCATGCGCTCGCCCATCTCGACCTGCACTTCCTTGACAGTTGCGCCGTTTTTGATCAGATAGCTGATCGTGTCGGGCTCTGGGCCGTAGTTCAGGTTCTGGGCAAATTCCTCGACCATGGCGCGGTTGAACATCCGCATGCCGCTGGTCGGGTCACAGATGGCGCGCCCCGTCGTCAGGCGGATCGACCAGCTGATGATATAGCTGCCCAGCATCCGCAGGGACTTAGGCTTTTTCACGGTCAAAAAACGGCTGCCGATGACAATATCATTGCCCGCATCCAGCTCTTTTAGCATAGCATCAATATATTTCGGCTTGTGCTGGCCGTCGGCGTCCATCTGCATGGCGCAGTCGTAGCCGTTTTCCGCCGCAAAGCGCAGCCCGGTCTGGAACGCCCCAGCCAGCCCCAAGTTCACGGGCAGGTCGATGAGCCGGTAGCCGCGGGCGCGGCAGACAGCCGCCGTCTTGTCGCGGCTGCCGTCGTTGACGACAACGTAATCGTACTGCGGGTAGTCGTGGGTCAGTTCCTCGACGACCTGCACGATGTTGGCTTCCTCGTTATGTGCGGGAATTACGATCAGTAATTTTGACATCTTAGCTCCTTTTGGCCGATATGACCTCCATCATTGTAGCAAAGACGGCCTGCCATGTAAAGTGGGCGCAAAGGTTTTCGTAGGCGTTTTCGGCGCGGGCAGCTGCCGCAGCGGGGTCGCGCAGCAGCGTTTCCAGCCCGGCACGGATAGTGTCGGCGTCGGCATTTTCCAGAAAGACCGCGTAGTCGTCACCGGGCAGCAGCTCGCCGGTGCCCGCCGTGCGGGTCGTCACGATGGGGCAGCGGCAAGCCGCCGCCTCCAGCAGCGTGGTGGGGAAGCCCTCGGCGTATTCAGTGGGCAGGCAGTAGGCATCCGCCTGCGCCAACAGCTGCACGATCCGGTCATGGGGCAGTGCCCCCAGCGCGTGTACGCCGCCGTCCAGCGCCGCCAGCGCAGGCTGTTCCTCGCCCGTACCGGCGACGGCCAGCACGCAGCCCGGCAGACGGCGCACCGCCTCGGCCAGCCGCAGCGCGCCTTTTTCGGGGATGAGCCGCCCGACAAAGGCGATGAGATGGCCGTTTTCCGGCACGTTCAGCTTTTCGCGCCAGTTCACGGCGTTTTCCGCGTGGGCGAGCTTGTCCAGCTCGCCGGGGTCGACGGCGTTGGGCAGACGTCCCTCCGCCGCAACGCCGAAGGTTTCCAGCCAGCGGCAGACGTCGCCCGACACACCGTAGAAGGGGAAGCCGCAGCGGCGAATGACATCGCAGGCGGCGTGCTCGTACAGCTTGCCCGCCGCGCCTGCCAGCCCGCCGTGCATCATATAGCCGGTCGAGTGGTCGATGACAAGCGCCGGGATGCCGCGCCGTTTGCACTGCCGCGCCGCCCAGATGCTTTGGGGGTACATACGGGTCTGGATGACCGCGAAGTCGATGCCCTGCGCCCAGAGGTCAGCAGCAGCGGTGGGCTTCAGCACCGGGAAGCGCCCGTTCATGACCGGCAAGGACGGCAGACGGAGGATTTCGATGCCGTCGGCGTCCGTCTCCCGCGCGGGCAGGCCGGGCAGCGACGCCGTCACGACAAGGGCGCGATGCCCCGCCGCGACGCACCGCCGCGCCAGATTCCAAGTGTACCGTTCGACCCCGCCGGGTGTCGGTAAATATTGGGTTGAAAAAAAACAAATTACCATAGGAGAGCCCTTTTATCTTGCAATCACCGCCAGCATAATATTCACCACGACGCCCGCCTGCACGAGGGCAAGGGCGGTGACGAGGCGGGTCTCGGCGGTCGTTTCGTCGGCCACGGCGGCCAGACAGCGGGGCAGGCAGGTCAACAGCAGCAACGGCAAAACCGGCAGGAAATACCGCCCCTGCAAGCCGTACAGCGTCTCGTAGCGGGTCGGTGTCCACAGCAGGCACCCGGCCACGGCCAGCAGGCAGCACAGCGCCGCCGCCGCGCAGCACCAGCCGCGCGCCGTGCCCGTGGGCTGCGGCTTTGTGCCCTGCGCGGGCAGTGCCGCGTAGGCCAGCAGCAGGTACAGCAACACGACCCAGCCCCACGCCAAGTCCAGCGTGTAGTAGCTCAGGCTGCCGCCGACGAGGGTGCGGATATAGTGGTCGCCGTTTTCAACGGCACTGCGCACAAAAAGCAGCACCGTGTCCACCGGATGCGTCAGGATATACCTCGGCGTGTAGGTCGTTTTGTCGCCGTCGTCGACGGTGCTCTGGGTGCTGCGGGTGGCTTCGGCGGCCTCGACCTCCTGCGCCAGCACCGCGCGATCCAGTACGCCGCGGTCGTCCATCACGCCGACGTCGATGCCCAGCGCGGCAAAGCGATCCACGCAGCCGGGCAGGTTGTACAGCTGCTTGTAGGCGCGCTCTGCGCCGCCCTCGGCAAAGACGGGCAGGTAGGCGTCGGCGTTGCCTACGGTCACGTCCGAGCCGAACAGCGCGTAGGATGCCATCGTGTAGAACGCCTGCCCGTCGGTGTAGCTGTCCATGGACTTTTCGGGCGTAAAGAGGAAGCTCTGCCCCAGCGTAGCAGGGGAAACGTCCCCGGCCTGCATCGCCTGCACCCAGAACGCCACCTCGCTGGCGGCGGGGGAGGCGTTGTCCTCAATATAATAATACAGCCTGCGGACGTAATTTTCCAAGGTATTTTCGCCGTTGATCTGCGCCTCGTAGGCTTCGTCCGGCTCGGCCGGGCGGGCTTTCGCGGCGCGGTCGGCGTCGTCAGCCACGGCGGCGGTCTCGGCAGCCGTGCCGCTGCTGTGCAGCGTGTCGGTCACAAGGCCGGTGTTCAGCACCAGCGCCAGCGCCAGACAGGCGGCAAGGTAGCCGCACTTCTTCGCCTTGGCGTGGTGTCCCAGCCGCGCGGCGGGCACCAGCAGCACCAGCGCCGCCAGCGGCAGGTAAACGAGCTTGCCGGGGGCAAGCAGCGTGCCGCAGCCCAGCAGCCCGGCCAGCCGGGCAGGGGAGAGCGCCTTGCTTTTGTCGCTGCCGAACGCCGCGTCCATCAGCAGCGCCGTGAAGGCAAAGCACAGCCCCAGCAGGGGGGCGTCGCGGCTGAAGCTCGCCGCCAGATGCAGCGTCATCGGCAGCAGTGCGGCCACGGTGAACACCCGCTTGCCGAAGGGCGCGACCCGCACGGCCAGCGCCGCCAGCGCCGCGAAGAGCAGCAGGTTCGCCAGCCGCCCCAAAAACAGCGCGGGCGCAAAGCCCAAGTGGAACACATACGCCGCGAACACCGCCGCCGCGCTGGCAAGGTAAAGCAGCGGGTTCTGGTCGGTCTGCAATTCGTTATATTCCTGATGGCTGTTGAACGGTTCGTCTGTCGTTGTGAACAACTGGGAGGTGAACTCCTCCCACGTGAAGACCGTCGTGTTCTCGTCCTGCAGGGTGGCGTCCTCGTCGCCCACGCGGCGGAAGCTCGTCGTCGTGGGCACCTTGCCCATCCGCCAATCGCTGTGGTCTAAATCGTTCGCCCAGCGGCAGGCAAGGGTGAAACTCTGGTTGATGTGGTACTTTTCGTCCGGCGCAGCGTAGGGCGGCAGCAGGAAGCTGTACAGCAGCCCAAAGCCCAGCACCAACGCAAACACCAGCCGTTCCAGCGTCACTTTTTTGCTCAATGCCGCCCAGACGGCGAACGCCGCCAGCACCGCCGCCGCGCCGCCCACCAGCAGGAAGAACCGCGTCAGGTAGCCGCCGATGCGCTGGTAGGTGATCTGCATCGCCATCGTGCCGTCGACGACGCGGTCGTTCACAGTCATCTGCTCTTTCCAGAGGGCGACGCCGTCGCTGTGGCCGACGGCCAGAATCGCGTCGGTCGTGTAGTGCGGCGTCACAGTCAGGCGATAGCGTCGCCCCTCCTGCCCGGTCACAGCGGGGTCAAAGCCCAGCGTCGTGTACTGGTCGGGCACGATGTAGTCCATCGTGCCGACGGAGCGGGACAACTCCTCGCCGGTATCGGCGTCGTACAAGACGACGTCCAACTCGCCCTTGGGCTGCTCGCCGGGGAGGTAAAATTCAAGGCCGATCGTCAAAATATCCTTGTCGTAGGTAAAGACCTGCTCGGCGGTTTCGCCGTCGTGGACGAGCTCGGCACGCAGAAAATCGGTGATGATCTCACTGCGTCCCTTCGTCGCCTGCGGGCGCACCTCGGCCAGCCAGAGCAGCACCACCGCCGCCAGCAGCACGACGAGCGTCGCCAGCGCGGCCGGCAGGGGGGTATAGGTTTTTTGTTTTGGATTTTTCATGCAATCTCCCGCAAATGCGAAATCACAACGCCGCGCCGAACGCCTTTTCCACCGCGGCCTTCCACCGCCCGTCGCTGCGCAAAATCTTCTCGACTGCACCGCGAACGGCACCCTCGCCGCCGCGCCGGGGGCAGATGTAGTCGGCGCGGGCTTTGACTTCCTCGGCGGCGTCCGCCGGGCAGGCCACAAAACCGCACAGCGCCATGGCCGCCAGATCGTTCAGGTCGTCGCCGCAGTAGGCCACTTCCTCCCGCGCGTAGCCGTTCTCGGCCATAAAATCGCGCAGGAACACGGCTTTTGTGCCGACGTTCTGGTAGACGTCTGTAATTTTCAAATCAGCGGCACGGCGGCGGACGGCCTCGCTCTCGCGCCCGGTGCAGATCATCACCCGGATGCCCGCCGTGCGCGCCAGTACCAGCCCGGCGCCGTCCTTGATGGCGAATTTCTTCATCTCGTTGCCGGTGGTGTCGTAGTAGACACCGCCGTCGGTCATCGTGCCGTCCACGTCCAGCACCAGCAGTCGTATCATCGTCAAGTCCTCTCGTACTCGCTGGGGGTGATGAACTCGACGGGCAGCCCCGCCGCGCGGATTGCCCCCGCCATCTGGGCGTTGTAGGCCGCGCCGCGCCCCGTGTGGGTGTGCAGCCCGGCGTCGGCATAGGCAGCCGAGCCCTCGCGGTAGCCGTCCGCGCCTGCCAGCAGCACCTTGGCCGCGCCGCACCGGCGCAGCAGCCGCAGCAGCATCAGCACGCTGTTGCCGCCCTGTGCATCGGTGGCGGAAAGCCGGTCGTAGTTGACGACGGCGGCGTTCTTATCGGCGCGCAGGTTGCTTGTCAGGATCAGCGGGCAGGGATAGGCGGCATCCTCGTCAAAGCGCTTGGCGTTGGTGAAGAACGCATAGTCCGGCGTCGCAAATTCCGGCACAAAGTTGGCCGAAACCGTCGCGTCCGCGTTCGCCGCCGCCACAGCGGCGCGGCCTTCCTGCGTGGCAAGGCTTGCACCGGGGGCAAGCACCAGCACCGTCTTGCCGGCGAACGCCGTTTGCAATGCGGCCAGCGCCGCCGCGTCGTCGATGCGGCGGTTTTTGTACTCGGTGTACAGCGCATCTGCGTAGGCGGCATCAAACACAGTCTTTTTGTTCGGCGCGATGGCCGCCAGAATGTGATTGATGTCGCGGTTCGTCAGATCACCCTTGCCGAGATAATGTTCGGCGTAGTTGCGATGCAAATTGAACTTAGCCGACAGGAAGTACGCCGGGGTGTAGCCCCACGCGCAGTCGCCCTTGATGGGCGCAATGTGATCCTGAATGGCATCCATGAGGTCGTCGATGTTGTAGTGGCCGCCGAAATACTCATTCATATAGTCGGCGATCAATTCAATCGGCAGGTTGCCGGGGATGCGCCCCATGCCCATCAGACTGCCGTCCACGGCAAGGTCGCGGCGCAGGTGTTTGTCAAGAAATTCCTGTGCCAAACAGAAGCTCAGCGCCATATTCTCGTGCAGGTGCAGCGCAAGGCGAATGTCCGGCGCAAGGTTGTGATCGGCCATGCTGACGATGCGCTCCAAGTCGCGGCGGCGCATGCTGCCGAAGGTATCGACGATGGAGAACTGCCACGGGTGGATCTCGTTGACCTGCTCAAAGATCCAGAGCAGATCTTTGTCGCTGTAGCCCATGATGTTGATGGGGTTGATGGAGACTTTGTAGCCCAGCTCTTTGATACGGCGGGCAAAGTCCATGCCGTCCTTGATGTCGTAATCATGCGCGGTGATACGTATAATTTCAATGCCGTGACCGTCGTAGGGGGACAGCTTCGAAATGTCGTAATTCGAGCGCATCGCCATACCGGAGTACATCGTGTGGCCGCGTTGGCTCTCGTCGGGCAGCAGGCGGTTCAGCTCCTCGATGGTGTTGCAGACGGTCACATCTGGGTCATAGCCCTCGACGTTGCGCAGGAAGCCGACCTCGACGATGTCGACGCCCGCGCGGGTCAGCGTCTGGATGATGCGGCGGGCAGAGCCGAAGCCCCACTGCCAGCTATTGACATAGCCGCCGTCGCGCAGGGTACAGTCCAGCAGTTTGATGTCAGCCATGCTGCTTCTCCTTCAAAATTTCATTTACCAGTGCCAAATCCTTCGGCGTGTCGACACTGACCGTCTTGTAGGGGCTGACGATGGCGTGCACCTTATGGCCGTTCTCTATAAAGCGCATCATGTCGTTTTCCTCGGCCTTTTCGAGGATGGATTTCGGCGTCTCATGGTAAAATTTCAGCGCCTGCTTGCTGTACAGCTGGATACCGGTGACCTTCTCGTACTCGAAATCCAGCGTGCCTTTGGGGTAGGGGATGGGGCTGCGGGAAATCAGCAAAATCTCCCGTGCGGCGTTCGTCACGACCTTTTGGTTCGAGAAGTCGATAACGTCGGCCGGATGCTCCATGATGTTCGTCAGCACGGCGACGTAGTAGGGGTCGTCGGGCAGGGTGTCGGGCAAAATCAGGTCGAACGCCGCCGGGTTCACCAGCGGCTCGTCGCCCATGAGCTGCAAGTAGAGATCGGCGTCCTCGACGGTGCTGACCTCCCAGATGCGCCCGGTGGGGGTGTCGTGTTCGGGGCTCGTCATCAAGTAGCGCATATCGTACTGCTTGCAGGCGTCGGCGATGCGCTCGTCATCGGTGGCGATGAGCACATCGTCCAGCTTCGGGCATGCCTTGGCGGCCTGATAGACCCAGTAGATCATCGGTTTGCCCAGCACATCCGCCAGCGGCTTGCCCGGCATCCGGGTGCTGGCATAGCGTGCAGGGATCACAGCGATTGTTTTCATGATGGTACCTCATTATCCTCTATCGGTAAAATGTTGTAGGGGCGAGCATTGCTCGCCCGTGGAGAGTTCCCGCTGTGGAAACGCTGCCGGGTCGTCGAGGACGCCGACCCCTACGGCGTAGGGGCGGATTCCATATCCGCCCGCAGGGGGCAGTCACATTAACTTTTTCGCCTCGTCCAGCGTCAGGAGGATCTTTTCGTCCGCCGCCGTGAAGCCGCGCAGGACAAAGCTCTGCACCGTCACGGCGCGGGCGAAGCGGAAGGGCAGGCAGAAGTTCAAAACCTCGCTGGGCATCGTGCGTTCCAAGACTGTGGCATCGGGGAACAGCGCCTTGTAGTCCGTCGTGTCGCGGGGGTGCGTCTTGATAAACAGCGCCCCCACGGCATATTTTGCTGCCACCGCCTTGAACATCGCGTCCTGCTGCTCTTGCGTCATCAGCCCGTCGGCCACAAAGCTGCGAGGCAGCAACAGCGTCGCGCCGTCAGCCTTTTCGGGCAGGGGCTGCGTTAAAAATACGCGGCGCACCATCGCTTTTTCGGCGTCGGTCAGGCTTTCCAGCAGCGCGGCCTTGCTGTCCGTCGCCATGCGCTCCGCCGGGAACAGCGTACAACGGGCGGTGTCCTCGCTCTCAACGCGGACGCACCACGGGCTGTCACCCCAATAAAGGTAACCTTTTCCGCGCTGCTTCGCGGCAAAATCCGTCGCCGCACGCTGGTCTGTCACAAGGTGCTGGTCTTCGCCGAGGGTGCTCGCAAACGTGTCCTCGCAGAGGATATACCCCGCGCGGCAGTCCTGCAGGTAGCGCCCCAGCACACTCCAATCGTTGTGGATATAGACGTTCTCATACGCTGCACGGTCCAATTTCCAGCCGCACAGCTTTTCAAACGCCCGCGCCGCGCGCGGATGGGCAAACAGCCCCGTCACAGTGCCCGGCCACTTTGTCTCGTCGACGATGACGGTTTTGACAACGCCCGTCGCGTCCAGCCGGGCGGCCAGCGCAGCGGTGTCGGGCACCGCCGCAGAAAGCACCATCGTGTGCGGTTTTGCGTCGGCGCGCCCTGCCCGCAGCAGGTCAACTAAAACCTGATACGCCGTATGGCAGATGTACAAATTCGGTTTCATGGCTTACTCCTGCACGAGCTTGACCGGCGGGAAGTGGATGCGCCCCCAGCCCGACGCCCATTCCGGCATCGTCAGGTCGCTGTTCGTCACCTCGAAGGCGAACTCTGTCACGGGCTTGTCCAAGCAGACCGCGTGCGCCAGCGCGCCGTCGAAAATATCGAGATAGAAGAAATACTGCCCCTCGCCCAAAAGGCTCGGATCAAATTCAAACACCGAGGTGTAGAGCTTGCCCGGCTCGGCCGCGCCGAGGTCGACGGGGTGGGTGATGCCTACGGGCGTCGAATCCCGCGCGTGGAGATTCATCTTCATATGGATGCCCGCGAACGGCTCCGACACGCGCCATGTGATTTTGACACGCATCTTCTCGGTGTCGGCGAAAACGCTCGACTCCTTGCCGACGAAGTCCAGCGTTTCGAGCCGGAAGCGTTTGCCCGCACTGCCCGTCATGCGGGCGACATCAGCCAGGTCGTAGTGGACGACATTGACGTCGGTTGTGTCCATGTAGACCGCGATGGCCTGCTCGACGTCGCCGTCGAAGATGACCTTGCCCTTGTCCAGCACAACGCAGCGGGTGCAAAGCTGACGTATGGTCGACATATTATGGCTGACGTACAAGACTGTGCGGCCGTCCTGATTCGCCACGTCGCTCATCTTGCCCAAGCATTTCTGCTGGAATTTCATGTCGCCGACGGCCAGCACCTCGTCCATGACCATGATCTCGCTGTCGAGATGCGCGGCCACGGCGAAGGCCAATTTCACAAACATGCCGCTGGAATAACGCTTGACGGGGGTGTCGATGAAGTCGCCGCACTCGGAAAATTCGATGATCTGCGGCAGCTTTGCGTCGATCTCGGCGCGGGTCATGCCCAAAATCGCGCCGTTCATATAGATGTTCTCGCGGCCGGTCATCTCGTTGTTGAAGCCGGTGCCGACTTCCAGCATCGACGCCACGCGGCCGCGGATTTTGATCTCGCCCTCGGTGGGGGCGGTGATACGGGACAACAGCTTCAGCAGCGTGGATTTGCCCGCGCCGTTGCGGCCGATGATGCCCAGTGCCTCGCCCCGATAGACGGTCAGGTCGACGCCGTTCAGTGCCATAAACGTCTGGCCGAACAGCCGCTGGTCGGTGCCGATAACGGTGTTCGGGTCTTCCTTGCCGCGCACGCGCGCCCACCAGCTTTGCAGGTCGTGGGTCAGCGTGCCGCCGCCGATCTGGCCGAGCTTGTACTGTTTTTTCAGCCCCGAAACCTCGATGACAGGGCGTTTTTCTGTTGCAGACATATTCCAAGCGCCCCTTTCTTACACGGTATCCATAAACGTTTTTTCGATGCGGCTGAACAGCACGACGCCCAACACCAGCGCCGCCGCGGTGAAGATCAGGCTGTACACGATGCCAAAGGTCGTGACCGTGCCGGTGCCTAAGGTCGCCATGCGGAAGATCTCAATCGGCGACGTCATGGGGTTGAGCTGGACGAGCACCCTCAGGCGCGGGGAATTGTCCAGCATTGACAGCGGGTAGACGACGGGGGAGGCGTACATCCACAGCTGCACACCGAAGCCGACGGCGATGGCCAAATCGCGATATTTCGTCGTCAAGGACGACACAATGATGCCGACGCCGAGGCCGAGCAGCATGACTTCCAGCATAACGAAGGGCACAGCCAGCAGCCACAGCGTAAACGTCACGCCGCTGCCCGTGGCAAAAAAGTAGACCCAGAAAAGCAGGTACATGGCGGCCTGAATGCCGAAGTTGATGAGGCTCGTCAGCACCTGACTGATGGGCATTGTCAGGCGTGGGAAGTAGACCTTGCCGAACACCTGTGAATTTGTCACGAACGTGTTGGCCGTGTTGTTGACGCAGTTGGCGAAGAATGTCCACACCGTGTTGCCCGCCATGTAGAACAAGAAGCCGGGCACACCGTCGGTGGGCATGTTCGCCATGCCGCCGAACACGACGTTGAAGATGACGGTGGTGATCAGCGGGTTCAGGATGATCCACGCGGGTCCCAGAATCGTCTGCTTGTACAGTACGGTAAAGTTGCGTTTGACGAACATCGCGATCAGGTCGCGGTAGCGCCACAGCTCGTTCAGGTCGATGTCGAACCAGCCGGTTTTGGGGCGTATGACGGTAGTCCAGCCCTCGTCGGCCGGGCGGGTGGTTTGCAGATTTTCAGCCATAAAAATACCTGTTCCTTATGTGTATATCGTGGTTGCATAGTTATCCATAGTAATAGTGATATTTTACCACATTTCGCGCAAAGAATCAACTTGCCGCAGCGTTTAATAATTATGGTAGGGGCCGGGCATGCCCGGCCCGGTCGTGAAAGGCAAACGGGTGTTTCCCGGAAGGCTGCGGGCCGCACATGTGCGCCCCCTACATAGCAGCAATAAAGCGGTCTGCCGAAAATCCATCGGCAGACCGCTTTTATACATTCACTATTTTACAGCACCTTCGACAAGAAGGCCTTCAATCTCTCGTTTTCAGGGTTGGCGAAAAACTCCTTCGGGGGCTTGTCGACCTTGACGATGCCCTCGTCGATGAAGATGATGCGGTTCGCGACCTCGCGGGCAAAGCCCATCTCGTGCGTGACGCAGACCATCGTCATGCCGCCCTTGGCAAGCTCCTTCATCAGCTCCAACACCTCGCCGACCATTTCGGGGTCAAGGGCACTCGTCGGCTCGTCAAACAGCAGCACGTCTGGGTTCATCGCCAGCGCGCGCACGATGGCGATGCGCTGTTTCTGGCCGCCGGACAGCATGTTCGGGTAGGTGTCGGCCTTGTCGGCCAGACCGATGCGCTCCAGCAGCTCCATGGCTTTGGCGTCGGCCTCGGCCTGCTTCATCAGCCCCAAGCGCACCGGCGCAAGGGTGATGTTTTTCTTGACCGTCAGGTGGGGGAACAGGTTGAAATGCTGGAACACCATGCCCATCTTCTGCCGCACATGGTCGATGTCATGGTCGGTGACTTCCTTGCCGTTGAAGATGATATGGCCGCCGTCCGGCTCCTCCAGCCGGTTCAGGCAACGCAGGAACGTGGATTTTCCGCAGCCGGAGGGGCCAACCAGCACGACGCAGTCGCCCTTGTTGATCGTCAGGTCAACGCCCTTGAGCACCTGCAGGCCGCCGTAGTGTTTTTGCAGTCCTTTAACGTCGATCACTTTGTGCCAGCCTCCTCTCAAATTTTGCAAGCAGCGCACTGAACAGCATGACGAGCACCAGATAGATGGCCGCGACGCCCAGCAGCGGGAACATGGCCTCGTAGGTACGGTTCATGATGCCCTGCGCGGCGTACAGCAGCTCCTTGCCGCCGATGACCGTAATCAGGGAAGAATCCTTCAGCAGCATGATGAACTCATTGCCCAGCGACGGCAGGATGGAGCGGATGGCCTGCGGAATGACGATCTCGAACATCGTCGTCATGTAGTTGAGGCCGAGGCTGCGCCCGGCTTCCATCTGGCCGGGATCGACGGCCATCAGGCCGCCGCGGATGATCTCGGACACATACGCGCCGGAGTTGATGCCCAGCGCCAGCGCGCCGACCATCGTGAAGTTGCGGCTGCTGGCGAAGATCACCATGCTCATGATGAGCAGCTGCACCATCATGGGCGTGCCGCGGATGACCGTAACGTACACCTGCGCCACTGCATTGAAGATGCCCAGCACCGGGTTGCGGTGGTGGGGCTTCTGCTGGGCGTAGCCCACGCGGATCATGGCGACGATAGCGCCCAGCACAACGCCCAGCACCAGCGCAATGGCCGTGACAAACAGGGTAGTGCCGACGCCCTTGATGTACTGCTGCCAGCGATCTGAGTAGAGAAATGCCTGATAGAATTTTACGAAGAAGTCCTCGCCGAAGCTGAGCTTCTGGCCACTTTTGACCAGCTCTGAAAGCGCTTCAAACTGTGCCTCCATCCGCAACACAACCTTTCTTTTGTTTTATACGGTATTTTTTATTATACCATACTTACGGGAAAAATCACAACAAATAAAAGAAAAGCGCGCCGCGTTACCGGCGTGCCTTTCTTATGGGATGCCAAACGCTTATTCAGCGGTGATGTACTTGTCGACGATGGTCTGCAGCGTACCGTCGGCCTCCAGCTCTTCCAGTGCGCTGTTGATGGCGTCCAGCAGAGCGGTGTTGCCCTTGGCAACGCCGATGGCGTAATCCTCCTGCGCGTAAGCGGTGTCAAGGATCTTCAGGCCGGGGTTCGCCTCGACGAAGGACTTGGCGGGGGCGTTGTCGATAACGACAGCGTCGACCTGACCGTTGTTCAGCGCCTGCACAGCGGTCAGACCGTCGTCGTAAGCGATGACGTTGTCCTCGCCGAAGTCGTCGGTGCAGTAGATGTTGCCGGTGGTGCCGCGCTGGGTGCCGATGGCCTTGCCCTCCAGATCGTCAACGGAAGCGATGTCGGAACCTTCCGGCACGATGATGGACTGGATGCCCTCGGCGTAGGTGTCGGAGAAGTCCATGACCTTCAGGCGCTCGTCGGTGACGGTGACGCCGGCCATAACCATATCGCTCTTGCCGTTCTGGGCGGCCAGCAGGGCGGCGTCAAAGTCCATGTCGTCGACCTGCAGCTCAAGGCCGAGCTTCTTGGCGATAGCGGCAGCGACATCAATGTCGATGCCCTCGAAGTCGCCGCTGTCGGTCGTCATCTCGTACGGGGGGAAGGCGGCGTTGGTGGACATCGTCAGCTTGCCGGCGTTGACAGTGGTCAGCGCGGCAGCGTCAGCAGAAGCGGCCTCCTCGGTGGAAACGGCCTCGGAGGATGCAGCCTCGGAAGAAGCAGCCTCGCTGGAAACAGTCTCGGTTGCAGCAGAGCCGCCGCAGGCGGCCAGACTCAGCATCATAGCGGAGCTGAGCATCAGAGCAGTAAGCTTTTTCATGTGATTTTCCCTCTGTTTCATTATCTATAAAATGAAGTACACAGCCAAGCCCTCACTTGACTGTGTACTCAGTATAGTTGTATAAATATGTAAAGTCAATGTATATTTTGCAACTTCGGCGTTTTGCGTCAGCACAGCAGGGGAGCGTTTGCATTTTTGTGCAAACTGGCATATGTGCATGAACACTGCACCACCTGCGGCGGCACAGGGGCATACCTCCCTACAAGCCCCATTTTCCCGTTGCATGTAGGGCGGGGTGCTCTCACCCCGCCGCGGAGGGGTCAAGACCCCTCCCTACAAAGCAGCCGAAAAAGGGGCATCCGCCGTAGGGGCGCATTCCATATGCGCCCGTCAGTCCGCCTTTTTCAGCAGCCCGATTGCCTTGCGCACCGGCAGCAGCGACCAGAACTTGTCCACGGCCATGGCGCTGACGACCGACATCGCCATCAGGATGACGAAATCCAGCCACAGATACCCCGAAATGTGCGTCAGCAGCACCGCCGGGTAGTAATAATAGCAGTAGAACGTGTGGATCAGCCAGATGCCCGTGCTGTATTTGCCCAAAAAGGCCATCAGTTTGTACAGCGGCGGCAGCACCCGCAGCAGCATCGCCCACGCGACGATGAACAGCGGCGTAAACACTAAGTCGGCGTCCGCACCCTGAATAATCAGCAGCCGCATATAGACCATGCCGACGAGGATGCCCAGAGAGAACACCGCGATGCCCAGCTTCGTAAACTTATCCACGCCGCGCGCGACCCAAGTGTCCAGCACGTCGTACCGCGCAAAGACGATGCCCATGAACACCGAGCAGCCGAACGTCAGCCCGCGCGGGAAAATCTTGACAAGCGCCACCGGCAAAAAGCCGTACTGCGGCAAAAACTGCACCCCGTTCACGCCAAACTCAATGACGAGCACGAGCAGCAGCTCGACCCAGAAGCCGAGCTTGCGCCCCTCGGTCAGGCGGTAATAAATATACCCCGCCACGATGCAGAAAAGATAGACGCTGATAAAGCCCCACTCCTGATTGTAGGGCGTCGTCCAACACAGCAGCGCCGACGCGACATCCTGCAAATGAAAGTCCTGAAACACATGGCAGAACAGCGTGTCGGGAAAGTAGTCCGGCTGGTTGTGGAAAAAGACGAACCCGATGGGGATGAAGATGAAAAACACCTTCCAGTATTCTGTGTACAGCCCCAGAATTTTCTTTTCCAGCTTAAAGCTGCCCTTCTTTGCCTGTTTGTACAGCCCGTAGCCGGAGAAGAAGAAAAACGCGGACACGACGATCTTGACAAAATTGACAAGCGCGCTCTCCAGACTCATTCCGGCGATCATGCCGTCGAGCGTCCAGTGAATTTCCGGCATACCGATCGGCCTTCTGGATTCCGAGTAGAACAGGTGGTGCGCCACCATGCAGAACACCGCCACGCCCTTGACGGCCTTGGTGTCCATGCGGGTAAATGTTCTTTCCATGCAGAACTCCTTGTGTATAAGTATATAAATGTATCATACCATGTTTCGCCGGGGTTTTCAATGTGAAGCCCGCCCAAAATTTCCCGCTTGACTTCTTGGCGGAGTTGTGCTATAAATAAACTAACTTCATCCTGTACAAAGCCATGAGGCAGACAAACAGGATGCGGGACACTGTACAAGAGACGGCCGCCGTGGTTCGCCACGCGCTGCAAGCGGCCTTACAGCAGCCCGCAGCCTTACCACTGCCGAGCGCGGGGGCGAACCCCCGCCGGGTACGGCCCGTTACAGCCGACACGAGCGGCGCTTTCCTTTTATATAAGGGGCGCAATTTGGGTGGAACCGTGGAGCGTACATGCTTCATCCCTTTTGTAGGTAAGGGATGGAGCATTTTTTATTGCATTTTTGTGCATTTACAAAAGGAGCGTACAATCATGAAGATCATCTACAAGGACGGCACCGTTGCCGAGTGCCCGCAGGAAGAGGAACTGCACGTTCTGCGCCACACGGCTGCGCACATCATGGCGCAGGCCATCAAGCGCCTCTACCCGCAGGCGGACTTTGCCTTCGGCCCCGCCACCGAGAACGGCTTCTACTATGACGTCGACCTCGGCGACACCAAACTGACCGACGACGACCTCGCCGCCATTGAGAAAGAGATGAAGAAGATCTGCAAAGAGAATCTTCCCATCAAGCCGTTCATCCTGCCCCGCGACGAGGCCGTCAAGCTGATGGAGGAGCGTCAGGAGCACTACAAGATCGAACATATGGCCGATCTTGCCGACGAGACCGAGTTCAGCTTCTATCAGCAGGGCGAGTACGTCGACATGTGCATCGGACCTCACCTGACCTACACCAAGGCGTTGAAGGCCTTCAAGATCACCCAGCAGTCCGGCGCATACTGGAAGAACGATAAAGAGAACAAGATGCTGACCCGCATCAACGGCGTTGCCTTCCGCAATCAGGAGGAGCTGGACGCGTGGGAGAAGCAGCAGCAGGAGGCGCGTGAGCGCGACCACCGCAAGATCGGCAAGGAGATGCGCCTGTTCATGACCGACGACCTCGTTGGCCGCGGCCTGCCGATGTTCCTGCCCAACGGCTACACCGTCTGGCAGCAGCTGGAGGATTATATCAAGGGCAAGGAGCGCGAGCGCGGCTACCTGCACGTCATGACCCCCTGCATCGGCACCGTGAACCTGTACAAGACCTCCGGCCACTGGGATCACTACCGCGAGAACATGTTCCCCGCCATGGAGATGGAGGGCGAGAGCTACGTCCTGCGCCCGATGAACTGCCCCCACCACATGATGATCTACGCCAACCAGCCCCACAGCTACCGCCAGCTGCCCATCCGCATCGGCGAGATTGCCCACGACTTCCGCTATGAGTCCTCCGGCACGCTGAAGGGCATCGAGCGCGGCCGTCACTTCTGCCAGAACGACGCGCACCTGTTCTGCACGCCGGAGCAGATCAAGAGCGAGGTCGCCAATGTCTGCGCACTGATTTTTGACGTCTACAAAGACTTCAACATCACGGATTACCGCTGTGTGCTGTCCCTGCGCGACCCTGCCGACAAGAAGAAGTACCACGACGACGACGCCATGTGGAACCATGCCGAGAACGCCCTGCGCGAGGTTCTGACCGAGCTGGGCATCCACTTCACCGAGGAGATCGGCGAGGCCGCCTTCTACGGCCCGAAGCTGGATGTCAACGTCAAGCCCGCTGTCGGTGCCGAGTACACGCTGTCCACCTGCCAGCTGGACTTCTGCCTGCCTGCGAAGTTCCACCTGACCTACGTCGACAAGGACGGCAGCGAGAAGACCCCCGTCGTGCTGCACCGCGCGATCCTCGGCTCTCTCGACCGCTTCATGGCCTACCTGATCGAGGAGACGAAGGGTCGCTTCCCGACTTGGCTGGCTCCCACGCAGGTCAAGGTGCTGCCCGTCAGCGAGAAGACGCTGGACTACGCGAAGGACGTCACCGCCAAGCTGCAGGCCGCCGGTGTCCGCGTTGTGCTGGACGAGTCCAACGAGAAGATCGGCTACAAGATTCGTCAGGCACAACAGGTCGACCGCGTGCCGTATATGCTGGTCTTGGGCGCGAAGGAAGTCGAAGCCAACAACATCAGCGTTCGCGACCGCAAGGGCGAGACGACCACGATGGACTTGGATGCTTTCGTCGCCAAGGTTGTGGACGAGATCACGAACCGCGTGAATAACGGCTAATTTCCGATAAAGTAACTACCGCCGTCAGGGAACTGACAGCGGTAGTTTTATTTTTCCCTTCGTGCTTTTCTGCGATACTCCGTCGGGCCGCAGCCGTAGACCTGACGGAAGGCGCGGGCAAAGTAGCTCGCGTCCTGAAAACCGCACTGCATCGCGATTTCCGTCACCCGCAGTCCCGTGCCGCACAGCAGCTCCGCCGCGCGCTGGGCGCGTTGGTCGCGCAGATACTGATTCGGTGTCGTGCCGATCATATCGTGGAAGCACCGCAGACACTCGCTGGGGCTGATGGACGCGCTGGACGCGACCTGCTCGACCGAGATGTCCTCGGCGTAATGCTCTTGAATAAATTGCAGCATCGTCTTGATGCGGTCGGCGCTGCGCAGTGCCTTTTTCGGCATGGCCTGCACCGCCGGGGCGTGGCTGACCAGCTGGAAGATCATCTCCGACAGCGCCGCGCGGGTCTTGAACTCGTAGCCGGGGATCTCGTTCACCACCGCGCGGAACGCCCGCTCCATGTCCTCGATGGCCTCGTGCTGCCAGTCCACCGTGGGGCGCAGCACGGCGCAGGGACGGCCAGGGTCGGTCAGCAGCGGCTGCAGATATTTCTGCCAGAACACGCTGTCCGGGTTGCCGCCCACCAGCCGTGGGTGGAACACCATGCTGTGCAGGTGGCAGCTGCCCGCATTCAGCGGCCAGTCGCCGTGCAGCACCCCTGCGTTGATGAACAGCCCCTCGCCCTTTCCCAAGCGGAATTTCTCGCCGCCTGCCGTCGCCAAGATCATGCCCTCGCTGACGACCAGTACCTCCAATTCCTCGTGCCAGTGCCACGGCACGGGCTCGGCCTGCAAATCGTCGTGATAACAGGCGATGGGGAAGGCGGCGGTGCCATGCTCCAGCAGCTCCCGCGCCGAATCGTCCACGTTCGTTCTGCACAGCGACAGTGCCATTTCTTGCTCGCCTCCGTTTTTGGTGAAATTGTACCGAGATTTTGCGGAATTAGTGCCTGTATATTCCGCAATTTGATGATATAATCATAATATCACAACTACAGAAAGTCAAGAGGGTTTTCGTATGGTATCGTTACTTTTGCCCATCATCTATCTGGCCTTCATCAGTCTTGGCCTGCCGGACGCGCTGCTGGGCGCGGCGTGGCCGAGCATGTACCCCCAGCTGGGCGCGGGCGTGTCGTGGGCGGGCGGTGTGTCCATGATCATCTCCGCCGGGACGATCGTCTCCAGCCTTGCCAGCGACCGCCTCAACAGCAAGCTGGGCACGGGCAAGGTCACGGCGCTCAGCGTTGCCACAACCGCTGTGGCACTGTTCGGTTTTTCCACCTGCACCCAGTTTTGGCAGCTCTGCCTGTGGGCGATCCCGTATGGCCTCGGCGCGGGCAGCGTCGACGCCGCGCTGAACAACTATGTCTCCCTGCACTACGAAAGCCGCCACATGAGCTGGCTGCACTGCATGTGGGGCATCGGCGCAGCGGGCGGCCCCGTCATCATGGGCTGGGCGCTGGCTGGCAGCACTTGGCAGAACGGCTATCGCGTCATCTCGGTCTTGCAGGTCATGCTGACCGCTGTGCTGGTGTTCAGCCTGCCGTTGTGGAAGACCCCCGCCGACGAGGGCGCGGGGGAGACCTTCACCCCGGAGCATCGCCCCCTGCCGCAGCTGATGAAAGTCCCCGGCGTGCCGGAGGTCATGGGCTGCTTCGCGCTATACAACGGTTTGGAGGCCGTGGCCGGCATGTGGGCAGCCAGCTACTGCACACTGGTGCGTGGGCTGGACGCGACGACCGCCGCCAGTTGGGCGAGCCTGTTTTACTTAGGCATCACGGTCGGGCGGTTTTTCAGCGGCTTTTTGACGATGAAATTCAACGACCAGCAGATGATTCGCCTTGGGCAGGTGTTGATTGCCGTCGGCGTGGCGTTGATCTTCCTGCCTGTGGGCAACACCTGCCTGCTGGCCGGGCTTGTCACGGTTGGGCTGGGCTGTGCGCCGATCTACCCCAGCATCATCCACGAGACGCCCGCCAACTTCGGCAAAAACCTGAGCATGGCGATGACCGGCATCCAGATGGCCGCCGCCTACGTTGGCGTGACGCTGCTGTCGCCGTTTTTCGGTGTATTAGCGCAGAATATCACGATGAATCTCTATCCGTGGGCACTGCTGGTGATGCTGATCTGCATGGTTATTCTGGCCGAACAGCTCCACAAAAAGACCTCCGTCCAGCGCGCGAAGAACGCGTAATGAAAAAGGCTTCCCCCACGGGGAAGCCTTTTTTATTTTCGCACCCTACTGTTCTTTTTCTGTCGTTTCCTGTATAATAGAGGAAAAGAGGAGGTGTCCCCATGCAAAAATGCAGCCTGTGCGGCGGGCGGGTCGTCAACGGCCGATGCGAAGAATGCGGCATGCCCATTCCGCCGGAACGCACCTACACCCTGCGGGGCGAAAGTGCCCACTACCACCAAGTCAACGGTGAGGATGTCCTGCACCGGGTGCGCCCGTCGGGCAGCCGCCCCAAGGTGAACGGCTACGACGAGGAGGAGCGCACTGCCCATGTCCACGCCAGCGGCACCGACCGCCACGATGCCTCGCCCCGGCGGCCGCAGTCCGCGCCGACACCAAAGCCGACGCAGGCGCGCCCGACTGTACACACGCAGCCCCGCCGTGCCCAGCGGCCTGCCAGCCGTTTCCGGTTCTGGTTCCTGCTCATCATGATCGCTATGGCGGTGCTGCCGAGCGTTTTCTCCTACATTCAGCGGCTGCATATTATGCACACCTTCGAGCAATTTACCGGCAGCAACTACACGGCCGAGTCCCCGGTAGAATCCGCAGCCGAAGAAGCCGCCAACGCCTACGAGCCGCTGCGCGCTCATGTGCCTGCCGACGGCGAAGCCTGCGACCTTGACCTGACCCCCGGCCTGTACGTGGCAGGGCAGGACATCCCCGCCGGGACGTACACGATCCGCTGCTGCGACGACTCGCTGATCACCATGCAAATCGTCAACGACGCCTACAACGTTACGGTCAACGAGAGCTTTTCGTCCTTCGACGAGGACTACGCCGCGCGCGAGGACATCCCGCTGCCCGCAGGCACAGTGTTCTTTCTCGACGGCACGGGCGCGCTCTCCTTCCACGCGGACAACGGCCAGACCGACGGCCTGCCGGAGATGACGGACAACCCGCTCACCGACAGCTTCTCCGTCACGCTGGAGCATTCGGAGGACGGCAGCAGCGCCAGCTACACCGTCGGCGACGACATTGCGCCGGGCGTCTACGACGTGCTTGCCACGGGCGGCAGCGGCTATTTCAGCTTCGAGCTGACAATGCAGAACAGCCGCACGATGTACTGCGATTCGTGGCTCTACGCCGACGACACCTACCAGGACACCCTGCAGCACATCGTCCTGCAGGAGGGCAGCTACGTCACGGTGAGCACCTACAACGATGCCGAGGATTTCAGCCTGACCCTGATTCCCAGCGAAACCGTGTATATCCATGAATAACAACTAGGCGGCCTCCCGCAGAGGAGAGACCGCCTGTTTTTTTATCTTGCCGCACCGCGCAGACGCTCCACTTCCGCCGCCGTCAGCTCCCGCCATTGGCCGGGGGTCAGCGCGGCGTCCAGCGCCACGCCGCCGATGCTCTCGCGGTGCAGGGCGTTGACCCCCGCGCCGTAGACGCCGAACATCCGCTTGATCTGGTGGTAAACGCCCTGCCGCAGCGTGACCCGCACGGTCAGGCCGTCCACGCTCACCGGCTCGACGACCGCCGGGTGCATCGTCTCGCCGTCGGCCAGCGTCACGCCCTCGGCAAAGCCGCGCCGCATCGCGTTGGTCAGCGGTGTGTCGAGCGTAACAACATACTGCTTTTCGACGTGGTGGGCAGGGGAGAGCAGGTCGTGCGCCAGCGCACCGTCGTCGGTCAGCAGCACAAAGCCGGTGCTGGTTTTGTCCAGCCGCCCGGCCGGAAACAGCTCCCGCCGGGGGAAGTCCGCTGCGACGAGGTCGACGACCGTCGTATCTTTCTTATCGCGGCTGGCGCTGACGACGCCCTGCGGCTTGTGCAGCATGATATAGACGAATTTCTGGTACGCGCCCGCCAGCGGCACGCCGTCCACCGCCACGGCGGCGGTGTGCTCGTCCAGCTGGGTATCGGCCTTGCGGCAGACTGCGCCGTTGACCATCACGCGCCCCTTCGTCACGGCCTTGCGGCTCTCGCTGCGGGTCATGCCGGTGCGCTCGGCCAGATACTTGTCCAGCCGCATCATGCGCCATGCTCCTGCGTGATGGCCGCCGTCTTGCCGCGCGTGACCTTGACGAGATCGGCGGGGGCGCACTCAATCTGGGTGCCAATGCGCCCGCCGGAGACGAGCATCGTGTCCTGCGCCAAGCAGCTCTCGTCAAAGACGGTCACGAACTGCTTTTTCATGCCGACAGGACTGCACCCGCCGCGGATGTAGCCGGTGACCTTGTTGATGTCGGCTACATGGATCATCGCGACGCTCTTGACACCGGCGGCCTTGGCGGCTTTTTTCAGGTCTAGCTCGGCCAGCACCGGCACGACGAAGACATAGTAATTGCGGTCAGCGCCCTGCGTGACGAGGGTCTTGAACACCTTGGCCGGGTCTTGCCCGGTCAGCCGCGCCACGTTCGCGCCGTCGACGGCCTGCCCCTCCTCGTGGGGGTATTCATGCGCAGAGTAGGCGACCTTCGCCCGCTCCAACATCCGCATCGCGTTGGTTTTTGCTTCTTTTGCCATATGTGTAACCTTCTTGTCTTGTGTTGTAGGGGCGGATTCCATATCCGCCCGGAAACATTCATCTTGCCGCAAACGCTCACGGGCGGAGCAGAGCCCCGCCCCTACGCAAGCCTATTTGTAGGGGGCGGCGTCCCCGACGCCCCGCGGGCGCACACGCAGGTGCGCTCCTACAGCGATCTTCTGGTTCCTCCTATTATAAATCCCCCCAACAAATTTCGCAAGAGGGGGTTGACTTTAGCGCTTTAAAGTGTTAGAATACCGTCATTGAAAGAAATCAACCTTGTAATAGATAGGAAAGACAGGAGAACACACCATGATCATCGTCTTAAAACAGCACGCCCCCGCCGAGAAGGTAGAAGCCTTCTGCAAAGAGCTCAACGGCATGGGCTATGAGATCAACGATTCCGTCGGCAGCGACACCCACATCCTCGGCCTCATCGGCGACACCAAAGCGCTGGCCGAAAGCTGGGTGCTGGCAAATCCCGTCGTCGAGACCTGCCGCCGCGTGTCCGAGCCGTACAAAAAGGCCAACCGCAAGTTCCACCCCGACGACACCATCGTCGACGTGGGCGGCCACAAGATCGGCGGCGGCTACTTCGCCGTCATGAGCGGTCCCTGCAGCGTCGAAAGCAAGGAGCAGATCACCTACGTCGCCCAGCGCGTGCAGGCGGCGGGTGCCAGCATCCTGCGCGGCGGCGCGTTCAAGCCCCGCACCAGCCCGTACAGCTTCCAAGGCCTGCGCGCCGAGGGGTTGGAGCTTCTGCAGGAAGCCCGCAAGGTCACCGGCCAGCCCATCGTGACCGAGCTGATGAACAACGAGCACATCCCGCTGTTCCTCGATGCCCAGGTCGACATGATCCAGATCGGCGCGCGCAACATGCAGAACTTCGAGCTGCTGAAGGCCGTCGGCAGGCTGAACGTGCCGGTGCTGCTCAAGCGCGGCCTGTCCTCGACGCTGGAGGAACTCGTCATGAGCGCCGAGTACATTATGGCCGAGGGCAACCCCAACGTCGTCCTGTGCGAGCGCGGCATCCGCACCTTTGAGACGAGCATGCGCAACACGCTGGATATTTCCGCCGTACCTATGCTGAAAAAGATGACCCACCTGCCCGTCGTCATCGACCCCAGCCACGCGGCCGGCATCGCGTTCATGGTGCCCGCTCTGGCGAAAGCAGCGGTCGCTGTCGGCGCGGACGGCCTGATGATCGAGACGCACAACGACCCGTCCAAGGCCAAGAGCGACGGTGCCCAGAGCCTGACCCCCGACCAGTTCGACGACCTGATGAAGACCATCAAGCCGGAGCTGGAATTCTTCGGGAAGAAGTTAAACTAAGCATATGCAGTGAATGTAGGGGCGAACAATGTTCGCCCCTACAACGCACAACACAAAAAACAGCGGCCGCCCTTTCACGGGCAGCCGCCATTTTTTATTTCCTATACAACTTTTTCTTCTGCTGGTGCGCGGCGATCTTGATATAGACCGGGCGCGGCAGGAAGCGACCTAGCGTCATCCCCGCCGCCACAAGGGGGCTGGGCACAATGACCGTGCGGCGGTGCGCCATGCCGTCCAGCGCGCAGCGCACGCAGTACTGCGGCGTGATGCCCCGCAGCGCGAACTCCACATTCGCCACGGCGTTGAACTCGGTGTCCACGGGGCCGGGGCAGAGACAGCCCACATACACGGGGCTGTGCGCCTCCTTCAGCTCCTGCGCCAGCGCGCTTGTCAGGCTGACGACGTAGGATTTCGTGGCGTAGTAGGTCGCCATATAGGGGCCTGCGGGCATCAGCCCCGCGCAGGAGCCGACGTTCAGCAGCGCGCCAAAGCCCTGCTTGTAGAGCTTCTGGCCGATCTTTTTCGTCAGGATGTGCACCGCCCGGACGTTGACCGCCAGCATGTCGAGGTCTTTGTCGAGCTCGGTGTGCAAAAACGCGCCGCAGTCGCCGAAGCCCGCGTTGTTGATGAAGAGGTCGACCCGGCGGTCGCCCAGCGCCTTAACGAGCCGCAGGCACTCGCTTTTCTTCGACAGGTCGGCGGTCATGATCTCGCAGACCGTCGTCAGCTGGTTGGACAGTGCCTCCAACCGGTCGGCGCGGCGCGCCACCAGCAGCAGGTTATACCCGCGCGCGGACAACTGCCGTGCAAACTCCGCCCCAATGCCGGAGCTTGCCCCCGTGATGACTGCAAATTTAGGCATAGTACCCTCTTTTTTCTTTTAGTGGTGGCGTCCCACACCGCCGCCGCGGGTGGTGCCGCCGCCTGCGTGGAAGCTGCCCGAACGGCTGCCGCCGGAGGGACGGCTGCTGCGGCCTACGCCGCTGCCGCGGGATGAACCGCCGCCGGAACGGAACCCGCCGGACGGGCGCGGCGGACGCGGGGGACGTGGCGGGCGCGGGCCGCCAAACCCGCCGGGACGGGGACCGCCGCCATAGCGCGGGCCGCCGTAACCACCACCATACGGCGGCGGGGGAGGCGGGGGCGGCATGTAACGCGGCGGACGGCGGCGGCGCGGCCGCAGCAGCGAGGTAATCAGCGCCAGAATCAAAATTACGGCAAAAACAACCAAAACAAAGCTCATGATATTCGGCTCCGTAGTTCTCGTGGTGGTCGTGGTGTAGCCGTCGTCCAGCGAGACGCCGTAGATGCTGCAAAGCCGCTTCGTCAGAGCCTCGACTGTCTTGCGGGTGCCGGCATCATAATTGCCCTGCGCCCACGAAGGCTCCAAGTATTCGTCGGTCATCGTGCTCAGCGTGCTGATGGACAGCTGGCTTTCCAGCCCGGCGCCGCGCATTATGAAGTAGTCGCCGCCGTCGGCCTCGTAGGGTGCCAGCAGCAGCAAAACGCCGTTGTCCTTGTCGGCAGAGCCGAGCCCCCACTCGTTGAAGACGTCGTAGGCGTAACCCTCCATCGTGGTATTGCCCAGCAGCTCGTCCAGCGTGTAAACGCCGATCTGCGCGCCGCAGGCGTCGGACAGTTCCGCCGAGACGCTGTTGATGTAGTCGATCGTGTCGTCGGACAGAATGCCCGCGTGGTCGGCCACGGCGTTGTTGGGGCTGACGTCCACGGCGGGGGCGGCCAGCACCGGCGCAGCGGCCAATGCCACCGCTGCCAGCGTCAGTGCTGCCGCAGCGGTGCGTTTAGCAAGTGCTTTCAGTTTCATATTTTTCCCCTAAAATCGTGGTTTATCGGGCGGCGAAGCGCTCCGGCGAACGCACGCCCCACAAACCGGAGATGAGGTTGGCAGGGAACTGCGAGACGCTTTTCTCGTAGTCCTCCACCGAAAGATTATATTCATTGGCCGCGCGGTCGATCGTGGCCTGCGCCGAAGTAAACGTGTTGTACTGGGCAGTCAGCCGCGCATCGGCGGCGGCATCCGCCTTGCGGTCGGCCTCGTTGTACAGGGCATCCACCGCGCTGTACAGCGTGCGGTTGGCCGTGTACTGTGCCGCCGGGGTGCCGGGCGTGGCGTTCCACGCGGTCAGGGCGTCCTCGGCGTCCTGCAGCACCGTGCCGCTGACGCCGTCGAGATACCCGGCCTCCTTAATAAGGTTGGCCGCCGCGTCCGCCTGCGCGTCAAAATCGCTCTGGATGCCGTGGCCATACGCATCGGCGGCGGTGTAGATCGCCGTTGTATCGTTGTAAGCGCCCTTCAGCTTCGCCCCGCCGATGCCGAACACCGACACGAGCGCCAGCGCCACAAGCACCGCCGACGCCGTGCCGCGTTTCTTTGCGGGGGCAGGCAGTTTCGACTCGACCTCGCCGAAAACTTCCAGCTGCGGCCCATGGATCGTAAAGGTTTCCTGTTGTTCGAGTTGCATTTGGTGTTACCCTTTTTTGCGTGTTTCCAAGCGTGCGTAGGACGGCCTGACCTCAGGCCGCCGCAGCAGGGTGGGGCACCCCGCCTTGCACCATTCAATCAGCTGTTGATCTCCAGCATCTTCGCGCGCAGCTCGCCCTCGATGCGGCCAAGCTCCTGCTCGGCGTTGGCGCGCTTGACCTTGCCGTCGGCGCGGATCTTGTTCAGCTCGTCCAGCGTCTCGATCAGCTGCTTGTTCGTCTGCTTCAGCGTCTCGATGTCGACGATACCGCGCTCGGACTCCTTCGCAATGTCGATGGTGCCCTGCTTCAGGGTCGCGGCATTCTTTTTCAGCAGCTCGTTGGTGGCGTCGGTCACGGCGCGCTCGGCGGCCATGGCCTGCTGGCTGTGGGCGATGCCCAGCGCCAGCACCATCTGGTTCTTCCACAGGGGGATGGTGTTCACGATGGTCGTCTGGATTTTCTCGGCCATCATCGTATCGTTGGACTGGATCAGGCGGATCTGCGGTCCCATCTGAATGGAAACGTTGCGGGTCAGCTCCAGATCGTACAGCTTCTTCTCAAAGCGGTCGCAGAGGTCGGCCAAGTCGCGGGCGGCCTGCGCGTCCTCCGGCAGCTGGGTGCGCTGGGCTTTCTCCTGCGCGGCCTTCAGGTCGTTGGCGCGGACTTCCTCCAGCTTCTTCTTGCCGGCCAGAATGTACATCGTCAGCTCTTTGAAGTAGACGAGGTTCAGCTCGTACATTTTGTCGAGCATCGTGATGTCCTTCATCAGGGTGACCTGATGATCCTCCAGCTGCGCCTTGATGCGCTCGACATTCTTGTCGGCGCTGTCGTAGCGGGTCTTGAGCTGCTCCAGACTGTTCGTCGTCTTCTTGAAGAAGCCCAGAATGCCCTTGGGCTGCTCGGCGTTGGCGTCAAAGCCCTGCAGTTCGGAGATCAGGCTCGTGATCAGCTCGCCGGTCTCGCCCATATCCTTCGTCTTGACGCGGGAAAGCGCCGTCTCGGAGAAATCGCTCAGCTTTTTCTGACTGGCCGCACCGTACTGCAAGACCATCTGGGAGTTCGTGATGTCGATCTTCTCGGCGAAGTCGTCGACCATCTTGCGCTCCTCGGCGGAGAGGGGGGTATCCTCGACCTGCACAGGGGTCGCTTTTTTGCTTTCCTCTATGACCTTCTCGTCGGTGGCGGGGTCAAGGGTCAGGCTGGGGGTGGCCGGGGCGGCGTCCAGCGTCAGGGAAGGGGCTGCGGGGGCATTCAGATCCAATTCATTGTTCAGGTCAGCCATGGTGATCTTCCTTTCTTTTGTGCGTGTTTATTTGGCAAGGTTCTGGCTTTTCAGGATACTGTCCAAAACCTCTATATCGGTCGAAATATCCATCGCCTCGGCACTGTACAGCGCGTCGAGCTGGTTCTCGAAGGCTGTCGCGGTCGTCTCGGCGTTGCGGCGAAGCTCGGCGGTGATCTGGTCAGCGTTCTCGCCCTTGACGCCGTTCTGTTCCAGCGCGGCGTAGGTGGACATCAGCTTGACGATCTCCGGCAGATAGTAGCGAGCAAAACGGTCGATGCTGCGCGCTTTGTCAGGGGTTTTCTCGACAACGGCGGCAATGCTGCGTCCTGCCTTCTCCATGCGGGTCATCGCGGCGGAAAGCTGCGGGTCGGGGATAGCCTCGTTCAGCTTATGCAGCACATCGAGGTTTTCGGCAATGCCGTTCAGCATCGCGTCGACATCCTCGCTGCCCGTGGCGTAGGCGACGGGCACCCGCACGACGCGGGTGGGGCACAAGCGTGTGCCCGCGAAGTAGGCCGCCGCGCTCAGAACCGCCGTCAATATCAGGCCGCCCAGCGTGTAGATGGGCAGCAGCAGTGCCATGATCGGCCAGACCAGCGCCGCCATATAGATCGGCAGCACCGGGCGCTTGGTTTTTTCCTGCCATTTGCTCATGCAGGCACCTCCCTGAATTGTCATGCACATATCACACGATACTAACATCTTTATTATAGCTTAAATTCGCCCGCGTTGCAACCGTTTGCCCGTAAAAAGGGCGCTAGGGCGTCGCCCCATGTCTTTTCCAGCCGGGCAAGGCTCCACGCGGCGTTCGCGGGGCTGGTGCTGGGCAGCACCGTGGCGGGCAGGTGGGTCAGCGGCTCTGCGTATTTTGCATAGATGCGCCCCGACGCCGCGCCGTTGCAGAACACCGCCTGCACGCCCAGCTTCTCTATCAGTGCGGCCACGTCGTTCGGCTCGGCGTTGCGGATGGACGCATCCGACGCGCCCTTGATGTCGCACCCGCCGATGGTGTCCCACACCGCGAGGCCGTGGCGCAGGATGATGGCTTTCTTCGCCTCGATGTCCGCCCAATCAGGCGTCGGCTCGCCGGTCACGGCGGCGATCATCGGCCAGAAGCGGTTCTGCTTGTGGCCGTAGAAAAAGCCCTGCTCACGGCTTTTGGGGCTGGGGAAGCTGCCTAAGATCAGCGCATTTGCCCGTGCGCCGTGCAGCGGCGGCAGGCCGGGGCCGACGTGGGTGTAGTCGGCCATCTCAAAACGCCTCCGGCCAGAGCGCGCGGCACAATTCGGCGATGCCGTGGGGTTCGGCTTCGGGGCCGATGCGGTCAGCGGCAGCCTTCGCGGCGGCACTGCCATTGCCCATGGCGATGCCCAGCCCGGCCGCTTGCAGCATAGCCACGTCGTTATCGCCGTCGCCCACGGCCACGCAGTCCGCCGGGTCGATGCCCGCCAGCTTTGCCAGCTCCCGCAGACCGGCGCCCTTGTCGACGCCCTTCTGCAAAATGTCGCAGCCGTCGCTGCCGGGGTAAGAGAAGAGGAAATTCAGCCCCAGATAGCCGTATTTTTGCTGGAATTTGTCGGCCATCTCCTGCGGCAGAAAGCCGAATGCGCCGAAGGGCATCTCCTCAAGATGGTGATCCTGATCTTCGCCGTCGACGATGTTCAGCGAGAGGTTCTTCTCCCGCTCGCGCCGGGCAAACTCCTCGTAGCCGAGGTAGGCGTAGTTCGCGTCGTGGAAGGTGAAGCGCAGCGGCAACTCGTAATCCTCGAAAAAGTCCACAAGAGCGTACATTTCCTCGGTCGTGAAGCGGTGCAGCGCCAAGTCCGCGCCCTTGTAGTCGACCAGCTGCGCGCCGCCCGCGCAGACCCAATAGTCCGGCCGGATACTGCGCAGCAGCCCCTTGCCCACGCCGATACGCCCGCGCCCCGTGGCAATGGCGATCTTTACGCCTGCCTTCTGCACGGTGCAGACGGCCTCGGCGTTTTCGCGCGGGACGCGCTCGCAGCTGCCGGGGCGCAGCGTGCCGTCTATATCTAATAAAAGGAGTTTGTAGCTCATGGTTTACCTCACAATTCTTGGTGCGGCATTGCCGGGTCGTCGGGGACGCTGACCCCTACACCGTAGGGGCGGATTCCATATCCGCCCGGAAAGCTTACGGCTGCCGGAAAGTTCCCGGCGGCATGAGGGCATGCCGCCCTACGCACATTTTTTTGCGGGATGTAGGGCGGGGTGCCCTCACCCCGCCGCAGCACCTTGCGGCGGCCGCCCTATTGTTCCTATTATAGCAAAGTCTAACCCCGTCCCGCAAGGCATATTCTGGCCTTGGGGGGATGCTTCATGCAGCTGGATCTTTCGGCGCGGCGCAGGCGGTGCCGCTGGTGGCTTGTACCGCTGGCCGCAGTATTGCTCTGGGCGGGGCTGCCGCGTCTGGCGGCGCTCTGGCCTGCGGCGTCGGCCGCACTTTCCCGCGCGGTGGGCGCACACTACACGGCGCAGCTTGACGCGCTGCAAAAGGAAAATTTCACGCTGCATCAGCGCTTGGCACAGAGCGCCGACGCGCTGGCCGAGAACGCCTCCCTGCGGCAGCTGGCGGGCTGCAGGCGCACGGTTTCTGCCGTGACGCCCGCGCGGGTCATCGCCCGTACACCCGACGGCCTGACGCTGGCCTGCGCGGACACCTCCGTCGGCGCGGCGGTGCTCGACCCCGGCGGGCGGTGGGCGGGCACGGTCAGCGTCGTGGAAGTCGATCGCTGCGTCGTCGATTTTTCACCGGATGCCGCACTGTGCGGCGCGTATGCTGGGCTGGTGCAGCCCGGTCCATGGCAACTGACCGGCCTGCCGGCGGACAGTGCCCTCGCGGCGGGGGACATCGTGACGACACCGGGCGGCGACTGGATCGGCACGCTGGCCGCGCCGCCCACGCCCGATGCCGACGGCCTGACCGCCCAAGCGCCGCTGGCCGACACCGCCGATCTGACCGCCGCCGTATATTTTGTGAAGAAGTAATTGCTTTTTCGACGAAATACGGGTACAATATCACTGTAGGGGCAAACTGTGCGGCGGGGTGAGGGCACCCCGCCCTACATCCCATGAAAAAATTGTGCGTAGGGCGGCATGCCCTCATGCCGCCGGGGAATTTTCCGGGTAGATACGCAATCCGCCCCCATATCCATTTTAACAACATCGAGGTGATCCCATGTCCAACCGCAAAAAGCACCGCCGCCGCGCGCGCGTGGCGGTGCTGATGGCGCTTTGCGCCGTGGTGTTCGCGGCGTTTTTCGCCCGGCTGGCATGGATGCAGTTCCCGATGGCCGACCACTACGCCGAAAAAGCGGCGGCGGCCAGCTCGGCCAGCTACACCGTGACCCAGCACGCAGCGCGCGGCGCGATCACCGACCGCAGCGGCGTTGTGCTGGCGCGGGACACCACCGTGTACGACCTTTATCTGCGCATTCCGGCACCGCCGGGCACGGATCTGCGCGAGACGGTAAAAACCATAGAAGCCCTGACAGGCGGCAAGGATGTGGAAACACAGCTTGCCGCCTTTTGTTCTGCCGCATCGGCGGGGGAGCTGCCCGTGGCGCGGGCGCTGGACAGCGGCGCGTTGGCCGCGCTGTACACCACCGACCTCGTCCAGCGCGGGGCGGTGCGGCTGGCGGCGCGGGGCGTGCGCAGCTGGCCGGACAGCACGCTGCTGCCCCACGCCCTCGGCTACACCGGCGCGATCACCGCCGAGCAGTGGCCGGACGCCCGGCGGCAGGGGCTGGCGATGGACGCCGTCCTCGGCCAATGCGGGCTGGAGGCCGCCTTCGATGAACTGCTGCGCGGGCAGGACGGGCTGGTGCGCATCAACGCCGGTTTTGACGGCACGGTGCGCGCGACGACCGAGCTAAAACAGGCCGCGCCGGGGGCGACACTGGTGCTGACCGTCGATGCCGCGCTGCAAAAAGCGCTGCAGAATGCGCTTTTTGCTCAAATCGAAACGTTGCGCGCGACGAAGCCTGCCGGGGCAGGGCGGGAGTGCCGCGCCGGGGCGGCGGTCGTCGTTGACGTCAAAACCGGCGGTATCCTTGCCGCCGCCAGTGCGCCCGGTTTCGATTTAACCACCCGCCACAGCGAGGCAGCCGCCCTCGCCGCCGATGCGGGCGCACCGCTGCTCGACCGCACCTGTCAAGGGCTGTACGCGCCGGGGTCGGCCTTCAAGCCTGCCGTGGCCGCCGCCGCGTTGGCGGCAGGCATTGACCCAGCCGCCACGGTCAACTGCGCCGGACGGTACGGCTTTTACAGCGGCTACCAGCCGGGATGCCTGCAATACGGCCACAGCGGCGCGGTCGACCTGCGCACCGCGCTGGAACACAGCTGCAACATCTTTTTCTACGATACCGGGCGGCGGCTCGGCGTGGACGTGTTCTCGGCGATGGCGCAGCAGCTGGGGTTGGCTGCCCCGACGGGCATTGAACTGCCCGAAGCCGCAGGCCGTCTGACGTGGTCGACCGACAAAAATTATCAATCCGGCCTGACCCTGATGGCCGCCATCGGGCAGGGGAACACCGCCGTCACGCCGATGCAGCTGGCAGCCTACGCGGCGACGCTGGCAAACGACGGCCAGCGCCCCGCCCTGCATTTTGCCGACCGTGCCGTCGCCGCCGACGGCACGACCGTCTGGCAGCACACGCCGCAATTTACCGAAATTTCCGGCGGAGAGGCCGTCTTTGCGCCCATCCGCGACGGCATGAAGCGGATGGCGCAGACCGCCCGCGCCCTGCGGGAAGCGCCCGTGGCCTGTGCGGCCAAAACCGGCAGTCCCCAGCTGGCGGACACCCTGCCCGACGGCAGCCACTACGTCGGTTCGGTGCTGATCGGGTACGCGCCCGCCGACGACCCACAGATCGCAGTCGCCGTCGTGTTGGAGTACGGCGGCGGCGGTTTTAACGCCATACCCATCCTGCGCGCGGTGCTGGATGACGCCTTCGGCGAATGAAACGTTTCCAATTTTTTGCCGCTTTCGCGCTAATTCTGTGCATTTTGTCCATATTTGTGCACAAAAATGCAGTTGACATCGTGATTTTCTTCAAAAACAAGTCGTTATTTTTTGACAAAAAGCCAGTTGCAGTTCGGTGGCATTTGTGCTAGAATACTTCTGAGATAGTGTAACACAACGTCGGGGGAGGAAGCATGAACGCACAGTGTATCATGGTCTGCTCCGGCAAAGGCGGCACGGGCAAAAGTACCGTCTCGGTGCTGCTGGGCGCGTGTCTGGCGCGGCTGGGGCGCAAGGTGCTGCTGGTCGAGCTGGACTCCGGTCTGCGCAGCGTGGACATTATCGCGGGCGTCTACGGCCGCACCGTATACGACATCGAGGATGTCCTCTGCGGCCGGTGCGAAGGCGCAAAAGCCGTCGTGCCCAGCCCCCTGTATCCGGGGCTTTCGGTCATCAGCGCCCCCTACGAGGGCGGCGCGGTGGCGGCGGCACCGCTGGGGCGGCTGCTGGTCGCTATGCGGCCTTATTTCGATTTTGTGATTCTGGACACTGCCGCCGGGATGGGCGCGCCGTTCACAGCGGCCTCCACCGTGGCGGACAAAGCGCTGCTGGTGCTGACGCCCGATCCCGTCGCTTTGCGCGACGGCAAGATCGTGGCCGACCGACTGCTGGCCGGTTCCCGCCCGCAGAGTGCGGTGCGGCTTGTCATGAACCGCGTCCGGCGCGAGAGCTTCGGCAAGAACGCCGCTGTGGCTGATCTGGACGAATGTATCGACACCGTCGGGGCGCAGCTGCTGGCCGTCGTACCCGAAAGCCGGGTGCTGCAGCTGGCCGCGGCGAACGGCACCGTGCCGCCCGCCAGTGACCCCGCCGTCGTCGCCGCGCAGGCGATGGCAAAGCGCCTTTTGGGGCAGCGTGTCCCGCTGACTTTTTGATTTTGTAATTCTGCTGCGAAGGATGGTGGCATTTTACTATGACGATCGCATTGATAGCTCACGACTCCAAAAAGGAGCTGATGGTGCAGTTCTGTACGGCTTACCGCCATATTTTAGAGCAACACCGTCTGCTGGCCACCGGCACGACCGGTCGCCTTGTGGAGGAGAACACCGGCCTTGCCGTGACAAAATTCCTGCCCGGCGGCCATGGCGGTGCCGAGCAGATCGTCGCACGCATTGCCTGCGAGGAAGTGGACATGCTGCTCTTCTTCCGCGACCCCATCAGCGCGAAGCCCAGCGAGCCGAACGAGATGAACCTGCTGCGCATCTGCGATGTGCACAACATCCCGGTTGCGACGAACATCGCCACCGCCGAGGTGCTGATTCATGGTTTGGAGCACGGCGACCTCGACTGGCGCAGCATCATCCATCCGCAGTGTTAATTTATACAGTTTGTATTATTGTGCATAATAAGAAAAGCCACCTGCTTTGTGCCGGTGGCTTTTTTGCGTTATTGCGGCCAATTTCCGCTTTGGGTCGTCGTCTCGTCGGTGTGCATCCAGAGCACCGCGTAGCCGTTTTGCGCGGCAAGCGCCTGCCCGGTCGCCTCCGGCATGCAGAAAAGCCCGGTGGACAACGCGTCCGCCAAGCCGCCCGTACCGGCATGCGCCAGCACGGCCACGCTGCTGACGTAGCGGGCGGGGTAGCCGGTCGTCAGGTCGATGAGGTGGGCGTACCGCACGCCGTCGTACTCGAAGTAGCGCTGGTAGTCGCCGCTGACAACAAGGCTGTCGCCGTCGGCCAGCTCGACAGCCTGAAGATACGCCGAGTCGTCTCCCCACGGGTTCTCGACGCCCGCTGTCCACGGCTTGCCGCCCGGCTTTGTGCCAATGGCACGGATGTTGCCGCCGACGTTCAGCAGCGCACTGGTAAACCCACGCGCCTGCGCGGCTTGGGCGGCCTGCTCCACGGCGTAGCCCTTGCCCACTGCGCCGACATCCAGCGCCATAGCAGGGTCTGCGAAGTAGACGGTCTTCGCGGCATCGTCCAGAATCAGGTCGTCAATGTCGATGTGTTCCAGCGCCGCCGCGATCGCGTCCGGGTCTGGCGGGGCAGGGGAGTCACTCTCCCGTGCGTCGTGCCACAGCCGCAGCACCGCACCTGCCGCAATGTTCGTCGTGCCATCCGTGGCGGGGTAGACGGTATCCTTGCACCAGCGCAGAAAGGCGTACAGCTCGTCGTCGACGGCCACAGGCGCGGCGGCAGCCTGCGCGTTGACGTCGTACAGGTTCACCACGTCGTCGTAGTGGTTGTAGATGTCAAACAGCTCGTTGTAGCGTTCTAAATCTTGCACCAAGGCGAGTCCCTGCGTGTTCCAGTCGTCGGCGCTGTCGGTGTAGCCCTGCACGATCGTAACTGTGTCAAACAGGTCGAACCACGTCAGGCTGCGCAGTTCCGGCTGCTTTTGGCAGGCAGTCAGCGGCAGGCAGAGCAGCACGGCCAGCGCCAGCGCAGCAATGCGGCGCTTCACGCTTTGTCTCCTTGCACAGTTTCGTGCTCGGTGTTCAATTCCAGCAGCAGCTGCGCCAGCGTCCAGTTTTTACTGGTGGGCGTCACCATGCTGCGCACCGGGATGGAGGCTCCGCCCGCCTTAATGAGGTCGACGAACGCGCCCAGCTCGCCGTTGTCGTGGCGTAGGCCGCTGATGATGATGGCCGGGCGGTCGGGCGCGGCGATCAGCGGCGCGAACGCCGGGGCGGGCCTGCCCGCGCAGAGGTCGCCCACAATGCCGCCGAGGTCGCCGTCCGCGACAGCGCGCAGCCTGACGTCATAGCGTTTGGCCGCGCGGGTAATGGCGGCGTAGTTGGGGTAAGTTTCGTCGATGCGCCACAGCAGTGCGCACCGGGGTTCACGGATGATTCGAGCTTTCATGGTTGACACCTCACGGGGATGTAAAGGGGAACGCGGGCGAACAATGTTCGCCCCTACAAGCGCCCCTTTTCAAGTCGTAATGTAGGGAGGGGTCTTGACCCCTCCGCGGGCGGATATGGAATCCGCCCCTACAAAAAAGGCACCGCCTTTCATTCCGGGCGATGCCTTGATAATGAATTACAGGTCGGGGTGGTACTCTTTGCAGGTGCACTTTTTCCACTTCAGGCCGCTGCCGCAGGGGCAGGGGTCGTTGCGGCCGATCTTCGTCACGCGGACGGGCGCAGGCTTCTTCTGGGCACCCGGCTCGGTGTTTGCGCCGCTCTCGCTGGTGGGCTTGGCAAGCTGCTCGCGCTTCGGCTCGGCGTTCTGCTGGCGGATCTCGATCGTCAGCAGCATGTGGACAGCGTCCTCGCGAATCGACGCGATCATCTCGTCGAACATGGCAAAGCCCTCGATGCGGTACTCGACGACAGGGTCGTGCTGGCCGTAGCCGCGCAGACCCATGCCCTGCTTGAGCTGATCCATGTTGTCGATGTGCTCCATCCACTTCGAGTCAACATTGCGCAGCAGGCAGATGCGCTCCAACTCGCGCATCGTCTTGGAGCCGTAACGCTTTTCTTTTGCGGCCAGAATGTCCATGCCGCGCTTGTACAGCTCGTCGGCGATGCCCTCGCTCGTCAGGTCGCTGAGCTGCTCTGTCGTGTAGTTGAAGTCGGTGGGCAGGCACAGCCAGTTCATGAAGTGGCGGCGCAGACCGGCAAAATCCCAGTCGTCGGCGGTCTCGCCGTTCAGGTAGTTCGTGCAGGCATCGTCGATGGCCTGGCGCATCATCTCGTGCAGCTTGCCGGAGATGTCCTCTCCGTCCAGCACCATCTGGCGCTGCTTGTAGATGATCTCGCGCTGCTGGTTCATGACATCGTCATACTGCAGCACCTGCTTACGAATTGCAAAGTTCGACGCTTCGAGCTTTTTCTGGGCGCTCTCGATGGTGTTGGTGATGAGCTTGTTCTCGATGGGCACATCCTCGTCGAGGCCCAGGGAATCCATCAGGCTCTGGACGCGGTCACCGCCGAAAATGCGCATCAGATCGTCCTCCAGGCTCAGGAAGAAGCGGGACGCGCCCGGGTCGCCCTGACGGCCTGCACGGCCGCGCAGCTGGTTGTCGATACGGCGGCTCTCGTGGCGCTCGGTGCCGATGATGAACAGGCCGCCCGCGTTGCGGACGACTTCGGCCTCGCGCTTGACCTCGGGGGCAAACTCCTCGCACAGCTCCTCAAAGCGCTGGCGGGCGTGGAGAATTTCGGCGTCCTCGGTCTCGGCGTGGCCGTCGCACTCGGTCATCAGCATCTCGAGCTTGGCATCAATACCGGCCTCCGGCGGGGTAGGCAGCTCGGTGCCGTTGGCCTTGGCGCGGGCCTTCTCGTGCTCGTAGGCATCCTTCAGCTCGGCCAGGTTGGCGGTCAGCTCCTTGGACAGCTCCTTCTTCAGGGCCGCCTTGGCCATGTAGGTCACGTTGCCGCCCAGCATAATATCGGTACCGCGGCCCGCCATGTTGGTGGCGATGGTGACCGCACCCTGCTTGCCGGCCTGCGCAACGATCTCGGCCTCTCGCTCATGCTGCTTGGCGTTCAGGACGTTGTGCTCGATGCCTTTCTTTTTCAGCAGCTTGGACAGCGCCTCGCTCTTTTCGACGCTGACGGTGCCGACCAGGACAGGCTGGCCCTTGGCGTGGCACTCGGCCACCTGCTCAATGACCGCGTTGTACTTGCCGTTGACGGTCTTGTAGACGCTGTCGGGCAGGTCCTTGCGGGCGCGGGGCTTGTTGGTGGGGATGCTGACGATGTTCAGGCCGTAAATTTCGCTGAACTCGTCGGCCTCGGTGGAGGCCGTACCGGTCATGCCGGACAGCTTTTTGTACATGCGGAAGTAGTTCTGGAAGGTGACAGTGGCCAGCGTCTTGCTCTCGGCGGCGACGGTCACGCCTTCTTTGGCCTCGATGGCCTGGTGCAGGCCGTCGTTGAAGCGGCGGCCATACATCAGACGGCCCGTGAACTCGTCAACGATGATGACCTCACCGTCCTTGACGATGTAGTCGGTATCGCGGTGCATAACGCCGCGGGCCTTGATCGCACCGTCAATGTAATGGCGCAGCGACATATTGTCGGCGTCGGCCAGGTTCTCGACGTGGAAGAACGCCTCGGCCTTTTTGACGCCGGACTCGGTCAGGGTAGCGGTCTTGCGCTTTTCGTCCACGACGTAATCGCCGTCTACCTGCTCCTCGGCCTCGACCTTGTCGTCCAGCTCGACGATAACGCTCTTTTTCAGCGTCTTGGCAAAGTCGTCCGCGCGCTTGTACATCACGCTGGAATCCTCGCCCTTGCCGCTGATGATCAGCGGGGTACGGGCCTCGTCGATCAGGATGGAGTCGACCTCGTCCACGATGGCAAACGCATGGCCGCGCTGCACCATGTTGGCCTTGTAGACGACCATGTTGTCGCGCAGGTAGTCAAAGCCGAACTCGTTGTTCGTGCCGTAGGTGACGTCGGCCTCGTAGGCCTTCTTGCGGTCACCGGCCTCGACGCCGTGGACGACCAGACCGACGGTCAGACCCAGGAAGCGGTAGACCTTGCCCATCCACTCGGAGTCGCGGCGGGCCAGGTAATCGTTGACGGTGACAACATGCACACCCTCGCCGGTCAGGGCGTTCAGGTAGGTGGGCATGGTAGCGACCAGCGTTTTGCCTTCACCGGTCTGCATCTCGGCAATGCAGGCGCGGTGCAGCACAATGCCGCCGATGATCTGCACGGGGTAGGGCTTCATGCCCAGCACGCGCCAGTCAGCCTCACGGCAGACGGCGAATGCCTCGGGCAGCAGGTCGTCGAGGCTCTCGCCCTTGGCGAGGCGCTCTTTAAACTCTGTGGTTTTGGCCTTCAGCTCGTCGTCGGTCAGCTTGGCCATCTCCGGCTCAAGGGCAAGGACCTTGTCCTTGAGCGGGTTGATGCGCTTGAGTTCCTTGTCCGAGAAAGAGCCGAACAGTTTTTCAAAAAAAGACATAACAGTTCCCCTGTATTTTCCGCCGCGTGTAGAGGTGCGGCTAATAGTGTTTTAGATAGTTTTACACATGATACTATAATACACCCGCACAGGGGTTCGTGTCAAACCTGCGCGGGTGTATTTCGTAATATATTTAATTTTTCTGTTTTGCGGGCAGGCTCAGCAGCACCAGCATCAAAAAGATGCAGCCGAAGCCCAGCGCATCCCAGAGGGTGAAGGGTGAGCCCAGCACCAGCGTGCCGATGATGGCCGCCGTGACGGGTTCGGCAAAGCTGTAGAGACTGGCCTTCTGGGGGCCGATGAGCGGCACGCCCGACATGTACAGGCTGAACGCCAGCACGTTGCCCAGCACCACGACCGTGAAGATGCCGAACATGCCCATCGCCGTCGGCACATAGTCGATCTGCCACGGGCGGAAGATGAGCGCAAACATGATGCCGCCCATCAAAAACGCCCAGCCCTGCAGCATCGGGGTGGGGTACTGCTCCTGCAATTTTTTCGGCCACATCGTGTAGATGGCGACGCAGCAGGCACTGACGATGCCGGAGACCAGTGCCGCCGGGCTGACGGCCAGCCCGGTCAGGCTGCCGTGGGTCGTGATGAGGAAAACGCCCACCAGCGCCAGCAAGATCGAACAGACCTCAAACACGCGGGGGCCGCGCTTTTGCTGGATGCAGACGACCAGCAGGATGATGACGGGGGAGATGTCCTGTAAAATCGTGCCCATGCCTGCGCTGGACAGCTGGATCGTCAGGAAGTAGGTGAACTGGCAGCAGCTGACGCCCGCCAGGCCGTAAATCAGCAGATCGATCGCGTTGCGCGGATTTTTCTTGACATTCCACGGGTCGAACAGCATTTTGCGGTCTTTGAAAAAGAAGAATCCGCACAAAATCAGCCCCGCCAGAAACAGGCGGATGGGCACGAGCCACGTCGAATCCATCCCTTCGCGGGTAAACAGGTACTGCCCCATGCAGCCCGAAACGCCCCAGCACGCCGCGCCGCCCATCGTCAGGCATCCGCCTTTTACACGGTCAGACATTTTTATACCCCTCTGTTTATCAAATCCGCACACACGGGCGCATATGGAATGCGCCCCTACACTCGTAGGGGGCGGCGTCCTCGACGCCCCGCACCGCTGCGCTTACTTTCCCAAAATCAACTCTGCCGCTTCCCGCAACCCCTTTACTACCGGCGCGCCGGTTTCCCGCAGCTTTTCGGCGGACTGGTGCCCGGCGGATTCCAGCACACAGCCCACGCCAAGCGCCTGTGCCACCTCGAAATCGTGGACGGAATCGCCAATCATCACGGTTCTCGACGCATCGAAGCCTTCCTCTTTCAAATAGGCAAGCCCCAGCTCGATTTTGCTTTTCGCGTAAATGTCGCCCAGACCGAGCAGCTTATCAAAATACTGCGTTACACCGCGTTCTTCCACCTGCCGCTGCAGCGTCGTGATCGGGCTGGCCGACAAGATGACCTGCCGCAGCCCGGCGGCGCGGAACGCCTCCAGCGCATCGAGCGCACCATCCGTCAGCGGGCAGGCCGCACTGGCGGGGATATAGTAATCCATGTATTTTTCTGCCAAGTCAGCAAAGCTGTGGCGGGCGAAGTCAAACCCCGCGCGGGCGTAATATTCCTCGATGGGAAAACCAAAAATCGCCCGGTACTGATCGCGGTCGTACCGCTGCGGATAGCCGTGCTCTGCCAGCAGACGGTTGAGCGCGTCCATGCAGAGTTCGACGTCATCGAGCAGGGTACCGTTCCAATCCCACAAAATCAGTTCCGGGCGCATAGAAGTTACCTCGTTTTTTATTCTTCTGTAAAAATCTTTTTCAGGTTTTCGTTGCTCTCGATCAGCTTAACGAGCGCCACACCGAGGATGGTGCAGCTGATCAGCTCGCCGATGCCGACCGTGACGGCGTTGAACACCGCCAGCGCCGCCGTGGGCGCACCGTCCGAGAAGAAGAAGGTGATCTCGAACGCGCCGACGATGATCATGTTAAAGACAACAGGCGGCAGGGACGCCGGAATGGCCAGCCCCTTGACGCGGACGTCGCGCAGCTTGTAGGTCACAAGGCAGGCAAGCAGCGTGGCCAGCGTGCCGAACACCACGTCAATGACGGTGGAGCCCAGCAGGTTCGCCAGCAGGCAGCCCAGCGTGACGCCGACGATGTACTCCGCGCCGAAAACCGGCAGCAGGCACAGCGCCTCGGCCACACGCACCTGCACCGCCCCATAGCTGAACGGGGCAAGCACAAGGCAGACCACCACGTAGACGGCCGCAATGACAGCACAGCGCACAAGGCTGTGCACGGACAGTTTTTTCTGATTCATACAATAACTCCGGCGGATAGATTTTGACCGCGCGCAAGACCGCCAGCCTTGCGGGGTTTGCACCGCCTGCGGGGCGGTGGAGCCTAAAATCCTAAGTTGCTCAACAAATTTAAATTATAACAAACCCCGCAGGCCGTTGCAAGCCCTGCGGGGGAGATTTTTGTAAGATTGTTTACGAACGACTCTTGGTATGGTATAATGCTATCAGGAGGTGACTATCAACGGCAACTGTCATAGTTCCCTAATAGCTCTTGGTATGGTATAATTCGGAAATATTTCCGATGGACGCAGGAAGAGTCATAGTTCCCTAATAGCTCTTGGTATGGTATAATCCGCCGCCCAGCTGGGCAGCGAGTTGCAAGGTCATAGTTCCCTAATAGCTCTTGGTATGGTATAATCAAACACCGCGTCAGCACTCACGGCGCTGTGTCATAGTTCCCTAATAGCTCTTGGTATGGTATAATAGGCTATGCAAAAAGCGCATCGGATTGCGATCCGGTGCGCTTTTTGTTTTAGAAAAAACTCAGTTGCTCACAGGCAAAAGGTGTTTCTTCCGGCTGATAATTTCCCAAAAGTATCTGTATGGATTGGTATTGCTTCTCAGTAACAACAAGCAATCGAATTGAGCCGTTTGGCGGCAGGGATGCCTTCAAGCAGCTTTCATGCTTTTTAACAGCGTCGTTGCCGTTGTATAAGTCACCTCCGTTGTGCGGGGAAGTTTTGACGTTTTTCTTTTTTTACCAGAGTGTAATTGCCAAGAACATCAACTTGATACTTTCGAACCTCCTTTAATGTTTTGAACCCCAGGCTTCCCACTATGTATGCGTTATCATGCGTGGTTACTGTAATTGCACCTGTCGAGATATTTCCGCTTTCAAAATAAGCAAACGTACGATCTGCCAACATTTCTTTTTCGAGGGTACTATCTGCATTTTGCACTTTAAATTTTATTGCGCGCTTTCCTTCAATGCAAACAAGGTCATTCTGGCAAAGCGAGAACAAGAAGTCCTTTTCCTGCATCTCTTTCCACTCTGCATAATTTTTGTATGCAACGACCGCCTTGTTGGGCAATTTCGGTTTCACCGTATCTGCCACATAAATCGGCACCCAATAGTAGCCATCATCCGGCACATAATACACATCAATGCGTACCATAGTATCATTATCGGCCACGCCTTTTCCTTCATGAACCGCAACGGTGCTGGTAGCTTTATCGTATATCTTGACCTTCCGTACCTGCGCCCCCGGCGTCCCATCCGCACGCGGTTTAAAGAACGGCTCTGCAAACGCCTTCTTTCCGTCTCCACCAAATGCCTTCAGCTGCGCTTTCAGGGCGTTATATAGCAGAGTATCACTGCTCGGATTAAAATATCCTGCAATCTCCCCATCTTTATCAAGTTTCAAATCTGTGATTGGACGACGCTGAACCGTATGTGTATCGTCCAGACGTCCCTTTATTGTTTCCTTGTGTGCCGCTCCCGTCACTTTATGCCGTGGCATACGCGAAACAAACACAGGCTTAATGCTTGCTATATCAACGTCCTGATAATATGCCGGGTTGATCTTCATCAAATTTTCCTGCGGGCAGGCAGACAGGCGCTGCGTTATCTCATCACGGAAGTGCGGCCATGGCTCCGGGAAATGCTCATTGTGTGTCTCATACGCTTCAACACGTTTATAGAATTCAGACACACGTTTTATCACCCCCTGTGTCGTACAGGCAATAACAGATGCATCCACTGCATGATGCAAATCACCGTCGGCGCGCACTTTGCTCAGCCCCCAGCGCTTGCGCAGGAACGCAGTAACCGCACCGTTCACCGCGACGACCCGCTGCTTGCTTGCTGCAGGGCAGCCCGCAAACGCCAAATGTCCCCGAATGTAATTTAGCATAAAGCTGGCAATATATTGTGTATCCTGTAAGTTGCGCTGTCTAAAGCCCTTGCTGTCCTCTTCGCTGAGCTTTTCTTTCAATAGATTCTGACGCTTACGGTAATTTTTTACACTTGCTTTTGTATAAACAATGAAGTCCTCCCGTCGTTTACCTTGCAAGTACTGCAGCGGCAAGCGATTACCTTTCTGGCGGTTTTCCGATGCCAGTACAAGCACCTTGTTCGTGCGGCGGTCGTCGAAACTGATGCTATACGGAATAATGTGGTCTACCTCAGCATAGCCCGAAACCGTAATAACCTTTTCTAATTCCAGCGGTTGCAGTGAATACGCACACCGTCCATCTTGCTCTCTCCACAACCGGTATTTTACAAGATCCTGCCCTGTGATATTTTTTCCCGGGAATAATTCATGCAAATCTTTCATCAAGCGCTCGTTCTCGGCATTATTGTCTTTCATGGCCTTGTCAAGATCGTTCCGCTGCTGGAAGTTTTTGCTCATCTCCCGTGCTAGTTCTAAGTGGATATTAACCGGACTTTCGCCTTGCTCGCGAATGATTGCGTTGACAACCTTGATTGTCTGTGCCACTGCCCGCCGCACCACCGGGCTTGTAATGTCCTCCATTTCCTCTGTGGATGCAGGTAAGCGCTGTGATTTTTCGCCGTTTTGATTTCCCTGAAAATCATATCCGGCCGCTTGGCAGGCATCATTATAATTCATGCCCTGTTCCAGATAGGGAATCAGCTTTCGGCACGCCTTGACGGAAATATGCCCAAACCCGGTAAAGCTCGGCAGTGTCATCAAAGCCTCTATTTCCAGCGGCTCAAATTGTGCCTGCTCTAATGCCGTCCGCAGCTTTTCCTCGTTTTTAAAATACGTCAGCGCTGTTGCCGCCGCGTCCAATCGTTCTCGGCTTACACTGCGGATGTAATCTTTCTTTAGCGTGTTCAGTGCCTTCCGCATTTTGTGATAGCAGGGGAGTGCTGCTATTTTTTCTTTCTTCTCACAATCTTCTGCTGTTTTGTCCGTGCGGTATCGTACCGTATTAAACCGCATCTGCTCTGGCAGGGCGAGCACCTTGCGTATCCGAGCAAAATCCAGTTTATCTGTCTGATAGCACACAGAAAGCAGTTCTTGCCGCTCAGCCGCCGTCAGGGCTCGACTCGTTCCATCTTCCACAATGCGGATATGATTGATTTTTTGCAGCAGCGTAAAGTATTCGAACGACCAGGTCGCTTTTGCTGCACGCGGCTCTGCCTTCCCTTCAAGAGTGCAGGTGCCGACCATTTTTTCAATCATATTACCGCCATAGGGGCTATTTCCGCCCGGCCCTTCGTCGAAAGACCTTTGTCGCGTCAAAATCGTGAGGTATTCCGCTTCCATCTCCGGAGACGCCCATACCGCACCGTACTGGCGCTGCGCCGCAAAAAGTTTTCTGGCCTCATCCACGATTTGATCGCGCTTGACCGTTGAGAGATAGTTTTCCGTTTTGTTTCGTTTGTGAATGGCAAACACAGGGTCTCGGTACATCATCTCGCCGACAGTGCGGTAGTGGTTTTCTTCCATTCGGCGAGTGTTCGCATCGATTGCCTGCAACAGCTTTCCATCCTTTTGGGCATCATCCGCCTTGCGGTTACTGCGGAATCCCCGGCGCTGCATGAGATGCAACAGAATGCGAGCGAAATCCAATTCTGTCACTGCACCATCCAACGCTTGCACGCGCAGAGCGTAAATGTCCGGCAGGTGTCCTGCCTGCACCGCCTGTTCGATTTCTTCTTTTCCCGGCAAGTCATTTTTGCCCATCAACTCATACAGATCAGCTTTGCGCAGGTTACGCCGTCGCAATCTGCGGCGTGTGCTGCGGGCTTCGCGGCGTGGTGCGGCAAGGCTCTCGCCAGTTTTCGGCTGTTCTGCTCTGTCAAATATCCGAGAGCCACAGCGAATCAGGCCATAGGGCTCCGCATTCTCATTCAGCGCCACCACTGCCCAGCCCACGGACGCAACACCAATATCCAAACCAATTCCATAGGGATGCTTCATCATGCGCACATCCTTTCACCTTTTCTATTATCATATCGTATCACAAGTCTGTTGACAACTGACGATTTAAACGAAAATTTGACAAAAAAGATGACGCCCTGCCATTTGGCAGGGCGTCAGAGCTTTACGGTTCCATGACCTTATCATAGCAACCATAATAGTTCTTGGTATGGTATAAGAACTGTCTGTATTATACTACATCATCGGGTAAAGTGCAAGCCCATAATGGTACCCGCAATAAATCTTTACGGCAGCTGCGGGGCGTAGGCCTCCAGATTGCGGGGCTTGCCCTCGTAGACGATGGCGATGCCGTCGGGGCCGGTGTTGGCGCTGACGACGCCGCCCAGCTGGAAGACGATCAGCGGCGCATGGCCGAAGGCCTTTTTGCACAGCTTCACCAGTTCGTCGCGCTTGGCGGTACTGGACGTGTAGGCCACCATGTAGGGGGTGTCCTTCATCGAGTCGACGCGGCTCTCGACCCATTTCAGCATGGCGGCGGGCACGGCGGCGTCACCGCGGACTTTCGCCTCCACCTTCGAGACGCCCGCGTTCAGGCTGATGATGGGGCGGATGCCCAGCAGGTCGCCCACGACGGCGGCGGCAGCGCTGACACGGCCGGACTTTTTCATCTGCCTCAGGCTGTAGGCGGCCAGACAGATTTCCACGCAGTCCAGCTTCTGCTTCAGCTCGGCAACGCAGGTCGCCAGCTCGCCGCCGTTGCGCACCTTACGGGCGCACTCACAGAAATACCAGCCGTAGGGCATCGAGTAGGTGTGGCTGTCGATGGCCTGAATTTTCATCGTGTAGCCGGGGCGCTCTTCCTCCAGCAGCTCCATCGCCTTGACGGCGTTGTTGTAGGTGCTGGAACCGCCCGCGTTGATGCTCAGGTAGACGAGGTCGGTGTAGCCCTCGTCGACATAGCGGGCGTAAATTTCACAGAATTGCAGCTGGGTGATGGCGGCGGTGGTGGGCACACCCTGCGCGTCGCGCATCATCTGGTAGAACTGGTCGTTCGTGAAGTCCTTGCGCTCCATGTACTCTTTGCCATCGAGATTGATGGGGAAGCCCACGACCTCGATGCCGTATTTATCCGCAAGCTCCTGCGGAATGTCGGAACAGGAATCCGTCAGAAAACCGATCTTGCTCATTTTACATCCTCACTCCATTCGTAGCGGGTCAGCTGCCCGCAGGTCTCCAAGTCGGCAAAGTCCCATTGGCGCAGCGCCTCGTACACGCCCACCGCCACCGCGTTGGACAGGTTCAGGCAGCGCTCACCCTTGCGCATCGGCATCCGCACGCAGTCTGGCTCGTGGGCGGCCAACAGTTCTTCCGGCAGACCGCCGTCCTCGCGCCCAAAGACCAGATACGCGCCGTCGGGGTAGTTCACGTCCACATGGCGGCGCGGACCTTTGGACGTGAAGTAGAAAAACGGGCCTTCGTTTTTAGCAAAAAAGTCCGCCAAGTCTTTATAATATGTTATATCAAGCTGGTGCCAGTAGTCAAGCCCGGCACGCTTTAATTTTTTATCGTCGACGGTAAATCCCATCGGCCCCACCATATGCAGCCGCGCGCCCGTCACCGCGCAGGTACGCGCGATATTACCAGAGTTTTGCGGGATCTGCGGCTCGACCAATACGATATTCAAGGTTGGCATAAATTTACAGTCCTTTATCTCTTTCTTGCCCTCCCTTGGGGGAGGGTGCGGGCGGATATTAAATCCGCCCCTATGATCACCCGTAGGGCGGGGTGCCCTCACCCCGGCGGGCAGTTCCCGCTCACTCCTGCCTTAGCTTCGGCAAAGCGTTTTCCAACCAGACGCCCAGACGTTCGTCTGCGCCCTCCGGGGTCTGGCGGATACACTCGGCCACGAAGGCGGCGGCTGCCTGCACGGCGGCCTGCGGCACATTGCCCTGCAAGATGCGTCCCACCAGCACGGCGGCAAAAATATCCCCCGTGCCGTGGAACATCCGGGGCAGCAGCGGTGTTTTTACGGTGTAACCCTCGCCGCCGCGCGCCGCGCCCACACAGCCTATGTACCGCCCGCCGCCCAAGCCGGTCACGCCCGTAACAACAACATTCGGCGCAATGCGGGTCAGCCGCGCGGCCTGTTCCGCCGCCTGCCCGGCACTGCCCACGCCGGGCAGCGGGTCGCCCAGCAGCAGCGCCGCCTCGGTGCCGTTGGGCACGATCAAGTCGGCCTTACTGCACAGGTTGTACATGGCAGGCACCATGTCCGCGCCCAGCCCGCTGTACAGCCGCCCGCCGTCGCCCAGCACCGGGTCGACGACCTTGAACGCCTGCGGCCAGAGGTCGAACGCCTGCTCGACGAGCTTTGCCTGCGCCGCGTCCGCCAGATAGCCGGAGTAGATGCAGTCAAATTTCACGCCCAACCGATGATATTGTGCCAGCGCAGCGGAGCCGTAGCGCGGGTCGGCCAGCTTAGCAGGCACGCCAAGCCCGCCCGTGTGGGTGGACAGCACCGCCGTGGGCAGCGCCACCGCCTGCACCCCCAGCGTCGAGAGCACCGGCACGATGACGGACAGCGCTGCCCGGCCGAGGCCCGGCAGATCATGGATGGCTAGTACAGTTTTCGGCGCGTTCGTCACGGGCGGCCCCTCCTCACTTCTTGATTTCTCATTGATTTTACCATAAAAACCCGCGCAAAAAAAGCCGTATTGGGGCGATTGTTCCGATTTGTTTGGTTTTTGGGCAAAGACAACAAAAAAGCCCCTGCTATCGGGGCTTTTCTCTATCGACTGGTACAGTCCTTTTCCAAATGCCGCACTATTTTTGCAGGTCTATTTTGATTTTTTCCAGCTGTAGCTGCACTTTTGACAGCTCGCTGGAAATGCGTTTTGCATCCATTGACGGCAGCTCTGTTCTGCTGACAGGATAATCAATGTTCACATGGAAAAAATCCGCCAGTACAATCAACGCCCGCGCGTCAGGCCGGGGCTTTCCGGTTTCATAATTGGAGAGCGTATATTACTATATTAAGTCATAGTATTTTTTTAGTATGCAAAAAGCACCCTCCGCGCGGCAGCGGAGGGTGCTTCTTTTACACATTTTTACGCAATTTTTTCACAATCACAGGACGCGCACGCGGATGGCGGGCTCGATGGCGCCCAACTTCACGGCCAGATCGTCGGTTACGTTGCCGGTCACGTCCAGCAGGGTATAGGCGACATCCTTTTTGCCCTTGTTCACCATGTTTTCGATGTTCAGGTGCGCTTCGGTCAGGATGCCGGTGATGGCCGAGATTGCGCCCGGCGCGTTTTTGTGGATGATGCAAATGCGGTGCCCGCCGACGCGCGGCTGGCTGACGTCGGGCAGGTTGACGCTGTGGTTGATGTTGCCGTTTTTCAGGTAGTCGCTCAGCTCGGCGGCGGCCATCACGGCGCAGTTCGTCTCGCTCTCCGGCGTGCTGGCGCCCAGATGCGGCGTGCAGAGCACACCCTTGACGCCCAGCAGCTCCTCGGTGGGGAAGTCGCAGAAATACTGCGCGACCTTGCCGCTGTTCAGCGCGTCCAGCAGGGCGGCATTGTCCACCAGCTCCCCGCGGGCGAAGTTCAGGACACGGACACCGTCCTTGCACATAGCCAGCGTCTGGGCGTTGATCGTGTGGCGGGTCGTGGGCAGGTAGGGGACATGGATGGTCAGGTAGTCGCAGCGGGGCAGCATATCGCCCAGCGTGACACAGTGCTGGACACTGCGGGACAGGCTCCACGCAGCATCGATGGAAATATACGGGTCATAGCCCAAAACCTCCATACCCAGCGCGACGGCGGCGTTGGCCACGCGCGCACCGATGGCACCCAGACCGATGACGCCCAGCGTCTTGCCGCGCAGCTCGGGACCGACGAAGGCCTTTTTGCCCTTCTCCACGTCCTTGGCAATCGTATCACGGCCCTTGAGGGTCTGCGCCCAGTTCACGGCGTCCACCAGATTGCGGCTGCCCGCGACCAGCGCACCGACGACGAGCTCGGCCACGGCATTGGCGTTGGCGCCCGGCGTGTTGAACACGACGATGCCCTTGTTCGTGCAGTCCTCCACGGGAATGTTGTTCGTACCGGCACCCGCGCGGGCGATGGCCAGCAGGCTGTCGGGCAGCGGGGCATCGTGCATATCGGCGCTGCGCACCAGAATGCCCTGCGGTGCAGCGGCCTCGTTGTCGATCTCAAACTGGTTGGCGGGCAGCTTGGCCAGACCCACCGGCGAGATAGCGTTCAATGTTTTGATGGTATACATATATCGTTACTCCCTGTTCCCCTTATTTTGCGCTGTAGGGGCCGGACATGTCCGGCCCTCAGCCTTACGCAGCGGCCCTCTCACGGGTTGTTGCCAAAGTGCCGCGGGCCGGGCATGTCCGACCCCTACTGTGCGGCCAATCAATGCTCCCTGCGGAACTTCTCCATAAAGTCGACCAGCTTGTCGATGCCCTCGGCAGGCATGGCGTTATAGATGGACGCGCGCATGCCGCCCACCAGACGGTGGCCCTTCAGGTTGACGAAGCCTGCCTCGGTGGCCGCGGCACAGAACGCCTTGTCGGTGTCGGCGTCGGGGCTGGTGAAGGTGACATTCATCATGCTGCGGTACTTTTTCTCAACGGGATTCTTGTAGAAGTCCTGCCCGTCGAGGTAATCGTACAGCACCTTGGCCTTGGCGGCGTTGCGCTTCTGCATGTTCTCCAGGCCGCCGATCTCGTTCTCAAGGTAGTTCATGACGAGGCCGGTCATGTAGATGCACCAGCACGGCGGGGTGTTGTACATGCTGTCGGCGTTCAGCAGGGTCGTGTAGTTCATCATCGTGGGGATCTTGTCAGGGGTCAGGCCCTTGGCGGCCTTGCCCAGCAGGTCGTCACGCACGATGGCCACCGCCATACCGGCAGGGGCAATGTTCTTCTGCACGCCGAAGTAGATGACGCCGTACTTGCTGACGTCCACCGGCTCGGAGCAGATCATCGAGCTCATATCTGCCACCAGCGGGATGCCGTCCACCTGCGGTACATCGACATATTTTGTGCCGAAAATCGTGTTGTTCTGGCAGATGTGGATATAGCTGGCGTTCGGGTCATAGTCGATGGCCGCAACGTCGGGGATGTAGGTAAAGTTCTTGTCCTTGCTGCTGGCGGCAATGCGGGCCGTGCCGAACTTGGCGGCCTCCTCGGCTGCCTTCTTGCTGAAGTTGCCGGTCACAAGGTAATCTGCCGTGCCGGTGGTCATAAAGTTCAGCGGCACCATCGCAAACTGCTGGGTCGCGCCGCCCTGGAAAAAGCCGACCTTATAATTGTCGGGAATGTTCAGCACCCGGCGCATGGCGGCCTCGGTGTTGGTGATGATCTCGTCAAACCATTTACTGCGGTGGCTCATCTCCATCACGCTCATGCCGGAGCCGTGGTAGTCCAGCAGCTCTGCCTGTGCGGTTTTCAGAACAGCCTCCGGCAGCATCGAAGGGCCGGCGCTGAAATTGTAAACTCTAGCCATCGTAATTTCCTCCTACAGTAAATCAAATGCGACCCGCACGGCGGATCGCATCTGCCGCGCCGTTGCGGTATGCCTTTATTATAGGAGCTTTGCCCCCGGTCGGGCAAGCGGGCAAAAACACGAAAAACGCCCAAAATCCGGCATGTGTTTCTGTAAAGTGACTAATTGTTTTTCTGGAAGGAACACTATATAAGACGTTTGTGGTAGATATTTGCTTAGCATGTCAAATTCAGGCCGGAATTTTTGTACAATATTTCGAGTTGCATTTATATCTTCCACAGATGTAAAATATATTCAGTGCTTATTGCCACATTTGTAAAAGATAATCTTGTGGCGTAGGGGGGCGGCGTCCTCGACGCCCCGCACAGCAGTCGCTTCCGGGCAATACGTAGGGCGGCCTGCCCTCAGGCCGCCGCGGAGGGGGCAAGCCCCCTCCCTACAAACATCCCCAGAAAAGGGGCATAACGCAAATAAGGAGTACATCATGGAACAACTTTCCCGCAGTGAAGAACAGGTCATGGTTGCGCTTTGGGCGTGCAATCGCGCGGCTACCCGGCGCGAGATCAGCGCGCAGCTGCCGCAGGAGTGCCGCTGGGCGGACTCGACGCTGCTGAATTTTTTGCTGCGCCTCGAAAAGAAAAACTTCGTCCGCACCGAGAAGCAGGGGAACAAGAATCTCTATACACCGCTGGTGCGGCGCACGACCTACTGCGGCGTGGTCAGCCAAGCACACCTGCAAACGCTGTACGGCGGCGACATCCGCGTCATGGTGCGCACGCTGGCCGACACCGGCCGCCTGAGCTGCGCCGACACCGAGCGCCTTCTCCGCTGGCTGACCGAATATCAGGCCGCCAACCCGGAGTATGATTACGAGTGAAGCTCCCAAAAGCCTTCCCCCGTGGGGGGAAGCTTAAATCACGTCCGCCTGCATCTCGCACATATCCTTCCAGAACCGCTTCTGCACGTGGTTCATCTGGGCTTTCTTGTTGCGGCGTTCCTCGATCGTCAAGGCCTTGAAGAACCGCTTCCACATCCGCTGCCAGTCCAGCTCGGCCTCGTCAGCGCAGGGGATATAATGCCGCATCGCCAAATATTGCACCTGCCCGCCGCGCCGCACCAGTGCCGTGCCGTGGGTCGCGTCGAAAATCAGGAAGTTCTCGTCCGGCAGGCGGCTGCAAAAATGCCCGCGCAGCAACGGCAGCACCTGATGCTTCGGGTGGATGGCCGCACCCAGCATGTCACCGCGCTGTTCGAGCCGAATGAACTCGATGAACTTGCTCGCCTCGTTGTTGACGGCGCGCTCAATGGCAAAGGCCGCCGCCACGTCGGGCTGCCCCAGCATCTGCACGGCGCGGCCGCCCTGCTCAAAGCAGAGCCGCGCGAACCGCAGCAGCGTCAGGTCTTTGCCGGGGTCGGCGCAGAGAAATCCCGTTGTAATGCGGTATTTCACCTGTGTGCCCAATCGGTCAAGCCCGGCCGCGACGCGCTGGGCGCGCTGCAGATCGGTCACGATCTCCCGCGTGCCGAAAAAATTCAGCTGGCCCTCCTCCGGCGGGCAGACCTCGGTCGGGATCTCGTGCCGGGCGTAGCTCTCGAAAATGCAGCAGAGGAACCCCGCAAAACTGCCGTCGTAGCAGTAGGCCACATCGGTCACATGCGCTTCGTAAGACATTGCAACGCCTCCTGCCGCACAGTTTTTGCCGCTGCGTCCGCCGCCATGCCGTTGGCGGCCAGCTTCTGCACGGCCGGGGCAGCTTCCGGCAATGCCTGCGGCACAAATTCATCCAAGGAAAGCTGCTGCATCCCGATGCTGAACGCCTTGGGGTCAAGCAGCGCGTTGGCGATCTCGGCGCGGCTTCCGTGCGCCGCCGCCCGCCCGGTGCAGGTGATGAAATACTGCGCGCGCTTGAGCACGACCCCGATGCGCTTCAATTCTGCCATGCCAAGCCGCTGCATCCGCCGCGCCTGCACGATGCGCAGCGCACTTTTGGGGCCGATGCCCGGCACGCGCAGCAGTGCTTCCTTCGGTGCGGTGTTGATCTCCACGGGGAAAAACTCCGGGTGGCGCACCGCCCAGTTGCATTTCGGGTCGAGATAGGGGTCGAAGTTCGGCTCCTCCTCGGTCAGCAGCTCCCGCGCCGAAAAGTCGTAGTACCGCAGCAGCCAGTCCGCCTGATACAGCCGATGCTCCCGTAGCAGCGGCGGTTTTGTGTCGAGGGCAGGCAGGCGGCTGTCCGCCACGACCGGCAGATAGGCCGAGTAGAACACACGTTTCAGCGCGTATTTCCTGTACAATCCCTCGCTCAAGTCCATGATATGCCGGTCCGTCTCCGGCGTCGCGCCAATAATCATCTGGGTGCTTTGCCCGGCCGGGGCGAAGGGCTTTGCCCCGCGGTAGAGCACCATCTCTTTTTTGCTCTGCGCACTCTGCACCGCGATCTGCCCCATCGGGCGCAGGATCGCGGTCTTTTTCTTGTCCGGTGCCAGCGCCGAAAGGCTCACCTCGCTGGGCAGCTCGATATTGACCGACAGGCGGTCGGCCAGCAAGCCGATGCGCTCCACCAGCAGCGGATCAGCGCCGGGGATCGTCTTGGCGTGGATGTAGCCGTTAAAGTGGTACTCCTCGCGCAGGATGCGCAGCGCCTCGATCATCAGCTCCATCGTGCGGTCGGGTGTGCCCAGCACTGCACTGGACAAAAACAGCCCCTCGATGTAGTTGCGGCGGTAGAAGCCGATCGTCAGGTCGGCCAACTCATGCGGGGTAAAGGTCGCGCGCGGGCGGTCATTGGAGCGGCGGTTGACGCAGTAGCTGCAATCGTAGCTGCAAACGTTGGAGTAGAGCACCTTCAGCAGGGAAACGCACCGCCCGTCCGCCGTGAAGGCATGGCAGATGCCCGCCGAAACGCTGCTGCCCAGTGCGCCGTGCCGCCCCGGTCGGTCGACGCCGCTGGACGTGCAGGCCACATCGTATTTTGCGCTGTCCGCCAGAATTTCCAGTTTTTCCGCTATGTCCAACGTGCCCGCCTCCCGAAAAAAAAGGTATAAAAAATACAGCCCGCCGCATATCCTTGTTCTGCAAGGTCTGCCGCGGGCAGCATTTTTCAAAAATTTTCTGTTTTGCCGTTCAAAGTCCAAATTATAGGACTTACCGTGTGCTACAATAGAATTGTAAGGCGAAGTTACCACTTGGCCTTCGTCTCGACGACCTTGCCCGCGATATACAGGTGGTCAAGCTCCTCGCCCTTGATGACAAGTTCCTCGTAATCTGGGTTGAAGGGGTGCAGGATGACCGAGTTGCCGCGCTGGATATACTTTTTCAGCGTACCTTCGCCGTCCGCGCCGTAGACGAGAACGCCGAGGTCGCCGTTGTCCAGCGTATTCTGGCGGTGTACCAGTGCCAAGTCACCGTCCGAGATGCGCGGCTCCATGCTGTCGCCCTTGACGACGAGGAAGAAATAATTTTCCGGGTCTTTGACGCAGGCATACTCCTTGCCGTAGTCCTCCTCAAAGGCCAGCGCCCCATACCCGGCGCGCACCGTCCCAACGACGGGGATCTGGGACTCGGTATAGCGGCTGAACGCGTTGCGCCCCACGGCGGAGGCAGCGGCAGGCTCCTTGCGCAGCCCCAGCAGGACATCCGTGGGGGTGTCAAGAATTTCTGCCAGACGTGCCACGGTCTGCGGGTCAGGGGTAGAACGCCCCGTCTCCCACTTGCCGACGGCCTGCTGGGTGACGCCCAGCATCTTGGAAACCTCGGCCTGACTGTATCGTTTGGCCTTGCGTGCCTCTTTTAAGCGCTCTGCAAACATGGGGAAAACTCCTTCTTATAAAGTAGGGGGGAAAGGCCGCATCTTGTGGGTGCGCCCATTTGTTTAGTCTCATTATACAACCGCCTGTGGTTTTTGTAAAGGGTTTTTCGGAATTTTCTTCAAAAATAAGTTGTGAAATTCTCTTGACAACAACCAACAGATGTATTATAGTAAGAGCAACAAACAACACACTGTTGTCAGTTGTTGAATATGCAGCCGTCGGCCATGCGGGGTCGGCACATCTGGAGGTATCGGTATGAACTGGGAACTTATCAAGACAAAGCTGTGCAGGCTCACTGCCACGGCGTCCATCCTGCTCGGCGGCACAATTCTGACCGCCGCTGCGTCCGGCACGATGCCTCTCTGGGCGGCCATCGTGGGGCTTTTGGCGTCGGTCGTCATGCTCAACGCGGTCTGCGGCATTCTTCTGGACACCCCCGCCGAGGCCGCACCTGCGACCCATGAGCGCCCCGTAGTACAGCTGCGCGTTGTGCGTGGCGGGCACGCCGCCTGATTTTTCTGCTTACTCCTATTCGTTGTGATACATATAACTGCAGCAGCCCCCGCACGGTTCCTTGCCGCGCGGGGGTTGCTGTAAGCAAAGCTCTATGCTACAATGTTCAAAAAGCGAAAAGGGGACGTGACCCATCATGAAATTGTTGGAAGTCTGTGTCGACAGTCTGGCCTCGGCGCGTGCCGCAAAGGTCGGCGGGGCTGACCGGCTGGAATTTTGCAGTGCGCTGGCCGTGGGCGGCCTGACGCCCTACGCTGACCTGCTGCGGCAGATCAAGGCAGAGATCGACCTGCCCGTGCGCTGCCTGATGCGCCCGCGGGCGGGGGATTTCCTGTATACAAAAGAGGAAATCGACCTGCTGTGCCGCCAGATCGAGACGCTGCGCGCCGCCGGGGCGGACGGCTTTGTCATCGGCGCGCTGACGCCGAAGGGCACGCTCGACCTGCCCGCCATGCGCGCGCTGCTGGACGCCTGCGGCGGCGCGCCGGTCACGCTGCACCGCTGCATCGATGTTTCCCGCAATCTAGCCGAGACCTACCGCGCGGCGGCGGCGCTGGGCATCGACACCGTACTGACGAGCGGCGGGGCGGCCAGCTGCCGCGACGCCGTGCCCCAGCTGGCCGAGCTGCTGCGCCTTCGGGACGAACTGTACGGTCCCGAAGTGCTCATCGGCGCGGGCGTCAACGCGGTGGTCATCGACGAGCTGCGCGCGGCGCTGCCCGGTGCGCGGGCGTTCCACGCCAGCTGCAAGACGCTGTTGGAAAGCGGCATGACCTTCCGTCGCGAGGGCATCCCGATGGGGCTGCCCGGCCTCGACGAGTGGCACATCCAGCAGACCGACCCGGACGCTGTCCGCGCCGCGAAAGCTGCAGTAATGCGGTAATGCCTTCCCCTGAGGGGGAAGCATTTTTACACAAAAACGTCCATCCCCGACGGGATGGACGTTTTTCAGTTATCGTCATAGGGGTCATCAAACAGCCCGAACATCGAGGTTTTCTCCAGATCGGGCACCGTGTACTCGCGGATGGGGCGCACGGGCTGGAACTCGTCGGTCGTCTCCGGTGCGCGGCGGCCATGGTGGGCACGCGGGCGTGGGCGGGCGGCCACGGCGGCCTGCAGCTCCTCCTCGTAGGCATCCTCGCTGTGTTCAGGGGTCAGTTCCAGTTCCTCCAACAGGCTCTGGATGGCCGCGCAATCCTCCGGCACGTCGGTCAGGCTCGCGCCGTAGTGGCAGAACAGCACCGTGCCGTCCCGGTCGAGGATCAGCGTCAGCGGCAGCTGCTGCTCGGCGCCCTTGGCTGGGTGATAGCCCTGCTTTTTTGCCTCGCGCAGAATGCGCCACCCCTCCAGCGAATAGCTCATCAGGGTGCTTTTGCTCGTGGGGATGTTCAGATGCTCGTACAGCACGCCCGCCGCGTCGCAGAGCAGGGGATAGGGCAGCGTGTCGGGGCCGATGCTGCGGGACAGCTTGTCCGCGCGGGAGCGCACGACCATCGCGAATCCACCGTCCTGCAAGGCCGTGTATGTACTGGCGTACCGGCTGGCGAAGGTGCGGGTGACCGGGTGGCCGAAGTTGGCCATAAAGACGAGCACCAGCGGCGCGTTGGCCGCCAGTAGGTCGCGGAAGCGATTCCGCGCACTGTAGGGCGTGTCGTACAAAAAGAAGGGGAGCTTGTCCCCGACACGGATACGATCCGCCACAGACAAACACCCCTTTCCCATCGTATAACCCAAAAACCCGGACAGGGAGTCCCCGTCCGGGATGCTTTCATTAAAAACCCCGCGCAGCCGTCTGCAGCCAATCAAAACCTACCGGTACAGGCAGGTGGGTGTCCTACGAGGGCGTTCCTGCTCCCTTCTTCCGCCGAAGCGGGAGGTCTGCAATCCGGCTCTCGACCCGAACTCCCTAAATTTGATTAGTAGGATTCTATAAGGCCGCAACAAATCGAACCACGCAGGGGTGAAAGCGCGTTACCGCGCTTTACTGCAGTTCAGAATCGTCGATGTCGTACATCGCGCGCAGCCGCTCCTCGAACACCTTGCCAACCGTGAGCAGTTCTTCATCGTCGTCCACGATGTCCATATACTCGCCTTCATCGTCAGTGCCGATGCGCATCAGGATCAGCTCTGCATCCTCCTGCAGGCTCTCCGGATCCTCCTGATAGGGGATGACTGCCAGATAGCGGGTGCCGTTGACCTCGGTGGCATCGATCACCTCAAAGGTGACCTCCTTGCCGTCCTCGTCCTCCAGCGTCAGCAGGTCGGGCGCAGCCTCTTCCAGCATTTCCGGGCTCAGTTCGTCAGACATAATGACCTCCTGTGGTCGTTCGTATTTGATGCTTATAGTGTACCCTTTTTTTGTCCAAACGTCAAGGGTGTTCAAGCGGGATATTCTGTGGTATAATACATTTGATTAGGATTTTTTTACGGAGGTTTCCTCATGAAGCGAGCCATCTGCCTGCTGCCGGTGCTTGCGCTGGCACTTCTGTGCGCCTGCGGCAGCCAAAATAAAAAGACCCCGCCCACCCGGCCGGACGCCCTCACCAGCAGTGAGCGGCAGTTTACCGCACCGCAGGACGGCGATACGATCGCCGTGTTCGACACCTCCTTGGGTGAGGTGCGCGCCGTGCTGTACCCGGACGCCGCGCCGATGGCCGTCTACAACTTTGTGGGACTGGCGCGCAGCGGATATTACGATAACACGACGATCTGGCGCAGCGAGTACGGCTTTGCCGTGCAGGGCGGCGACGCCACCGGCACCGGCACGGGCAGCTCTACGATCTGGAGCAACAACCCCTACCCGTTGGAGGCCAGTGCCGACCTGAAGCACTACGCCGGGGCGCTCTGCGCGGCGTTTGCGACGGGCGGCGACGTCACCGGCGGCAACAGCCAGTTCTACTTTGTCACCGCGCTGCCGGACAGCGTCAGCAGCGGCGACCAGCAGGCCGAGCTGACCGCCAACGGCTACACCGACGCGCAGGTCGCGGCCTACGCCGCTGTAGGCGGTTTGCCGTACCTCGACAACACCGACACCGTCTTCGGGCAGGTGTACGAGGGGATGGACGTCGTGGACGCGATGGCCTGCGTCGAGACCACAAAGGACGACGACGGCAACGACACCTACCGTCCGGTGGAGGACGCGGCCATCACGATCAACAGCGTGACGATCACGACCTATACAAGCGCCAACAACGGGCTCGAATCCGTCGGCTGATACCCCTAGTATATGCAGCAACCGCCCCCGCAGCACCTTGGCAATTTTGCCAAAGTTCGCGGGGGCGGTTTGTGTAGTTTGCGGGTTTTCAATTACTTCTTCGTGTTCCCGCCCATGCGGCGGTCGCGGCGGGCGTACTCGGCCAAGGCTTCGTCGAAGCACTCCTTCGTGAAGTCGGGGAAAAGCGTCTTCGTGAAGTAGAATTCGGCGTAGGCGCACTGCCACAACAGGAAGTTGGACAGTCGCTCCTCGCCGCTGGTGCGGATCATCAAATCGACCGGGGGCAGGTCGCGGTAGAGGTGCTTCTCGATGACCTTCTCGTCGACGGCGTCGGGTTCCAGCGTGCCGGCCTTGACCTCGGCGGCGATGGCACGGGTCGCGTCGACCAGTTCGGCGTGGCTGCCGTAGTTCAAGCAGAAGTTCACGATGCCCTTGTCGTTGTCCTTCGTCAAATCCATCATGTAGTCCATAGCGTCCAGCACGCGCTGCTGCAGCCCCTCGCGGCGGCCGCTGAACAGCACCTTGCAGCCGCGCTCGTTCATCTCGTCGGCGATGGTGCGGAAGTTGTTGGCGAACAAGTCCATCAGATAGCCGACTTCCTTGGCGTCGCGGCTGAAATTCTCGGTCGAGAAGACGTAGAGCGACAGCACATAGACACCGCGGTCGCCGACGGCGTAGCGGGTGATCTCGCGCAGGCGGTCAAACCCGGCCTTGTGGCCGAGGCTGACCGGCATCATGCGCTGTTTTGCCCAGCGGCGGTTGCCGTCGACGATGATCGCCACATGGGTGGGGAAGCGAGGTTCAGCTGCATTCGACATAGTGATTCTCCTTTTATTGTTCGGGGCGCACGAGCTCCGGCGGTTCCTCGCCGGGGTGATGGGCGCGCCAGTTCAGAAAGCTCTCCAAAATGACAGCGGCAGACACAGAATCCAGCCGCTCCTTGCGCTTGGCACCGAAGGTGTCGTTGTCGGCCAAAATCGCGGCGGCCGAGACGGTGGTGCGGCGCTCGTCCCACAGTACGACAGGCAAACCGGCGGTGTTGGCAAGGCGCTGGGCAAAGCGGCGGCTCTTGTTGGCGCGGCTGCCCTCGGTGCCGTCCATGTTTTTCGGCAGGCCGCAGACGAGTCCCTCCGCCCCACGGGCGGTGAGCACCTCTGTCACAGCGGCAGCAACCTTGTTCATGCTTTTTTCTTCGATCTGCGGCGTGATAGGGGAGGTGATGGTCTCCCCGGCATCACACCCGGCAAGCCCGGTGCGGGAATCGCCATAGTCAACAGCAAGCCATTTCATCGGCACGGCTCCTTTACGTTTTGGTATACACAGGTATTATAGCATAAAAAAACCGCCCTGACCAGCAGGGCGGGAGATTTTGTTTTTGCCTTTTTTCCCCCCCCCAAGTGGGGGGGGGAAAAAAGTCTTTTGGATTTACGCCAAGCTGCCTTTCAGACGCTTATCCAGCTGGATGGTCAGCACAGCAGCGAGGGCGATCTTGATGGCGTCACCGGGCAGGTAGGGCAGGACGCACCAGCCGAGGGCGCTCACGAGGTCAGCGCCGGTCAGGATCATGAACCAGATCGTGCCCAGCACATAGCAGGCGGCGCAGCCCACGACCATTGCGACGCAGAGCGCCCAGAACTTGCGCCCCAGCACCTTGGACAGCAGCGCGGTGATCAGCGCGGCCAGAATGTAGCCGATGGCATAGCCACCGGTCTTGCCGAAGATGGCCGAAGGGCCGCCTTGGAAGTTTGCCAGCACCGGTACGCCAATGGCCGCCAGCGCGATAAAGACGACCTGACTTGCTGTGCCCCAGACAGGCCCCAGCATCGTGCCCGCCATGTAGACGGCGAACAGTGCCAGATTGATGGGCACACCCCACGGCATCGGGACAGCGATCTGGCTGCAGACGGCGACCAGCGCGGTGAACATGGCGCACAGCACCATGTGGCGGACATTGCTAGAAGATTTTGTCATTGTGAGATACCCCTCTTTAATTTATAATAGACGCACGCCTGCTTCGCCGCTTGTTACGGCGGCAGGGCGGCTTTCGCCGTCATAGCGCACGATCATTCTGCATTCGTCGTCAATGCCCAGCGCCAGCGCCGCACGGGGCGCACCACTGCGGGGCGTCACCAGCACGCGGCGTCCCACCAGCGCCTGACGGCGGCGGTAGTCGTCGAGATAGCCGCTGCGGCTCCCGGCGCGGTACATCGGCCAGAACTCGTTCAAAAACGCGGCTGCCAGCGCGGCGCGCGCACCGGGGGCAGGGGAGCCTTCGTACAACGCCCCGGCTACCTCGCGCAGCTCCTCCGGCCAGCCATCCGCCGGGGCAATGACGTTGAAGCCCAGCCCCAGCACGGCGTAGTCCAGCATGCCGGACTCCAAGTCCAGCGCGGCTTCGGTCAGGATGCCGCAGACCTTCTTGCCGTCCTTCCAGAGGTCGTTGACCCATTTGATGCGAATCTCTGCGCCGCAGAGCTTCTCGGCGGCGCGGGCGGCGGCCACGGCGGCCATCGCGGTCAGGCCGGCGGCTTGCCGGGCGCTGATCTCCGGCCGCAGCAGCACGCTCAGGTACAGCCCGCCGGGCGGCGAGTAAAAGCTGTGCCCGCCCCGACCGCGCCCTGCCGACTGCGCCTGTGCGATGAGCACAAGCCCCTCCGGCGCACCGGCGTCGGCGCGCGTCCGCAGGGCGGCGTTCGTGCCGGGCAGCCGGTCGACGACCTCGATCTGCAATGCCTGCAATGGCGCAGCGTCCAGCAGGGCGGCCACCGCCGCCGTGTTCAGCACATCGACATTGCGGGACAGCGTGTAGCCACGGTTCGTCACGGCCTCGATGGGAATGCCGTCGCTGCGCAGCGCGGCCACGGCCTTCCAGACGGCGGTGCGGCTGACGCCCAGCTGGGCGGCCAGCTCCTGCCCGGAGATGTACCGCCCGCGCGCTGCGTCCAGCGCCGCAAGCACCTGCTGCTTGACCATATCCACACCCCCCTGTAAGCCCGACTGTAGGTCAGTATACCGCGCCGCAGGCCGGAATGTCAACGTCTTAGCGGCGTCAAGGTTGACAATCGGGGCAAAAAATATCCCTCCGGCAGGTGGGAACGGCAAAAGCCCCGCAGACGTAATGCCTGCGGGGCTTTTGCTATGATGCAAACAGATTTCTGGGTAAAGTTAAATTAGCGCTGGATACGGCCGGAACCGTCGCCGCCAGCCAGCTTCTCGACCTCAGCGACGGTGACCATGTTGTAGTCGCCCTCGATGGAGTGCTTCAGAGCGGAAGCAGCAACCGCGAACTCAACAGCGTCCTGCGTGCTCTTGCCGTTCAGCAGGGCGTAGATCAGGCCGCCGCCGAAGGAGTCGCCGCCGCCAACGCGGTCGATGATGCGCAGCTCGTACTTCTTGGAGAAGCAGTACTCGTTGGAAGCGACATCGTACAGCATGGCGCTCCAGCCGTTGTCGGAAGCGGAATGGCTCTCACGCAGGGTGATGGCAACCTTCTCGAAGCCGAACTTGTCAGCCAGCTGCTTGGCAACGCTCTTGTAGCCCTCGCGGTTGATCTCGCCGGCGTAGATGTCGGTAGCCTCAGCCTCGATGCCGAAGACGTCCTTCGCATCCTCCTCGTTGGAGATGCAGACATCGACATACTGGCACAGGTCGGTCATGGCAGCGCGGGCCTGCTCGCGGGTCCACAGCTTGCCACGGTAGTTCAGGTCGCAGCTGATCTTGACGCCGTGTGCCTTCGCAGCCTTGCAGGCCTCGCGGCAGATGTCGACGACATTCTCGCCCAGAGCCGGGGTGATGCCGGTGAAGTGGAACCAGTCCACGCCCTCGAAGATGGCATCCCAGTCGAAGTCAGCGGTGGAAGCCAGCTGAATGGCAGAGTTGGCACGGTCATAGATGCAGACAGAGCCGCGCTGAGAAGCGCCCTTCTCGTTGAAGTAGATGCCAACGCGATCGCCGCCGCGGGTGATCTTGCTGGTGTCAACGCCGTAGCGGCGCAGGCTGTTCACAGCGGCCTGACCGATGGCATGGGCGGGCAGCTTGGTAACGAAGGCAGCGTCAACGCCGTAGTTGGCCAGAGAAACAGCAACGTTGGCCTCGCCGCCACCGAAGGTAAACTCCAGATTGTTGGCCTGAACGAAGCGCTCGTAGTTGAACGGCTGCAGACGGATCATCAATTCGCCAAAAGTAACGACTTTCATGGTGAACTCCTTTTAAAATTATTATTTTTACTGTTAAGCAGGGCGGGGCATCGGGGACGCCGCTCCCTACAGATTTACGATGGGGTTACGCCAAATTAGCGCTGCACCAGATGGAACGCGAAGCCCGCGATCTCGTCGGCGAAGTAGATGGCAACAGTCTTGCCGTCCTTGACGTTCTTGCTGTCCATGTCGAACTTGACGCCGCGCTGGCTCAGGTGATAGATGGCGCGGTCGACGTTGTTCGTCAGGATGGCGATGTGGCCGTTGGTGCCGCGGCCGGGCTTCTTCATGATTTCGAATTCCTTCTTGCCCACGAAGATGCTGCTGTTGCCGGGCTTAACAGCCATGCTCAGCAGGTTGGCGATGGTCTCGGCAGTCTTGGCAGCCTCGGCCTCGTCGGCGCAGTTGATGCCGATGTGACCCAGCTCAAGGCCGAGCATGACGTCGACGGCCTCGCGGCTCATCGCGGTGATCTCGTCCCAAGCGCCGGCTTTGATCTTGTCGCTCTTGCACATCCAGGTGCCGCCGACGGCGACGATCTGGTTGTAGCCGAGGTAGTTGTTGACGTTCTTGGCGTTGACGCCGCCGGTGCACATCCACTTGCAGGTCTTCAGGGCAGCGCCGATGTTCTTCAGCTTGTCCACGCCGCCGTTTGCCTCAGCGGGGAAGAACTTCACGCACTCGCAGCCCATATTCATGGCCTGCTGCATCTCACCGGCGGTGGCGGTACCGGGCATCATGATGCCGCCCTTGTCGATGACGTGCTGGCAGACCTCAGGGTCAAAGCCGGGCGCGACGATGAAGGAAGCGCCAGCGGCCATAGCGCGGTCAGCCTGATCGACGGTCAGGACAGTGCCGGCACCCAGCAGCATGTCGGGCAGTTCCTCATGGATCTTCTTGATGCACTCCTCGGCGCAGGCGGTGCGGAAGGTGACCTCCGCCGCCGGCAGGCCGCCAGCCATCAGAGCCTTGCACAGGGGCAGAGCCTCGTCCACATTGTTAAAAGCAATGACCGGGATAATACCGATCTCATACACACGCTGCAAAACAGAATTCATAGCAATTCTCCTTACACTGATTGTGTGCGGCCGCCCGACGCCTGCGCGCCGCGGCGGTAGCCCGCACTTGTTATCTTTATTATATCCACTGGTTCGGCGGGCGTCAATCGGGCAAAATCAGGCAGAAGGCCGCACAATTTTTTCAAGCTTTGGCCGGGAATTCCGCAATTCGGAAAAGTGCTTGAAAAAATCGGCAAACTTTGTTATAATCGTTCCATAATACGGAACATGGTTCGCAATTTCTGCAAACTCTGTCGAAATATGAATTTTTTGTTAATTTTAGCGGGAGGCCGGTAACATGGCAGAAAAAAGCGGTGTGCAGAGCGTAGAGCGCATCTTCCAGCTGATCGAGCAGCTGGCCGCCCACCCCACGGGGGTCAGCCTGCAAAAGCTGGCAGGGGAGACCGGCCTCGCCAAAAGCACGGTGCACCGCCTTTTAGCTAGCCTTGTAGGCTTGGGCTACGTCGTGCAGGACGAGGAAAACGGCCACTACCGCCTGACGCTGAAGATGTTCGAGCTGTCCAGCGGCATCGTGGACAGCATGGACATTATGGGCGTGGCGAAGGCGCATCTGGAGCGGCTGAGCCAGCGCACCGGCGAGGCTGTGCACCTTGTCATCCGCGACGGGCGGGACATCGTCTACATTTATAAGACCGAGAGCGGCCCGATGCGGATGTCGAGCCGTGTCGGCCTGCGCAGTCCGCTGTACTGCACGGGCGTGGGCAAGGCGATCCTGGCGACGCTGCCCGGCGACGAGCTCGAGGACATCTGGACGCACAGCAATGTACAGAAGCTGACAGACAAGACGATTACGGATTTAGAGGAGCTGCGCAGCCAGCTGGTGGAGGTCCGCGCGAACGGCTACGCCATCGACGACGAGGAGAACGAGCTGGGTGTGCGCTGTGTGGCGGTGGCGATCCCCGGGGCGGACGGGCGCGCGGAAAGTGCGTTTTCCATCAGCGGGTTAGCGCCCTACATGACGCCAGAGCGGATACGCCGCATCGCCACGCTGGCGCTGGATGCGCGGACGGATATTCTGGCGGATTTAGGCTTGAGGTGAACCGGGGACGGCTGCCTCCCGGGAACTCGCTTTCTTTTGGCAGCAAAAGAAAGCTTGCAAAGAAAACTGCCGCTGTTTCGACGCAGCGGACCCGCGACTTAGGGGCTACACGCCCCTAAGAACCCCAATAAGGAAGTCGGAAGGCCCGACGGCTAAACGGACGCAGTATTACTGTCCGTTCTTAACGCCGTCGGGCCTTCCTCCACTTTAAATTCGGGTGTTCCCCCGAACCCCCGCATCTTTTAACGGCTGCTCCCCATCTCGGGCGACAGCCCGCAAAAAGGCTCCCCATCAGGGGAGCTGGCCGCGCTAGCCGGCCTGAGGGGTCCCGACGGGCTGTGCGTCACCACCCATTCCCGGGAACCCACCCGCCAACTACGAAGGGGCGGGCTGCCGCCCTCCCTTGCCCCTCTCGTGCACAACCCGTTTGTGCCACCCCGTAGGGGCCGGGCATGCCCGGCCCGCCGCCCCGCCTTTACCGCCCCTTTATCTTTAGCATCGCAGGGAGGATCCTTCCCCCTCCGCGGCGGCCAGAGGGCTGGCCGCCCTACGCCCTGCCCGTTGCCTGCTGCTTACCCGCGGGGCGTCGGGGACGCCGCCCCCTACAGGCATCACCGCAAGCCTTCCGGCTATTTGTAGGGGAGGGATTTATCCCTCCCGCACCGCCTCGCCATTAGCTCCCGTTCCCCAATCCGCCTCATCACTCCGCCTTGTTCTCCACGCCCCTCAGCAGATCCTCCGCCTCCACTCCGTACAGCTTGGCCAGAGCCAGCAAGTTTGTGGTGCTCGGGTCGGCGCTGCCGTTTTCCCATTTGGATACGGTCTGGCGGCTCACGCCAAGCGCCTCAGCCTCGAACTCCTGCGTCATCTGGCAGCGGGTGCGGTGGGCCTTCAGCGTCTCGCCCAGGGTGCGCTTCACGGCCTGCTTTTCCTCCCGCATCTCCTTGCTGCCGATGTACTTTTTCAGCGCCCGCACGATCAGCACAAACAGGTAAATTACCGCGGCCGCTAACCCCGCAAAAACCAAAATATTGAGTGCCGCCACCCATGTTGCAAACAGCATTTTTCTTTCCTCCTTCACGGATTTTTCTGTTCCCAGTATACCAAACCCCGCTGCTTTACACCATCAACTATCCTGTACATTTTCGCTTACATCACAGAAAACGGCTTGTCTGCGCACTTTCCGCAGGCAAGCCGTTTTTATTTAAAATTGTTCGAGAATCGCCAGCAGCTTGTCAAGGCTGCGCTCGTTGAACTCCAAAATCAGCACGTCGCACCCCGGGTGCTCGGCCACGTCCGTCGTGAAGGTGTCGATATGCTCACGCCAGCTGTTCGTGAAGCGCGCCTGCAGGTACGGCATGTAGTATTCGCTGAACGAATCCCCGATGACCCGCACGGCGCGGCTGTCCTTCTCAAACATCCGGTCATAGCCCGGCACCACGTAGGTCTCCTCGGCGGGCAGGCTGGCGTAGAGCGCCGCCACGTTTGCCATGTCACCGGTGGTCGTGCCGTCGGCCTCGATGGGGTAGCTGTCCGCCGGGTGCGTCGGCATGTCCAGCGCCTCAAAGATGCCGTCCAGCCCTATGAGCGCGCCGACGGCGTTCCAGTGGGTGTCCGTTTTGTAGTACAGCAGTCGGTCGGCGTTCTGCCGCGCCTGGCTGCGCAGCATGTCATACCGCCAGACCACCGGCACTGTCGTATGGCTCTGCAGATAGGCCGCCAGCAGGTCGGTGCGGTTTTCCTCGTTCACGATGGGGTAGCCGTCGGGCATGTACTCGCGGTAGATGCGGTCCTTGCTGGGCGTCAGGTCCAGTACCAGCGTGCAGCCGTTTTCGGCCAGCTTATTACTCAAAATCTGCAGGCCCGCACTGGCCTCGGCCAGTGTCTCGGCGCTGTCGTTCAGCTCGGCCAGACCCTGATAGTTTGCCATCGGCTGCGCGGCGTTGGGGCCGTCCTTGTAGAACAGCCAGCCGTCCCTGCCGGGCAGCACCTGGTCGCTCTGGCTCGTGCCGAACAGCGCGTAGTCCAGCCCGGCGTTCACCAGCACAAACTGGTAGCGGAACGGCGAGTTATCGACAAAAAAGTTGTCAAGATTTTTCGGCAGCTCGCGCAGCGGGCTGTTCAACACCTGCGGCAGACCGGTCATCAGGCGGTTTTCGTGGCTGTCCATCGACAGCTGCTTTGAAAAAATGTTGAACACCGGGAACGCCAGCCCGATGATGGCGCAGAACACGCCGATAAAGCCAATTTTACCTGCTTTACGCAATTATCTGCACCTCCTGTCAGAACTGGAAATAGATGAACGCGCTGTAGGTGCCCGCCGTGACACGCATCAGGCCAAAGAAGAACAGAACCAGCAGCCCTGCCATCCCGGCGAGGGACGGCGCTTTTTTCGCGTAGAGAGCCTCCCGCAGTTTGGGGCGCAGCGCCTGCACGGGGCCGCACAGCAGGATGGACGCCGCCAGAATCAGCAGCAGCTTTGTATCCGCAAAGGCCGCCAGCGTGTAGCCTTTTGCGCCGGTCTGCCACGTCAGGATGCCCTTCAGCGCGGCAAGACCCTCCCGCAGACCCGGCGCGCCGAAGATAATCAGCGTCAGCCAAAGCACCGCGACGGTGTAAAGGTGCTGCACAAAGCGCGGCGTTTTTTCCAGCGCGCGGCGCAGGCCAAGGCGCTCAGCGCACAAAATCAAGCCGTGCAGCAGGCCAAAGACGACATACTGCCACGCCGCGCCGTGCCACAGGCCGGTCAGCACAAAGACGATAACAAGGTTCAGGCAGGTGCGGCGCAGGCGGCAGTGGCTGCCGCCCAGCGGGATATAGACATAGTCGCGGAACCAGCCGGACAGCGAGATATGCCACCGCCGCCAATATTCGCCGATGGAACGAGCCAAATAGGGGTAGTCGAAGTTTTCCGGCAGGGTGATGCCGAAAAATTCGCCGATGCCGATCGCCATATCGCTGTAGCCGGAAAAGTCGAAGTAGAGCTGCATCATGTAGGCCGTGTAGCCCAGCACCAGAATCGGCGCGGGCAGCATCGCCGCCGGGACGGACGCGACCTTGGCGTAGATCAAGGCAAGCTGATCGGCGATGATGGCTTTTTTCGCCAGACCCAAAATCAGCCGCTTGATGCCGTAGCAAAAGCGGTCAGCCGAGACGCGGCGCGCTTCGCCGCAGGGGTCAAGCTGGGGCTGCTGCTGGGCGTACCGCACGATGGGGCCGGACGGTCCATGCCCAAAAAACGCGAGGAACACCGCGAACTTGAAGGGGCTTTTCTCCGGCTGCACCTTGCCCACCGCTACGTCGACGCAGTAACCGATGGCCGTGAACACATAAAAGCTGATGCCCAGCGGCAAAGCGGGGGAGAGCACCGGCAGCAGCCCCGGCACCAATGCGTTGATGCTCTCGGCCGCAAATCCAGCGTATTTGAAGACGCCCAGCACCGCGAGGTCAGCCGCAATAAGCAGCGTCAGCAGCGGGCGCTTATGCCCCAGCCGCCCCAGCGCCAGACCGCCCAGCCAGTTTACACCGGCCAGCGCAACGAGGAGAGCTGCCCCCCGCAGCCCCGCCCACGCGAAGAACAGCAGGCTGAACGCCCCCAAGATCACGTTGCGCGCCCGGCGGGGACACAGCCAGTAGACCGCCAGCGACAGCGGCAGAAACACAAACAAAAATTGTACCGATGAAAACGCCATACCAACACTGCTCCACACAGCGCACCCGGCAGGGCGCACCGTTTCATAAAAATTTTACTGCTATTACATCAATTTCGATTTTTGAGTCACCTCAAAGGATACACGAAACACCGTTCATAATCAGCATTTCGCATTGTTCAGATCCAAAGCATCTCCCATAACGCATTAAAGATTTTTTACATCCATTTCACTATTTGCCATATTCGTGCAAAATGTGTGACGAAGCACGTGCGGTGATACTTGCTGAAATATGATTTTTTATTATATCACACTTTGGTTCCTTTTTCTATGTCTCTTTTTACTTTAGATCGATTTTCGATGACAGCTATTACGCCCACTATTGACAATCACCCTTTACCTTTGCTTTTGCTAGAATATGCCGCACCACATGAATTATAAATAAGGTCACCAGACCGAGGAGCAGCAGCAATATCAGCTGCAAGACCTTCATTAAGCCGCCCCACACCCCCACCGCGCGTTACGCCACCAGCGGCAGAACTGTAACCGTCCGCAAAAATAATCGGGGGAATTGTGCAGATGAACAGCAACACGCACAAGACCATCGGTAAAATTTTGTGCAACTGGGATGAATATTTTCCTTTCATATTGACCGCTCCTTGTATGAGTGAGTGATAGAATAAACAAAAAATAAAGGTTGTGATTAAATGGGGCTTTTCAAAAAGGCTAAAACAAAGGAAACCGCAATTCCCGACGATGGAAAACTCACTCTTAGATTTACAACGGACGAAATAGACCTTCTTCGCGAGTGCATGAAGCGAACCGAAGACTACTATCGTGGACTACTGCTTCTGAAGCAAGACTGGAATGCAGAAAGCAATGAGCAGGCAATAGCGGTCATAAAAATCAAATTGAACATGATTGATAAATTGCAAGAAAAAACGCTCTATGAAGGGCAATCAGAATATTTCCGAAACCTGCAATGAATTCCGCCGCCAGTAATGGCGGCTTTTTTATTGTCCCAAAAATAAAAATAGCGGGGCGGGTTTTACCCGCCCCGCTGGGGCTTGTCTGAATCGGCCGCGGGCGGCGTTCTTCAGACGGGCGAAAATGCCGATACCCACAGGAACCAGACCAGCAGCGAGACAGAACAGCAGAATGGGCTGCTTAGTGATCTCGGTAACGACGGTGCCGGACAGGGTGAACACATCGGCCATTGCGGCGATAACGGTATCCATAGCGCTTTTTGCAACCTCTGCACCGTCGCCAGCGGCGAACATGGTGTACATAGTTGCTTCTCCTTTCTTCAAGTTTTTATGTAATCGCTTGCTTTTGGGGGTAAGCGTTACAACTGGAAATCATGCGGAACGATTTTGTAATCGTCCGGCGCATCTTCAAAGCATGTAACCAGCACGGAATAGTTGTTGCACTGACTGGCATACATCCGTTCAATATCGGTCTTTGCGGCGATCAACAGCAAGAGAAATTCAAGGTTTTCGTCCCTAGAGGCCTGACAAATTTCCGGCAGCAGTTCGCCGTAATCGTATAAGGTTTTCTGTGTGATTCTCATTAGAAATTTCCCTTTAGGTTGTCGGGCATGAGGCCGAAGCCGTCCACATCGGTGACGCGCTGAGAATTTCCGAGTTCGGCAAGACGGGCTTGCACAGCACGCCGTTCATCGGCAGATTGCGCCAAATCCCGCAGGCGTTGCCGCTCTAAGAACTGGTCACGCCACATGGCATAATTGCTTTTGAACGTCGCCCAACAACCTTGTTCATACGCCCACCGACACAACTCATTGAAGGTGTCAAAGGTGGGCATATCCAGCAGAATTTGAACTTGGTCGTCCTCCATCTGAGACATACCGGCGTGTTCGCTGGGTTCTTCAAACTCGTGTGTACCGACAATATCTTTGCTATACTGGTATTTGTCAGGGTCGAGCATATGCCAGAGATAGACATATGCTTTATACAAGTTATTTACCTTGCGGATAACGTTGACCTCGACACCAATCTCTTTTGCAATGCCGCTGAAATAGCGGGCGTTTGGGAAGCTGCATACAAAGTGAACGTGCGGCTTTTTGAGATCCCCCGGCATCCAATCAGGGAGTGTTCCGTCGTGCTTTTTCACGTAGGCGTCAAACGCGGCTTGCGTGTGTACGTCTTTATCGTGCAGCGCCCATGCGCAGGGCAGGTTATGCTTGCAGTAGTCAATTGCTGCCTGCTGGCTTTCGGGGTACAGTACAAACATACACTGACGACTGCGCAAACGTGGTGGTGCTTTTGTATCGCCCATAGTCTACCATCCTGTTTACTGTCATTTTTGTTTTGTGTCTTGGCACTGACACTCCAAAGGACGTAGCGCCTTTGGAGTGTCAGCCGTGCGGCTGACATTACATGGTGGCGGCTGGGCGTTTTCTGGTGGGGCGGGAAGCATTACTTCACCAGCTCCCACGCGCGAATCTTGTTACCGTAGCGGGTTTCAAAGTCAAACTGACGGCCAACGGCGTTCTCAACCTTGCCGCCGACAGCTTCGACGATCTCCCCGGCGTCCACGGTCTTGATAGACAGCTGCTCGGCGATCTGGCCGGTAACGCCGATGGTCTTTTTCAGGCCGACGACATGGAACACGATGTTATCATAGTGAATCTTCTGGTTCGGCTTGTCCTGCGGGGTGAACTCGCCCTCTTTACGCTCAACGCCAATAACCTGATACAACATTTTTTTCTCTCTTTCCGCTGGGCTTATTTTCTTTGTTGCCAGCACTTACATTTTTGTACTTTTCGGTCAGGTTCAAGGTTTTCAAACCTTTGTCACGATTATAAAACTGTAAGATTCGTATATTTTTCTACCGCAGCACTTGACGAAAGTGATTCTATCCGCTACAATAAATACATATAAGGCGAAGATGCCCCATCTGGGCATCTTCGCCTTTTTCTATATCACAGGGAAAGAGGATAGGCAGTCTATGCAGGAGCTTATAGAACATCGGGATAGTATCAACCGCCAGTTGGCGCGGTATGGCGTCAAATTCGGCATTTACAAAAATGGCAATTTTCAAGAGCGGCTGTTTCCCTTTGACCCGCTGCCGCGTATCATCACGGCGCAGGAGTTCGCGACGCTGGACAAGGGGCTTGTGCAGCGCGTTACAGCTTTGAACCTGTTTTTGCGCGATTTGTACGGCGATAAAAAAATTATCCGTGATGGTGTTGTGCCGGAGGATTTCGCCTTTGCAGGTTCCGGGTATCTGCCCGCCTGTGACGGCTTCACCCCGCCCAAGGGTATTTACAGCCATATATCCGGCATTGATCTGGTGCAGGGCAAGGACGGCGGCTGGTTTATTTTGGAGGACAACCTGCGGATCCCCTCCGGTGCATCTTATCCGCTGATTGCGCGGGAGCTTTGCCGCCGATGCAGCCCGACCACGTTCCGCAACAACGATATTGTGGATAACCGCAAGTATGGCAGCCTGCTGCGCAGCGTCATGGACAATGTGAACACAGGCGGCATCAACGTGATTTTCACCCCCGGCCGCTACAATGCCGCATATTTTGAACACAGCTATCTGGCAGAGCAAACCGGAGCGGTGCTGGCAGAATCCGGCGACCTGTTCGTAGAGGACAACAAGGTCTACTACCGAGGGCAGCAGGGTCCGGAGCAGGTCGGTGCGATTTACCGCCGCATCAGTGACGAGTACCTTGACCCGACGACATTCCTCCCGGAAAGTCTGATTGGCATCCCCGGCGTTGTGGGGGCGTACCGCGCCGGAAACGTAGCCTTACTGAATGCCCCCGGCAATGGCGCGGCAGATGACAAAGGCATTTACTATTTTGTGCCTAAGATGATTCGCTATTATCTGGATGAAGAGCCGATTTTACAGAATGCACCGACGTATCTGCCTTTTTATGAGCAGGATCGCAGCTATGTATTGTCCAATCTGGAAAAGCTGGTCGTCAAGGATGTGGCCGAAGCGGGCGGCTACGGCGTTGTCTTTGGCCGTGACCTCACGCAGGAAAAACGCACCGATTTGGCTGATTTGATAAAGCGCGAGCCGCGCCGCTTTATTGCGCAGGAAGTGATCGACTTCAAGGATCTTCCTATTATGGAAAACGGCAGGGAAGTACCGCGCAAGGCAGATTTGCGCGCCTTTGTGCTGGCGGGAGAAAAGACAACGGTATGGCCCAGCGGTCTGACGCGGTTCAGCCGTGACGCAGACAGCTTTGTGGTCAACAGTTCGCAAGGAGGAGGGTTTAAGGACACATGGGTACTGTCACATTGAATAAAACAAACCGTATGTATTGGCTGGGGCGCTATCTGGAGCGTGTCTGCACGACGCTGAAAGCTACCCGCCCGCTGTTCGATGCCTACACCGATGATAAGGAAGCCGATTTTGCCGCCTATTGCACGGCGCTTGGCATCCCGGCAGACTACCGCGACACGGCAGATTTTATCAAGCGTTACTATTTCGATATGGGAAATCCGGCCTCTGTGGCGGCATCCCTGAGCTATGCATATGACAACGCCATCGTTCTGCGGGAAATGCTCACCTCCGAAACGCTGGCCTATGTGCAGATGGCGGTATCAGCGATGGAGCTTGCCGCCAAGAGCAGCGGCCCTGCGGTGGAATTGCAGTGGGTGCTGGATGATATTATGGCATTCCGCGGGGCGTGTGAAGAAAAAATAACCGACGATAAAAACCGCGGCATTATCAAGACGGGAGCCAGTCTGGAGCGGGTAGACCTCTACCTGCGGCTGGGCTACCCCAAGGATGCAGTCCGAAAGGAATTTGAGCGGCTCTTCAACCGCCTGTACAAAGCGCCGCTAGAGCCCTCCAAAGAGTCGCTGGCTCTGTTGGTGGATGCCCTGCTGGATACCGAAAAGCCTACCCCGCCCGTTCCGATTTTGGTGCAGACGGTGGAGGGACTTTTTCCCAACATATAAAGAAGAACGGCGGGAAAATTTCCTGCAGCCAAAGATACAACAATGAAACGTTTAAATTTCTCTTTCGATACAACGGTACACTATTCCGTACCCGTATCGGGCCACCAACTTGCGCTGCGCTGCGTGCCTATGGCGGACGCCGTGCAGCGGCTGGAGCAATGCACTGTCACCGTAGAACCCGGCCCTGTGCCGCAGCCTTTTCGGGACGGCTTTGGGAACACGGTCTATTGGTACAGCGCATTGGAACCCCACACGGTATTGCGGTACGCCAGCAGCGGCGTTGCTGTTGTGGAACAGGGCAAGGCCGAAGAACCCGAACCCAACCCCGTGCTTCGGTGTTCCGGCCTGCGCACGAAGCCGGGGCGGACGCTGCTGCAGGTTTCCTCCGCCATGCCAAAGGACGGCACTTATGAGGCGGCCGAGGCACTCTGCCACGCCGTACACAGCCTGCTGCAATACATACCCGGTGTGACCACGAACGCCACCACCGCAGAGGAAGCGCTGCGCGGCGGGGTTGGCGTATGTCAGGACTATGCGCAGGTGTTTGTGGCGCTGGCACGGTTGGCTGGCTGGCCGGCTCGGTACTGCATGGGGCTCAGCGTAGGGGAGGGGGCGACCCATGCATGGGCAGAAATCTATTACAAGGGGCAATGGTATGGGTTTGACCCCACGCGGGACTGCGCTGCCGATGAACGGTATCTGCGGTTCGGCGTCGGGCGGGATTCAGGCGATTGCCCGGTGGAGCAGGGAGTTTTCTTTGGCAATGCAGCCCAAAGCCAGCGTATCCGTATGCGGGTGACAGAATTGTAAAGGTGTGAGCGAGATGGATCAAATTGTAGCCGATTTAGGGCTTTCTGTACATGAGCGGTGGAAATTGCACAAAAACCGCATTGTTCCGCTGCCGGGCAACGACGGCGGCAAGCGTCTCTGCGTTGTGACCGGTATCCACGGCGATGAATTGGAAGGGCAGTATGTGGCATTCCTCTTGAATCAGGAGCTTCAGCAGCACCCGGAATATCTGCACGGCACCGTCGATATTTACCCGGCCATGAATCCGCTGGGCATCAACACGATCCAGCGCGGTGTGCCGCTGTTTGACTTGGATATGAACCGCATTTTCCCCGGCGCCACGGACGGCCCTGCGGCGGAGTACATTGCCCATAAGGCTATCGAGGATATGCGCGGTGCGGACATTGCCATCGACATCCACGCCTCCAACATTTACCTGCGGGAGATGCCGCAGGTGCGCATCTCGGAGGAAACGGCCGAAGCGCTGGTTCCGCTGGCGAAGGAGCTGAACATTGACTTTGTCTGGATTCACGCCGCCGCCACAGTGCTGCAAAGCACGCTTGCCCATAGCCTAAACGAAATCGGCACAAACTGCCTTGTTGTTGAAATGGGCGTCGGTATGCGCCTGACACCCAGCTATGGGGAGCAGCTGACACAGGGCATCCTGAATTTGATGCGCACGCAGGGAATGTGGACCGGCCCGACGATCACGCCCCGAACCCCCATTGTCAGCCGGGATAAGGTCGCATTCCTGAACGCTGATACTCCGGGAATTTTTGTGCCGGAAACCGTACACAGCGGCAAGGTAAAGGAAGGGCAGCGCCTTGGCATTATAGCAGACCCGCTGACGGGCACGGTCCGGCAGACGGTCACTGCACCCGCGTCCGGGCTGCTCTTTACCCTGCGGGAATATCCGGTGGTGTATCCCGGCAGCCTGCTGGCGCGCATCTTGATGGAGGGTGAGACAGAATGAAACAGGAAATTCTTTATGAGTTGGAAACACCCTACCGTCAGCCTTTTCGCTTAGAGGGATTCCGTTTCGGAGAGGGGGAACATTCCTGCGCTATTGTAGGCGGTATCCGCGGCAACGAGATCCAGCAGATGTATGTCTGTGCCCGCCTTGTTAAGGCTTTGACCGCGATGGAAAAGCAGGGGATGCTCCTGCCGGGGCATGAAATTCTCGTCATTCCCTGTGTAAACCGCTATTCCATGAACGTGGGCAAGCGGTTCTGGCCGATGGATAATACAGACATCAACCGTATGTTTCCCGGTTATATGCAGGGCGAGACGACCCAGCGCATTGCCGGGGCTCTCTTTGACGCAGTAAAAGGATATCGATACGGCATTCATTTTGCCAGCTTCTATCTGCCGGGTGATTTTATCCCGCATGTGCGCATTATGGATACAGGCTATCAAACTTCCTCTTTGGGCAACCTGTTTGGCCTGCCCTATGTGGTCATGCGCACGCCAAAACCCATCGATACCACCACGCTGAACTACAACTGGCAGATATGGGAGTCCAACGCTTTTAGCGTCTATACCAAGGAAACAGCCCACATAGACGAAGACAGCGCGGCACAGGCTGTCAGTGCGGTACTGCGGTATCTGAGCCGTGTCGGCGTAGTGAAATACACCTGCCACAGCGGTTATCTCTCTACGGTCATCAACGAGAATGACCTTGCCACGGTGCTGACCCCGGCAGGCGGGATTTTCCACGCGCTGCGCGTACCGGGGCAGGAGGTGGAATACGGCGATACAATTGGCGAGATTCTTGACCCATTCACAGCAGAAATTGTGGCACCTGTGACCGCCACCACCAGCGGACTTGTGTTTTTTGCCATTGATAAGCCGCTTGTTTTGGAGCATGAGGTGGCGTTCAAACTGATTCGCAGATTACACGCTTGAAAAAACAAATGAGTGTCTGCGCTTGCGCAAAATTTTATAATGACAGTAAACGCCCCCTGCGGAATTTCCGCAGGGGGCGTTTTATGCGGCTGCCAGTTCCCGCTTCCGCCACACTAAGCAACGAGTATAGCACATAGGAAAGACAAAAGCAACTCAAAACCAGTAAACGCGCAAATTTTTGCCGTTAAAATATTGACAGCGTAATTTTCATATGCTATACTTTGTCTCGATTTTGAAAGACGAATCGAGTTTGTAAGAGTTTTTCAAAGCAATTTACCTACGGACCGCCCGCCAGGGGCGGGCCGGGAGACTGGCATTTGGGGTGCCGCAGCGGCGAGCGAAAATCGTAAGCTGCTAAGAGAAAAGCGCAGCGTCATACTGGATGTATGACCGAGCATTTTCTCAACGCAGATTACGCTTTGCAGCCGCCGATGTGGTGCTTCAGGCGAAGCCGTAAATGTTAGTCTTCCGGCCTATGGCCATACGGACAGCCGGGTCCACTGCCGATCGGCAACTTCGGGTTGCCTTATTGATTGAGTTAAAAGCTCAAATTTTATAAGTTGGTTCCTTTACAGCCATGAAATTGCACGTTTTGGCGTGCAGACTTGTGAAACGGTCAATAAAGAGTAGTAAAAGTAAGATTGCTATATAGACTCTGACACGCTCAGCCTTTTTGAATCATGCAGGATGTTCTCTCGGTGAGGTACCGGGGGTAATCGGCCTGTGTCCAAATATGCTGAATTCAAACGCAAGTCTGCGCATCTGTGCATGGCTTGCGTTTTTTTGTTTTGCAAAGGGATCGCGAACGGAGGTAAAAATGAACGGAGAAGCAAAGCGCACCCGGCTGGATCAGCGCCGCGCACCCATCCATGAAGCGCTCGAAAACTTCCGCAGGATGCGCGTTGTGCCCTTTGATGTGCCGGGTCATAAGCGCGGCCGCGGCAATCCGGAGCTGACCGCCTTTCTGGGTCAGCAGTGCGTCGGCGTGGATGTCAACAGCATGAAACCGCTGGACAATCTCTGCCACCCGGTTTCGGTCATCCGCGAGGCCGAGGAGCTGGCCGCCGATGCGTTCGGCGCGGCGCACGCCTTTTTGATGGTGGGCGGTACGACCAGCTCGGTGCAGAGCATGGTACTGACAGCTTGCAAGCGCGGGGATGAAATCATCCTGCCGCGCAACGTCCACCGCAGTGTGCTGAACGCGCTGGTGCTCTGCGGCGCGGTGCCGGTCTACGTCAACCCGGAGGTAGACAACCGTCTCGGCATCAGTCTGGGTATGAAGCGGGAGCAGGTGGCCAAGGCCATTGCCGAGCACCCCAACGCCGTGGCTGTGCTTGTCAACAACCCCACCTACTACGGCATTTGCAGCGACCTGCGCGCCATTGTGAGGATGGCTCACGATGCCGGAATGCTCTGCCTTGCGGACGAAGCCCACGGCACACACTTCTATTTCGGCGGCGGGCTTCCGGTTTCAGCCATGGCGGCGGGCGCAGATATGGCGTCGGTTTCCATGCACAAGAGCGGCGGCAGCCTGACCCAATCCAGCCTGCTGCTGACCGGCCCCAATGTCCACGCGGGCTATGTGCGGCAGATCATCAATCTGACCCAGACGACCTCCGGCAGTTATCTGCTGATGTCCAGCCTTGATATTTCTCGCCGCAACCTCGCACTGCGCGGGCGGCAGGTGTTCCATCAAGTGGCCGACATGGCCGAATACGCGCGCGAGGAAATCAACGCCGTGGGCGGGTATTATGCTTTTGGTAAAGAGCTGTGCAACGGAAACTCCGTTTTTGACTTTGATACGACAAAACTCAGCGTTCACACGCTCGACATCGGACTTGCTGGCATCGAGGTCTACGACATTCTGCGCGACGAATACGACATTCAGATCGAGTTCGGCGACATCGGCAACATCCTTGCCTATCTCTCCATCGGCGACCGCCCACAGGAGGTCGAGCGCCTTGTCAGCGCACTGGCCGAGATCAAGCGCCGTTACCACACCGACGGTGCGGGACTTCTGAGTCAGGAGTACATTGACCCCGAAGTTGCCGCCAGCCCGCAGGAAGCATTTTACGCCCCCAAAAAAAGCTTGCCCCTGCGCGAAACCGAGGGCATGGTGTGCAGCGAGTTCGTCATGTGCTACCCGCCCGGCATCCCCATTTTGGCTCCGGGGGAGCGCATCACCGCCGAAATACTGGATTATATCGAGTACGCCAAAGCCAAGGGCTGCAGCATGACCGGGCCGGAAGACCCCGACATCCTGCGCCTGAACGTGCTGGCCTGACAGGGAGGTTTACCAATGGAAATGTGGTTTTCGGAATTTCACACCCCTGATGTCAAGCACAGCATCCGGGTCAACCGCCAGCTTTACTCCAAGCAGAGCGACTACCAGCGCATCGACATTTTTGAGACACCGGAGTTTGGCCGCGTGCTAACGCTGGACGGCAACGTCATGCTGACCGAGCGCGACGAGTTCATCTACGACGAGATGATTACCCATGTGCCGATGTCGGTACACAAAAACGCCAAGGACATTCTTGTTATCGGCGCAGGCGACGGCGGTGTAGTGCGGGAACTGACCCGCTACGACCGCGTGGAGCGCATCGACCTTGTGGAGATGGACCCGCAGGTCATCGAAGCCTGCCGCGCCTACCTGCCCGGCAACGCCTGCCGCATGGATGACCGCCGCGTACACATTTATTACGAGAATGCGCTGAAATTTATCCGCAAGTGCGAGGATGAGTACGACCTCATCATCGTGGATTCCTCCGACCCGTTCGGCCCGTCGGAGGGGCTGTTCACCCGCGAATTTTACGGCAGCTGCTATAATGCCCTGCGGGCAGACGGCATCATGGTCAACCAGCAGGGCAGCCCGTTTTATGCCGAGGACGCCACCGCCATGCAGCGCAGCCACCAGCGAATTGCCAGCACCTTTCCCATCAGCAAGGTGTATCAGGCGCACATCCCGACCTTTGCGGCGGGGTACTGGCTGTTCGGCTTTGCCAGCAAAAAATATCATCCCATCAACGATATGGACGCTGCCACATGGAACGCGCTGAACATGCGCACCCGCTATTACACCTCCCGGCTGCATGTCGGGGCATTTTATCTGCCCGCCTTTCTGGAAGAAATGCTGCGGGAAGTGGAGGATCGTTAATGCTGCATCGCAATGTAGAAAATTTCATCGGCTGCGATAGCAGCTACCGCACAGCCAGCATTGTTTTGTACGGTGCGCCGTTTGATTCCACGACCAGCTACCGCCCCGGCGCGCGCTTTGGTCCTGCGGCGATGCGGCATGAAAGCTACGGCTTGGAAACCTACAGCCCCTATCAGGACAAAGACCTGACCGACGGCAATGTGTTTGACAGCGGCGATTTGGAGCTGTGCTTCGGCTCTTCGGAAAGCGCCCTCGTGGACATTGAGTCCCGCGCGGCCGAAATCCTGCGCGACGGCAAGCTGCCGCTGCTGCTGGGCGGCGAGCACCTTGTCACCTTGGGTGCGGTGCGTGCGGCGGTGCGCAAATACCCGGATTTGCACATCGTGCATTTTGACGCCCACGCCGATTTGCGGGACGATTACCTTGGCGCTCAGCTCAGCCACGCCTGCGTGCTGCGCCGCTGCCATGATCTGCTCGGTGACGGGCGCATCCACCAGTTCTGCATCCGCAGCGGCGACCGGGAAGAATTTCAGTTTGCCGCGCGGCACACCGATATGCACAAGTTCGATTTTACCGGCCTGACCGAGCTGACCGACTGGCTGTGCCAGACCGACGTTCCGGTCTATCTGACGATCGACCTCGACTGCCTTGACCCGTCGGCCTTCCCCGGCACAGGCACGCCCGAAGCGGGCGGCGTCAGCTTTTTGCAGCTGCTCGGAGCCATCCGCACCGTGACGAAAGCGAACATCGTCGGCGCGGACGTCAACGAGCTGGCTCCCATGCTCGACCAGAGCGGTGTTTCCACGGCTACGGCCTGCAAGGTGCTGCGGGAGCTGCTGCTGGCGCTGGAAAAGTAAGGATCTATTATAAATTTCAAATACAAAGGAGTCCCATCATGAGCAAAGTTCTTGTTATCGGCTGCGGCGGCGTGGCAAGCGTCGCCATCTCCAAGTGCTGTCAGGTCAGCGATGTCTTCACAGAGCTGTGCATCGCCAGCCGCACCAAATCGAAGTGCGACGCTCTGGCCGCAAAGCTCGCGCCCAACACCAAGACCAAAATCACCACCGCGCAGGTCGACGCCGACGATGTGCAGCAGCTGTGCGACCTCATCAACGCCTACAAGCCTGACCTCGTCATGAACATCGCCCTGCCGTATCAGGATCTGACGATCATGGACGCCTGCCTTGCCTGCGGCGTCAACTACATGGACACCGCCAACTACGAGCCCGAAAACACCGACGACCCCGCATGGCGCGCCATCTACGAGAAGCGCTGCAAGGAGGAAGGCTTCTCCGCCTACTTCGATTACAGCTGGCAGTGGGCGTACAAGAAAAAGTTCGAGGACGCCGGCCTGACCGCGCTGTTGGGCTGCGGCTTTGATCCGGGCGTGACGCAGGCCTACTGCGCCTACGCCGCCAAGCATGAGTTCGACTCTATTGACACGATCGACATTCTCGACTGCAACGGCGGCGACCACGGCTACGCGTTTGCCACCAACTTCAACCCCGAAATCAACCTGCGCGAAGTCTCCGCTCCCGGCAGCTACATGGAGAACGGCAAGTGGGTCGAGATCCCGGCCATGAGCATCAAGCGGGAGTACAACTTCGATCAGGTCGGCCAGAAGGATATGTACCTGCTGCATCACGAGGAAATTGAGTCCTTGGGCAAAAACCTGCCCGATGTCAAGCGCATCCGCTTCTTCATGACCTTCGGCCAGAGCTACCTTGACCACATGCGTTGTCTGGAAGATGTGGGCATGCTCTCCACCACACCGATCAACTACAACGGTCAGGAGATCGTGCCCATCCAGTTCTTGAAAGCTCTGCTGCCCGACCCCGCCAGCCTCGGCCCCCGCACCAAGGGCAAGACGAACATCGGCTGCATTTTCACCGGCAAAAAGGACGGCAAGGATAAGACGTATTATATTTATAATGTCTGCGACCATCAGGAGTGCTACCGTGAGGTCGGCAGTCAGGCCATCAGCTACACGACCGGTGTGCCCGCCATGTGCGGCGCGCTGATGATGCTGACCGGCGAGTGGACGAAGCCCGGTGTCTACACGGTCGAGGAATTCAACCCCGATCCGTTCCTCGATGCGCTGGATAAGTACGGTCTGCCCCGCAGTGAGAACCATAACCCGGTTCTGGTGGACTGATGGTACAGCGCGATGCACGGCCGCCATTTGCGGCCATCGGCGGCACGGTGCCGCCGGAATTTGCCGCCCTGCCCACACCCTGCTATCTGCTGGATGAAAATGCACTGCGCCGCAACGCGGAAATTTTAGGCGGGCTGGCACAGCGCACCGGTTGCAAGGTGCTGCTGGCGCAAAAGGCGTTCAGCAACTACGATTTGTACCCGCTGCTGGCGCCGCACCTAGCGGGCACCGAGGCCAGCGGCCTGTTTGAAGCACGACTCGGCGCGGAAGAAATGCCCGACGGGGAAGTACACGTTTTTTGCGCCGCCTATCGTAACGATGAAGTGGATGAGCTGCTGCGGTACGCTGACCATATCGTGTTCAACTCTCCGGCACAGCTGGCAAAGTTCGGCCCTGCGGCCAAAGCAGCGGGGAAGAGCGTGGGTCTGCGCATCAACCCCGAATGCTCCACGCAGGACGGCCACGCGATCTACGACCCCTGCGCCCCCGGCAGCCGCTTGGGCACGACCCGCGCGCAGTGGGATGCCGCCGTGGCGGCTGACCCGGCACTGCCCGCGCTGTTGGACGGCCTGCATTTCCACACCCTGTGTGAGCAGGACGCCGACGCGCTGGCCGTGACGCTGGACGCAGTGGCCGGCAAATTTGGCGACCTGCTGTCCAAAATGCAGTGGCTGAATTTCGGCGGCGGGCACCACATCACCCGCCCCGGCTACGACATGGCCACGCTGGAGCGCTGCATCCGCCGCGCCCAACAGGAGTGGGGCGTGACGGTCTATTTAGAGCCCGGCGAGGCCTGCGCCCTGAACGCGGGGTATCTCCTAACCCGCGTGCTGGATGTAGTGCAAAACGGCGATGCCACAATTGCGATTCTGGATGCCAGCGCCGCCTGCCATATGCCGGACGTCATTGAAATGCCCTACCGCCCGCCGATGCTGGGCGCGGGCGAACCCGGTGAAAAAGCCTGCACTGTGCGCCTTGCAGGCCCGACCTGCCTGGCCGGGGACGTCATCGGCGATTACAGCCTTGACGCCGTGCCCGCCGTGGGAGATTTGCTGGTTTTTGGCGATATGGCGATTTATACTACCTGCAAAAACAACACCTTCAACGGTATGCCACTGCCCGCCATCTACGCACGCGAGCCGAGCGGCGCAACGCGGAAAATCGTGACGTTTGGGTATAAAGATTTCAAATATCGATTAGGAAAATGAACGAAAGTCTCCGGCATTCCGTAATGGATTGCCGGAGGCTTTCTTTTTACTTCGCTATCACGCAGACCACTTCTGCGTATCGTCGGCTGGAAGTACATCCGCATTTTGCTGTCTGCCGCCGTCGGGGCGTTGGCCGCCCATACCACCCTCCATGCCGGTGGAAGAAGTGTCGATCCGGGCGGTCGCCTCGACAGAAGCGGTATCAGCTACAAAAGTGTAAGTGGTGTCCGCCGTCAGGCCGGTAGATGAGTAGAACACATACGACGCATTGCAGACTGCTGTGCCGGAACAGATGGTGTTGCCGTCGGCGTCGGTGATGGTAAAGCTGTCGCCCGCCGTCAGGCTGATGCTCCCACTGTCCGTGCTGTCGTCCGTCTGCATCATCGGGGGCTGCTGGGTCGCCGCTTCACCGTCCATATCGGGTACACCCTGCGGTGCATTTCCGATTTCGCCTTGCGGCGGGGAGGGGGCGTCATCCGGCTGGGTATCGGCATTGTCGGGCAGTTCGGGGCGCTCACCGTCGGTGGGCTGTTCGCCCATGTCAGGCCGCTGCCCGCCGCCCATGCCGCCGCGTCCGCTGCCGAAGGTCACATAGGCCTGCTCCGCTGTAATGGCCACTCCCATGCCGCTGCTGCCGCCCGCCGCCAGCACCGTGCCGCCGGTCACGGTGATGCCGCCGTCGGCATCCAGTGGCTGATTGTCGGCGGTGTTGGCTGTCCAGACCTCAATGCCGCCGCCAGAAATCGTCATTGTACCGTTGGAATCAAACCCATCCCCAGCCGTAGTGTACGCACGAATCGTGCCGCCGGAAATGTTCATCGCAAAATCATAGTCAGTCAGCAGACTGCTGGCAGCGTTCAGACAGTCGTCGCTGCAGGTGATGTCGATATTGCCCGATGCAATATTCAATGTTGCGGCTTCCAGCCCTTCGTAAGCGTTGGTGATGGTGATGGTCGGGCCGTCGGTGCCATCCGCGCCGACATTCATGACCAAATCGCAGTGCAATGCGTCGTCCCCTGTATCAATCGTGATTGTGCCGCTTTCCACGTTCAAAAGCTGCTCAGCGTTCACAGCGTCATTGACCGGGGCGTTGATGGTCAGCGTCAGCTCCCGGATTGTCAGCGAGGCGTCCTGTGCGGTCTCGCTGTCCGTCGTGCCGGATTTGATGCCGTTTTTGCCGTTGGCGTTCAGGGTCAGGCTGCCGCTGCCGCACAGCACCACCTGCGCGCCGTCCTTGCATTTGATAACGGCATTCTCGGCATCGGCGTTGTCCGCGTATTCGGTGTCGTTATTCTGTGCGGCGTCGGTCAGTGTGTTGCTCGTCCCCTCGGCCGCGTAAATCGTCACTTGACTGGACTTTCCGCAGACAATGGGAGCCGTGGTGCTGCTGGTCAGGGTCAAGTCCGACAAAATCAGCGTCACATCGGTCACACCTTTTTTGATTTTAACGGAACCATCTGCACAGCTTCCCGTCAGAATATACGTGCCGGATTCGGAAACTGTCAGCGCTGTGCCGTCGATTTCCACGCCGCTGCCGCCCCCGGCAATGCCGCTGTCCGTAAAGGTCAGCGTGACGGCATCGGCTGCATTATAAGAGGTAAGCTCCGCTGTGGCAGAATCGTTTAAAGCGGTAATACTGCTGTCGCCATCTGCGATGTCGGCCGCGCATCCGGCCAAGGACGCCGCCATTGCGGCTGCCAGCAGAAAAGAAAGTTCGCGTTTCATGGATTTGTCCTCCTTTGTGGGATTCTTTTGGGAACGCCCACATTGTAAAAAACGAACCTAAAGGCAGCCTAAAAAAAATCACCCGATTTTCTTTAGGCTGCCTTTAGGTTGACCGTGTAGACTTACAGGCACAGGAGGCGAACGGAATGGCGATGCAAAACTGCTTTAAGCGATATGAAAAGAAATACTGCCTTACCAAAGCACAGCAGCGTGTGATTTTGGAAGGTATGCGACCCTACATGAAAAAAGACACCTACGGCCAATACACGATCTGCAACATTTATTATGACACCGACGACTGGCGGCTGATCCGTACCTCGCTGGAAAAGCCCGTCTACAAAGAAAAACTTCGGGTGCGCAGCTACGGCACGCCGGAGCATGACGGCAGTGTGTTTGTGGAAATCAAGAAAAAATATGACGGTGTCGTGTACAAACGGCGCGTCACGGCCTGTGCGGATGAGGTTGCCGCCTTTTTAAGCGGCATCTGCCCCGCAGGGAGGTACGGGCAAATCGGGCAGGAGATTCTGTGGTTCCAACGGTTTTACCGCACCAAGCCCAAGGTGTTCATCGGCTATGACCGCCTTGCCTTTGCGGGCATCGACGACCCGGAGCTGCGCATCACCTTTGACACGAACCTGCGCTGGCGCACCACGGATTTAGACCTGCGACGCGGCGACTACGGTGCGCCGATTTCCGGGTATGGCGAAGTTCTTATGGAGATCAAAATTCCCGACACCACGCCGCTTTGGTTGAGTCATCTTTTAGCCGAAGCTGAGGCATACCCCGCATCCTACTCCAAGTACGGAGCCTGTTACCGCTATGATATGCCGGGCACGGCGCGGGAAATCGCCGTGATTTTCCTTGCAATGGCCGTCGGCCTTGCCACAGGCATGGGCTTTGTGGTGCTGGCCGTGCTGACCTTCGTGCTGCTGGGCGGTATGCTGATGCTGCTGACCCTGCTGCACTTCGGCCAAAAGCCGGAGGCCGAGCGAACTTTGCGCATCACCATCCCGGAAAATCTCGATTACGACGGGCTGTTTGACAATATTCTCGACAATTACACACGGCAGTATGAGCTGGTGCGCGTCAAAACCGCCAATATGGGCACGATGTTTGAGCTGGAATACCGCATTACGCTGCCCGACGGGAACATACCGAAGCAGTTCCTCGACGAACTGCGCTGCCGCAACGGCAACCTGACGATCCAGTGCAGCCGCAATACCGCCAGGGAAATGGCGCTGTAAATCTTGCAATTTGCGCGCCGCATCGGTATACTGAAAGACAAAGGAGTGTATTGCATGCGCCTGTTGATTGCAGCGGATGAGTTGGACTTGGCCGAGGTTCTGACCGTCTTTTTTGAGAAAAATCATTTTGCCGTGGATATGGTCCACAACGGCTTTGACGCCTACGAGTACGGCATCACCGGGGCGTATGACGCCATAATTCTGGACGTTATGATGCCGAAAATGAACGGCATCGAGGTGCTGCAAAAGCTGCGCGCCGAGCATTGCAGCAGTCCCATTATGATGCTGACCGCAAAGGGAGAGACGGGCGACCGCATCGCCGGATTCAATGCCGGGGCAGACGACTACCTGCCCAAGCCCTTTGACCCGGACGAGCTTATCAGCCGGATGCGAGCAATGCTGCGCCGCAGCGAAGCCTACCGCCCCACGCTGCTGGCCTTTGCAGACTTGACGCTGGACCCCGGCACCGGGGTGCTGACCTGCAGCGGGCAAGGCCAGCGGCTGAGCGGCCGTGAGTTTCAAATCATGGAGCTGTTCATGCGCAACCCGCAGCAGGTGTTTTCTGCCGAGCGCATCATGGAGAAAGTCTGGGGCTGGGATAACAATGCCGAGATCAACGTTGTGTGGGTCAATATCTCGAACCTGCGCAAGAAATTGAAAACAGTCGGCTCCCGCGCCACGCTGACAGCCAACCGTGGACTAGGCTACCTGCTGGAGGATCATCCATGATTCGGCGGCTGCGGAATAAGTTCATCCGCATTGCCACGCTGTCTGTGGCAGCGGTCATGCTGGTGCTGACGCTGATTCTGAACGTTGCCAATGTGATTTCCACCGACAGCGACCTGCGGCAGACGCTGGACATGATTTACGAGAACGAGGGCACCATCCCGCAGTCCCACACTTTTGATGCGCCCCCGGACATTCGGACAGGGGAGAGCGCCGCCCCCGCCCACGGGCCGGACAAGGGCGGGCCGTTCAACCAAGAAACGCCGTTCTCGACACGCTATTTTGTGCTGCGCTATCAGGACGACGGTACGCTGAACGCGGCCGATTTGAACCGCATTGCCGCTGTCACCAGTGACACGGTGGGCGAGTATCTGGCGGCGGCGCTGACCCACGGCGAAGGGTACGGCATCTACAAAGCCTATCGTTACGTCGTTCATTCTACACGGGAAGGCCGCAAGATGGCGATTTTTCTGGACAGCTACCAGCAGCTGCGCACCATCCGCAATGTGCTGCTTTGGTCGCTGGCCGCAGACGCCGCCTGTATTTTGCTGGTGTTCGTTTTGGTGGTCGTTTTTTCACGCCGCGCCATCGACCCGGTGGTGCAGAGCAGCCAGCGGCAAAAGCAGTTCATCACCGACGCCAGCCATGAATTGAAAACGCCGATAACCGTCATTTCCACAAGCCTGCGGGTGCTGGAAATGGAGGTCGGCAGGCAGAAGTGGATCAACAAGGCTCAAGCTCAAGCCGAAAAACTGACCGCGCTGGTCAACTCCCTCGTGACGCTTTCCCGCATGGACGAGGAGGAAAGCCCGCTGAAAATGTCGCCGTTCCTTATCAGCGAGGCTGTGACCCAGACGGCGGAATCGTTCCGTGATTTTGCCGCCGAGCGCAGCTTGCGACTGAAGGTTTCCGTCACACCCGAACTAACCTATTGCGGCGACGAGTATGCCGTGCGGCAGCTGGTTTCGATTCTGATGGACAATGCTGTGAAATACGCCGCGCCCGATTCCGACATTGCACTGACGCTGGAAAAAGCACGGCATGGCGTGCGGCTGGCGGTGTCCAACGCCTGCGAGCCGATTGGTGAAAAAGATTTATCGCGGATGTTTGACCGTTTCTATCGGGTGGATCCTTCCCGCAATGCCGCCACCGGCGGTTTTGGTATCGGCCTTTCGATTGCCCGCAGCATTGCAGAAGGGCACAATGGCTCTATCCGCGCAGATTACAAAGAGGGGCACATTTTCATTACAGCAAGCTTAAAGTAACATATTCTCAAAACGGCGATTGCTCAAATACGCACGGATAGGGGCACAGATATGCCCATCTACCGTGTAACGTGCATTGTCAGAAGATATTTCTTTATATTTTTAACATCCGTGCGACCCATTGAATATACCAAGACGAGTACATTCAATGGGTCTGTTTGTTATATTTCGGGTTGGTAAAGATAAAATTCACTTTTCGTTTTGGAAAAGTTGATCTTTCTATTGGCTTCTTCCGGATATATTTTCCAAAAGCAGCCAGAATATCATAAAAAATTTACATATGTACCTATTATATAAGGGTATAACAAAATTCGGCAAGCGTTGCGCGCAAATAAGTTGTGTACGCGCATTTCTCCGGGCGTATCCGTAGACAATCCGCCCCAAAGCGTTTATAATAAGAGTATATTTTGTATGGAAAGCGGTGAGGAGCGACTATGCCCAGAAAAAGAACTGATCTCAGCCAGCGGCTGGAAGCCGTCATCAAGACCCTTGTGCCCCAGCAGGAGCAGAACCCCGACGACCTCGGCCCCATGATGCGCGCCATCAAGGCCGTGCACAGCATCAGCGATCATACCTCGACGACGCCGGAGGATCTGGAACACCAGCGCGCTGCGCAGGAGCTGTTCGGGCGGCTTATCACGCCGAGCATCGGCATCCGCAATGACGGCCTGACCGTCGGGCACATCCCCGCAGAGTGGGTCAGCCTTGAACACGGCCACGACCGCCGCCACGCCGTGCTGTACTGCCACGGCGGCGGCTACACCTGCGGCCAGCTTGGCTATGCCCGCATCCTCGCCAGCAAGCTGGCGCTGGCAACGGGCTTCGATGTGCTGTCGTTCGAGTACCGCCTCGCGCCGGAGCACCCCTTCCCGGCAGCCATCGAGGATGCCTTGGCGATGTGGGACTATTTAATGTATATGGGCTACGGCGCGCGGGACGTCGTTGTGGCGGGGGACTCCGCCGGCGGCAACCTTGCGCTGGAGCTGGCGCTGAAGCTGAAGGAACAGGGGCGCGCCCAGCCGCGCGGACTGGTGCTGTACAGCCCGTGGACGGACATGACGGCCAGCGGCAAAAGCTACCGCACTTGCAAAAACCTTGACCCGATGCTGACGATAGAGTACATCGCCGCCGTGCGCGAGGCCTACACCGGCGCGGACGCCGACTGGGCGCAACCCTGCTACAGCCCGCTTTTCGCCGATCTGCGCGGCCTGCCGCCGACGCTGGTGCAGGTGGGCACAAACGAAATCCTGAAGTCCGACAGCGAACGCCTTGTCGAAAGCCTACAGAAGGCAGGCGTCTACGCCCAGCTGGAAGTCTACGAGGAGTGCTGGCATGTCTTCCAGCAGATGCCCATTCACCGCGCTGTCGCCGCCATGGAAAGTACGGGGCGGTTCGTGCAGAAAATTATTTGATCTAGTACAAAAGAGGAATTTTCATGCCCGATTCATGGTACAAAGTTGATAACGTCGCGAAGGTGTTTCTTGCCACAGCGTCCCAGCGCGACCCGCGGGTCTTTCGCATCTCCTGCACACTGAATGAGGAGATCGACCCTGCTGTGCTGAACGAGGCGCTGCGCACCACCGCGCAGGAGTGGCCGCAGTTCCAAGTGACGCTGCATCGCGGTTTATTCTGGCATTATTTTGAGTCGACCGATCTATTGCCCACCGCCCAGCCGGAGAACAAAGCCCCCTGTGCGCCGCTGTACACGCCGGAGCGCCGCAACAAGCTCATCTACCGCGTGACCTACTTCGGCGCGCGGATCAATCTGGAAATGTTTCACGCTGTCACGGACGGCAACGGCGGGCTGCTCTACTTAAAATCCATCGTGCGCAATTATCTGGCGCTGCGCCACCCCGGCGAGCTGGACAGCGTCCCGTCGCCGAACAGTGCCTCTGCCGCCGACCGTGTGCAGGACAGCTTCCGCAATTTTTACGAGGGTTCGCGCCGTGAAAAGCACGCCGAGAAGGTGAAGGTCTACCGCCCGCGCGGTATGCGCCTGCCCTACAACCAGCTGCAATTTTTCGAGGGGCATCTCAGCGCCAAGCAGGTGCTGGAACGCTCCCGCGCGCTGAGCGTCTCGATGACAAGCTATCTCGGCACGCGGTTCATGCTGGCAATTTACCACGACATGCCCGCGCTGGAGCGTAAAAAGCCCATCTGCATCAGCCTGCCGGTCAACCTGCGCAACTACTATCCCAGCGAGACAGCGCGCAACTTCTTCAACTCGGTCTACGTCACCCACACGCTGACCGACGCCGACACGCTGGAGACCGTCGCGCCGGTGTTTGACGCCAAGCTGAAAGAGGTGCTGAAGCCGGAGAACATCCGCGCCCAAATGGACGAGTACGAAAAGCTCGAACACATGCCCGGCATCCGGCCGGTGCCGCTCGTCATCAAGAACGCGGCGGTCAAGTTCTTCACCCGGCTCGAAGACCGCTATGTCACGGCCGTTGTCTCGAACATGGGGCGGATCACCGTGCCGGAGGAGCTGCAAAGCTACATCCACAGCTTTGCGGCGTTTTCCAGCTGCAAGACGCTGTTCACCGTCGTCTGCTCCTACGGCGACGACCTCGTGCTCGGCACGGCGTCGGCGCTGCGCAGCACTGCCATTTTGCAGCGGTTCTACCGCGAGCTGGCGAAGGATGGGGTGGACGTTGCGCTGTACGCCACGGAGGTAGAAAAATGAACACCTGCCCGCATTGTCATATCCAAGTCGGCGGGGACACGCCGTTCTGCCCGCTGTGCCAGAACCGACTGCCCGGCGCAGTAGGGGAGCCGTATTTCCCCGCGACCGCACCGCGCATCCACCGCGCGTCCCTGCTGTATAAAATCATCGCGTTTGTGCTGTCGGCGCTCGTCGTTGTGGGCGGCGCGTTCGACTTTCTGCTTTTGTACGAGACGCCCCACCGCCATTTCAGCCTGCTGATGGCCGTCTGGGCGGCGGCGATCCTGCTGGTGCTGCGCGACGTCGTGCGCCGCCGCTACAACGGCCCGCGGCAGATCTTCAGCCTGCTGCTGCTCGTCTCGGCGCTGCTAATCTTCACCGACTGGTTCAACGGCTACACGGGCTTCAGCCTTGATTTCGTCGTGCCGATCCTGTGCTGCGTGGCGCTGGTCTGCAACTTTATCTTTGCGTTCTGGCGCAGCCGTTTCACGGCGAATGCGCTGGTCTACCTTTTGATGAACATTGGCATCGGGCTGCTGCCTTACATCCTTTTGTTCTTCCGCATCGATTATTCCGGCAAGCTGGACGCCCACAGCATCCCGTGGGTCGTCTGCCTGATTCTGAGCATCCTGACCTTCCTCGGCCTTGTGATTTTCCGCGGTCGAGCGCTGAAAAGTGAGATCGAGAAGCGACTGCATCTGTGATGCGCCCCGTAACTGACCGAATCACACTTTCCCATCGTAGAGAATGTAGGGGCGAACATTGTTCGCCCAAAAACTTGACGGAACCACGCTTTTCCGGGAGAGCTGTTCACACGGAAAACGGGCGTGGGCGCACACTGTGCGCCCCTACAATCAACAAAAATCGCTGCTGTCCTTTGCGGACAGCAGCGATTTTTCATTTCTTATCAAACGCTTCGCGGCGCTTTGTCGACAGGCGGAACATTTCTTCCAGCCCTTCGCGGTCGTCGTGGACGAGCTTTTCCCGCATATCCTGCAAGGCGCTGTCAAACATGTCGATCTCCGAGATCAGGTTGTCCTTGTTCCACAAAAACAACTCCGCCCACATTTTGTCGTTGATACGCGCAATGCGGGTCAAGTCGCGGAAGGAGTCGCCCGTGTAGTTCGCGAGCTCAGAGTTATCCGACGCACACATCAGGCTGACGGCGATGGCGTGGCACAGCTGGCTGACGTAGCCGATCATGTGGTCGTGCTCGGCGGGGGTCAGCACGCTGATGCGCTTGAAGCCCAGCTCCTCGGCCAGTGCGCGGCACCAGTCGATGCCCGCCTGCGTGTTTTTCTCGGTCGGCGTGATGATGAAGTTCGCGGGGGCAAAATTTACCTCGGCGCTATGGGCAATGCCGCTCGTCTCGCGGCCTGCCATCGGGTGACTGGCGATGAACTCGACGCCGTCGGGCAGGGCAGCCTGCACCGGCTCGACCACGCCGCGCTTAACGCCAGAGACGTCCGTCACCATCGTACCGGGGCGGATATACCGGCCGTACTGCTCGACCCAGTCAAGCAGCACGGTGGGGTAGAGGCCGAAGATGATGCAGTCGGCCTCGGTAATCAGATCCTCAAAATCCGCATTTTTGCCAACACGGATATAGCCATGCTGCAGGGCATAGTCCAGCGTCGACTGGCTGTGGGTGATGCCGGTCACGCTGTAGCCCTTCTGGCTGAGCACCTGCGCGTACTTGCCGCCCAGCAGCCCAAGGCCGACGATGAGGTAATTTTTGCTTTTATCCAGCATACAAAATCACGCCTTTATGTCAAATTCGTTTGTCTTGTCGGTGGACAGCTCGACCTTTGCGCCCAAGCTGCGCAGCACGTTCCAGAACGCAGGCCAGCTTTTTTCCACGGCCTGTGCGCCGCAAAGCAGGGCGGGCAGGCCGCTGGCGATGGCCGCGACCGCCAGCGCCATGACGATGCGGTGGTCATTGTGGCCGGACAGCGGCGCGTTCGGCGCATGGAGCGCCACGCCCGTGATGTGCACGGTGTCGCCGTCCACCTCGATGCGCGCGCCCATCTTCTGCAGCTCCTCCTGCATCGCCTCGATGCGGTCGGACTCCTTCAGGCGCAGGCGTCCCGCGTTGCGGATGACCGTCTCGCCGCTGCAAAAACAGCCCAGCGTGAAGAGGATCGGCCCCAGATCGGGGCAGTCGGCCAAGTCGATCTCGGTCGCCTTCAACAGGCTGCGGTCGAAGTGGTAGCCGCCCTCGATCTCCTTAAATTTGCCGCCGCAGCGCTTTAAAATGTCCAGAATGACCTTGTCGCCCTGCTGGCTTTCGGTGTTCAGCCCCGTGATGGTGATGCCGCCGATGACGCAGCCCAGCACCGCGAGGAATGCGGCCTGACTGTAGTCGCCCTCGACCGCGAAATCGTTGGCGGTGTAGCGCTGCGGCGCGGCCACGCGGTACATCATGCTGCCGTTCTTGCGCGCGCGGCTCGACACCTTGACGCCGAACTGCTGCATTGCGTCGATCGTCAGATCGACGTAGGAGTGGCTCTCGTAGGGGGCAAGCACCTCGATGCTGCTCTCAGATTCCATCAGCGGCGCGGCAAACAGCAGCCCGCTGATGAACTGGCTGGACACGTCGCCGGGCAGGGTGAACCCGCCGGGGCGCAGCCGCCCAAAGATCGTGATGCCGTCGGGCGTCTGCTCAAACCGCAGCCCCTGACGGTCAAACAGCATCTGGTAGACAGCCTGCGGGCGGTCAAACAGCCGCCCTGCGCCGGTGAACTGCACCTTCTGCGCCGTCAGGCTGAACAGCGGGATCATGAACCGCAGCGTCGAGCCGCTCTCGTTGCAGAAAACCGGCCGCGTCACCGTCACAAAGCCGCCTGCCGTGCCGTGGCCACGGATCGTCAACGAGTGCGGCTCCTCGGTGATCTTCGCACCCAGCTGCGCCGCCGCGCCCAACGTCGCACGGATGTCCTTGCTGTACTCGATATTCGTGATATGGCTCGTGCCGTCCGCCAAAGCCGCACACAAAACAGCGCGGTGCGCCGCACTTTTGCTGGGCGGCACAGTGGCGGTGCCGCCGAGGCGGCTGACATGAATCTTTGCGTCCAATTTACATCTCCCGGCCAATGGCGGCGGCAACCTTGCGGCACTTCTCGATGACTTCGGCGAACTTTTCGGGCTTCAGGCACTGGGCACCGTCGCTCCAAGCGTGCGGCGGGTCGTTGTGGACTTCGATTTCCAGACCGTCCGCACCGGCGGCCACAGCAGCCAGCGCCATGCTCTCGATGTACTTATAATCGCCGGTGGCGTGGCTGGGGTCGACGATAACGGGCAGGTGGGTCTTCTCCTTGATGACCGGCACAGCGGACAGGTCAAGGGTGTTGCGGGTCGCGCGCTCGAAGGTGCGGATGCCGCGCTCGCAGAGGATGACGTTCTCGTTGCCGCCGGCCATGATGTACTCGGCAGACATGATCCACTCCTCGATGGTGTTGGCAAGGCCGCGCTTGAGCAGGACGGGCTTGTGCATCTTGCCGACGGCTTTCAGCAGCTGGAAGTTCTGCATATTGCGCGCGCCGATCTGCACGACGTCGACGTACTCCTCAAATTCGGGGATGTGGACTTCGTCCATCAGCTCGCTGACGATGGGCAGACCGGTCTCCTCGCGCGCCTTGACCATGTCAAGGATGCCCTCGGTGCCGAGGCCTTGGAAGGAGTAGGGGCTGGTGCGGGGCTTGTACGCGCCGCCGCGCAGGAAGTTGGCACCGCCCGCCTTGACGGCCTTCGCCATCATGACGGTGTGCTCCTCGCCCTCAATGCTGCAGGGGCCGGCCATGACAGCGATGGGGGACTTGCCGCCGACCTTGACGCCGTTAACGTCCACGACGGTATCCTCCGGGTGGAACAGACGGTTGGCGCGCTTGTAGGGGGCAGACACGCGGGTCACGTTCTCGACCCAGCGGTTTGCCAGCACGTCCTTCTCGGCGATTTTCGTCGTATCACCGACAAGGCCAAAGACGTTGTAGTCCTCGCCGCGGATCATAGTGACGGAAAGACCCTGCTTCTCGAAATTATCGACAATGCGGTCAAGCTCGACCTGCGGGGTGCCTTTTTTGGTGGAAATAATCATGGGTGAACCTCTTTTTTATATACTTTTTTACTCTATAGCGTTTCTTGGCTTCCCCCTTTGGGGGAAGCTGTCACCGAAGGTGACTGATGAGGGGCGGCGTTGTCTTTATTGCCCAGAAACGAGTAGCTGAGAAAGCCCCGCCCCTCATCCGGCCTTCGGCCACCTTCCCCCTTTGGGGGAAGGCTTTACAGCGTTTCGTCTTTCTTAAACAGTTCTACCGCACGCTCCACGGCTTCCGCCAGCGTGCCGTTATTTTCCAGCACGGCGGTCGAGGCGGCGCTGTACAGCGGGGTGCGCTCGGCTTCCAGCTGCTTTAAGGCTGCCCCGCCCTTCGAGAGGGGACGCCCGCCGGTGGCAAGCCGCTCCAACGGGCGGCGCACCCACAGCACGGGGCCGTTCTGACGCAGTGCGCGGCTGTTAGCCGGGTTCTTGATGACCCCGCCGCCGCAGGCGATGACCTGACTGTTGCCCTTGGCGATATCGGCCAGCACGTCGGCCTCATAGCGGCGGAAGGCGGCCTCGCCCTCCTGCGCAAAGATGTCGGGGATAGTATGCCCGGTGCGGCGCTCGATCTCGGCGTCCAGATCTACAAATTTCTTGCCCAGCCGCTTTGCCAGCGCTGCGCCCACCGTCGATTTGCCGCAGCCCGGCATCCCGATGATGGAAACGTTCGCCAGCTCGTGCCGCAGGCGGCGGCTGACGTCGGGGATGATGGCCGCACTGTCCAGCGTTTTGCCGGTGAAATGCTCGGCCGCAAAGACTGCCTGCGCCACCAGCATCTCAAAGCCGCCCGCCGCCGTCACGCCGCAATCCTCCGCCCGCAGCAAAAGCTCGGTGCGGAAGGGATTGTAGATGACATCCAGCACAGCTTCGAGCCGGGGGAACGCCTTCGGGTCGATAAGGCACTGCCCGACGTTCGGATACATGCCGCAGGGCGTCGTGTTGACGACGATCTGCACATCGCGGCGGTGCATGGCCTCGCTGTAGAACAGCGCGCCGTCCTTGCCGGTGCGGCTGGCGGTCAGAATCTCCTTCGCGCCGCCGTCGCGGCAGACCGCCATGACCGTCGAATGGGTGCCGCCCGTGCCCAGAATCAGCACGGTTTTACCGGCAAAATCGACGCCGTGCGCCTTGGCGAGATAGGCAAAGCCCGCGTAGTCGGTGTTGTAGCCGTACAGCTTGCCGTCCCGGTTCACGATGGTGTTCACCGCGCCGATAGCCTGCGCCTTCGGGTCGACGACGTCGCAGTAAGGGATGACGAGCTGCTTATAAGGAATTGTCACATTAATCGCCGCAAACGTGCGCTTTTCCATAAAGGCGCGGGCTTCAGCCTCGGTGGGCAGGGGCATCAGCTCGTAGGTGTAATCCGCGATCTGCTCGTGGATGATTTTAGAGTAGCTGTGCCCCAGCTTGCCGCCGATCAGGCCGTACTGCGGTTGCTGCATAATGTTTCACTTCTTTCACTCTTGAGGTAGGCCGTGGCGCTGCGCCAGCGTGCCGTAGCGCACGGTCAACAGATCCAGCAGGCCGAAGGCCGTCAGGCTGTTCTGCACCACGGCGGCGCGGGGCACAATGCAGGGGTCGTGGCGACCCTTGATTTGCAGTTCCGCGTCGGTCTTTCCGACATAATCCACGGTGTGCTGTTGTTTATAGATGCTGGGCGTGGGCTTGAGCACCGTGCGGAACACGATGGGCATGCCGTTCGTGATGCCGCCGTTGATGCCGCCGTTCTTGTTCGTCGCGGTCGCGATCTTGCCGCCGCGCATCGTGAACGGGTCGTTTGCCTCGCTGCCGCGCAGGGCGGCAAAGCCGAAGCCTGCGCCGAACTCTATGCCCTTGCAGGCGGGGATGGCGAACATCAGGTGCGCCAGCTCGCTCTCGACGCTGTCGAACCACGGCTCGCCGACGCCGGCAGGCAGGCCGGTGACGATGGTTTCCAGCACACCGCCGACACTGTCGCCCTCGCTGCCTGCGGCGCGGATGGCGTCCTGCATCGGCGCTTCCTTCGATGCATCCAGCAGGGCAAAATGCCCAGGCTGCGGGTCGGGCAGCACCAGCCCCGCCGCGCTGGACAGCGGCGCGTCCTTGACGCCCGCGCACTCGGCGATGTGGGTGTAAACCTTGATACCAAGGCCGTTCAGCACCCCCTCGCAGATCGTGCCCGCCGCGACGCTGGCCGCCGTGATGCGGCCGGAAAAATGCCCGCCGCCGCGCGCGTCCTGAAAGCCCTCGTACTTGGCGTAGGCCGTGTAGTCGGCGTGGCCGGGGCGCAGCAGGTCGGCAGTTTTGGCATAATCGCCGCTGCGGGTGTTCAGGTTGCGGATCATCAGGGTGATGGCCGTGCCCGTCGTGTGGCCGTCGTACACGCCGGAGAGGAACTCGACGGCGTCGGCCTCGGTGCGGGCGGTGGACAGGCCGTCGCCGCGGGCGCGGCGACGATCCATTGCGGCGGCGATGGCAGCCCCATCGACGGGCAGCCCCGCCGCAAGGCCATCCAGCACCGCGCCGACCGCCGCGCCATGGCTCTCGCCAAAAATCGTCATACTGACGGTGTTTCCAAAGGTATTTTTCATAGCGTTCACTTAAATATCTCAGTAGGGGCGGGGCTCTGCTCCGCCCGTGCCCGCCTGCGGCAGGGCAAAGTTCCGCGGGCGGAGTAGAACCCCGCCCCTACATAGGTTTACTCTAACCCCAGCAGCCCCGGCAGCTCGGTCATGGGCAGGCTGTCGGCGCGCCAGCAGCCTAGGCCGGGGCACTTGATGACCGTGATATGGTCGCCGCGCGCCTTCTTGTCGTGCTGCATGTAGGCCAGCACCTTTTCCTTGTTTGCGCCCGCGCGAGTCGGCAGCCCCAGCGTGCGGTAGATGGCGCGGGTGCGCTTGAGCAGGGCGTTATCCTCGATCATCGGCAGCATGCCCAGCGCGACGCACTCACCGTGGTACAGCCCCGTCGTGCGGCGGCCGCGCACACCGCGCACGGCCTCGATGCCGTGGCCGACGGTGTGGCCGAAGTTCAGGCACGCGCGGACGCTGCCCTCGCGCTCGTCCTGCTCGACGATCTTCTTCTTGAATTTCAGACTTCTATAAACGATCTGTTCAATATTTTCTTCCGGGTGCTCGCACTCGAACAGCGCGAACAGCTGCGGGTCGCCGATGATGCCGGTTTTCAGCGCCTCGGCCAAACCGTTGACGACCTGACGGCGGGGCAGCGTTTTCAGCGTGTCGAAGTCGACCAGCACGACCTTCGGCTGCCAGAACGCACCGACGATGTTTTTCGTCTCGCCCAGATCGATGGCCGTCTTGCCGCCGATGGAGGAATCCACCTGCGACAGCACCGTCGTGGGGCAGTTGACGAAATCGATGCCGCGCATGTAGCTGGCCGCGCAGAAGCCGCCCAGATCACCCACAACGCCGCCGCCGACCGCAACCAGCAGATCCTTGCGATCCATGCCGAAGTCGAGCATTGCCTGCAGCACCTGCCCGTAGACCTTCAGGCACTTGCTGGCCTCGCCCTGCGGGATGGTGTAAACGGTGGAATCGGGGCACTGGTCGGCCACGATCTGCGCATACGCAGCGGGTACGCCGGAATCCGTCAGCACAAAAACCTTGCGGTTTGCCACGTTCGTGAACTGGTGGAGGTTGGCAAGGCACCCAGCCTTCAAAATAATATCATAGCTGCGGCTTTTTAGCTGCATTGTCAGTTTCATGCTTCGCACATCCTTTTTCTTCATGGCTTATTTCTCCGTACCGTCCAAGGTGAACGCACCCAGCAGCCGCAGGGTGCTGCAAACGGGGGTCAGCGTGTCCAGCAGGGTCTGGCACGCTTTGCCGGTGCTGCCCGCCGGGCAGACAAGCTGTACATAGAAATAATATTCAAACGGAACATGGGGCAGGGGGCGGCTCTTGATGCACTCCATATTGAAGCCGTGCGCGCCGATCTGGTCGAGGGCGGCCGCCAGCTGGCCGGGCTTGTGCCGCGCGGTGAACAGCAGCGCCAGCCGCTGTCCCTCGCCGGTCATGGCGGGCTGCTCGGCGGCGCGCTCGATCACGATGAACCGCGTCGTATTGTCGCCGTCGGCGTTGATGCCCGCCGACAAAATCTGCAGCCCGTACAGTCCGGCGGTCTCGGCGCTGGCGATGGCCGCGACGGTGGGGTCGTTCAACTCGGCCACATGGCGGGCGGCGTCGGCGGTGTTGCCCCACGTCGCGGTCTTAAAACCGTGCTGCTGCACAAAAACACTGCTCTGCGCCAATGCCTGCGGATGGCTGACGACGGTCTTGACCGTTTCCAGCGTCGCGCCCGGCACACCCAGCAGGTCTTGCCGGATGGGCAGGTCGCACATCTTTGCGATGATGATGTCCGGATGGGTATACAGCAGGTCAAGCACAGTGGAAACGTCGCCCGCATTGGAATTTTCAAACGGCAGAACGCCGAATTGCGCATCACCGTTCTGCACAGCGTCGAAGACCTCGCCCCATGTGGCGTAGGCCTTCTCCCGCGCAAAGGGGAAAAGGCGGCGCAGCGCGATATGGCTCCACGCGCCGGGCACGCCCTGATAGGCGGCGGTGTCCAGCCCCAGCTGGGCGCGCTGATACGCGCGGGAGACTGCCATAGCATCATTCAAAAATGCGCGGTAATAAGGGCGCAGCGCCTCATCGGTGATGCGGGCGGCGTTCTTGTCCAGCACAGCCGCCTCCCGCGCGGCGTCGAACACCGGCTTGCCGGTCTCGGCCTTATAGCGCGCGACATCGGCCACAGCGCGCATCCGCCGCTCAAACAGGGCGGCCATCTGCGCGTCCACGACGTCGATCTCCGCGCGCGCCTGCTGTAGTAAGTCCATACCGATGCTCCTTTAGGTTGAATTTTTTGGGGAAAACCTCCGCCGCCCCTTTTTCGTGCGGATGTAGGGCGGGGTGCCCTCACCCCGCCGCGGCGGCCTGTGGGCAGGCCGCCCTACGCATCACCCGCAGACGCAGCGTTCGTTTGTTTATTTATACAGATAATTACAGTTAGTATACCATAAATAAAGCGCCGTCACAAGAGTGACGGCGCGAAAATTGACGTATTTTGCTTACCCGTGCAGCGCACTTCTCAGGGCGGCCAGCAGCTCGGCCTGATATTCAGGGCTGAAGGTGCCGTGCAGCAGCTTCGGCAGGGCTTCCTCCTGCAGGCGGCGCCAGCTGTCGGCCTCGCGGCCGGGCAGAATCGGCACAAAGGCCACACCGTTGGCGGCGGCGGCCTGGGCGTCGCCCATAGCGTCGCCCACCATCATGACCTTGCGGCTCTCGTACCCGCAGGCCAGCATCGTGGCGATGGAGTTCGCCTTGCTGCCGACCTCCTGCCCGAAGATGACGTCCGCATGGCGCGCCAGCCCGTAGCGCTTCCACTCGCTGGCGATTGCGCTCTCGTTCGCGGCGCTGACGACGGCCACATCGGCCACGGCGTGCAGCTGGCGCAGGCTCTCCTCAACGCCGGGGAACGGCTCGAACGTCGGCTCCAACGCCTGAATGCGGCGGTTGCAGGCGTTGTTCCACTCCTGCAATTTGCGCAGGGCAAGGCTGCCGGTCTTCTGCAGCTCGCGCTGCAAACTGGCGGTGGAAAGCTCGGTCGCAGTGTCGACCCATGCGGCGACGTCCTCGCTGCCGGGAATTTCGATGCCGCGGTTTTTCAGCCGGTCAAAGACGAGCCGCACGCTCTCAAAGCGGGAGACGCCGCGGGTGATCGTGTGCAGGTTGATCTCGTCCCACGCGGCGGTGATAAAGTCCGCGTAATCGTCCAGCGCGAACACCCGGATCAGCTCAGGACACATGACGGTCGAATGCTTGATGCGCACTGTGTCCATCACGCAGCCGTCGGAGTCCATGCAGACCAGAAATTCACGTTTCTTGGTAAAATCCGTCAGTGCGTTTGCCATAAAAACCGTCCCCCTCTATGTCCTGTCGGCAGCGCCGCAGGCCGCCTATCCTATAAAAGCACTATGAATCCATCATAGCAGAAAAGCCCGGCGTTTTGCAATGCCTTTTTTTTAAAAATCATGGATTTTTGTGTAAAAATTACGATTCTACCGGGGTATTCGGGTCAAGCGTGCGGCCAATCGGTTCATGGATGAGCAGATTGGCCATGACGTCTGCAGGGGTGGGCTGTTTGTTGATAACGACGAGGTCGTCCCCCCGGAAATACCGCAGCAGACCCGCCGCCGGGTAGACGGCCAGACTCGTGCCGCCAACGATGAGGGTATCGGCCTCGCGGATGGCCTTGACGGCGTTTTCCATCGTCTCCTCGTCGAGCCCCTCCTCGTACAGCACGACGTCGGGCTTCACGATGCCGCCGCACTCGTCGCAGCGGGGCACACCGTCGCCGACGCCCGCCGCGTCCTCGATAAAGCTGACCGGGAAAAATTTGCCGCACCGCGTACAATAGTTGCGCAGGGTCGAGCCATGCAGCTCGTACACGGTCTTGCTGCCCGCCGCCTGATGCAGCCCGTCGATGTTTTGGGTCACGACGGCGCGGCACTTGCCCTCGCGCTCCAAGGCGGCCAGACGCAGGTGCGCCGCGTTGGGCTTTACACCGTGGACGATGAGCTTCTGGCGGTAGAAATCGTAAAATTCCGCCGTGTGACGTTCAAAAAAGCTGTGGGAGAGCATCGTCTCCGGCGGGTACTTGAACTTTTGGTGGTACAGCCCGTCCACCGAGCGGAAGTCCGGGATGCCGCTTTCGGTCGAGACGCCCGCCCCGCCGAAGAAGACCATCCGCTTCGTCTTTGCCAAAATTTCTTCCAATGCCGGAACCATACAAACTGCCCCTTTCGCTTTTCGTACAAATGCTTTATAATATACCTATTATAATACATTTTCGGAGGGATGCAAGATGCCGCGCGAGATCACACGGGAGCTGGTCGGGGAGCTTTTGCCAAAACGGCAGGCGGACAGCAACAAGGGGAGCTACGGCAGCGTGCTGGCTGCGGCGGGCAGCATGGCCTACCGCGGCGCGGCGGCGCTGTGTACCGAGGGTGCGCTGCGGGGCGGCGCAGGGCTGGTGTACCTTGCCAGCGTCGAGCCGGTCGTGCAGATGGTGCTGTCCCGCACACCGGAGTGCTGCGCCTGCGGCTGCCGCACGGCGGCGAACGGCGGCATCCACCCGCAGGACGCCGATGCGCTGCGCCGGTGGTTCGACGGCAAAAATGCCGTGCTGCTGGCAGGCTGCGGGCTGGGGGAGAGTGCGGGCGAGGTCTGCAAGGCGCTGCTGGGCAAAGACGCCCCATGGGCGGGCGCAGTGCTGGACGCCGACGCGCTGAACGCGCTGGCCGCAGGCAGGCTACGCGCCCCGCTGCCGGAGCGGTGCATCCTGACGCCGCACCCCGGCGAGGCCGCGCGGCTGCTGGGCACGACGGTGGCCGACGTGCAGGCTGACCGGGAGGGCAGCGCCGTGCGGCTGGCAGAAAAGTATCGCTGCGTCGTCATGCTGAAAGGCAGCGGCACGCTGATCGCCGATTCGGACGGTGCGCTGTGGCACAACGCCACCGGCAACGCAGGGCTGGCGCGGGGCGGCAGCGGGGATATTCTGGCAGGCTTGGCCGCCGGGCTGCTGGCCGCCGGGTCAAAGCAGGGGCGCACCCCCGTCGACGCCGCCGTCTGTGCCGTCTGGCTGCACGGCGCAGCCGCCGACCGCTGCGCCCAGCGCCGCAGCATGACCGCCATGCTGCCCACGGATATTTTTGAGGATCTGGGCGCGATTCTGGCGGAGATTGAGCGGTAAGCGACAGTCCCCGGAATCCTGCGTACAATCGTTCCTCTACCCCTTGCCCTCACCCTTTATAGGGTGTATAATAGGACTATATCTGTACATGCCCGGAAAGGAGCCGTTGTTATGCCGCGCAAAGAAGGCCAGAAACGCAAGCTGCTCGTCCTTTTGGAGATCCTTGCCCGCGAGACAGACGAAAAACATCCGCTGAGCGTCCCGCAGCTCGTGGAAAAATTGCAGGAGCACGGTGTCGTGGCCGAGCGCAAAAGCGTCTACGACGACCTGAACACCCTGAATGCCATGCCCGACGCCAAGTACGAGATCGTGCAGCAGCGTGGGCGCGGCGGCGGCTACTATATGACCGACGCCCCGTTTGAGCTGGCAGAGCTGAAGCTGCTCGTCGATGCCGTCTACGCCAGCAAGTTCATCACGGCGCGCAAGTCCAAGACTCTCATCGACAAGCTGGGGCAGTTCACCTCGAAATACCGTCAGGCCGAGCTTGACCGCAAAGTCCTTGTCAGCGGCCGCATCAAGAGCACCGATGAGAAGATTCTCTACACCGTCGACGCGCTGCACTCGGCCATCACGGCAGGGGAGCAGGTGCAGTTCAAATACTGCGACTGGAACCTGCAAAAGCGGATGACGCCGCGCCATGACGGCCAGCTGTACCGCGTCAGCCCATGGGTGCTGGTGTGGGAGAACGGCAACTATTACCTGATCGCCTACACAGAAGGGCGGCTCAAGCATTACCGCATCGACAAGATGCAGAACGTCCACCAGTTGCCCGACACGACCCGCGAGGGCGCGGACGAGTACGCCAACTTTGACGTGAACACCTACATGCAGCAGATGTTCGGCATGTTCAACGGCCCGTTAAAACGGGTGACGCTGCAGTGCGAAAACCGCTTTGCGGGCGCAATGATCGACCGCTTCGGCACGGCGCCCATCCTGACGCCCTGCGCCGACGGCGAGCATTTCACGATGACGGCGGAGATTCAGGTCAGCCCGCAGTTCTTCGGCTGGGTGGCGGGCTTTGGCACCGGCGTCGTCGTCGCGGGGCCGCCGGAAGTGCGCGCCGAGATGAAAAAGACCCTCGACCAGCTGCAGGAATTGTACCGCTGATTTGCAATAGCGGCGGAAATATGGTAGAATAGATTGTTTAAATCTGTTCAGGGAGGATACCCCTTTTGCTGGAAAAAAACCAACGCTTCAAAAGCCTTTTGTATGTGCTGCTGGATGCGGTGCTGCTGTTTGTCGGCTTTTTGCTTGCCAATTATATCCGCTTCAATTACGTCCGCTACTTTGAGCCGGGCGGCGCGGGGCCTGCCCTCGCCGTCGCGCAGGATCCCCGCAACATTATCGCGGGGCTGGCGACATCGCTCATCCTTGTGCTGATCTACTGGGTCGCGGGCGTCTACAGCAACGCCCGGCTGCACGGGTTGGCCGAGCGCTGCACCAAAATCGCCGTCATCAACGCGGCGGGCATCTTAATTTTCATCGGCACGCTGTATCTGATGCACTTGGACGACTACTCCCGCATTGTACTGGCGCTGTTCTACCTTCTCGCCACGACGGGCGTTGTGTTTGAGCGGATGGTGCTGCGCTGGGTCGACCGCGCCCGCCGCCGCAAGGGGCTGGGGCTGCGCCATATCCTGCTGGTGGGCGGCGGCAAATCCGCCGCGCTTTACCTGCGTGCGCTGGAGCACAACCCCTACTACGGCTTCGCCGTGGACGGCTACCTCGCCAATGTCGAGGAGCCGGGGCTGGGCGTTAAATTCATGGGCGGGTACAACGCCCTCTCCGCCAAATTGGACGAGATGAATGTCGACGAGGTCGTCGTCGCGCTGGAGGCCGACGAGATCGACCTGCTGCCCCACGTCTTTGCCGCCTGCGACAAAAACGGTGTGCGCATCACGATGGTGCCGTTCTACAGCGACTATCTGCCCGCGCGGCCTACCATCGACGTGCTGGACGAGTGCAAGCTCATCAACGTGCGGCAGACGCCGTTCGATAATCTGCTGAACGCTGCCATCAAGCGCGGGCTGGATATCGTCGGCAGCCTGATCTTGATTATTCTCACCAGCCCCATCATGCTGGCGACCGCCATCGGCGTCAAGCTGTCCAGCCCCGGCCCCATCATCTTCAAGCAGGAGCGCATCGGCCTGAACAAAAAGCCCTTCATGATGTACAAATTCCGCTCGATGCGGGTCAACGTGCAGCAGGAGACCGGCTGGTCGACCGACTATGACCCCCGCAAGACCCACTTCGGCAGCTTTATCCGCAAGTTCAGTCTCGACGAGCTGCCGCAGTTCTTCAACGTGCTGAAGGGGGATATGTCCCTCGTCGGCCCCCGGCCGGAGGTCCCCTTCCATGTCGAGCATTTCAAAGAGGAAATCCCGCGCTACCTTGTGCGCCAGCAGGTGCGTCCCGGCTGCACCGGCTGGGCGCAGATCCACGGGCTGCGCGGTGATACCGACATTGCCGAGCGCATCCGCTATGACATCTGGTACATCGAAAACTGGACGGTGGCGCTGGATATTAAGATCATCTTCCGCACGGTGTTCGGCGGCAAGATGGTAAACGACGAAAAATTGCAGTAACGCGCCCCGCGTTACCGGACAGGAGTGGCTGAAATGAGCAAAAAAGCGCCCAAAGTCGCTATCGTTCACGACTGGCTCGTCGGCTATGCCGGCGGCGACCGCGTTGTGGACGCGATGAAGCATGTTTTCCCCGACGCGGTCATCTACACGCTGGTGTACGACCCGAACAACATGCCCGAATGGTTCAAGAGCTACGACATCCGCACGAGCTGGTTCCAGAAGGTGCCATTCGCGAACAAGCTCTACAAGGCGATGCTGCCCTTGATGCCCCGCGCATTCGAGGCGTTCGACCTGACTGAGTACGATCTCGTGCTGTCATCGTCCTCCTCTTGTTCAAAGGGCGTCATCACCCGCCCGGATGCCGTGCATATCTGCTACTGCCATACGCCCATCCGCTATGTGTGGGATTTTTACTACACCTACCGCGCCAATGCCAACTGGCTTGCCCGCCTCGTCATGCCGGGGCAGATGCACAAGATGCGCGTCTGGGACAAGTGCGCCGCCGACCGGGTGGACTATTTTATCGCCAACTCGCATTATATCGCCCAGCGCATCAAAAAGTACTACCGCCGCGACAGCGACGTCATCTACCCCTGCTGCCATATCAACGAAAGTCCCTTTGTCGAGAAGGAGGACTTTTACCTCACAGTCGGCCGCCTGACGTGGTACAAGCGGGTCGATCTGGCCGTGCAGGCCTGCACGAAGCTGAGTAAGCGCCTCATCGTCATCGGCGGCGGGGGAGAGCTGGACAAGCTCAAGGCCATGGCGGGTCCCACGGTGGAATTCCTCGGCGGTGGATTGTCCGACGAGGAGGTGCGCGGGTACTATCTGCGCGCGAAGGCGTTCCTTTTCCCCGGCGAGGAGGATTTTGGCATCACCCCCGTCGAGGCGCAGAGCGCCGGTACCCCGGTGCTGGCCTATGGCCGCGGCGGCGCATGCGAGAGCGTCGTGCCCGGCAAGACCGGCTACTGGTTTAAAGAGCAGACCGCCGACAGCCTCGCTGCCTGCATCGAGCGGTTCGAGCGCGACGGCGTCGCCTATTCTAAAGAAGAGATTCGCGAGCACAGCCGCTCTTTCAGTGAGGAGCGCTTTGAGCGTGAGCTGAAAGAGTACTGCGAGCGCCGCATGGCCGACTGGCAGCAGGAATTGCTCGACTGCTCCCACTGGGAGAAGGAGGAACTGGATTGAACCCCATCGTCATCAACGGCACGGTGCTGTGTGATAATATCACCGGCATCCCGCGCTATGTCTATGAGAATGTCGTGCGGCTGGACAGACTGATCGAGGGCACCGGCCTCGATGTCCGCATCACCTACCGCGACGACGGCCGCCCCATCCACCTGCCGGAGCTGAAAAATATCCAGCTCGTGCCTTTAAAGGCGGTCAAATATTTCTACAATCTGGCCGTGCTGCCCACCTACCTGCGCCGCACCCACGCGTTTTACGTGGGGCTTGCCAGCGACATGCTGCTGACGAAGCGCAGCGTCGTCGTGCTGCACGACATCCGCCCGCTTGTCATGGACACCGACAAGGGCTTTTTCCGCTTCAAGTTCTGGGTACACTGCCTGTCGACGAAATGGTTTGCCCAGCGGGTGTTCACGGTCAGCGACGACCAGCGGCATCTCATCAGCGAAAAGCTGGGCATCCCGTTGGATAAAATCGGCATCACCTACAACGGGTGGGAGCATATGAAGACCGTCACCCCCGACGAGAGCATCTTTGACAAGCTGCCCGGTGTCACAAAAGGGGAGTACTACTACGCCCTCGGCAGCCTTGCCAAGCACAAGAATTTCAAGTGGATCCGCGAGGTCGCCCGCCGCAACCCCGACAAGACTTTTGTCGTCGCGGGCGGCAAGGATCTGCGCGCCTTCGGCGACGATAACGAAGCCAAGGACACCCACAATGTCTTTTATCCGGGCTATGTCTCGGACGCCGAAAACGCCGCACTGATGCGCCACTGCAAGCTGTTTTTGCACCCGGCGGTGTTTGAGGGCTTCGGCATCCCGCCGCTGGAGGCACTGGCCTTGGGCGCACCGATTGCGCTGGCGAACGCCACCTGCCTGCCGGAGCTGTATGGCGATACTGCGCGGTATTTTGACCCGTATGACTACGATGTCGACTTGGACGCCTTGGCCGCCCGGCCCGTTGCTGCACCGGACGCGGTTTTGGAAAAGTACAGCTGGGACAAGACGGCAGAATTCTGGCTGCACGAGATCGAAAAGTACGCGAAGCAATAGCCTTCCCCTGAGGGGGGAAGCCTTTCTGTAGAATCAAAAGGAGGCGTCTGCGCCTATCATGCTTATTCTTACACTGGTTCTCACCGCGCTCGTCTCCGTGTTTTTCGGGGGTGCACTGGCATTTTTCGCACGGCGCAAGGCTGACCGCCGCGACGCCCTCTGGGCGGCCGGGCTTTGGCTCGCCACATGGCTGTTCGCGGTCTGCGCCTACCACCGCCCCGGCCTGACCGTCGGCTTCGACGCCTTCCGGCTCGTGGCCGTCACCGCTGTCTGCGGCTGGGCGGGGTTTGTCACCGCCGGGCTGCGCAGCTTTGCCAAGCGCGGCGCAAAGTCCGTCGTGCCGCTGCTGGCCATCACCGCCGTGGGGCTGGAGCTGTTCGTGGGCAACGTGACCTACTTCAACACCCACAGCTATGAACCGTTCCAACTCGTCGATTACCTCGATTCCAACATCAACGTCGGGCGCGGCGTCGGCACGATCTCGCTGGATTCCGATCGCACCTACCTGCGGTTTCTGAACATCGACCGCCCGATCTACAACCTGCGGTTCGACGGCCTTGTCAGCGACGACCCGGAGCCGCTGCACGCCGACAGCATGGTAACCTTCACCATCGACGCCTCCGACGAGGCCAACAGCGAGTCGATCCGCTTCGGCAGCTGGCAGGTCGGTTTGCTGTCGACCCGCAGTCAGGTCATCAGCCTCGATCTGACCGGCAATGTCGGCACCTTCATCATGATGGCCGAACCGTACAAGACCGCGCACCAAAATTTCCCGGTCGCGCTGACCTTCAGCGGCATCACGGCGAACGCCCCGCGCCCGCTGGATATTTCTTTTCTGCGGCTTGCCGTCATTTTTTCCGTGCTGGTGGCTGGGTACGCCCTGCGCCCGCGCAGCGGCTTCTGGACGCGCCGCTGGCTGGCGGGCAGCCTGTGTGACCGCGCCGCAGCCGCCGTGCTGGGGTTGGTACTGGCCGCTTTCGTCGTGGCTGTACCGTTCTGGTCGCCCGGCAGCTCCGGCCTTGCCACCAAAGACTACAACGCCGCCTATTGGGACGGCAAGAGCACCGTCAGCTTTACCTACCAGCAGTACGGCGCGCTGGCGCACAGCCTGCTGAACGGCCGCCTCGATCTGGAGGCTGACCCGCCCGCCGAGCTTCTGGCGCTGGAAAACCCCTACGATTCCAGCGCGCGGGATCATGCGCAGATCAATGACTACCACTGGGATCATGCGTTTTATAATGGGCGCTACTACGTCTATTTCGGCATTGTGCCGTGCCTTTTGTTCCAGCTGCCGTTCGAGGCGTTGACCGGCATCCAGAATCTTTCCTATGTGCCGTGCATGATCGTGCTGGGGCTGGTGCTCCTGCTGGCCTGCTTCGGCGTGGTGGGGCAGGCGGTGCGCCGCTGGTTTCCCCAGACGCCCACCGCCGCCTACCTGCTGGCCGTCACGGCGGTCGCCGCGGGCAGTCAGCTCTACTATCTGCTGCTGCGCCCCCTCATCTATGAATACGCCATCCTCTGCGGTGCCGCGCTGCTGATGCTGGGGCTGTGGCTCTGGCTCAGCGCGGCGAATACACCGGTGGAAAAGCGCGGTGCGGTGCTGGCAAAGCTCGGCTTCGGCAGCCTCTGCGTGGCGCTCGTCGCCGGGTGCCGCCCCCAGATGGAGCTGTTTGCCTTCCTCGCCGTGCCGATCTTCTGGCAGCGGTACATCGCGGGCAAGCGCCTGCGCAGCCGCGCCGGGGCAGGGGAGGCCGCCGTCTTCCTGCTGCCGGTCATTGTCGTGGCCGCCGGATTGATGTGGTACAACGCCGCGCGGTTCGGCTCGCCGTTTGACTTTGGTGCCAACTACAACCTGACCGGCAACGACATGACAAAGCGCGGCTTCAACGTCGTGCGCATCATGCCCGCCGTCTTCACCAGTCTGTTTGATCTGCCACGGCTGCAAAGCGTCTTCCCGTTCCTGCAGGAGGTCGACGTCCAGACGAACGCCGTCATCCGCACCATCAGCGAAAAGTTCACCGGCGGCATGCTGGCAGCCACGCCCTACACTTGGGCGCTGGCACTGCTGCTGATCCCGGCGTTCCGCCGCAGTCTGCAGCGCCGCCGCTCGGTGGCCGCCATCGTCTATGGCAGTCTGGCCGCGATGGTCGTCATAACCGTCGTCGACTGCGAGATGGCCGGCGTGCTTTACCGCTATCTGATGGACTACAGCCCGGTGCTGCTGTTGGCTGCCGCGCTGTGCTGGTTCGCTGGGTGGGCGGGGCTGTCCCGCCGCGCCAGCGTCGGCGACGCCACAGCCGCCGCCGTGCTGCCCACGTTCCGCTGCTGCATGGCCGCCGCCGTCGCGTGGTCGGTCGTATACCGCTTCCTGACGCTGTTTGCCATGGAGCCGTGGCTGCAGGGCATGAATCCGTCGCTCTATTATGATGTCAGCCGCCTGATCCAATTCTGGATGTAACCGACATGGGAGGTCTACAAATTATGGATAAAATCGCCGTCCTGATCCCTTGCTACAACGAGTCCAAGACCGTTGAAAAGGTCGTCACGGATTTCCGACGCGTCCTGCCCGACGCCACGATCTATGTCTACGATAACAACTCCACCGACGGCACGGCCGAGCTGGCCGCGAAGGCCGGTGCTGTCGTGCGCCACGAATACCAGCAGGGCAAGGGCAATGTCATGCGCCGCATGTTCCGCGAGATCGACGCCGAGGCGTATGTCCTCGTCGACGGCGACGACACCTACCCGGCCGAGGCCGCGCCCGAAATGGTCGCCGCCGTGATGGAACGTCAGGCCGACATGGTCGTCGGCGACCGGCTGTCCAGCACCTACTACACCCAGAACAAGCGCCCGTTCCACAACTTCGGCAATGATCTGGTGCGCTTCTGCACGAACCACCTGTTCGGCGGCAAGATCAAGGACATCATGACCGGCTACCGCGCGTTCAGCTACCAGTTCGTCAAGACCTACCCGGTGCTGTCCCGCGGGTTTGAGATCGAGACAGAAATGACGATCCACGCCCTGCAGCGCAATATGCAGGTCGACAACGTCGTCATCGACTACCGCGACCGCCCCGAAGGTTCGGAGAGCAAGCTGAACACCTACTCCGACGGCTTCAAGGTGCTGGGCACGATCGCGCGGCTGTTCAAAAACTACCGCCCGTTCATGTTCTTCGGCATCATTGCGGCGGTGCTGGCCGTGTTCGGCGTCGGCTTCATGGTGCCGGTGCTGGGCGAGTACTTCAAGACCGGGCTGGTGCCGCGCTTCCCGACGCTGATCGTCTGCTGCTTTGTGCTGGTGGCGGCGCTGCTGCTGTTTATTTCGGGCATCATCCTATCGAGCCAGCTCGCCAAGGACGCCCGCGATTTTGAGTTCCAGCTACAGACCGTGCACCATTGGCACGAGGAGCAGAAGTAATAACTTGCTTCTTTGCCTTCCCCTGCGGGGGAAGCCATTCCTTTTCCCAAAAACTTTACAAACCGCCCGCGGGCTGGCTGTTCTGCCGGTCTGCGGGCGGTTTTTGCGCCTCTGTCCATCGCCCTTCGCCTTGCTTTTTGCACCATAATGGGCTATAATACTTTTATATGTGCTTTCCGCACATAGTAGAGTGGGATTTTTCAAATAATAAGGGAGTATATACGATTATGACCAAAGCTGCCGCCTCGATTCTGTCGGCCGATTTCGCCAACCTGCAGCACGACTGCACCCGCCTGCTGGACGAGGGCGTCGATATTCTGCACTTCGATGTGATGGACGGCCACTTTGTGCCGAACATCAGCTACGGCGCACCGGTGCTGAAATGCCTGCACACCGCCCTGCCCGACGCCTACTACGATGTCCACCTGATGATCAGCGACCCTGCCCGCTATGCGGCGGACTTCGCCAACGCGGGCGCAAGCCTCATTACCTTCCATCTGGAGGCCGTGCCCAACGAGGCCGAAGAGGTCATCGCCGCCATCCGCGCCACCGGCTGTCAGGTCGGCATCAGCATCCGCCCCGGCACGCCGGTCGAGGCCGTCTTCCCGTATCTCGGCGTCGTCGACCTGATCCTCATCATGAGCGTTGAGCCGGGCTTCGGCGGGCAGAAGTTCATCCCCACCACCCCGGCGCGCATCGCGGCAATTGCGGCCGAGCGCGCGCGCCGCAATTGCACCACGCTCATCGAGGTCGACGGCGGCGTCAACACCGAGACCGCGCCCGCCTGCATCGAGGCCGGGGTAGACTGGCTTGTCGCCGGCAGCGCCCTGTTCCGCGCCGACGACCCCGCCGCCGTGGTGCGCGTTCTGCAAAGCAAGTAAAGGAGCTTTTCTTCCATGCCCAGAAATCATAAAGTCGAGCGCAGCGCCAACTACAGCTATTACAGCGACCTGCTCCTGTGCTCGATCCCGCTGATCGGGATGTCGTGGTATTACTACGGCGCGCGGCCTGTGCTGCTGTTTTTGGCGGCGCTGCTGACAGCCTACCTGTGCGACTGTGCCCTTGCGCCGCTGCACGGCACGGGCTACCAGTCCCACGAGCCGTCCAGCGAGTGCTTCGCCGCGCTCATCGTATTGATGATGCCCGCCAGCGTGTCCTATCCCATCGTCATTGCAGCGGTCATTATCGCCGTCCTCGTCAAAGAGGCCTTCGGCGGCGAGGGGCACTATCCCTTCCACCCGGCGGCGGTCGGTATGCTGGCCGCCGGTGTCTCGTGGCCGAAAAACGTCTTCTCGTACCCCGTGCCGGGCACCCAGCTGCCGCTGTTCGGGGACGTAAGCACGACGCTCGTCTCCGGCATGAACGCCACGATGCGCGACGGCGGCCTGCCCAGCGCCAGCACGATGAACCTGCTGACCGGCAACGTCTCGGCCGCCCTTGGCACCAGCGCCGCGCTTGTCATCATGGCCTGCGGGCTGTTTTTGCTCGTGCGCGGGCGCATCCGCCTCAGCGTCGTCATCCCGTATTTCCTGTTTGTCATCTGTCTGCCGTGGCTTTTCCCGAACCTGAATGAGCTGCCCGCCTTCAGCCTGCCGTGGGAGTTCATCCGCCAGCGCATTTATCTGGAAAAGTACGTCATCCTGTCCGGCACGGCGCTGTTCGGCGGGCTGTTCCTGATCTGCGAGCCGGTCACGATGCCCGACCGCAAAATGAGCCGCATCATCTACGGCGCAATGCTCGGCATCATGACCTGTGTTTTCCGCACGTTCAGCCCCTATGAGTGCGCCGTCTCCTGCGCGCTGCTGATCGTGGGCGCCATCCCCGAATGGCTTGACCTGATCAGCCACCGCACCGAGCGCATCCGCTTTATGAGAAAGGAGGAGCAGCGCCTTGCCAATGCAGCAAAACCCGAATAACCGCCGCCGGGGCGAGGAGCGCAATGAGACGCTGATCATCCCCCATATCACGAAGGAAATGGTCGAGACTGCCCGCCGTATGGCGGAGCGCGGTGCCTCCCGCGCCGAGATCGAGCGCGCCATCGCCGCAATGCAGGCGGGAAAACCCGCCGCCGAGGCCGAGCATGGCGCAGCAGCAGGGCAGACCGCCCCCGCCGCGCCGAAGCCGTCCATCGTGCAGCAGCAAAAGCCTGCCGCGCCGCAGCGCAACACGGCTGCCCACAGCGACACCGTCATCATCCCGACGAGCCGCCCGCGCTACACCGCCGCCGAGCGCCGTGCCATGCTGGAGGAGGTCCAGCGCCGTCAGGCCGAGCGCGAAGCCGCCCGCCGCGCCGAGGCGCAGGAGGAGGAGAGCCGCTTCCGCACCTATCGCGACCGCGAGTACGGCGCGAACCCTGCACCGAAGCCGCCCGCCCCGAAACCTGCTGCGCCCGCTGTCACCGCCGCCAGACCGGTGGACAGCACCCGCACGGTCATGCTGCCCCGCGACGAACTGCGCACCGCCGCAAAGAAACCCGCTGCCGCTCCCGCGCCGCAGCCTGCCCCCGGTACGCAACCTGCCCCGCGCCCCGCGCAGACGCAGACGATCCAGCAGCCCGCCGCTGCCCAAAAGCCCACGCCAAAACCCGCCGCCCCGCCTGCGGCAAAGCCGAAACCCACCGGCACGCCGCGCAATTACGCCGAGGCCGAAGCTCAGCTGAACGAGCGCATCCGCGCCGACCACATCTGGCTGTCCAACCCCGTGCTGGTGCGCGGGCTTGGCCTTGCGCCGGTCATCGGCGCGGCGCTGGACGGCCAGCGCGCCCTGATGCTCTGCATCGCCGCGCTGATCCTTGTCACCTTCACCCGCGTGCTGGCCGTTGCGGTCTGCCACCTGACGAAGAACCGCTTCCGCCCGGTCATCTATTGCTACTCGGCCGCACTGCTCTACATCCCGACCTATGTGCTGCTCTACCGGCTGTTCGGCACCGATCTGTCGCTGCTGGGCATCTATCTGCCGATTCTCGTCGTCGAGCCCGCCATTGTCAAGCGCATGGAATTTTCCGAGCTGGAGCCTGTGAAGGATGCCTTCCGCCACGGCTTCAACAACGCCTTGGGCATGTGTATCGTGCTGCTGCTGGTCGGCTGCCTGCGCGAACTTCTTGCCACGGGCGCGGTGTTCGGCAACGTGATTTTGCACAATGCCCTGCTGCCGATGGCCGCGCTGCCTGCGGGCGGGTTTGTCATCTTCGGCATTTTGGCCGCCGTCTGGTGCGCCGCCGCCAACCTGTATACCGATTATAAACACGAGGAGGTGCGCCGCCTGTATGCTGATCGTAAGCATTGAGCTGCAGCCCATTTTAAACGGCATCACGCAGTTTATCAGCTACATGGTGCTGGCCGTCTTCGCTGAGAACGTCATCCTTGCCCGTGCGCTGGGAGTCACCCGCCTCATCAAGCTCGTGCCCGACCACCGCGCGCAGGTGTGGGGTTTCTGCCTGCCGCTGCTCATCGTCATCACGGCCGCCGCGCCGCTGGGCTGGGCTGCGCACAACCTGTTTTTCCCGTGGCTGCGCGATTATCTGCCGGACTGGCTGCCGATCTCGGCGCTGCGCCCCATCGTCTACCTGACCTGCGCCGTGCTGGCGATGGTCGTGACCTGGCTGCTGCTGGGCGTGCTGCCCCGCAAGCTGCGCACCGGCTGCCGCAGTGAGCTCAGTCTGGCCACCTGCAGCACCGCCGTGGTGGGCACGCTGCTGATCTGCGCCAACCAGAACTACACGATCTTGCAGTGCGTCGCCTTCTCGCTGGGCAGCGGGCTGGGCTATGTCTTCGCCGTCTTTATCGTGCGCGAAGGCCGCCGCCGTCTGCGCAGCAAGGCCATCCCGTCGATCTTCCAAGGCTTGCCCGCCACGATGATCTACATCGGTGTGCTGAGTCTTGCCATCTACGCCCTTGTCGGGCATACCGTCGTTCTGTAATTCATTTGTCAGGGGGTCGTTATCATGTCTGAAGCCTGCTTCACTGCAGCGGATATTCTGCTGCCTGCCGCCAACATTCCGCTTGACCCGTGGGCGTGCATCGCCGTCGACCAGTTCACCTCCCAGCCGGAGTACTGGCAGCGCGCCGAAGTCCTTGCCGCAGGCAAGCCCAGCACGCTGCACATCGTTCTGCCGGAGGCCTACCTCGGCACCGAGCAGGAGGCCGCGCGGCTGCAGAGCATCCGCCGCACAATGGAGGAGTACCGCCAGTCGGTGCTGACCCGGAAAGTACATGGCTATGTTTATCTTGAGCGCACCCAGATGGACGGCACCGTCCGGCAGGGGCTTGTGGGTGCAGTCGATCTCGAAGCCTACGACTACGCCAAGGGTACGAAGCCTGCCATCCGCCCCAGCGAGAGCACCGTCGTCGAACGCATCCCGCCCCGCCTGAAGGTGCGGCGCGGCGCGACGATCGAGACACCCCACGTCATGATGCTGGCCGACGACGCCGGCTGCACCCTCGTCGAGCCGATCGGCCTTGTCAAGGACAAGCTGCCGCAGCTCTACGACGGTGAGCTGATGCTCGGCGGCGGCCGCCTGCGCGGCTGGGCGGTAGAAGACCCGGCGCTGATCGCACAGATCGACGCCGCGCTGGCAAAGCTGGCCGACCCCGACGCGTTTGCCCGCCGCTGGCCTGCCGCCAAAGGGCAGCAGCCGATGGTGCTGGCCGTCGGCGACGGCAACCACAGCCTTGCCACCGCCAAAGCCTATTGGGAGGAGCTGAAGCCCACCCTGACCGAGGCGCAGCGCAAGACCCACCCTGCGCGCTGGTGCTTGGCCGAGGTCTGCAATGTCCACAGCCCGGCCATCGAGATCGAGCCGATCCACCGCGTCGTCTTTGGCGTTGCGGCGAAGGAGCTGTTCGCCGCGCTGGACGCATGGGATCAGCAGCAGGGGAGCAGCACAACGATGTCCGACCAGCGCCTGCGTCTGGCCGACGCCCACGGCGAGAGCGCCGTCGCGCTGGCAAACCCGCCCGCCCCCCTGACCGTCGGCAGCGTCGAGGCATTCTTGGCCGATTATCTGCCCAAGCACCCTGGCGTGACCGTCGACTACATCCACGGCGAGAACGTCGCCATGTCGCTGGCCGCCGACCCGACCAAACCCGCCACGGCCATCCTGCTGCCGGATTTTGCAAAGGCTGACCTGTTTAAGGGCGTCGTGCTGGGCGGCGTGCTGCCGCGCAAGACCTTCAGCATGGGACATGCCGAAGAAAAACGCTATTACAATGAGTGCCGTGTCATCGGCGTATAAGGAGTATTATGGAAAAACCCGCACAGACCTCCACCGGCGCACCGCACCGCCGTCGCCGCCGCCGTCCCTCCGGGAGCGGCGCGCCGCAGGCGCAGCAGCCCGCGCGAGAGGGCAAGCCCGCGCCGCAAAACGCCCCACGTCAGAATAACGAGCCCCGCGAGCCCCGCGAGGGCGCACCGCGCAGCAGCCGCCCCCGCCGCGGCAATGGCAGACCTGCCCAACCGCAGCAGGCCGGGCAGGCACAGCGCCAGCCCGCACAGCCCCCGCGCGAGAACCGCGCCCCGGCACAGCAGCCCGCCCGGCGCGGCAACGGCCGCCCCGCAGCCGCCGTGCCCAGCCAGCCGCTGCGCGACCAGCCCAAAGCGCCGCGCCCGTCCCGCAATAACCGCGCCCAGCGCCGCATCGTCGACGACGAGCCGGGGCTGGAGCTGATTGCCCGCCGCCCGCCGAAACAGAAGTTTGCGAATTTCGACGACTATCTGACCGCCCACGGCGGCATGACCATGCCCCTGCCGGACGAGCCTGCCGACACGCCGGAGGCCGAAGCCCCCGCCCCCGCCGAAGCACCCGCCCCCGCCGGGGCAGCCGAATGACCCCCGAAACTGCGGCGGCACTGCGCTGCCCGGTCTGCGGCGGGGCGCTGCTGCTCGTCGGGCGCAGCCTGCGCTGCCCCAAGGCGCACAGCTTCGACCTTGCCAAGGAGGGCTACGCCTACCTGCTGCCGATGCAGAAAAAGCACACTGCCGACCCCGGCGACGGCAAGGCGATGGTACGCGCCCGCCGGGCGTTCCTCGCCGCCGGGCATTACGCCCCGCTGATGGCGGCGCTGGCTGAGGTCTGCGCCGCACTGCCGCACGAGCACATCGTCGATGCGGGCTGCGGCGAAGGCAGCTATGACAAGTACTTATACGACGCGCTGGGTGCGCCGCAGCTGGCCGCGTTCGACCTCTCGAAGGAGGCTGTGCGGCTGGCGTCGAAGCTCGTGCCCGCCGCGGCGTTCTGTGTCGGCGGCAGCTTTTGTGCGCCGGTGCGGGACGGCTGGGCTGACCTGCTGCTGAACATCTTCTCGCCGATGGCCGAGGCCGAGTTTGCCCGGATGCTGCGTCCGGGCGGGCATCTGGTCTATGCCGTGCCCACCGCGCGGCATCTCTTCGGCCTGAAAGAGGTGCTCTACGACCACCCCTACGAGAACGAGGTGCGTGAGACCCAATACGACGGCTTTACCTTCATAAAGGCGGTCGAATCCACCGCTGTCCTCACGCTGGACGGCGAGAGCGTGCAGGCTTTGTTCGCCATGACACCCTACTACTGGAACACCCCCGCCGACGGTGCCGCCCGTCTGGCCGCCTGCCAGAGCCTGACGACCGAAATCGGGTTCCGGTTTTTGGTGTATCAAAAGAATATGTAAAAAGTAGGGGCGGGCAATGCCCGCCCCTACAACGTTACTCTTCCTTCTCCGGCATGACGTCGGGGACGAGGGGCGGCAGCGATTCCTCGCTGTCGTCGTTCGCGTCGGTCAGATCCGTCCAGTAGCTCTCGCGCTCTTCCTCAGCGCCGTGGGGGCCATACTCGTCAAACATCGTCAACACTCCTTTTTCGTGTATAAGTGCAGGCCGGACGGTCTACACTGTAGGCATAGCTTTTGCAAGGGGAGTGGAGATTATGCGTTCCAAGCGGGCACTTTTCTGGTACAGTCTGGGGCTGACGCTGCTGCTGTTGCTGCCGATGGTGCTGGTCGTCGCGTTTCTGACTGACCAATATATGAAACAGCAGCAGTTGCGGCAGGCCTCCGCCGCCGAGACCGCCCTGCCCATTGAGCGCGGCGCGCAGGACGTGCGAACGGTGCTGCTCGTCGTCCAGCAGGAGCGCCCGGCCTTTCTGCTGCTGCGCGCCGACGGTGCGCAGGAGACGCTGACCTTCTGCGCCCTGCCGGACACACTGCTCGTCGACGCGCCCGCCGGTACGACGACGCTGGCGGACTGCACCCTGACCGCCGGTGCGGCGCGGGCGGCACAGCTGCTCTGCGGCACGCTTGCGACAGGGGAGACCGCCTCCCCGGCACTGCCCTATATCGCCGCCACCCCCGCAACATGGGCGGCCTGCGCCGGGGATGCCGCCGTGCGGTTCGACACGGCCGCGCTGCTCAGCCCCGCCGCGCGGATGCGGGTGGGCTACGGCAGCGACACGGTGACCGCCTGCACCGCCGCGCAGGCCGGAGAGTTGATTGAAAACCTCGAAAGTGGCCTGACCGGGGCAGGGCAGTGCAGCGCCCGCGCGGCAGTCTGGTCGGCCTTCGTGCGGCAGAACCCGGCGCTGCTGGCCGACATCACCGGCGCACTGCGCAGCCGCAGCGCCCGCCTTTTGACCGATCTTCTGGCGGGAGAGTTCTCCCAATGGGAGGAGACGCTGACCTACCTGAGCCGCCGCACTGCCCTGACCGTCGACTACACCACCGCCGCCACCGAGTCCGCCAAAGGCGGTGAAGCGCTGACAGATGAGGGGATGGATACGGTATTGGAGTTGTTGTCGTAAAAGCATGCGCCCGTTCCGCGCAAGGCCGTCAAAATCTTGCGAGAAATTCCGCAAAACCGCTTGACTTAAACCCGCAGTCGTGTTATTATGATAACACCTCTTTTGCGGGTTTATTTTTTATGCCCTTTTTTCTAGGGCGCCTGCAAGCGCGAGGGAGGCTTATTAACCGATAATGGAGGTGCCGAACAATGACTGTCAAGATCACCCTGGCTTGCACCGAGTGCAAGCAGCGCAACTACAACAAGGAGAAGAACAAGAAGAATTCTCCCGACCGTCTTGAGATGAAGAAGTATTGCCGTTTCTGCAAGAAGCATACCCTTCACCGCGAAACCAAGTGAGGATAGGAGCTTAGAGATGGCAGACAAAAAAGCAGCCACCGCTGCCGCCCAGACTCAAAGCGACAAGCCCAAAAAGAACGACGCAAAGAAGGTTTCCTTCTTTGGCAAGGTCAAGAACTTTTTCAAAGGGATCGGCAAGTATTTCAAAGATACGAAGAGCGAACTGAAAAAGGTCGTGTGGCCCAGCAAGCACGATGTCAAGAACAATACGATCACCGTTGTCGTGGTCGTGCTGATCGCGGCTGTTGTGCTGATCGCACTGGACCTCATCTTTGGCGGCGCCATCCACCTGTTGATCGGCGCCTGAGCGCGTTGAGCGGAGGCAAAGACCATGGCTGAGCAAGCAAACTGGTATGTAGCACATACCTATTCCGGGTACGAGAACAAGGTCGCAACTGACCTGATGACGATGGTGGAAAACCGCCATCTGCAGGATCTGATCTGCGATGTCAAGGTTCCGACCGAGACCCGCGTGGAAGAAGTTTTTGACAAGCGCGGCAACAAGACCGGCGAAAAAGAGGTTCAGTCGAAGCTCTATCCCGGTTACGTCTTCATTAAAATGGTCATGAATGACAATACTTGGTACATCGTGCGCAATACGCGCGGCTGCACCGGCTTTGTTGGTCCGGAGTCCAAGCCGGAGCCCCTGACCGAGGCGGAAGTTGCCAAGATGGGCGTCGAGACCACCGTCGACTTGGAGGTCGAGTACAAGGTCGGTGATACTGTCGAGATCACTGCAGGCCCGATGGAAGGCTCCGTCGGCACTGTCGAGGAGATCGACATTCCTGCGCGCAAGGTGCGCGTGAAGATCACCATGTTTGGCCGCGAGCTTCCGGCAGAGCTGGAGCTGCATCAGGTCAAGCTGTTCTGATTTATTCAGAACATTTCAGTTTCCGGTAAAGACCGCGAACGGAATGCTTTCCGGGGTACGGTTTTTATAGGGCGCGCGGAGGTCGTGCGCCCGTGGGAGGTCTGCACCGCAGGCCGCAACTCACCAC
>CAKSUQ010000003.1 GCA_934502625.1 uncultured Gemmiger sp.
TTGGGCGGTACTTTGTGTAAGATTGGCAGTCCATTATTAAGTTTTTTATTATGTTCCCTTTGTACACCGTTGCAAATCATAAAAAAGTGCAGAAAAAAGTAAAAATGATTTACAGGTTGAGCGGAGGTCGGACAATATGAAACAGGAACGCAAACAAAACAGAGGGCGGCAATGGCGGGCTGCATTGATGGCGGCAGTGCTGGGCTTGGCACTGGCTGGGTGCAGCGCCGACGCGGTCAGCAGCCACGAACATGAATGGGAGGCGGCGACCTGCGAAACGCCGCGTGTGTGCAAGACCTGCGGGGAGACTGACGGCGAACCGCTGGGTCATACTTGGCAGGAGGCCACCTGCCTTGCCCCAAAGACCTGCACGGTTTGCGGGAAAACGGAGGGCAAGAAATCAGAAGATCATGTGTGGGGTGAGGCAACTTGTACGGAGAGGGAAAAATGTGTACTTTGCGGGAAAGAGAACCTGCACTCTGAACCGCTGGGGCATGAATGGATACCAGCAACAATAGAGAAACCGTACACCTGCGCAAGATGCGGTAAGCAAGATGGAGAGCCAATAGCAATAGGTGCATTTGATCGTGGACACAGCGGCAAGTGGGAGGGACACCCAACGAAAGAGCAATATATTGGCATGAGCGGTTATGTTGCCGTTACGCATAGCTCCTATATGTATCCGACAAATAATAGTCCCTATAAGAATGACTGGCTTTCTGAACCTTGGTATGCAACGACCTATGAAAAAGACAAGCAGTTTTTTGACCCGGTTGGAACGGTGGAACACAAAACGCCGGTCACTGTGATCGGACAGGAATTGACGGATTGGCAATGCGGTGTTTGCTGCTACGACGGATTCCTTTTGGTTGAAAGAGCAGACAACGGAGAACAGTTCTATATTTCTGTGACAGACTTTGTGACAGAACCATATTGGGAATCTACAAGCGCAGCCGATATAGGAGTTTCAAACCCATGCCTTGCCGTATACCACCAGCGTAGCGATTACTACCCGGTAGACCGCAACGGAAAAAAATATAATGCGACGGACGGAGAAGTGGTAATGATATACGGCGCTACAGACTGGGGAGGCATAGATGAAGAAACAAACCAAGTAGATGTTCTGGGAGCAAATGGCCGGGGGTTCTTCAACGCGGATGATTTGACGGTGATTTACTAAGCACCGGGCACAGAAAAATATTTTTTGAAAGTTAGCAACTTTGACAGGTTTTGTGTAGTATAGTAGTAGCATGAAAATATAAAGGCTCGTGGCGGGAACGCTGCGGGCCTTTTGTTTTGGGTCTGCCCGGCGGGGGCGGGCTTTACCTTTGACAACGGCACCGAGTTTGCGGCGGAGGAGGAGTTGGAACACTCTTGTGTCAACAAGCGCCTGCCCCGGACTAAGGTGTATTTCTGCCATCCGTATTCTTCTTGGGAGCGGGGCACTAACGAGAACACCAACGGCATGATTCGGCGGCGGTTCCCAAAGGGCACGAACTTTGTGGCGGTGACGAACGCGCAGATCACGCAGGCCGAAAACTGGATAAATAACTATCCACGGAAGATATTGGGGTACAAGTCAAGCGAGATCGTATTTAGAGAGTGCCTGCGGGAACTGGGCATTGCGGCATGATGGGTAGATAAAGAACGGAAAATATAGATAAATCGTTGAAAAAGGCGTGATGTGGTATAGTCGGTGCAATAGAATAGGTGTTATAATAGGCTGCCAACAAAAGGGTGAATGTTGACGGTCTTGTTGCGGTGCGATAAAATGCACAAAAACAAAGGTGAAATATTGTCGCATTTGACTATTGAATTTTTCTTCCCCACTTGTTTACAAAAACTTTGTTTGACAGAATGTCCAAAATTCCGTATAATAGAACTTAACCATTATACGAACTGTAAAAAAGCGCACATCTGCTACAGAGTGTTTATCAGCCGTGGACATCAAAGGGAAAAGGAGGCCATCATCATGAGTGACTACGCTGCCATTGAGAAAGAAGCCCGCATTTTTACTGAGGAATGCGTCACCAACAACCGCATCGACCCTGCACTTTTTGCCCAATACGACATCAAGCGCGGCCTACGCGACAAAAACGGCAACGGTGTGCTGGCCGGTATCACGAATATCTCCCGCATTGACGCCTTCGAGATGCGCGACGGCCAGAAAGTCCCCTGCGAGGGCAAGCTCTGGTATCGCGGATACAACGTCTATGACCTGATCCGTGGCCTGAAGGGCAAGCGCTACGCCTTCGAGGGTGCGGCCTACCTGCTGTTGCTGGGCGACCTGCCCAACGCCGAGCAGCTGGAAGCCTTCACGGCCTGCCTTGGCAAATGCCGCGATCTGCCGACAAATTTCGTCCGCGACGTCATCATGAAAGCGCCCAGCCACGACTTGATGAACTCGCTGACCCGCAGTGTGCTGACGCTGGCCAGTTACGACGATGACATCGGCAAGGCCGACCTGCAGACCCAGCTGGAGCAGTGCATCAAGCTCATCAGCGTTTTCCCGATGCTGGCCGTCTACGGCTACCACGCCTACAATTATTACGAGTGCGGCGGCAGCATGTACATCCACCGCCCCGACCCGAACCTGTCCACGGCGGAAAACCTGCTGAAAATGCTGCGTCCCGATCAGAAATATACTGACTTGGAGGCACATGTTCTCGATATAGCGCTGCTTTTGCACATGGAGCACGGCGGCGGCAACAACTCGACCTTCACGACCCGCGTCGTCACCTCGTCGGGGTCGGACACCTACTCCGTCATTGCGGCGGCGCTGTCCAGCCTGAAAGGCCCCAAGCACGGCGGCGCGAACATCAAGGTCATGAAGATGATGGACGACATCCGCGCCCACGTCGCCGACCCACTGGACGAGGACGCCATGGCCGACTATCTTGGCCGCATCGTCGACCGGCAGGCCTTCGACCAGAAGGGTTTGATCTACGGCATGGGGCACGCGGTCTACTCCCTCAGCGACCCGCGCGCCGTCGTCTTCAAAAATTTCGTGCACCAGCTGGCCGACGCCAAAGGCCGCGCCCGCGATTTCGAGTATTACAACACCATCGAGCGCCTCGCGCCGAAGGTCATCGCCGAGAAACGCCACATCTACAAGGGTGTCTCGACGAATGTCGACTTCTACTCCGGCTTTGTGTATGACATGCTGGGCATCCCGGTGGAGCTGTACACCCCGATTTTCGCGATTGCGCGTATCGTCGGCTGGTCGGCGCACCGGATGGAGGAACTTGTCAACGTCGACAAAATCATCCGCCCCGCCTACCAGAGCATCATGCAGCCGAGAGAGTACGTCCCGCTGGAAGAGCGGTAAAAAGAAAACCGGGAAGCGCCGATCTGACGCTTCCCGGTTTTTTATCGGTGGATGTACATGCGGGTCATCTCGTCCTCGCCGTCGCCCTGCACCATGCACAAAAACTCCCAGCCGCAGCGCTCATAAAAGCCCGTGTGGTCGGTGACAAGATACAGCGGCGTGATGCCCTTGGCGCGCATCTGTGCGACGACGGTATGCAGCAGCTTGCCTGCAATGCCTTTTCCGCGGTAGGCTTCCTCGGTGTAGACGGCGCAGACGTTGGGGGCAAGGTCTTTGCGGTCATGGAAGTCGTTCTCGATCACGCCCATGCCGCCGACGATTTTGTCCCCGTCAAGGCAGAGATACCAGCCGTACTCGGTCTCGCCCGCGAGATAGGCGTCCATGCAGTCGAGATACGCCTGCTCCGGCACGCCCCACTTGTCATGAAACCATGCGGCGGCGGTCTGCTCCAACTCCGGCCGCGCCCGCAGGTTAAGATAGGTGTAGTTGTCCATAGGTTCGTCCATAATTTACGCAGCTGCGTTTTTTACTACCCGGCTTCGCAGCCAAACGGCGGCCGGGGTGATTATCAGATACAAAACGGTCAGAATCACAAAAAATCCAATGTCGGCATCTAGAAACACGTAGAGAATATTGAATCCAAAGTGCAGCAGCACCGAGTAGAGCAGGTTGTTGTACCGCTCCAAAAACAAGTTCATCAACACAGTAATGGACGTAATGACGACAATATTGGAGATGATGTAGGGAATCGCGCGCCAGTCGGTAAACTCGGAATCCACCGCCCACAGCAGCGTGTGCCAGAAGCACCACACCAGCCCTTGCCAGAGTGCCGAGCGCAAAAAGCCGTACTTTTTGTTGAACTCCTCCCGCAGAAAGCCGCGCCAGCCCAGCTCCTCGCCCGTCGGCCCCGACGTGAAGGACAAGAAAACGCTGAGGGGCAGCGGCGTCGTCCCAAAATCAATATAGAACAGCGGGGGCTTTCCCGTCATGGCCGCGTAAAGGCAGAGCGCCAGCACGCTGATGCCAAAAGTCAGCGTGAAGGAAAGCACCAGCGGCAGCGGCCTGATCTTGCCGGAAAAGCACCGCCGCACAAACGCGGTGCGGGTCTCGACTGGGCGGAAATGTTTCCAGCCCAGCAAAAGCAGATAGGTCGGCGACCACGCAATCAGGTTGCGCACGACCCACATGATGACGGGCGGCGCGTGGAAAACCAAACTGGCCGTGCCCGCCACGACGATAATAAGTGCCCAGACGAGAATATAAGAACCGACGATATAGCGTTTTAAATAGTTCTGCTTCATTGCGTCAGCTCCTGTTTTGGCCGGCGCAGATGACAAGCTCGCTCTTGATGCCGTTCAGCTCGATGACATTTTCCGCATCGGGGATGTCGAACGCTTCCGCCGGTTGGCCGTCCTTCTCGTAGGAAATGCTCGTCCCGATGCCCTTTGTCACGGCGGTGAACACGGCGTTCTCCGGAACGCAGATGCGCGACGTCGCCGACACCTGATTGATGTCCACCTCGCCGCGCAGGGAATGGCAGACCACCTCCATATCCAAGTTGCAGTTGATCTCCACCGTGCCGATCACGTCCGCCAGAACGATTTGCGGCGTCCGCACGTCCAGCTCGACGCTGTCACATTCCAGCGCGCGCACCTCGACGGATTCCGCGTTGACGGCGCATTCGATTTTCCCGACGTAGGGCGCGGGGATCTGCACAAAGATGCTGACCTCCTGCTTGGCCGTTGCCTCCGACACGCCGTTGCGGCGGTTTACGTCCACGTCGATCCGCCTGCGAATGTCGTCGATTTTCACCTTAAAGTCATTTTGCAGCGTAGCGAGCGTGTTGGACGCCAGCCGGACACGGAGCTTTTCGCCCTGCCAGCCCGCCAGCACAAACCGCTTTGCCCCGCCAAACTTCATGTCGTAGCGCTTCGGCTCGTCAATGTCGTACTCGGTGACGCTCTCGAACAAATAGTCCGCCGGTTTGGGGGCTGGCCGCTCGTTGGAGAGCAGGTCGTCAATGGAAATGTCCAGCAGCGCCGAGATTGCCCGGATATTTTCAATGTCGGGGATGCCCGCGCCCGTCTCCCATTTTGTGACGGCCTGCCGCGATACGCCGAGCTTTTCCGCCAGCTGCTCCTGCGAGAGCCCCGCCTGCCTGCGGGTGGTTTTCAATTTTTCTGCAAGTGTCATAGTACGTCCTCCTTTGCTTGCTTTCAGTATAGGAAAACGCGCTTCGCATTGCAAGCAAATGACGGTGGCATTTTGTTTTTTGCTGCTACTTTGCGTGGCATTGCCGGTCAGGCGAAGCCGTCCAGCACGGTTTTCAGCTCCGCCCAGATCTCCTCCTGCGCCGCGTTGAACCAGCTGCCCGTCGGGCAGCAGATGACCTTGTACAGAATGCCGTCCTGCGCAAAGTAGGCCACCGACTGCGTCCACGGCATCGAGGTCGGGTTGCTGGTGCAGTGGGGGATGAGGGCGGTGTTGCCGTTCGCCATCTTGTAGCTTTCGCAGTCCCATGTCAGCCCGGCGCTTTTTTCTTCAAACACGGCGGTCGCCGTTTCCTGCGGGGCGTCGCCCAGATAGGCGACCGCCATCAGTTCCACATCGAAATCGCCCAGCTTCTTGCTGACGCGCAGGTAGAGCTTTTCCGGCGTTTCACCGCGCCCGATGGGGATGCACCCGGCGGGATACCGCTGCGGCAGAACCATCAAGACGCGCCCGTCTGCGCCCACGGGAATTTTCTGCAGATCATCCGTGTACAGCGCAATGGCCGAGCCGTCATCTGTCTCGCCCGCGTCCAGCACTGCGTTTTGCACCAGCGGAAGCCCCGTCGCCGCCGTCATCTTGCCCCAGCTGTCATAGCCGCGCGCCGCCTTGGCGTAAACATTTCGCGCATCCTCCTCCGAGGGGTGCAGGCGGCCGCTCGTCGAACTGCTCGCCGGTTTCGTGCCGTCTGCGGCGGTCTCGCCGTTGTGGTTGGCGATCATGCCCGTCAAGAAATCACTGTCCAGCGTAAAATACTGCCGCTCATAGGTGATGGCGTACCCGGTGTTTGCTTCGGGCGCGAAGGACGGGCGCGGGTTTTCGCGCAGGTTTGTGAACTCCGCCGTGCCCGCCAGCACCCCGGCGGCGATCAGTAGCGGCGCGGCCAAGCAGATGACAAACCGCCGCCAATGCCGCGCCGGGCGGGCGTCGGGCAGCGCTTCGGCCACCGACGGCCACAGGTCGACGTCGGCGGGGTGCAGGCCGTCGGCCAGTTTTTCGCGCAGGTACGCTTCGTCGCGGTCATACTTCATCGTGTTCACCCTCCTTCAAAAGTGTAGCCAGCTGCTTTTTGGCGCGGTGGTAGCGCGTGCGCAGGTAACCTGCGGGGCGGCCATGGATGCGCGCCAGCGCGGCATAGTCCAGCCCGTCCAGCACGCGCTCCAGCACCAGCGCCCGGTCGAGCGGCTTCAGCTGCGCCAGTGCGGTGCGCAGCTCGTCGCTGATGCCGGGGTCTTGCTCCTGCGGTTCTGGCGTCGGGCAGTTTTCGGCGCGCTTGGCCGCCCGCAGCATATCCAGCGCCGTGCGGTAGGCGATGCGGTAGAGCCACGCGCGCTCGTTGTCGGTGCCGTCCCTGCGCAGGGTGTGCCGCCGCTGCCACGCCTTGATGAAGGTTTTCTGCACGGCGTCCTGTGCGTCAGCCTCGCAGCCCAGCAGCCCGGTGCAGTACCGCAGCAGCTCGCCCGTGTGGGCATGTACCAATTTTTCCAGTTCCTGTTCGGTTTGCATCGGCTCGACCTCCTTTCACCCTTATAACGACGATGAGGGCGGAAATGTATCAAAAAAAGAGCCCCGCAGGGCTCTTTTTTTCATCTTTGGCTTCCCCTGAGGGGGAAGCTGTCACCGAAGGTGACTGATGAGGGGCAAGCTCACCTTGCCGCCCTTTTACAGCGCAGCAGCCGAAACGCCGCGTTCGCAGCCAGCGGCAGCGCCAAGCCTGCCGCCGTGTAGGCCAGCCACCACGCGCCGCCTGTGAAATAGGTCGGGAACGCCGCCAGCAGGTAGCCTTCGCCGCCCGTCGCCAGCAGCCCCAGCCATGTCACGAGCTTGAAGCTCAAAAAGTGCAGAATCACGATCGGCATCGTTGCGCGGCCAAGGTAGGCCAGTGCCGCACTGAGCCGGGGCAGGGCAGCCGCAAGGCAGGCGGCCTCCCGCACCAGTACCCAGCCCGCGAGGCTGGCAGCCAGCAAAAACAGGCGGCTCGTATAGCCGTTGCCCGCCAGTCCGACCGAGCCGAACTGCCCCAAAATCAGCAGCAGCACAAACGCACCGACGGCCAGCGCCGCGCGGTGCAGCGGCTTGATGTCCGCCCGCGCAAAGCGCCGCAGCACAGTGCCGAGATAAAACAGGCAGTAGCAGCTGGCCGCAATGCCCAGCCCCCAGACGTTCCACCCCGCGCGGCTGCAATGCCAGCCGACACTCAGCAGCACCAGCGAGATCACGCCCTGCGGCAGCAATGTGTCAATATCGTGCAGCCGCTTTTTCAGCAAAACGTCCAATACAGCGTACAAAATCGAGATCTGGAACAGCGCTTGGACAAACCACAGCGCGCCGCCCAGCTGGGTGCCGCCGTCGAACACGCACCAATGCACCGTGCGGCCGATAACGTCCTTCAATGTCGTGGGCGTCGTGACGACGTTGCCGGGGATTGCCAGAATCCGCTCGTCGGTCGTTAAAATATTCAGCCGCAGAAACAGGTTGTTCAGCACCGTGAACGCCGTGTTCGCCGCCACAAACGGTAGCCAGAGCGTCAGCACCTTGCGCTTGACGAACCGCCCCAGCCCACCCCGCAGACTGAAAAACCACCCGCTGAGTATAAAGAACAGTGCCATGTGGAATAAATAGATAAAATCCGTCCCCGCAAAGCCGGAATGTCCCAGCACCATAAGCACGATGCCGATGCCGCGCATACTATCTAATACAGGGTCGCGCTGTTTTGCCATAGTCAACCTCACTGTGCGTTTTTCGCGCGGCATTTGGGGCAGAGGTAGCGGATCGTCAGCGTGTAGCCGCGCACCTCGGTGCCGATGGCCGATTCAATATCGCGGATCAGCCCCACCACCGGCAGGTCGTCCAGCTCGCCGCAGCCGTCGCAGAGCAGGTGCCCGTGGGGGCTGGGGTTCGCGTCGTAGCGGTCGGGGCCGTCGGGCATTTCCAAGTGGCCGATCTCGCCGTCCAGCTCCATCAATTTCAGGTTGCGGTAGACGGTACCGCGCGCGATGTGCGGCATGGCCTGCCGGGCGTGGTTGAAAATTTCGTCAGCGGTCAGATGCTCCGGGCATTTTTCGCGCATAATGTCCAGTATCAGGGCGCGTTGGCGGGTCATAGACAGCCCCTCCTTTTCAAAATTAAGATTATATCTTATTTAGATAGTACACCATCCCCATTGATTTGTCAACGGCCTGTGCAGAATAGACAAGAATCATTCGCGAAATAATACTTGACAGAGGCTGTTGTTATGCTATAATAGAGGCAAATCAAGACACATTCCTAATTTTAACGGAGGTATTCATCATGGAGCTTAAGGGCAGCAAGACCGAGAAGAATTTGTGGGAGGCTTTCGCAGGTGAGAGTCAGGCACGCAACAAGTACACCTATTTCGCATCGAAGGCGAAGAAGGAGGGGTACGAGCAGATCAGCGCCATCTTCACCGAGACCGCCAACAACGAGAAGGCGCACGCGAAGATCTGGTTCAAGCTGTTGATGGAAAACGGCGAGATCCCCGACACCCTGACCTGCCTGAAGATGGCCGCCGCGGGCGAGAACGAGGAGCATACCTCGATGTACCCGCGCATGGCCGCCGAGGCGAAGGAGGAGGGCTTCAACCAGATTGCCGCGCTGTTCACGATGGTCGCCGCCATCGAGAAGGAGCACGAGGAGCGCTACAAGGCGCTGGCCGCTAACATCGAGGCGGGCAAGGTCTTCGCCCGCGAGACTGAGCAGGTCTGGCAGTGCCGCAACTGCGGGTTTGTCTATATCGGCCAGCACGCCCCCGCCAAGTGCCCGGTGTGCGCCCATCCGCAGAGCTATTTTGAGCTGAAGAGCAATAATTATTGATTAAAGAAACGGCAGCCGCAACGTCCTGCGGGCGAGCAATATCCGCTCCTGCTTTTTTACAATTTTCCTATTGACATCTTCCGAAACTCATGCTATATTGTTGACGTTAGTTAAAGCTAACCGCAGCAAGCATCCATTCTTGGAAACCATAGCCCGCACAGTGCGGTTCTCTCCCCGTGCTGTGCGGTTTTATGGGCTTGAAGGTTAGTAAACACTAACCATTGTAGAGTTAAGGAGCTGTCTCATGCAGGAACGCACCCACGTCACCCCCAGCCCCCGCAGCTTCGCCTGCGATTTGGCCACCCTGTGCGCGCCCACGCTGGCCGGGCTGAAGCCCGCCAGTCTGTTCCGCTACCAGCCCGCGCCGGGGCAGGACGCCGCCGCGATGGCGGCTGCTTGGCACGCAGCACTGGTCGCGCGCGGCGTCACGGTGCGGGTGCTCAAGCAGTGCCCGCGCACCGGTGCGGTGCTGGTCTACGTTTACCGCCCCGCGCGGGTGGCAAAACTGCTGGCAGACCCCCGCACGCTGGACTTTCTGGCGGGGGAGGGCTACCGTACCGGCACGGCGGACGAGCTGCTCGACCAGCTAGCCGACCGCCTGTGCTGCGAGGGCGATTTCCCGCATGAGATCGGTGTTTTTCTGGGCTACCCGCTGGCGGATGTCATCGGGTTCATCCAGAATCGCGGCAAAAACTTCACCGTCTGCGGCTATTGGAAGGTCTACACAGACCCCGCCGCCGCGCAAGTCCAGTTTGACCGCTATAAAAAGTGCGAGCGCATCTACGCCCGCTGCTATTACAACGGCACCCCGATCCGACGGCTGACTGTAGCCGCCTGACGATGCACCATATAAATCAAAAAAAGGAGTAGTTTACTATGAGCAAGATCGCAGTTATTTATTGGAGCGGCACCGGCAACACCGAGGCTATGGCCGATCTGGTCGCCAACGCAGCTGCCGCTGCAGGTGCTGCCGTCGATAAGTTCACCGCCTCCGAGTTCAACGTTGCCTCCGCCGGCGATTACACCGGTTTCGCGCTGGGCTGCCCCGCCATGGGCGCCGAGCAGCTGGAGGAGAGCGAGTTCGAGCCGATGTATCAGGATCTGCGCGGCAGCCTGAGCGGCAAGCCCGTCGGCCTGTTCGGCTCCTACGGCTGGGGCGACGGCGAGTGGCTCCGCACCTGGGCAGAGGATGCCGAGGCTGCCGGTGCCCGCATGGTCGTTGAGCCCGTCATGGCGAACGGTAGCCCCGACGGCGACGCTGAGACTGCCTGCGCTGCCCTTGGTACCGCGCTGGCCAACGCTTGATATTCTCCATATCCATCATACCTGAGAGGGGCAGCAACGCCCCTCTCTTTTGGTGTACAACTCCGTAGGGGCGGATTCTATATCCGCCCGCGGCGTCTGCGGCTGCTTCAACGCTACCGGGCGCATATGGAATGCGCCCCTACGACGCAGCTCCCTGCGGGGGAAGGCTTTTCTGGGGCAGTACCCTAAAAGTTACCTCTTGACAAAACGGCGGAAGTTAGTATACTCTAAGTTGAATTAGAAAATACTAACTAGGAGGTTATTGTATGGCAAACGTCATTATTGTTCTTATTTTGGTTGCGGCGGTCGTCTACGGCATCTACAACTATGTATATCACCTGAACCACGGCGGCGGCTGCTGCGGCGAGCACGACGCCCCCGCCAAGAAGGTCAAGGCGGCCGACACCAACAAAAGTCACTATGCCCACCGCCTTGTGATGGGCGTCGACGGCATGACCTGCCAGAACTGCCAGCGCCACGTGGAGAACGCGCTGAACGCCCTGCCCGGCACGCTGGCCGAGGTGAACCTGAGCGCGCAGAACGTGACGGTCTGGACAAAGGCCGACGCTGACGAGGACGCCCTGCGCCAAGCCATCCGCGACGCGGGTTATCTGCCCCTGCGCACGGCGGAGAAAGCATAAAACAACGCGTATGCTCGACCTGTAGGGGTCGGGCATGCCCGACCCTCAGCTTTACGGCAACCCGCCGCGTTACGGGCTGTGGTAAGTGAGCGGGTCGGACATGTCCGACCCCTACGGCTCTATAATAGGAAAAAAGGAACAGCATCTTATGTTTAACAAACGCTTAATTGCCATGATGGGCGATTCCAAACGGTACATTGCCCGCAACGTCGCGCTGCAATGGCTGGCACTGCTGGCGAATATCGCGATGATCTTCGCCGTATCCGCGTTTCTGGCGGGGCTCGTGGCGGGGCAGGGGAATCTGCCCGCCGCGCTGCTCGTGCTGCTGGGGGCGCTTATCGTGCGCTTCTTCTGCACGCAGGGCGCGGCGTCGGCCAGCTACAACGCCAGCCGCACCGTGAAAAAGACGCTGCGCGCCGCCATCTATGAAAAGCTGCTCCGCCTCGGCGGCAGCTACACGCAGGCCGTGCCCACCGCCGAGGTCTTGCAGCTGGCGGGCGAGGGCGTCGAGCAGCTGGAAACCTACTTCGGCGCGTATCTGCCGCAGTTTTTCTACGCCATGCTCGCGCCGGTCACGCTGTTTCTCGCGCTGGCACCGGTCAGCCTGCGCGCGGCGGTCATTCTGATGGTCTGCGTGCCGCTGATCCCCGTTTCCATCGTAGCGGTACAGAAATTTGCCAAGCGGCTGCTGGGCAAATATTGGGGGCAGTACGCCGCACTGGGCGACAGCTTCCTCGAAAACCTGCAAGGTCTGACGACGCTCAAAATTTATCAGGCCGACGAGGCCCGCCACGCGGCCATGAACCGCGAGGCCGAACACTTCCGCAAGGTGACGATGAAAGTTTTGACGATGCAGCTGAACTCCATCATCGTCATGGACGTCATTGCCTACGGCGGTGCGGCGCTGGGCATCGCGGTCGCGGCGAAGGAGTTTGCCGCAGACCGCGTCAGCCTGCAGGGTGCGCTCTGCATCTTGCTGCTGTCGGCGGATTTTTTCCTGCCGATGCGTGCGCTGGGGTCGTACTTCCACGTCGCGATGAACGGCATGGCCGCCAGCGATAAAATTTTCAAGCTGCTCGACCTGCCGGAGGGTAAGGCCAAGACTGCCGAGATCGACGCGGACTGCACCATTGCCTGCCGTGACCTGCACTTTGGCTACACGGCTGAAAAAGAGACGCTGCACGGTCTGGATCTCGACTTCCCGCAGGGCAGCTTCACGGCGCTGGTCGGCGAGAGCGGCTGCGGCAAGTCAACGATTGCCGCCATGCTGACGGGTCGCGCGGCCGGGTACACCGGCAGCGTGACCGTGGGCGGGCAGGAGCTTTCGTCCCTCAACGAGGCCAGCCTTTTGAAGAACGTGACACTCGTCAGCCTTGGCAGCCACCTGTTTAAAGGCACGGTCGCCGACAACCTGCGGATGGCCGCGCCCGACGCCGACGACGGCGCGCTGTGGGGCGCGCTGGAGCAGGTCAATCTCGCGGATTTCCTGCGCAGCGGTGACGGGCTGAATACCCAACTGGCCGAGGGCGGCAGCAACCTGTCCGGCGGCCAGCGGCAGCGCTTGGCGCTTGCCCGCGCACTGCTGCATGACAGCCCTGTCTATATTTTCGACGAAGCCACGTCAAACATTGACGTAGAGAGCGAGAACGACATCATGGCGGGCATTCACCGCCTTGCCGGGCACAAGACGGTCATTCTGATCTCGCATCGCCTCGCCAACGTCACGCAGGCTGACAACATCTATGTGCTCGACCACGGCAGTCTGGCCGGGCAGGGCACCCACGAAGAGCTGCTGGCGCAGGGTGGGCTGTACGCCGACCTGTGGAACCGCCAGCAGGCATTGGAAAACTACGGAAAGGAGGCGCAGTGATGGAAAACGAACGTACACGCGGCAATTTTAACGTCATGTGCCGCCTTGTTGGGCTGGTACGCCCTCTCGCCCCGGTCATGGTCTGCGCCGTGCTGCTGGGCGTGGCGGGCTTTCTCTGCGCCATTTTCATCCCGATTCTGGGGGTCTACGCGCTGCTGGACACGCTGCTTTCCGCTGCACCCATCGCGCTTGGCACCGTCTGCCTCCTGCTGCCGATTCTGGCCGTCGCGCGCGGCGTGCTGCACTACGCCGAGCAGGGCTGCAACCATTTTATCGCCTTCAAGCTGCTGGCACTTATCCGGGACAAGGTCTTCGGTGTGCTGCGCCAGCTCGCCCCCGCGAAGCTGGAAGGCCGCGACAAGGGCGACCTGATCGCCGTGCTGACCGCCGACATTGAACTATTGGAGGTCTTTTACGCGCACACGATCTCGCCCATCTGCATCGCAGTCATCGTAAGCGTCATCATGGCCTGCTTTATGGGCGGCTACGCACCGGCGCTGGGGCTGTACGCCGCGCTGGCCTACGCCGTCATCGGCATCGGTGTGCCCGTGGTTGCCGCTAAGGGCGCACGCAAATCGGGCGAGAACTTCCGCGCGGAGTTCGGCGCGCTGAACGGCTTTGTGCTGGACAGCCTGCGCGGCGTGCGGGAGAGCCTGCAATACAACGACGGTGCGCACCGCTTGGCACAGATAAACCAGCGCACCGACGCCCTCGCCGGGCAGGAGCGCCGCCTGAAGGAGGCGGGCGGCACGGCGCAGGCCGTGACCGGTGCCATGATCCTGCTGCTGGACGCGGGGATGCTGGCGCTGGCCGGGCACCTCTGCACGGCGGGCGTCATCGGGTTTGACGGCGCGCTCGTCTGCGTCGTGGCACTCATGAGCAGCTTCGGCCCCGTCATCGCGCTGGCAAACCTCGGCACCGGGCTGCAAAACACCTTCGCCGCAGGCAACCGCGTGCTGGACATTCTCGACGAGAAGCCCACCGTGCGGGAGGTCACCGACGGCAAGGACGTTGCCTTTACCGGCGCGGACGCCCGCCGTGTGACCTTCGGCTATGGCGACAGCGAGATTTTGAAAGAGGTCACGCTGCACATCCCGCAGCACCAGATCGTCGGCATCACGGGGCGCAGCGGCAGCGGCAAATCGACACTGCTCAAGCTGCTGATGCGGTTCTGGGATACCGACTTGGGCAAGGTGGAGATCTCCGGCGAGAACATCAAGGGCATCAACACGGCGTCGCTGCGCGCGGCTGAGAGCTTCGTCGAGCAGGACACCGTGCTGTTCCATGACAGTATCGAGGAAAATGTCAAAATTGCGAACCAGAACGCGACCCACGAGCAGGTCGTCGCAGCCTGCAAGAAGGCATCCATCCACGACTTTATCATGACGCTGCCGCAGGGCTACGACACACCGGTCGGTGAGCTGGGTGACACGCTTTCGGGCGGCGAGCGGCAGCGGCTGGGCGTGGCGCGGGCGTTCCTGCACAATGCGCCGTTCATTTTGCTGGACGAGCCGACGAGCAACCTCGACAGCTTGAATGAGGCCGTCATCCTGCGCAGTCTGGCTGAGGAGCGCGCCGCCAAGACGGTGGTGCTGGTATCCCACCGCGCGTCGACGATGCGCATTGCCGACACGACCTACTCGGTCGAGAACGGGAGGATGAGCTGATGGCGAAAACCGCGACACCCGAACAAAAGCGCCGGCAGGAGAAAGAGACCGTCGGCCTCATGATCGAGCTGTACTGCCGCGGCCACCACGGCACGCGGAAGGGACAGCTCTGCCCCGACTGCGCCGCCCTGCGTGACTACGCCGACGCGCGGGTCGACCACTGCCCGCACATGGCGACCAAAACGTTCTGCAGCGCCTGCAAGACACACTGCTACAAGCCCGAAATGCGCGCGCGCATCCGCGACGTCATGCGTTGGAGCGGTCCCCGGATGCTGTTCCACCATCCCGTGATGGCGGTACGGCATTTGGTGGAGACGCGCAAGCAGAAGAAAGCGCAGCGAGTCCATTATAAATGAGAACAGCCCGGAAGGGGAGACCCCTCCCTACAGCACAACGTTAATGGGCGGTCTGTAGGGAGCGGTCAAGACCGCTCCGTGCAGCGTTGCGGCAGCCACCCCATACAAATCCCCGCCACAAATTCACAAATCGTTCAAAATTCCACAAAATTTCCAAAGTTAGTTATCGGTAACTGTGCAACCTTACAAACCTGTTTGCCAACACTAACTCGCATATTGACAACATAAGTTAGTGGTGGTAAACTATCGGCGTAAGCGGTTAGAGCGTTCTAACCGTACACTTTAGCTCGGCACGTTAGTATACGCTAATGTGATGTGAAATCGCATAAAGGGGAGTGCATGGAATGCCTTTGACGATGTCTAAAGCAGGCGATACCGTTACCATCAAAAAGATCACCGGCAAGGATGAAGTCCGTCAGCATCTGGCTGAGCTGGGCTTCGTCGTGGGCGAGACCGTTACTGTTGTCAACGAGATCAGCGGCAACCTCATCATTCAGGTCAAGGAAGCCCGCATCGCGCTGGATAAGACCTTGGCAATGCGCGTGATCGTCGCGTAATAAAGGCACCCCCACACAATTCCCGCCCTTCGGGCTTAAGCACCGCTCCGGCGGCTGCGGCACGCCATCTGCGTCGCAAAAATGCTCGGTAATACACAAAGTATCACCTGCGCTTTTTGCTTAGCAGCTGGCGCACCTCGCTCACCGTATCGGCGCTTAGAATTGTGCGGTGCTGCCTAAATTGGAATCTCAGCCACAGGCTGTTTGATTTATTGTACCTTAAGAGGAGGAACGAAGTATGAAGACTCTGAAAGATGTACAGGTCGGCGAGACCGTTACCGTTGCCAAGCTGCACGGCGAAGGCCCTGTCAAGCGCCGCATCATGGACATGGGCCTCACCAAGGGCACCAAGGTCTACGTCCGCAAGGTCGCGCCTCTGGGCGACCCGATGGAGTTGACCGTCCGCAACTACGAGCTCAGCGTCCGCAAGGCTGACGCCGAAATGATCGAAGTTGAGTAATTCAGAAAGGGGTATAACCAATGGCAATTAAAATTGCTCTGGCAGGCAACCCGAACTGTGGTAAAACTACCCTGTTCAACAGCCTGACCGGTTCTAGTCAGTACGTCGGCAACTGGCCCGGCGTCACCGTTGAGAAGAAGGAAGGCAAGCTGAAGGGTCACGACGACGTCGTGATTCAGGACTTGCCCGGTATCTACTCTCTGTCTCCCTACACGCTGGAGGAAGTTGTCGCCCGTGGCTACCTCGTCAACGAGAAGCCCGATGCCATCCTGAACATCATCGATGGCACCAACATCGAGCGTAACCTCTACCTCACCACCCAGCTGATCGAGCTGGGCATCCCCGTTGTCATGGCTGTCAACATGATCGACCTCGTCCGCAAGAACGGCGACAAGATCGACCTGAAGAAGCTGTCCAACGAGCTGGGCTGCGAGGCCGTCGAGATCTCCGCCCTGAAGAACGAGGGCAGCGAGAAGGCCGCCGAGATGGCCGTCGCCGCCGCCAAGAAGGGCAAGGCAGGCGAGCTGCCCCACGTCTTCACCGGCAGCGTGGAGCATGCCATCGCCCACATCGAGGAGTCTATTCAGGGCAAGGTCGATGACCGCTTCCTGCGCTGGTACGCCGTCAAGCTGTTCGAGCGTGACGACAAGGTGCAGGCTGAGCTGAACCTGAGCAAGGAGCTGCTGGATCACCTCGACGCACACATCGCTGACTGCGAGAAGGAGATGGACGATGACGCCGAGAGCATCATCACCAACCAGCGCTACGCTTACATCAACGGCGTTGTTGACAAGGCTGTCAAGAAGAAGCCCCGCACCGAGAACCTGACCGTTTCCGATAAGATCGATCAGATCGTCACGAACCGTATTCTGGCGCTGCCGATCTTTGCGGCCATCATGTGGCTGATGTACGCCATCGCGATGGGCACCTCCGTTGCGGACGGCGGTATCGGCATCGGCACCTTCGCAACCGACTGGACGAACGACGTCCTGTTCGGCGAGATCGTCCCCAACGCTCTGGGCGGCCTGCTGGAAAGCATCGGCGTGGCTGACTGGCTGTACGGCCTGATCATGGACGGCATCGTTGCCGGTGTCGGCGCAGTTCTGGGCTTCGTTCCCCAGATGCTCGTTCTGTTCTTCCTGCTGTCCATTCTGGAGGATGTCGGCTACATGGCTCGTGTCGCCTTCATCATGGACCGTATCTTCCGCCGCTTCGGCCTGTCCGGCAAGAGCTTCATCCCCATGCTGGTCGGCACCGGCTGCGGCGTTCCCGGTGTTATGGCTTCCCGTACCATCGAGAACGAGCGTGACCGCCGTATGACGATCATGACCACCTGCTTTATCCCCTGCGGTGCCAAGATGCCCATCATCGGCCTGTTCGCAGGTGCTCTGTTCGGGGGCAGCAGCTGGGTTGCCACCTCCGCTTACTTCATCGGCTTCGCAGCCATCATCATCTCCGGCATCATCCTGAAAAAGACGAAGCTGTTCGCCGGTGACCCCGCTCCGTTCGTTATGGAGCTGCCCGCTTACCACGTCCCCGCCTGGGGCAACGTCCTGCGCGCCACCTGGGAGCGCGGCTGGTCCTTCATCAAGCGTGCCGGCACCGTCATTCTGGCTTCCACCATCATCCTGTGGTTCCTGCAGGGCTTCGGCTTCGAGAACGGTGCCTTCACGATGGTCGAGGATCAGGACAACTCTATTCTGGCTATCGTTGCAAGCGCAATTTCCTGGATCTTTATCCCGCAGGGCTTCGGCGATTGGCGTGCAACCGTTGCGTCCATCTCCGGCCTGATTGCCAAGGAGAATGTTGTCGGTACCTTCGGCGTTCTGTATCACTATGCTGACGAGCTGTCTGAGAACGGCGATGAGATCTGGCCCGAGGTTGCTGCCAACTTCACCGCCCTCTCCGCTTACAGCTTCATGATCTTCAACCTGCTGTGCGCCCCCTGCTTTGCCGCTATGGGCGCCATCAAGCGCGAGATGAACAACGGCAAGTGGACGGCTATCGCCATCGGCTATATGTGCCTGCTGGCTTACTGCGCTTCTCTGGTCGTCTACCAGATCGGCGGTCTGATCACCGGTGAGGTCGGCTTCAACTTCTTCACCATCGTTGCTGTCGCTATTATCGCCTTCACGATCTACCTGCTGTTCCGCCCCAACAAGTACGAGGGTGTCAACGAGGTTCAGTTCGATTCCAAGAAGGCTGTTGCTTCCAAGTAATTTGGGGTGTATCATGCTTCCGGAAAGGAGCGGATTTCTATGATGGAATTTCTTGCGACCAACTTCAACCTGCCCACGGTCATCGTTTCGATTATCGTCTTCGGCGGTACCGGCTGGCTTATGTACCATGAGCACAAGACCGGTGGCCTTGGCTGCTGCGACGGCTCCTGCGGGGGCGGCGGCTGTGGCAGCCACGGTGGCTGCACAGGAAACTGCAAGGCCTGCGGCAGCGCTTGCCACAGTAAGTAACACATAGTGCCTGAAAGGGGCGCGGGTCCGTTCGTGGCCTGCGCCCTTTTTGTTTGAAAATGGTATAGAAGGAGAGTGGTACCATGACCCTGACCGATTCCAACCTGCGGTATCTGCTGGCGATCCACCACCTTGCCCAGCAGAACACCGAGGTCTCGCCGCTGGCGCTGGCGCAGGCGATGGGCGTGACGAAGCCCAGCGTCACCAGCATCCTGACGAGCCTGATGAATCAGGGCGTCATCGTGCGGCGGCGGTACGGCAAGATTTACATCACCGATCGCGGCGTGCTCTACGCGCGGTATTACGACGATCTGGTCGAGAAAATATTACAGAACTTCCCGCTGGCAGACGAGGGTTTCACCCCGGAGGAATGCCGCAATGCCGCCGTCGCCATGGCGGTGTCGTTACCGGCAAGGGAGATCGATGAGAAGTGCGAGAGTTTGTACGGCGCAGAATAAATCCCTATTGCACACCCGATCAAATTGTGGTAAAGTAAATTCATATAAAGGTATACGAGGGGGAACCATCATGCAGTTGAATCCGCATTACGCTGAGCTGAACGAGAGCTATCTCTTCAGTACCATCGCCCACAAAGTCTCCGCCTACCAGAAGGCCAACCCGGACGCTGACATCATCCGTCTGGGCATCGGCGATGTCACCCTGCCGCTGGCAGCGTCCGTGACCGAGGCCATGCACAAGGCTGTCGAGGAACAGGGGCACAAGGGCACCTTCCACGGTTATATCCCCAGCGAACAAGGCTACGAGTTCCTGCGTGACGCCATCCGCAAGTATTATGCAGGCCACGGCGTCGAGCTGGACATGGCGGAAATCTTCATCTCCGACGGCGCAAAGAGCGACCTCGGCAACCTGCTTGACCTGTTCAGTCAGGACAATACGATCCTCGTGCCCGACCCGGTTTACCCCGTCTACGTCGACGACAACGTGATGGCAGGCCGCAAGATTCTCTACCTGCCCGCCACGGCGGAAAACAACTTCCTGCCGATGCCCGCCGAAGCACCCCATGCGGACATCGTCTACATCTGCAGCCCCAACAATCCCACCGGCTCGACCTACTCGGTCGAGCAGCTAAAGGCTTGGGTCACTTGGGCGAAGGCCAACGACGCTGTCATCCTGTTTGACGCTGCCTACGAGTGCTTCGTCACCGAGACGGGTCTCGCCCGCAGCATCTATGAGGTCGAGGGTGCAAAGGAAGTCGCCATTGAGGTTTGCAGCTTCTCGAAGATCGCAGGCTTCACCGGCACGCGCTGCGGCTATACGGTCGTGCCTGCGGCGCTGGCCGACGGCAAGCTGAACAAGATGTGGCTGCGCCGCCAGACCACGAAGTTCAACGGCGTTGCCTACGTGGTGCAGCGCGGTGCCGAGGCCGTCTTCACCGAGGAGGGCATGAAGGAGATCCAGCACAATCTCGATTACTACCGCGCCAACGCCGCCGTTATTGCGGCTGCGCTGGACGAGGCAGGCATCTGGTACTGCGGCGGCAAGAACAGCCCCTACATCTGGCTGCGCTGCCCCAACAATATGGGCAGCTGGGAGTTCTTCGACTGGCTGCTGGAGAACGCTCACGTCGTGGGCACCCCCGGCGAGGGCTTTGGCCCCTGCGGCAAGGGATATTTTCGTCTGACCGCGTTCGGCGATGCCGAGCGCACGAAGGAGGCCACCGCGCGCATCAAGGCCGCGCTGGCCACACTGTAATTGCGGGAGGGTACATACCATGAAACCGAATGAAGAGATCATGGAATTCCTGAAAGAGAATCCCACTTTCTACCTTGCCACCGTCGAGGGCTATCTGCCCCGCGTGCGCCCCATCGGCTTTGCCATGTGGTACAACGGCCACCTGTGCATCGGCTTGGGCAAGCACAAGGCCGCCTACAAGCAGCTGCTGGACAACACGAACCTTGAAATCTGCGCCGCCAACGACCGCGGCGAGTGGATGCGCATTCAGGGCACCGCGAACTTTGACAACAGCCCCGAAGCGCAGGCTGCTGCTTTTCAGGTCATGCCCCAGCTGGCTGACCTGTACAACGAGGAGACCGGCCACAAGCTCGGCATTGTCTACCTCGACCATATCTCCGCCAAGCTGTTCTCGATGTCGGGCACAGTGAAGGATATTTTGAGCTACTGATGCAATAAAAAATCCCGGTACGCACGCGTACCGGGATTTTTTATGTTCTTACTGCTCCTGCGCCGCAAACAGCTGCGGGGCGGCCTTGTAGATCAGCACGGCCGCAATCGTCGTCAGGATGGTCTCCGGCAGCATGTAGCTGCCGTTGTAGGTCAGGCTGTACGTCCAAGCGGGCAGACCGTCGCTCAGGTTGCCCCAGATCAGCACACCGGACAGGAAGCTGCACATAAAGCGGATGAAGCAGACGACCGCCGTGCCGACGGCCACGCCGACGAGGCGATTCTGGAACGGCTTTGCGATGACACAGGCCAGCCCCAGCAGGGTGAAGGCCAGCACGTAGTCCAGCAAAATCATGCCCACCAGCGGCAGCAGGCCGGGTGCCGGAGGTGCGTAGAAGCCCAGCAGCATCTGCAGCAAGCTGTTGACGAAGCCGGTGAACAGACCCCACTTCACACCGTGGCGGAAGGAGATCATGATGAACGGCAGCATGCTCAGCAGGGTGATCGAGCCGCCGTTGGGCATCTCAAAGATTTTGATGTTGGCCAGCACAGTGCCGAGGGCGATCATCAGGGCGCACTCGACGAGGGTACGGGTCTTGGAATAGGTTTTGGACATGGGTTCCACTCCTCAAAAAATTTGTAACATAAAAACAAGAAAGCGCCCGCAACATACATTGCAGGCGCAAAAGCGTTATGACTGTGGGTCAAACTTCCTACGCCGGCATTACCCGGATCAGGTTCAAGGCGACCCGAAACTGCGGTTTGTTTCGATCTCAGCCGAGGATGCCCCTCAGCGCCCCTGTTTTTATGTCCATCTTCCATTATACACGCCGTCATGCGTTTGTCAAGCGCCATCCTTCCACACCTTCAGTAAGTATGAGGTGGCGAAAGCCTGACGCAAAAAGAGGACGCCCTCACAAGCGTCCTCTTTTGCTATCTAAACTTACTTGCTGACCTTGATGAGATCCGCGCCCGCCTCAACTGCACCGGAGGCGACGACCTCGACGTCCTTGTAATCATCAGTGTTCGTCACGACCGTGATGACAACGGCGGGGTGGCCGGCGGCTGCGATCTTCGCCAGATCCATCTCCAGCAGCAGGTCGCCCTTCTTGACTTTATCGCCGACCTTGACCTTCGGGCTGAAGCCGTCGCCCTTCATCTCGACGGTATCCACGCCGACGTGGATCAAAATCTCGACGCCGCCGTCAGCCAGAATGCCCAGCGCGTGACCACTGTCAGGTGCCTGCGTGATCTCGCCGTCCGCAGGGGCAAATACCTTGCCCTCGGTGGGGTCGATGCCGCAGCACTTGCCCAGAATGCCCTGCGCGAAGACCTCGTCGGGGATGTTTTCCATCGCGACGACGGTGCCCTTGGCGTCAGCCGCCAGCGTCAGGGGGAAGGTGGGTTCCGCAGGCGCAGCCGGTGCGGAAGATTTCTTCAAAAAGTCAAAAAAGCCCATTGTAAATTCGCTCCTTTTCAAGCCCCACAAGGGGTGTTTGTTATATTTTTATTATACCCCGCTGCGCGCCAAAAGGCAAGCCCGGCGGGGCAAAACGACACGATTTTACAGCCGCTCCTTCACGGCGCGGATGGCCTGCCACGTGATGCGCGCAATCTCGGCGGGCGGCAGGTCAAAGCCCGCCTCCTGCCACGCAACAATCGTGCCGAAGCAGCCGTTGACGACGAAAGACAGCATATACCGCTGCTCGTCAGTGCCGCCGCCCGGCGCAAACTCGCCCAAGCACCGCTCTGCAATCAGTTTTTTGGCATTGCGGGTGAACTCCGACTCCCAGCTTTTACCGTACAGGGCTTGGCACTGGTCGGGGTTCTCGGTCATATAGCTGAACAGCGCCACCAGCGCAGGGGGCACATCCTCCTGCGAAATGCTGGGGATCAGGGTGTCCATCAGTTCGTTCAGGCGCGCCAGCTGGGCGGCCTCCATCTGATCCATCAAGGCATAAATGTCCGCGTAATGGAAATAGAACGTGCCGCGGCTGATCCCAGCCAGCTCGGTCAATTCCCGCACCGTGATCTCCCGCAGACTTTTCTGCTGCAATAGCGTTATAAGCGCCTGATAGAGCCGCTGCTTCGTCATGCGCACGCTGCGGTTTGCGTCCCCTTTGGCGTTCATCGTATGCACCGCCTTCCTCGCGATTTACTACTTTAAGAATAGCGGTTTTTGCGGACATTGTCAAGGATTTTGTACAAAAATATAGTCCGTTGTTGACGAAATTTTATAAACAATGCGGTTTGTTACCTGTCGTAAATATGCTAAAATAGAGAGCAGGGAAGTGATAGTATGAAAATCGACCGCAACCGCGCCCAGCGCGCCTTTGCCGACTATGCCGCGCACTACAACGCCGCCGATCCGAAGGTGAAGTTGAAGATCGACCACACCTACCGCGTGGCCGCGCTCTGCGTCCGCATCGCGGCCAGCCTGCCGCTGCCGCCGGAGGATGTCGACCTCGCGTGGCTGACCGGCATGCTGCATGATGTAGGCCGCTTCGAGCAGCTGCGCCGGTACGATACCTTTATCGACTCGCAGTCGGTCAGCCACGCTGCCTTGAGCGTGAGCGTACTGTTCGACGAGGGACGCATCCGGGATTATGTGGACGATGCCGCCGAGGACGCGCTCCTGCGCGCGGCAGTGGCGTGGCACAGCGCCTTCCGCCTGCCGGAAGTCCTCGATGACCGCACGCGGACGTTCTGCCAGATTCTGCGCGACGCTGACAAGATCGATATTCTGCGCGTCAACGTTGAAACGCCGATGGAAGAGATCTACAACGTCAGCACCGAGGCGCTGCGCCAAAGCCCCGTGACCCCGGCTGTGCTCGACGCCTTCTATGAGCATCACTGCGTGCTGCACAGCCTGAAGCAGTACCCCGCCGACAACGCCGTCGGCCACGCGTCGCTCGTGTTCGAGCTGTGTTACCCGGAGAGCCTGCGCATCGTCGACGAGCAGGGCTGGCTGTGGCAGCTGTTGGATTTCAAGACGGAGAACGCGCAGACGAAGAAGGCGTTTGCGGTAATTGCCGCCGAGATGCACCGCTGGCTGAACGCGAAAAACGCACCTGAAAAATAAGCACAAAAAAACTGATGCCCGCCCGAAAGCAGTCATCAGTTTTATTGTTATATCAACCCCTGCACCAAAATCACCGCAATCAGCACGGGCAGCACAAACCCGAAGTACGGCTTGACCCACTTGGGCATCTTGGGGCCGTCGCCGGTGTTGCACTCGGCGGCGTATTTGTCAAAGCCCCAGCCCCACTTGCTGACGCAGAACAGCAGGTAAACAAGGCTGCCGCCCGGCAAAAGCAGGTTGCTGACGAGGAAATCCTCGAAGTCCAGCACCGTGCTGCCCGCACCCATCGGCTGCAGGAAGCTCCAGACATTGTAACCCAGCGCGCAGGGCAGGCCGAGGACGACCAGCGCCGCCGCGCCGACGATGCAGGCCTTGCGGCGATTCCATCCGAAGTTCTCGCAGGCGCAGGCGATGAGGTTCTCGAACACCGCGATGACCGTCGAGAAGCTGGCAAACGTCATGAACAGGAAGAACAGCGTGCCCCACAGGCGGCCGCCCGCCATGTTCGTGAAGACATTCGGCAGCGTGATGAAGATCAGGCTCGGCCCCGCGTCTGGCGAAATGCCGAAGGAGAAGCAGGCCGGGAAGATGATCAGACCCGCGCAGACCGCCACGAAGGTATCCAGCACGCAGATGCGCGCGGCCTCGCCCGGCAGGGTGAAGCGGCGATCCATGTAGCTGCCGAAAATCTCGATGGCACCGATGCCAAGGCTTAAGGTGAAAAACGACTGGTTCATTGCCGCCGTGATGACGTTGCCGATGCCCTGCTCGGCCGCGCGCGACCAGTCGGGCAGCAGGTAGAAAGCCAGACCGTCGCCCGCACCGGACAGCGTGAAGCTGTGGACGACCAGCACCAGAATCAGCACGAGCAGGGCGCTCATCATCCATTTGCCGACCTTCTCAAGGCCGCCCTGCAGGCCGCGCCCGCAGACGATGAAGCCCGCGACCGTGATGACGACCATCCAGAAGACCATCTCGGCGGGGTTCGCAAGCATCTCGCCAAAGACGCTCATCGCTGCGTCGGACGACAGACCGTCAAAGCTGCCGGTCAGGAAACGGAAGAAATAGTCGAGCATCCAGCCCGAAACGGTGGTGTAGTACATCATCAGCAGCGCACAGCCCGCCATGCAGAACCAGCCGTGGATGTGCCACTTGCTGTCCTTCGGCTCCAGCGCCTTGTACGCGGCACGCGCCGCACCGTGCCCCGCGCGGCCGACGGCCAGCTCCATCGTCAGGACAGGCAACCCCATCAGCACCAAGAACAGCAGGTAGAACAGCACGAACACGCCGCCGCCATACTGGCCGGTGACCGTGGGGAAGCGCCAGACGTTGCCGATGCCGATGGCACAGCCCGCGCTGACAAGGATGAAGCCAAGGCGCGAGGCAAAGCCCTCGCGTTGTTTTTGGGGATCCATACTATTCCTCTTTTCTAATATAAGTAGTATTATTATAGCGTGGCACGGCGAAACTTGCAAGAGTGGAATCACGGTGTTATAATTATAGCAACGCCTGCGGTGCGGGCGGATAGGGAATCCGCCCCTACAACTGCTTACGATAAGGAGACACAATTTATGCTTCGTTTTGAATGTGATTACGGCGAGGGCGCAGCGCCCGCCGTGCTGGAACTGCTGCAAAAAACCAACTTCGACCAAACCCCCGGCTATGGCGAGGACGAACACTGCGCCAAGGCTGCCGCGCAGATACGCAGCCTGTGTGACGCGCCATACGCCGACGTACACTTCTTCGTCGGCGCGACGCAGGCGAACCTGACCGTCATTGCGGCGGCGCTCAAATCCTGGCAGGGTGTGCTCTGCGCCGATTCCGGCCACATCCACGTCCACGAGACCGGCGCGGTTGAGGCCACCGGCCACAAGTGCCTTGCCCTGCCCAGCAAAAACGGCAAGATCACGGCGCGCCAGATCCGCAAAGCCGTCGAGGAGCACCGCGCCAACGCCAGCCACGAGCACGAGGTGCAGCCCGGCATGGTGTACATCTCGAACCCCACCGAGGTCGGCACTCTTTATAATAAGGAAGAGCTGACCGAAATTTCCGCCGCCTGCTACGAGCTGGGGCTGTATCTGTTTGTCGACGGCGCACGGATGGCCTACGGCCTGACGAGCGAGGCCAACGACCTGAGCTTGCAGGACTACGCCGCACTCTGCGATGTGTTCTATCTGGGCGGCACAAAGTGCGGTGCGCTGTTCGGCGAGGCAGTCGTCATCACAAACGACGACCTGAAGTCGGATTTCCGCTACTGCATCAAGCAGCACGGCGGCATGCTGGCGAAAGGCCGCCTGCTGGGCGAGCAGTTCCTCGCGCTGCTGGACGGCGAGGACGGCAGCGGCAGCAGCCTGTATTTCACGATGGCGCGCCATGCCGATGCGCAGGCCATGCGCATCCGCGCCGCGTTCGAGGCGAAGGGCTGCAAGCTGCTGCACGACTCGCCGACGAACCAGCAGTTCTTCGTCCTGCCCGACGAGTGGTACGAGAAGCTGGCCGAAAAGTACGCCATGACCCACATGGGCAAGCCCGACAAGCACCACACCGCCGTGCGCGTATGCACGAGCTGGGCGACGAAGGACGAGGCGGTGGAGCAGTTGGCGGCGGATGTCGCCGCACTGTAACGGGGACATTTTCCATTACCGTAATGCCAAAAATCCATCGCCCGGTAGGGGTCGGGCATGCCCGACCCTCAGCCTGACCGCAAATGCTCCGCTTCCGTAAGGCTGCGGGCCGCACATGTGCGGCCCCTACAGCTCTACAAAATAAAAGCCTCCCGCATCGCAATGATGTGGAAGGCTTTTTCTTATCTATTCAAATGGCTTGCGGCCTAATTGGTTGTCTGCGCCGCAGCCGAAGCGATTGCTTCTGGCATGGCTGGGGCGGCAGTGTGCATTGCGGTCTTGGGGTGTTCCCCTTAACTCTGGCTTTATCATACACCGCATTTATGTCCGGCCTGTCACGCCAATTTGAAATAATTGTTAATTTACAGTTTTACTTCTGCACGCGCTTATCGCACTTGATGGCGAGCTTCGTGCCGACGGTCTGCAAGATCTGCACCAGCACGACCAGTAGCGCGGTGGCGAAGAACTCCAACACCACGTTGAAGCGGTAATAGCCGTAGTTGATGGCAATTTTGCCCAAGCCGCCGCCGCCGATGATACCGGCCATTGCGCCGTAGCCCATGATGGTCGTCGCGGCAATCGTCACGTTCGCCACAAGGCTCGGCATACTCTCCGGCACCATGACCTTCGTGATGATCTGCAAAGGCGTTGCGCCCATGCTCTGCGCGGCCTCGATAACGCCCGCGTCGACCTCACGCATGCTTGTCTCGACCAGACGCGAAACAAACGGGAAGGAGGCAATCACCAGCGGCACGATGGACGCCACAGTGCCGATGGACGTGCCCACGATGGCGCGGGACAGCGGAATGACGATGATCATCAAAATCAGGAACGGCACGCTGCGCAGCAGGTTCACAAGCCCGTTCAGCAATGCCATCAGCCAGCGGGGCAGGGGGCGCACGCCGCCCTGCTCGCCCGTAACAAGGCAAACACCCAGCGGCAGGCCGATGACCAGCGCCAGCAGCGTCGCGACGACCGTAGACCAGATGGTCTCCCACGTTTCAAACGGAATGGTGGGCAAAATCTGCAAGAACGTCTGCCAGTCCTTGCCTGCAAAAAACTCTGCCATCAGCCATCCACCTCCTCATAGGTAATACCGGGATAATTTTTGATGTAGTCCAGCGCGGCCTGCGCCTTGTCGCCATCGGGCAGCGCCAGCAGCATGCTGCCCAGCGTCTGACCGTTCACGATGCGGGTATCGGCCGCCATGATGGACACCAGTGCGCCGCACTCGATGGCAAGGCTTGCCACAAGGGGCTTGTCGGTCGTCTGGGTGCCGCCGAACGCCACGCGCACCAGCTTGTGGCCGGGCAGCGCCTCGGCCTGCGGAGCGCCCGCAGGGTAGACGAGGCGGCGCGCCGCCTTGGACGTCGGGTGGCTGAAGATGGCCTGCACCTCACCCTCCTCGACGACGGTGCCGTTATCCAAGATGGCAACGCGGTTGCAGACCTCCTCGACGACGCTCATCTGGTGGGTGATGATGACGACCGTGATGCCCAGCTCGCGGTTGATTTTCTGGATCAGCTGCAAAATGGCATGGGTCGTGTTGGGGTCAAGGGCGCTCGTCGCCTCGTCGCACAGCAGCACCTTCGGGTCGGTCGCCAGCGCGCGGGCGATGGCGATGCGCTGCTTCTGGCCGCCGGACAGCTGCGCGGGGTAGGCGTCCGCCTTGTCGGGCAGGCCGACCAGCTCCAGCAGCTCGCGGGCGCGCGCCTCGGCCTTGTCCTTGGGCACCTTCGCCAGCTCCATCGGGAACATGATATTGCGCAGACAGGTGCGCTGCATCAGCAGATTGAACTGCTGAAAGATCATTGTGATCTCGCGGCGGGCAGCGCGCAGGTCAGCCGCATTCAGCTCCTGCATCTGCTTGCCGTTGACGATGACCTTGCCCTCGTCGGGACGTTCCAGCATGTTGATGCAGCGCACCAACGTAGATTTACCGGCGCCCGACATGCCGATGATGCCATAGACATCGCCGTCTTGGATCGTCAGGTTAATGTCGTTCAGCGCGACGACCGTGCCGCCCTGCGTCGAAAAGCGCTTTGTAAGGTGTTGCAGTTCGATCATGGGTATTCTCCCTCATTTACAAAGATAGCGAATGGGCGTGAAACCCATTCGCTATTGATTTTACTCTTTATTTCGCTATGTTTCAAGGGTTATGGAGCAATTTTCGGCAATCGCTCCGTAGGGGCGGGCTTCTAGTCCGCCCGTGCACGTTTGCGGCTGCGTCAGATTGTCCGGGCGGAGCAGAGCCCCGCCCCTACGCACATCCCAACCCACATTCCAAATTAGAAGATAGGCACAACCGCGCCGTCGTAGGTCTCGTTGATGTAATCCTTGACCTTGTCGCTGGTCAGGGCGGCGTACAGAGCCTGAATGGCGGGGTCGTTCTCGTTGCCTTCCTTCACGACCAGCACATTGGCGTAGGCCTGGGCAGCCTCAGAGGTTGCATCCTCGGTGGCAAGGGCGTCCTTACCAACGGAGAGGCCAGCCTTTATCGCGTAGTTGCCGTTGATGACGGCGAAATCAACGTCCTGCACGGTGCGGGGCAGCTGGGCAGCCTCAATCTCCTGAATCTTCAGGTTATGGGGGTTCTCGGTGATGTCGTTAATGGTCGCGGTCAGGCCGGCGCCGTCACGGACGGTAATCAGACCCTGGGCAGCCAGCAGCTGCAGGGCGCGCGCCTCGTTGGTGGTGTCGTTGGGAACGGCGATGGTAGCGCCGTCAGCGACGTTCTCCAGATCGCTGCTCTTGCCCGGATAGATGCCGAACGGCTCGTAGTGGACAGCGCCGACGCTGACGAGGTGGGTGCCGTTCTCCTCGTTGAAGCTGTCGAGGTAGGGGGTGTGCTGGAAGTAGTTGGCGTCGACCTCGCCGCTCTCGGTGACAAGGTTAGGCTGGACATAGTCGTCGAACTCGACGACCTCAAGGTCGATGCCCTGCTCGGCGAGAATCTCCTTGGCCACATTCAGGATCTCGGCGTGGGGCGTGGGGGAGGCGGCGACCTTCAGGGTCGTACCGGCCAGCTCGCTGGTCTCAGCAGTGGATTCAGCTTCGGAAGAAGCTGCCTCAGAGGAGGCGGCCTCAGTGGTACTAGCGGAAGAGCCGCAGGCGGCCAAGCTCAGAGCCAGAGTAGCGGCGAGCGTTGCAGAAATAAGTTTTTTCATGATAGTGTCTCCTTTATCATTGTCAGGTGTGTTGTATTTGAATGCGTGAAAATTCCCTCAAACCTCGTTCACATTCGCACACCGGGCTGCTTGTAGATGGAACCTCTTTCCATAGTCACAAACTTCCTTTCCAAACAAAAGCGGGATGTCGGCTTTCCGGCATCCCGCTGCAAGTTTTCGTTACGCGCTGTAATTTGCGCACAAGAAAGCTGGCACAGGACGCTTACGCATCATGCACATGCACATCATCATCATGCCGGAACACGCTGCAGTCATTGGTCTGTACCCCTTTCTCTCGTTGTTTGGTCGGCGTCATTTGCTTTCCATGGCTCACAGTATACGCCGGTGAACGCAATCTGTCAACACCTTCTTGCATAAAAATGCACATTTCGGCGTTTTGCATATATCCTATCAGTTTAATAGGTTTAAAGGTTGCAAAATTCCTAGTATTGTGGTATGATTGTGTTACAATTAGAAAGGGAGACCGAACATGAAATTCTCGACCCGTGACCGTTACGCCCTGCGCCTGATGGTTGAACTGGCCAACCGCCCGAACGACCTGATCCCGCTGAAGGAGATCAGCGACAAGCAGCGCATCAGCTTAAAATATCTGGAACAGATCGTCACCCCCTTGGCAAAGGCGGGGCTTGTGTCCAGCGTGCGCGGCGCGCAGGGCGGCTACCGGCTGGCACGCCCGGCCGGGGAGATCACCTCCGGCGAGATCCTGCGCGCGGTGGAGGGCGAGCTAACGGCCATTCCGTGCCTTGCCTCGACGGTGGACTGCCCCCATCGCAGCCAGTGCCACACCCTCGACTTCTGGTCGGGGCTGAATGATCTTATCAATAAATATGTGGATGGCATCACCTTGGAGCAGCTGCGAACGATGCCGCAGGTGCCGGAAGTGGGGGAGAGCGGAGAGTAAAGCCCCAGACAAATTATAGAAAACCAAAGCCGCCCCGTCTGCCAAATCCGGCAGGCGGGGCGGCTGCTTATTCAGTTCTTACGCAATCACAGCTTGAAATACCGTTTTGCGTTGTAATAGCTCACGCCCTCGACGATCTTCTGCAGAGCCTTCTCGTCGTTGGGGTACTCGCCGTTCTCGACCCAGTTGCCAACGAGGTTGCACAGCAGGCGGCGGAACAGCTCGTGGCGGGTGTAGCTCAGGAAGCTGCGGCTGTCGGTCAGCATACCGATGAAGTTGCCCAGAATGCCCAGACGCGCCAGCGTGCGCATCTGCTGGTACATGCCGTCGTTCGTGTCGCAGAACCACCACGCGGAGCCCAGCTGGATCTTGCCGGGGATCTCGTCGTCCTGGAACGAGCCGAGCATCGTGCCCAGCATGTCGCAGTCGGCGGGGTTCAGGCTGTACAGGATGGTCTTCGGGCAGCTGTCGTTTTTCGTCAGGTCGCTCAGCAGGTGGGTCAGCGGCGCGCCGGAGGCCGTCACCGCGATCATGTCAAAGCCGGTGTCGGGGCCCAGCTTGCGGAACATCTTCTCGTTGGAGTTGCGCAGGCAGCTGAAATGAACCTGCATGACAACGTCGTTTTCCTTGTACATGGCGCCCAGCTTCAGCAGCAGGTAGGTCATGTACTCGTCGGCTTCCTGCTGGGTCAGCTTCTCGCCGGCCATGGCCTTCTTGAAGGCAGCGGTGGCCTTCTCGGCGTTCGTCTCGGCGTAGGGCACATAATCCAGACCCTGATCAGCGGCGCGGCAGCCCATCTCGACGAAGAACTTCAGGCGCTCCTCCAGCGCGCTGACGACGCAGTTGGCGCAGGCGAACTTGCGGCCGACGACCTCCTCCAGCTTGTGAATGTAGTCGACGAAGCCCTCTTTGTAGATGGCGACGGCCTTGTCGGGGCGGAAGGACGGAGCGACGACGACCTTGATGGACTCGTCCGCCGCGATCTTCTTGTGCCACTCCAGCGTGTCGATGGGGTCATCGGTGGTGCCGACCATCGCGACGTTGCTCTGCTCGATCAGGCCGCGGACGGTCATCTTCGGGTCATTCTGCAGCTTGTCGTTGCAGAGGTTCCAGACCTCCTCGGCGGTGTCGCCGTTCAGGACGCCCTCGTAGCCGAAGTATTTCTTCAGCTCCAGATGGCACCAAGTGTACATCGGGTTGCCAATGGCCATCGGCAGCGCCTCGGCGAACTTCTGGAAGCGCTCGCGGTCGGGCTTGTCGCCGGTGATGTACTCCTCCGGCACGCCGTTGGAGCGCATCAGACGCCACTTGTAGTGGTCGCCCGCATAGCTGTCGGTGCCGTCGGGCAGGACGGTGTGGCCGCCCAGCCAGACCTGCGCGAGGTTCTCAAAGCGGCGATCCTCGTAGATCTCCTTCGGGGGGATGTGGCAGTGGTAGTCGATGATGGGCAGCTTTTCCGAATACTCATGGTACAGGTGCTGTGCGGTGGGGGTATCCAGCAAAAAGTCCTTGTCCATAAACGCTTTCATGTATAGACGCTCCTTTAATAATGGGTGATAGACGGGCGCTGCCCCAAGGCCAAGCGACCCCAAAACAGCATTCTTATGCTTTTATTATACATGGCAAAAACTGCTTTAACAAGTTGCAAAAATTGCTAGTTCCGCGCGAAGGGATAGCGAAAAAATGCAAGCTATAGTATGATAAAGAAAAATACCGGGCAGCCCCGCCGCCCGCGCTATGAAAAAGGAGAACTGCAATGTCCAAGCTGACTACCGGCGTCTACGAAAAGTACGGCGTTTCCTACAAGACCCTGACCTTGACCGACGGCGACTGCGCCTTCACCGTCACGCCCGAAAAGGGCGGCATGGCGACCTCGTTCACCAAAAACGGCGACGAGTACCTTTGGCTGCGCGACAAGAACTTTGAATCCACCGACCGCCCCCGCTGCGGCATCCCCATCCTGTTCCCGAACTGCGGCAAGCCGGACGGCGGCGTGCACCACTTCGACGGCGCGGACTGCCCGATCGAGATCCACGGCCTTGCTGACCTTCTGCCGTGGCAGGTGAAATCCGCCAACGACAGCGCCATCGAGCTTTCGCTGGCTCCCAACGGCCTGACGAAGTTCGTCTACCCGTTCGAGTTTGCGCTGACGATGCGCTACACCCTCAGCGGCAGCACCGCGACACTGGCGCTGACCGTGGCGAACCACGACAGCAAACCGATGCCGTTCAGCGTCGGCTTCCATCCGTATTTCGCCGCCAGCAAGCTGGAAAATGTCGCGTTCGACATCGACGCCGCGACCTGCAGCGAGAACGCCAAGGGCGAGCAGCCCGCCGCGCCCGCGGCCATCACGCTGACCCGCAAGGAGGGCAGCGCCGATTCCATCCGCCTGCTGACCGGCGTGAAAAGTCCGATGCGCCTGACTGACGCCGGCAACGGCCACACGGTCACGGTCGATTTCGACGAGAGCGTTTTCACGAACGGCGTGCTCTGGCAGCAGGACGCCGAGCGCTTCGTCTGCATGGAGCCGTGGAACGGCTGGGCGAACTCCGTCAACGAGCCCGGCCATCACGAGACCCTGAACCCCGGCGAGAGCAAGGAGTTCAAGTGGAGCGTAACGATCGGGTAACCGTATAAAGTATAAAAGCGAGTGTCCATCGGGTAGAATGGGCACTCGCTTTTTTGTTGTGTGACAGCCGTGAACCTTTCGGGTCGTCGGGGACGCCGACCCCTACGCCACCGTAGGGGCGGGGCTCTGCTCCGCCCGCAAAACGCTGCGGCTGTCGCTGCACGGCGGGGTGGGGTCACCCCGCCCTACGCACCACGATATCTTTGGCCGTAGGGGCGCACCTGCGTGTGCGCCCGTGCGAGGCTTTCTCTGCCGCTTCTATTTCCGGGTCGATTTTATGAATCCTGCACAGGAATCTTTCAACATCATTGTATAATTCAATGATGAAAATATTTCACTTTACAAATTAGCAAATTTCAACTATACTCATGTCAGTGTCTCGGCTGCAAGGACGCAGCCCTGAGCCCGATCCGGTCAAGCTGGGTCGGGCTGAACTATTGCCAAAAAAGAAGGAGCACCCCATGCTTACGCTTGATAAGATCTACCACGCAAAATTCGTTTTAAAGCAGGTCGCCCGCAAGACCGACCTGATCGCCGCCCCGCGTCTCTGCCCCGGCACCGAGCTGTACCTCAAAACCGAGAATTTGCAGGTCACCGGCAGCTTCAAGGTGCGCGGCGCGTACTATAAAATCAGCCAGCTGTCCGAGGAGGAGCGCGCCAAGGGCGTCATTGCCTGCTCGGCGGGCAATCACGCGCAGGGCGTGGCGCTGGCCGCGACCCGCATGGGCATCAAGAGCGTCGTCTGCATGCCCGACGGCGCGCCCATCATGAAGGTAGAGAGCACGAAGCGCCTCGGCGCAGAGGTCGAGCTGGTCAAGGGCACCTACGACGACGCCCACGACCGCGCGGTCGAATTGCAGGAGCAGACCGGCATGACCTTCATCCACCCCTACGACGACGAGCTTGTCATCGCGGGGCAGGGGACGATCGGGTTGGAAATTCTCGACCAGCTGCCCGACGTGGATGCGGTCATCGTGCCCATCGGCGGCGGCGGCCTGATTTCCGGCGTGGCGTTCGCCATCAAGAGCCTGCGCCCCGAAGTGAAGATTTACGGTGTGCAGGCGGCGGGTGCGCCCAGCATGGAGCACGCCTTCCACGACCACAGGTACGAGACGCTGGACAGCGCCGTGACCTTTGCTGACGGCATCGCGGTCAAGACGCCCGGCGAGACGACCTTCGACATGGTAAGCCACTACGTCGACGAGATCGTCACGGTCAGCGAGGACGAGATTGCCGCCGCGATTCTGGCGCTGATGGAGAATCAGAAACTCGTCGCCGAGGGCGCGGGCGCCACGCCGGTGGCCGCCGCGCTGTTCGGCAAGCTGCCGCTGGCTGGCAAAAAGACCGTCTGCCTGATCTCCGGCGGCAACATTGACGTGAACATCCTCTCCCGCGTCATCACCCGCGGCCTTGTCATGAGCGGCCGAAAGACGAACCTGATGATTGCCTTGGAGGACAAGCCCGGCCAGCTGAGCCTTGTCAGCGACATTGTCTCGGCCTGCGGCGCGAACGTCGTCAGCGTCCACCACGACCGCAGCGACGCCAACATGGCGATTACCAGCTGCTTCCTGAAGCTGGGGCTGGAAACGAGAGACGCCGCCCAAATCGAAATGATCAGGCAGAAGCTGACCGAAGCTGGATTTAAGCTGGTGACGGAGAGAGCGTAAAACACACGTAAGGGCGGGCATTGCCCGCCCGCAGAACCATGTAACAACTACAAAGTTTCCGGGCGGATATGGAATCCGCCCCTACGCTGTAGGGGTCGGCGTCCTCGACGACCCGGAAAGTCCGCAGCGACACAAAGCGCCTGCGGGCGAACAATGTTCGCCCCTACAAAAGCGGTGAAGGAAGCGTCAAACCTTCACTCCCGCCGCCAGCAGTTCCACAAACTGCTTCGCGACGCGGGGGCTGCGACCACCGGCGCGCAGGGCGAAGGCCGCGCCCTTGATGAACAGCTGGTCGCTGGGCATCTGGACGTTGTACTGCTTCGCCAGTTCGAGCAAAATGCGGTCGTAGCGATCCTTATCCGGCTGCTGGAAGGTGATCGTCAGCCCGAACCGCGCCGACAGGCTCATCAGCTCCTGTCGGGTGTCCATCGCGTGCAGGTCGTCGCCGCTGCGGTCGGCCATCGTCTCCTTGACAAGGTGGCGGCGGTTGCTCGTGGCGTAGACCGCGACGTTGTGGCTGCGCCCGCCGACGCCGCCCTCCAGAATCGCTTTCAGCGCGGCAAAGTTGTCGTCGTTGGACGCGAAGCTCAGGTCGTCGATGAACAGGATGAACTTCAGCGGATTTTTCGCCAGCTCGTCCATCAGGGCGGGGATCTGGTACAGCTGGTTCTTCTTCACTTCGATCAGGCGCAGACCGTCGGGCGCAAATTCGTTCGCAATGGCCTTGACCGTGCTGGATTTGCCTGTGCCCGCGTCGCCGTAAAGCAAAACGTTATTGGCGGGGCGGCCTTCCAGCAGGGCGCGGGTGTTGGCGATGACCTTCTCCCGCTCCTGCTCATAGCCGGGCAGCTCGCTCAGGCGCTGCGGGTCGGGGTAGCGCACCGGCACAAGACGGCCATCCTCCAGCGCAAAGACGTGGTGGCGGGCAAACATGCCGTAGCCCTTCTTGCCTGCGGCGGCGCGCCGCGCCTGATACGCCGCGTGATAGTCGGCGTCGGGCGTTATCTCCCACCGGGGCAGGAACGCCGCCGCGCCGGGGAAGACCTCGTCCAGCGCGGCGCGGCCAAGCTGCTGCAGAAAGTCCAGCTCGCTGTGCAGCGTGGCTTCCAGCACCGCCCCGGCATCCTGCCCGGCGGCCACCCGCAGGCAGAGGTTCTCGTTTTCCAGCACAGCGTCCAGCAGCACCTGCGTCCAGTTTGTACCGCGGATGAACAGTTCCGCCTCAAAGGCGGCTGCCGCGCCCGTCAGGGCATCCTCGTCCGCCGCCAGCGCAGTACGCAGAGAGCCGAGCGGCTCGACCGAGAGCAGCCCGCGAAACACCACAAGCCCGTCCAGACGAGCTAACCATTCATTACGCAACATATTCATAATCCTTTCCCAAGAGAATCACTCTTACCCACAGTATACCTGCCGCGACAAAAACTTGCAAGGTTTGTTGCAGAATTTTCAAGCAAGCCTTGACAAGTGCGCAAAAATACGGTATAGTGTAACACAAATCCAGATAATGCTTGGATGGGAAGTTAGTAACGGTTTCGCCCCCTACAGAGAACTGCCGGTCGGTGCAAGGCAGCAGGGAAGTGCAGACCGCGAACTGATCCCGGAGCAGACCGCCCGAAACAACCAGTAGGGCGATACGGGCGCACCCGTTACAGTGCCGGACTTTGTTGGAAGTCCATGAGTGGGGGCATTGTCCCAATAAGAGTGGTACCGCAGAGCTATACACAGGCTTTGTCTCTTGGAATACAGGGGGCAAAGCCTGTTTGTTTTATTCTTTGCCCCTCATGCGGGAGGGCGTAGGGCAGGGACACCTGACCTCAGGCCGCCCTACAAACTTTCGGGAAGTCACCACAGCGCATCAGGAAGGAGCAAAACCATGAAATTGACCGGTTCACAGATCTTCGTCGAAGTGCTGGTCGAGCAGGGCGTTGATACCCTGTTCGGCTACCCCGGCGGCGCAGTGCTGAATCTGTATGACGAATTGTATAAAAATTCTGATCGTATACGTCACGTATTGACCGCCCACGAGCAGGGCGCGTCCCACGCGGCGGACGGCTACGCCCGCGCCACCGGCCGCACCGGCGTCGTGCTGGCGACCAGCGGCCCCGGTGCCACGAACCTCGTCACCGGCATCGCCACCGCCTACATGGACAGCGTGCCGATGGTTGCCTTCACCGGCAACGTTGCCACGACGCTGCTGGGCAAGGACTCGTTCCAAGAGGCCTACATCGAGGGCATCACAATGCCCATCACGAAGCACAACTACACGGTGCGCCGCGTCGAAGATCTGGCCGACACGATGCGCGCGGCCTTCCGCATCGCGCAGTCCGGCCGCAAAGGTCCCGTCCTCGTCGACATCCCGAAGGACGTCACCGCCGCCGTCTGCGAGTTCACCCCCAAGGCACCGGAGCTCATCCGCACCGTGACCCATTATAATGAAGACGACGTCAAAAAGGCCGCCCAGCTCATCAACGAGGCGGAGCGCCCCATCGTCTACTTCGGCGGCGGCGTCCGCAGCGCGGCAGGCTGCCAGCCGCTGCGCGACCTGCTGGAAAAGACCGGCATGCCCGCCACCTATACCCTGATGGCCGCAGGCGTCCTCAGCTACGGCGAGCCGCACAACCTCGGCATGCTGGGCATGCACGGCTGCTACGCCGCCAACAAGGCCATTGATGAGGCCGACCTCGTCATCGCGGTCGGTACGCGGTTCAGCGACCGCGTCGCCCTCAAGCCCGACACCTTCGCCAAGCGCGCCAAGATCATCCAGATCGACATTGACCCCAGCGAGCTGGGCAAGAACGTCGACATTGACCTGAGCCTGACCGGCGACGCCAGCTATATTTTACAGGCGATTTTGCCCTACGTCGAAAAGACCGAGCACAAGCTCTGGATGGAGCAGATCCGCAGCTGGCAGAAAAACGACTACAAGCCGGTGGACAGCGAAACCGAGCTGAAGCCGCACCAGATCATCGACGAGATCTGCAATCAGGCGGGTCCCGAAGCGGTCTACGTCACCGACGTCGGCCAGCACCAGATGTGGGCGGCGCAGTACCTGCACCACACCAAGAGCCGTGGCTTCCTGACCAGCGGCGGCCTCGGCACGATGGGCTTCGGCTACGGCGCGGCCATCGGCGCGCAGATGGCGCTGGGCAACGACGCCCGCGTCGTCATGCTGACCGGCGACGGCTCGTTCCACATGAACCTGAACGAGGCCTGCACCGCCGTCAGCTACGAGCTGCCCATCATCACGGTCATCTTTGACAATCAGGTGCTCGGCATGGTGCGCCAGTGGCAGACGACCTTCTACGGGAAGCGCTATTCCGACACTGACCCCCACCGCCGCACCGATTTCGTCAAGCTGGCCGAGGGCTTCGGTGCCAAGGGCTACCGCGCCGAAACGCCCGCCGAGTTCAAGGCGGCCTTCGCCGACGCGATGAAGCAGAAAGGCCCCAGCTGGATCGACTGCCGCATCGGCAAGGACGAGAAGGTCCTGCCGATGATCCCCGGCGGCGGCGACATCAACGACATCATCATGGAATGAGGTGGCACGCATGGAACAAAATAACACACGGCGGGTCATCAGCCTGCTGGTCGACAACTCCAACGGCGTTCTGGCGCGCATTTCCAGCCTGTTCTGCCGCCGCGGCTTCAACATCGACAGCCTGACGGTCTCGGCCACGAACGACCCCGCCGTCAGCCGCATCACCGTAACGCTGCGCGGCAGCGAACAGGCGCTGACCCAGCTGATTTTGCAGACCGATCGCTTGGAAGTCACCCGTCAGGTTTTTGAGCTTGACCCCGACAAGAGCCTGCAGCGCGAACTGCTGCTGTTAAAGGTCGCCTGCGACAACCAGAACCGCGCCGAGCTGCGGGAGATTTCCAGCATCTACAAGGCGAAGATCATCGACCTGTCGCCCGACAGCATGGTGTTTGAGCTAACCGGCAAGCCCGACAAGATCGACGCTTTCCTGACGATGTTCAAGGGCTATGACATCTTGGAGCTTTGCCGCACCGGCGTCACCGCTCTGGAGCGCGGCGGCAAGCACCAGCACATGCAAAAGCCCGCGCAGGAGGTACGAGAGGCGCAGCTGCCCCTGCCGGGGACGCATTGCCATTGAGCGAAGCTCAATGGCAAGATAAAAGATAAGAGATAAAAGATAAAAAATGTCGTGGATTGCGTCACTGGCGCTCCGCTCAAAAATTTGTTTTTGCCCGCTGGGCAAAAACTCCACAATTTCTCTTATCTATTATCTTTGTATCTATTATCTAATTTTTGTTTCCCATTAAAAATTCAAATATATAAACTTAACAAAACAAAGGAGACACCACAATGGCTATCAACAAGTACTATGATTCCGACTGCAACCTCGGCGTGCTCGACGGCAAGACCGTTGCCGTCATCGGCTTCGGCTCTCAGGGTCACGCTCATTCCGAGAATCTGGCCGAGAGCGGCGTCAATGTCGTCGTCGGTCTGCGCAAGGGTTCTGCCCACTGGGAGAAGGCCTCCGAGTTTGCTGCCACCCACGAGAACTTCAAGGTCATGGAAGTCGAGGAGGCTGCCAAGGCCGGTGACGTCGTCATGATGCTGGTTCCCGATGAACTGTGCGCCGACATCTACTACTCTCAGGTAGCGCCCTACATGACCGAGGGCAAGGCGCTGGCCTTCGCGCACGGCTTCAACATCCACTTCAAGACCATCACCCCGCCGAAGAACGTCGACGTCATCATGATCGCCCCCAAGGGTCCCGGCCACATCGTCCGCCGCCTGTACACCGAGGGCGAGGGCTGCCCGTCCCTGATCTGCGTTGAGCAGGACTACACCGGCAAGGCGAAGGAGATTGCTCTGGCCTACGCCTCCGGCATTGGTGCCGGCCGTGCAGGCATTCTGGAGACCACCTTCAAGGAGGAGACCGAGACCGACCTGTTCGGCGAGCAGGCAGTCCTCTGCGGCGGCGTCTGCGAGCTGATTCAGGCTGGCTTCGACACGCTGGTCGAGGCTGGTTATGCGCCTGAGATGGCCTACTTCGAGACCTGCCACGAGATGAAGCTCATCATCGACCTCATCAACGAGGGCGGCTTCTCCAAGATGCGCTACTCCATCTCCAACACCGCTGAGTACGGCGACTACCGCACCGGCAAGCGCCTGATCACCGAGGATACCCGCAAGGAGATGAAGCAGGTCCTGAAGGAGATCCAGGACGGCACCTTCGCTTCCGAGTTCCTGACCGAGATGAGCCCGAAGGGCGGCCGCAAGACCCACTTCCTCGCACAGCGCCGCATCGCCGCCAACCATCCCATCGAGAAGGTCGGCGCCGAGCTCCGCAAGATGATGAGCTGGCTGAAGAAGTAATTGTAAAACAGCCCCAAGCTCTGTTGGGGTCGGTGCGAGCATCGCCCCCACAATATTCGCATTACCGGCATCTCTGTAGGGGCCGGGTATGCCCGGCCCTCAACCTGACGGCGGCCACCCGTCACCGGATTTCTGCCGCAAGGTTGAGGGCGAGGCATGCCTCGCCCCTACTGGTGCCATGAGTTGAAAACGGAGAAAACCTATGAACAGCGATAACGTCAAAAAAGGCCCGGAGCGGGCACCGAACCGCAGCCTGTTTTATGCGCTGGGCTACACGCCGGAGGAGCTGGACCGTCCGCTGATCGGCGTCGTTTCCGCCTACAGCGAGATCGTCCCCGGCCACGCCCATCTGGATAAGATCGCCGACGCCGTCAAGGCTGGCGTGCGCATGGCGGGCGGCACCCCCATTCTGATTCCCGCCATCGGTGTCTGCGACGGCATCGCTATGGGTCACGTGGGCATGAAATATTCCCTCGCCAGCCGCGAGCTGATCTGCGACAGCGTCGAGACGATGTTCATGGCGCACCAGCTGGACGGCCTTGTGCTGGTGCCCAACTGCGATAAGATCGTGCCCGGTATGGTCATGGCAGCCGTCCGTATGGACGTGCCCGCCGTGGTCTGCTCCGGCGGCCCCATGCTGGCCGGCCGCTACGGCGGCGAGGAAGTCAGCCTGTCCAAAATGTTCGAGGCCGTCGGCGCGTACAAGGCCGGTATGATCGACGACGCCCAGCTGGAGGACTGCACCTGCAACTGCTGCCCCGGCTGCGGCTCCTGCTCCGGCATGTACACGGCCAACAGCATGAACTGCCTGTGCGAGGCCATCGGCATTGCGCTGCCCGGCAACGGCACGATTCCCGCCGTCTACGCCAAGCGCCTGCAGCTGGCAAAGCACGCCGGTATGGCGATCATGGACTTGGTCGCGCGCGGCGTGACCGCCCGCCAGATCATCAACGAGCGCTCGATCCGCAACGCCCTGACCTGCGATATGGCGCTGGGATGCTCTACGAACACCGTGCTGCACCTGCTGGCCATCGCGCAAGAGGCGGGCTGCCCGATCGATTTGAAGCTCTTCAACGAGATCTCGGCCAAAACGCCGAACCTCTGCCACCTTGCCCCCGCAGGCCCCACCCACATGCCCGACCTGTACGAAGCGGGCGGCATCCCGGCTGTGCAGGCCGAACTGGCAAAGAAGGGGCTGCTGGATTTGGCTGTCCCCACTGTCACCGGCAAAACGCTGGGCGAGAACATCGCGGGCGCGAAGATCCTGAACGACAAGGCCATCCGTTCCATTGACAACCCCTACAGCCAGACCGGCGGTCTGCAGATCCTGTGGGGCAACATTGCGCCGGACGGCTGCGTCGTCAAGCGCAGCGCAGTCGCGCCTGAAATGCAGGTACACAGCGGCCCCGCCCGCGTCTTTGACAGCGAGGATACCGCCATCGCGGCCATCTACGCAGGTGAGATCCACCCCGGCGACGTCGTCGTCATCCGCTACGAAGGCCCCAAGGGCGGCCCCGGCATGCGCGAGATGCTCAACCCCACCAGTGCGCTGGCGGGCATGAAGCTGGATACCACCGTGGCGCTCATCACTGACGGCCGCTTCTCCGGCGCGTCGCGCGGCGCGGCCATCGGCCACGTCAGCCCGGAGGCTGCCTCCGGCGGTCCCATCGGCCTCGTCAAGGAAGGGGACACCATCGAGATCGACATCCCGAATGCGTCCATCCACTTGGCCGTCAGCGACGACGAGCTGGCCGCCCGCAAGGCCGCCTACGTCCAGCCTGAGCCGAACATCAAGACCGGCTGGCTGGCGCGCTATGCCCGCCTTGTCACCAGTGCAAATCTGGGTGCGGTGCTGAAATAAGTATAAAAAAGAGGATGCTGTTTGCATGACAGCATCCTCTTTTGGTTTATTGCAGGGTAGGGGTCGGGCATGCCCGACCCGCAGCCATCCCATAGCCGCAGCGGTACGGGTAACATTGCGGGCGAACAATGTTCGCCCCTACAAGCACCCCTTTTCAATTGGTTTTGTAGGGAGGGGTCTTGACCCCTCCGCGGCGGCCAGAGGGCTGGCCACCCTACACATTACCCGGAAACAACGGTCTGCCTTGCGGGGCGTCGAGGATGCCGCCCCCCACAATTACCGTGCTTTCGCGTGCAATTTTGCCAATTCCAAATACTCTTCCTCGTTCGCTTTGATACCCGCCGTCTGCTTCTCGCTCACAGGTTTGACGACCTTGCCCGGCACACCGATGACGAGACTCCCCGCAGGCACGTTCATCCCCTCCGGCACAAGCGCACCCGCTGCGATCAAGCTGCCGTCGCCGATGACCGCACCGTTCAGGATCGTCGCGTGCATCCCGATGAGGCAGCCTTCGCCCACCGTACAGCCGTGGACGATCGCCCCGTGCCCGATGGACGTGCCGCGCCCCACCGTCACATTCAGCCCCGGCCCCGTGTGCAGCACGGCGTTGTCCTGCACATTGGCGTTCTCGCCGATGGTGATGCGCCCGGTGTCCGCCCGCAGCACCGCGCCGTACCAGACGCTGCTGTCCCTGCCCAGCCGCACATCGCCCGCGACCGTCGCGTTGTCCGCCACGAACGCCGCGCCGTTGTCGGCGGGGAAGCGGCCGTTGATTTTACTATACGCCATATATGTTGCCTCCCATTTTGTAGGGGTCGGCGTCCCCGACGACCCTTGCAGCCCTGCGGCTGCCGCAGTGTTGCCGGGCGAACGAACAATGTTCGCCCCTATATTTTTATTATAACGCACCCAAACAAAATTGCAAAGCCCCCCTCGTCTGTGGTACAATAAAATCATAAACCTAAGGAGTGCAACTATGGCAATCAAAATGATCTGCAGCGATATTGACGGCACGCTGCTGCAATATGGCCGCAAGACACTGGAGGGCGAGATTTTCGACCAGATCCGCGCCCTGCACGACCGGGGCATCCTGTTCTGCCCGGCGTCGGGACGGCAGTACACCAGCCTGCGGCTGCTGTTTGCACCGGTGGCCGACTGCTGCGTTTTCCTCTGCGAGAACGGCGGCGTGCTGTTCAAGGATGAACAGTGCATCGCCGAAAACCCGATGCCCCGCGCCTTGGCCGAGGAAATCGCCCGCGATATGTGGGCAAACAGCGACGCTCAGGGCGAGGTCATGCTCTCCGGCCAGAACTGCGCCTATTTAATGGAGCGCGGCCTCGGCATGCTGGATCGCGTCAAATTCATCGGCAACCGGTACAAGATCATCCACGACCCGTCCGAGGTGCCGGAGGAGATCGTCAAAACGTCGGTCTACCTGCACGAGGGCGTCGAAAAATACGCCGACCGCTTCGTGCCGCGCTGGCAGCAGGCCAACTGCGCCGTGGCGGGGCCGTACTGGATCGACACGACGACCGCCAACAAGGGTGTCGGCGTGCAGTCGCTCTGCCGCGTGCTGGGCTTTGCGCCGGAGGAGGTCATGGCCTTTGGCGACAACTACAACGATGTGCCGATGCTCGACCTTGTGGGCGCGCCCTACATCATGGACAGCGCCGCCGCCCCGCTGCGCGCCCGCTATCCGATGCACACGCCCCGACCGGAGGATGTGCTGCGGGATTTTTTACAACAGTGACATTTTTCGTCCCACAGAATGGGAACCCCTCTGGAACTACCCAAAAATTTTAACAGATTCACCAAAGATTAGCACTGTTTTCGTGCCTTTTCCGTTGACATTTCCAGTTTGGTATGTTATTATAATAACAGTTTAATGATCGTGTTGCGCAGCGCGCGGCACATTTCATTTATGGGAGGAAAATAGCTATGAAAGAGTTCACCTATACGATCAAGGAGCCCGTTGGCATCCATGCTCGTCCCGCCGGTATGCTGGCAAAGGAGGCCAAGTCCTGCCAGAGCACCGTCACCATCGTGGATAAGAACGGCAAGTCCGTCGACGCCACCCGCCTGATGGCGCTGATGGGCATGGGCATCAAGTGCGGCGACACTGTCACCGTCAAAGTCGAGGGTGCCGACGAGGAGACCGCCGCACCTGCGATGGAGAAGTTCTTCAACGAGCATCTGTAATTTTCCCAGCATTTACGGCCGCGGCCGCCGCAGCAGTACGGCGGTCGCGGCCGTTTTGCCTTCCCCTGTGGGGGAAGGTGGTCGAGCTTACGAGACCGGATGCGGGGCGGCGTGTATGCAGCCGCCCGCTTCCGGGAAACGATTCGGTGAAATTAAGAAAAAGGGAGGTTCCCCAATGATCACGATTCAGGGCAAGGGCGTTTCCGCCGGCGTCGGCGTTGGCCCGCTTTACTTTTACCGCCGCGCCACAGCGGAGATCAAGCGCTACACGGTCGAGGATACCGATGCCGAGTGGCACCGCTTCAAGGGCGCGCAGACCGGCGCGGTCGAGCAGCTGGGCGCACTGGCCGAGCAGGCGCGCGCCGAGGCCGGCGACGAGGCCGCCATGCTGTTCGAGACCCATCAGATGATGGCCGAAGATCTCGACTACGAGGAGGCCATCGAGGATCGCATCGTCAACCAGAAGATGAACGCCGAGGCCGCCGTCTCCGATACGGCCGAGCAGTTCGCCGAGATGTTCGCCTCGATGGACGACGCCTATATGCAGGCGCGCGCCGCCGACGTCAAGGACGTCAGCCAGCGCATCCTGTCCATCCTGTGCGGCATCGTGCAGGGCGGCATTGCGTCCGACGTGCCGGTGCTGCTCTGCGCCGACGACCTCGCCCCGTCCGAGACGATCCAGCTGGACAAATCAAAGATTCTGGGCTTCATCACGGCGGGCGGCTCCGGTTCCAGCCACACCGCCATCCTCGCCCGCACGATGGGCATTCCCGCCATCGTCGGCGTCGGCGACGCGCTGAAGCCGGAGTATGAAGGCCGTCAGGCCATCTCCGATGGCAGCACCGGCGCGCTTGTCATCGACCCCGACGACGACACCCGCGAACGCCTGCTGAAAAAGCGCGACGAGCAGCTGCGCCTTCAGCGCCTGTTGGAGACGCTGAAGGGGCAGGCCAACGTCACGAAGGACGGCAAGACCATCCGCATCTACTGCAACATCGGCTCGCCGGAGGACGTCCACGCCGTACAGGTCAACGACGGCGGCGGCATCGGCCTGTTCCGCTCCGAGTTCCTCTACCTGAACAGCAGCACCTACCCGACCGAGGACGAGCAGTTCAGCGCCTACAAGCAGGTTTTGTCCGACATGGACGGCAAGGAAGTCATCATCCGCACGCTGGACATCGGCGCGGACAAGCAGATCGGCTACTTTGACCTGCCGAAGGAGGATAACCCCGCCATGGGCATGCGCGCACTGCGCATCTGCCTGACCCGGCCGGAAATCTTCAAGACCCAGCTGCGCGCGCTGTTCCGCGCCTCCGCCTTTGGCAAGCTGGGCATCATGTTCCCGATGGTGACCTCTGTCTGGGAAGTCCGCGAGGCGAAGAAGCTCTGCGAGGAAGTCAAGGCCGAGCTCAAGCGCGAGGGCACGCCCTACAGCGAGGACGTGCAGATCGGCATCATGATCGAGACGCCCGCCGCCGCCATCAACAGCGACCGTCTGGCGAAGGAGGTCGACTTCTTCAGCATCGGCACCAACGACCTGACCCAGTACACGCTGGCCTGCGACCGCCAGAACAATGACCTAGGCCGCTTCTACAACCCGCACCACGTTGCGGTGCTGCGCCTGATCCGCATGGTGACCGAGAACGCCCACAAGAACGGCATCTGGGTCGGCATCTGCGGCGAGCTGGGCGCGGATCTGTCGCTGACCGAAACCTTCCTTGCCATGGGCGTGGACGAGCTGAGCGTGACGCCGCGCAGCGTTCTGCCGCTGCGCAACGCCGTCCGCATGACCGACACCCGTGAGAGCACCCCCCGCATCTTGGCGGATCTGGACGCAGATTATACGGCGAGATAAGGTTATAGGAATATAAGAAAAGGACACCCGATGAATTTCGGGTGTCCTTTTTATGTAGAAACAAAGGCTTTCCCCGCAGGGGGAAGGTATTTTTATTCTAACTCAAAATCCCCAGCCACCAGCAGCTCCAAGCTCGCGTCGGGGTCGGCGACCAACCGCTTCGACTGGTTCAGGATGGCCTTTTCCAGCGTGTTGCGTGCCATACGGCCATTGCCGTTCGTGGCGGCGTCCTCGGCCTGCTTGCGTTCAAAATAGGTCACCAGCGGCATCTTGCAGCCGTCGTCCAACGCATAGCCCTTGGATTTTGCGATAGAGCACAAAATCTTGTACAGCTCCTCGCCGGAATAATCCGGGAACTCGATCTGATTCGGGAAGCGGCTGGCAAGGCCGGAGTTCGCACTCAGGAACAGCTGCATCTCCTTCGTGTAGCCCGCCAGAATTACGACGAGGTCGTCGCGGTGATCCTCGATGCCCTTGACGAGGGTGTCGATGGCTTCGAGGCCGAAGCTATCCTCGCCGCCGCGATAGAGCGCGTAGGCTTCGTCAATGAACAGTACACCGCCCAGCGCACTCTGGATGACCGAGTTCGTCAGCGGCGCGGTGTGGCCGACATAGCGGCCTACCAAATCAGCGCGGGTCACCTCGACCAGCTGGCCGCCGCGCAGTGCGCCGATGGCCTTCAGGTACTTTGCCAAGATGCGGGCGATCGTCGTCTTGCCGGTGCCGGGGTTGCCGGTAAAGATCATGTGCATGTTGACCTCGGCCACTTTCAGCCCCTGCGCCTTGCGGCGCTGCTGTGCCTGCACATTTTTCGCGATGTCACGCACATAGGTTTTGATCTCGTCCAGACCGATGATGCCGTCCAGCTCCGCCTCGACTGCGTCGACGTCGCCGCGGTACTGCTGGGGCAGCAGCGCCAGCAGGTCGATGGACTCGCCTCCGTCCACGGCCATGCAGAGCTTGCCGCCCTCGGCCGTCAGCACGGCGGGCGTACCGTCGACGGGCACGGTGTCGGCGTCCAGCACATACTCGGCAATTGCGCGGTAGACCGTCTCGCAATAGTCGCGCATGGCCTGCATACCGCTGGTCTTGCCGTACTGCGCCGCCAGCAAGTCGCGCACGTCCGCGCCCATCGACAGCGCCAGCCCGCACTGCTTGCGGGTGCGCTGCGCCAGATAATTCAGCTCCCGCGCGGCCACAGCGGCCAGTGCGTCGGGTGTAAAGGCCTCGGTGCGGCAGATGTCGCCCGCAACCGCGTCGACAAACTTTGCGCCGAAGTGGTCAGCCAGCACGGCCTCGCCCTTGTTCGAGTAGAATACAAAATACTTGCCGCCGGCCTGCAATTCACCGATGGCACCGGGCGCAAGCGCCGTGCCCACATCGACGAGGATGCCGCGCTGCAGCACATACCGGCTGGACAGCGCCAGCGTGCCGTCGATGGCAAGCGTCGACAGCATGTTCAGGTAGTTGGCCGCACAGCCCTCATAATGCTCAAAGGCCAGCACCTCGGCGTCGGATTGCAGCGCCGCGTACAAGTCCTGCAAAAACAACTTTTCCTGTGCGGGGCCGGGGTAGAGCGCCAAGTCCAGCGTCTCGATCTCACCGCTGCGCAGCACACCGCGGGCAGCCAGCTCCTCCACTACGCATTTCAGCGCGTAGTGGCGGCCTGTGCCGGTGGGGCCGCACAGCAGCATAACGCTGCGCGCACGGCTCGCGTCACCCGCCGTACCCAGCACAAACGGGCGGCGGAACGCCTTGACAAGCGCCGAGACAAAGGCATCCTGCCCCAGCACCTGCGCCTGAATTTTCTCGGTCACACCGGAAAAATCCGCCTTGGCGGGCGCAGCCGGGGCGGGGGAGGGCGCGGCCACCGTGCCGCCCAGCAGGCCGTCCTGCTTCAGCGACTTCGTCAGCTCGCTGCTCATCTTGCGGACGTTCTCGGCGGTGGCGGCACCGGCCTTCTGCACAGCGTCCAGCGCACTGCCTGCGGCGGTCTGGCGTTTCTGCGCGGCAGTCAGGGCATCCAGCTGCGCCTGCATCTGCTGCACGGCGTCGCTGGCATCCTCGGCCTGCTGCGGGGTCGCGGCGTACTTGCCGCCGCCCATCAGGCCGCGCACCCAAGCGTCATACTGATCTTCGAGACTCATTTTCTTCCTCGCTTTCCGCCTTGCGCGGCAGTTTTACGGTGTAAAAGTCCTTGACGCTGCATCCGGCGCGGCCGCCGCCTGCACAGGCGCAGGCACACGCGCAGCTCGACGCACAGGCACATGCGCAGCTGGAAGCGCAGCTCGAATGATTGCTATGGCTGCGTCCCGCGCCGCCGCCGCGCGTTCTGCCGCCGCCCGCGCGGAACTCCGGCGGCGGGTCGGTACGGTGGTAACCGCTGGGCGGGGGTGCGGTGCGGGCACGGCGGATGGTGTGTACGCCGTTCGTGTACCAGAACCAGTCGTCGGGGTCGATGTCGTTGCCGAAGCCGCCGCCCCAATCGGGGGACTGCACGCCGATGGCAATGATGATAATGACGATAGCCCCCAGAACGATGATGGTCGCCGTCAGGCCAAAGATGATCGGCTCCAAGTCCTCGCCGCTGTCGTAGTCATCGGTCGTCATTTCTGCGGCGGGGTCAAAGGCGGCAGCGTTCGTCACAGGCACGGTGACGTGCACCATGGCCTGCTGACCGTGCCGCAGCGCGCCGAAATCCCACGTCAGGTAGTCACCGTCGATGCCGTTATTGTCGGCCACAAAGCCGTCGTAGTTGCGCCACCGCACCTGCATGTTCTCGACGCTTAAATCGTCGAACCAGCCCGGCGTGAAGTTAAAATTCGCCGTGCCGTCGTCGTTTTTTGTGAACAAGTGGCTCTGGTGCACGCTGAACGCAAAATGCACGCTGCTCTCGCCGCCGTTTTCCTCGGCGACGTCGGGCGCGTAGTAGCGGTGGGCGAAGACGACCTTCGCGTAGCTGCCGCCGTCACTGGAATATTGCAAATCGGCGATCGTGTCAGTCAGCGGGGTCAGCTCGTCGACGCTGGCGTTGGCAAGGCCGATCTTGACCCAGCTCAGGTAGTCGGTAGCGTCGCCGTCGATGACCTGCCAGTCGATGTCGTAGGTGATGTCGGCGGAGCCGTCCTCCCGCGGGTCGACGGTCACGACGTAATTGCGGATGTAGTCATAGTCGCCGCTCTCGGCGTAGGGGGCGTCGATCTCCGCCGCCGCAGCGGGCAGCGCCAGCAGCGCCCCGCAGAGCGCTGTGGCACAGAAAAGCGCGCTTGCGCGAACAAATTTTGTATTCATCAGCAGCCCTCCTGCATCGGCGTCTCGCCCAGCTGGCAGCGGCGGGTCATGCGGGCGCTCTCCTCGCGGATGGCGCGGCATTCATCACTGTGCCAGATGCGCGGCCACGAGGTGTGCAGCATGTTGCCCAGCCCCTTGCCGGTCAGCCAGCTCTGGCAGGGCAGCACCGTGCCGTCCGGCGCGATCGCCATGTTGGACAGGCACGCGCCGCAGCTGGGGATCTGGGTAAAGCCCAAGTCCGTCAGCGTTTCCTCGCTCAGCCAGCCGGGGCTGGTAAAGTTGATCTCGATGCCGTTGGCGGCGGCGTATTCCATGGCGGGGCGCAGCGTCTCCTCCAATTCGGCGGGGGTCAGCCGCACAGCGCGGCTGGCGGCGGTCTCGGCGTTGCCGGCGGGGATGAGCCCGCTGCAGGTCAGGTATCGCACGCCCAGCTCCTGCGCCAGCTCGACGACCGCGCGGTAATCGCGGTTCAGGCTGCACAGCGGGGTGTTCAGGCTGACGTTCAGCCCGGCTGCCACGGCGTTTTTGATGCCGTTCAGCGTGTCGTTGTAGCCGTCCACGCCGACGAGCTCGTTGTGGATGTCCGCGTCGGCGGAATAGAAGGTGATCTGCACTGCGTCCAGACTGGCGGCGTGCAGTTCCTTGCACATCATGCTGGTCAGCATCCGACCGTTGGTGTTCAGCCGGGTGACGAACCACTGCGCAGCCTGCACCAGCTTGACAAGGTCATGGCGCAGCGTCGGCTCGCCGCCGGTGAAGGTCAGCTGTGGGACGCCCGCGTTGCGGCATTTTTCAATGACGGCAAGCCACTGGTCGGTGTCCAGCTCCTGCACGGCGGACAGCGGCTGGTTGGCCGCGTAGCAGTGCAGACACTTCTGGTTGCAGTGCCACGCGCCGTCCTTCACCATCGAGCTTACCATCAAGTCCATCCGGTGCGGCGCTACCATGTGGGGCGCGTACTCGGCCAGACTCATGGGCTGGACGGCCAGCGGCGGGGTCTTGCCCTGCGCCACGGCGAACAGGGTGTCCAGCATAGTTTGCAGGTCGCTCTCGATCTGGGCGTACTCGGTGCGGCGGTAGATTTTGCGGGTGGCGGCGACGGCCTGCGCGTTGATAGCCGTCCACTCCTCCGGCTTGATTTCCTTGCCGGTGTAGGGCTTGAGCGCGTCGATAAGGTTCGTCAGCAGAATCGCCCAGCTGACGTTCAGCGGCAGAATGTCCTGCCCGTTCAAAATGACGGTGTACGGCGTCTCGCGGTCTGGCTTATGGCAGGGCACGATGTGGATGCGCACCACGCCGGGGCCTTCGGGGTCAAGGGTGATATGCCGCACGCGGTTCAGATGCCCGCGCAGGAACATTGATTCAGAGTAGGTCAAGTGTTTTGTATGCTTCATAAAAAGGGTGTCCCCTTATCCTTCGTAAATATTGTTGCGATATATGTACAAAGTATACCATATCTGTGCGCAGATTACAACTCAGTAACAAAATATATAAAACACCCGTTCGCCATGTGAGGACACGGGGAACGGGTGCCATTTCTGTTAAATTGCTCTGAATCCTTTGCCAACGATCTCGCTGCTGTTGACGATGGTGATAAACGCGTGGTCGTCCATGCCGCGCACATGCAGACGCAGCTTTTGCGCCTGACCGCGGGTCAGAACGGTCGTCAGCACCCACTTTTCGTCGTGGGTGTAAGCACCCTCGGCCCGCTCCATCGTGGCCGAGCGGTGCAGGTCGTTCACGATAAAATCGCGCACAGGCGTCGGATTCTCCGTCACCACCGTGCAGACCTTGCGCATGTTGATGCTCTCGATGGCACTGTCGGCGACCGTGCTTTTCAAAATCATGCCCAAGATGCAGTAGAGTCCCGTCGCGGGGCCGTACAGGTACGCGCCCACCAGCACGATGCCAAGGTCGCTCACCATCAGTGCGCGGCCAACCGGCATACTGGTGTACTTGTTCAGGATCATCGCGACAATGTCCGTGCCGCCCGTCGACGCGCCGATGTTAAAGACGATGGCCGCGCCCACGGCGGACAGGATGACCGCGAAGCAAAGCTCCAGAAAGACATCGTTCGTCAGCGGAGCGGTCAGCGGGTAGATGCGCTCGCACAGGCTGACGTAAAACGACAGAGCAAACGACGAATAGATCGTCCACCCCATCGACTTGACGCCCAAAAAGAGGAACCCCAGCACGACAAGCGCCGCGTTGATGAACCACATGAACGCGCCGACATTCCAGCGGGGGAACAGCGTCGCCAGCACGATGGACAGACCCGACGTGCCGCCAAAGGCAAAATGGTTCGGCGTTTTGAAGACAGCGATGCCGACGGCGGTCGCCACCAGACCCAGATTCAGCAAGAAAAAGAACTCAGCATCCTTCCACAACTCGTGCGGGGTCAGGTGCTTTTTCAACTGTGCTAACAAGCCGTGCCTCCTTAGAACGTCAGGTTGCCGAACTCGGAGAGCTTGAGCGTCTCATTGTGCTGCTCCGCCCAGTTGATGCTCCACGGGCTGCCGAAGAGCAGCAGCGGCTTGCCCTTCATGTCCTCGATGGCGCGGGTGTCGCTCGTCACGTCAAGGTGCTTGATGTCGATCTCATCAGGGTCATTCAGAATCCAGCGCAGGTGCTCATAGGGCAGCTGCTGCATCCGGATGTCGACGTTGTACTCGTTTTTCAGGCGGTATTCCAGCACTTCAAGCTGCAGCACGCCGACGACGCCGACGATGACTTCCTCCATGCCGGAGCCGAGGTCGCGGAAAATTTGGATCGCGCCTTCCTGCGCGATCTGCTCCATGCCCTTGACGAACTGCTTGCGCTTCATCGTGTCTACCTGCGTCACGCGGGCGAAATGCTCCGGCGCAAACGTCGGGATGCCCGCATACTGCACATGCTTTTTGCCGGTGCAGAGCGTGTCGCCGATGGAAAAAACACCCGGATCGAACAGGCCGATGATGTCGCCCGCATAGGCCTCGCTGACGATGGCGCGGTCGTCGGCCATCAGGCTGGTGCCGGTGGCAAGCTTGATATTTTTGCCCTCCTGCACGTGGAACGCCTCCATGCCGCGCTCAAACTTGCCGGAGCAGATGCGCAAAAACGCGATGCGGTCGCGGTGGTTTTTGTTCATGTTGGCCTGAATCTTGAAGATGAAGCCGCTGAACTGCTCGCTGCACGGGTCAACCAGCTCGCCGGACGCGCTGTCCTTGCGGGGCAGCGGGGTGGGGGTCAAGCGCAGGAACTCCTTCAGGAACGGCTCGACGCCGAAGTTCGTCAGCGCCGACCCGAAGAAGACGGGGGACAGCTCGCCGTGCTGCACGGCGTCGAGGTCAAATTCCTCGGCAGCGCCGTCCAGCAGCTCAATGTCCTCGGCCAGCTTCTCGTGGTTGGCAGCGCCGATCAGCTCGTCTAGGCGGGCGTCGCCCAGCTCGGCCTCGACCTCGTCAACCATCTTGACGCCGTTGGCGCGGCCGTCGCTCTCGAAGGCCAGCACCCGCTTGGCGTTGCGGTCGTAGACGCCCTTGAAGTCTTTGCCGCAGCTGATCGGCCAGTTCATCGGGTAGGTCTTGATGCCGAGGATTTCCTCAATATTTTCCATCAGCTCGAAGGGGTCGCGGGCCTCGCGATCCATCTTGTTGATGAAGGTGAAAATGGGGATGTGGCGCAGCGTGCAGACCTTGAACAGCTTAATGGTCTGCGCCTCGACGCCCTTGGCCGCGTCGATGACCATGACGGCAGAGTCCGCCGCCATCAGGGTACGGTAGGTGTCCTCCGAAAAGTCTTGGTGGCCGGGGGTATCCAGAATGTTGATGCACTTGCCCTGATAGTTGAACTGCAGCACGGACGACGTGACCGAGATACCGCGCTGCTTTTCAATGTCCATCCAGTCGGACACAGCGTGCTTGGCGCTCTGCTTGCCCTTGACGGAACCGGCGGTCTGGATCGCCCCACCGTAGAGCAGGAGCTTTTCAGTCAGTGTGGTTTTACCGGCGTCGGGGTGCGAAATGATCGCAAATGTGCGCCGGGATTCGATTTCTTCGCGCAATGATGCCATGATTACTCCTTACCTGTATTGTATATAGAAGCCCGTAGGGGCGCATTCCATATGCGCCCGTGGAGCTATGCCTGACGGCAAACGGGTACGGGCGGATATAGAATCCGCCCCTACAACGGGGAATCCTGTCTGCTTGTTGTCACATCGGGGCACACTCCTCTATAATAATCCAATAGTATATAATACACGGTTTTGCGCCGAAATGCAACGGAAAATTTGCGGGCACGGCGCAACGTTTTGTATTATACACCGAAATTATACAAAACGTATTTTATCTGCCGTGTATAAACCGCGCGCAGACGTCCACACTATCGGCATACACAACATTTCCACACGAAAAGGACGGGGGAAGATGAATCACATCAAGCAGTTTTTCAAGGAAAAAGGGCTGTATCTGTTCTGTCTGGCGATGGTCTTTGCGGCCACGGCGGCGGGCATTCTGGCGCTGCGCAGCGTCGTCAACAATGTCGCCGACTTGACGCGCATCCGCAAGGAGGCGCTGCAGAACGATTCCACTTGGACGCAGCCCGATGCCGCCATCGACAATCCGGCCGCCAACGTGCCGAAGCCCACGGCCGCGCCCACCACCAAGCCGACGGCAGAACCGCAGCCAACCGCGCAGCCTGCCGAGACGCCCGCCGTGACCACACCTTCTGCGCAGGCGGACGCAAAGCCCGGCATCTGGGAGGCAAAGCCCCTCGCACCGTTCAGCGGTGACGAGCTGGTCTACAGCGCGACGCTCGGCGACTGGCGCACCCACAACGGCGCGGACTACGCCGCTCCGGCAGGGGAGAGCGTGACCCCCGCCAAGGCGGGCAGAGTCGACTCGGTAACCGAGGATGCGCTGTGGGGCGGCATCGTGGAGATCACCGACAAAACCGGCGTAATCTGGCGCTACTGCGGTCTGACCGACACGGAAGTCAAAGCCGGGGACAGCGTGACGACCTCGACCGTACTGGGCAAGGCGGCAAGTGTGCCTGCAGAGACGAGCGGAGAGGCGCATCTGCATCTGGAATGTTTAAAGGGCGGGACGTATCTTGACCCGGAGGGGTTGATATAATGGAAAAGGCGTGTGCGAAACCTCTCGCACACGCCTTTTTCATTGTATCATTACTGATACTCTTTCACATTCAACATTCTCGTCGCGTTCAGCACGGCCAGCACCATGACGCCGACGTCGGCGAAGACGCCCCACCACATGTTCGTGATGCCCAGCGCCGTCAAGATCAGGCAAAGCGCCTTGACCGTCAGCGCGAAGACGATGTTTTGGTAAGCAATCGTCATGCATTTGCGGGAAATCCGCATGGCAAGGCTGATTTTCGCCGGGTCGTCGTCCATCAGCACAATGTCGGCGGCTTCGATGGCGGCGTCAGAGCCCAGCGCACCCATCGCAATGCCGATGTCAGCGCGCATCAGGACGGGCGCATCGTTGATGCCGTCGCCCACGAAGGCAAGCTCCTTCTTTTCGGGCTTCTGCGCCAGCAGCTTCTCGACCCACTCGACCTTGTCGGCGGGCAGCAGCCCGGCATGGACTTCGTCGATGCCCAAATCCTTCGCCACGGCCTCGGCCACAGTGGGGGTGTCACCCGTCAGCATGACGGTGCGCACGCCCTGCCCCTGCAAGCCCTGCATGGCAGATTTCGAGGTAGGCTTCTCCTCGTCGGAAATCAGGATGGAGCCAAGGAACTGCCCGTCGCGGGCGACGTAGACGATGGTTCCTGCACCCTCGGCGGCGGTGTAGGCGACGCTCTCGCTCTCCATCAGGCGGGCGTTGCCGGCCAGCACCGTGTGGCCGTCGACCTGCGTCTTTACGCCGTGACCAGCGATCTCCTGCGCGTCGGACGCGCGGCGGACGTCAAGGTCGGGGCAGGCTTCCCGCAGGCTCTTGCTGATGGGGTGGCTGGAGAAGCTCTCGGCCAGCGCAGCACTCTCCAGCAGGTCGGCCTCGGTTACGCCGGCGGCGGGGGCGGTGTGGGTGACCTTGAAGACGCCCTTCGTCAGGGTGCCGGTCTTGTCAAACACGGCAACGCCGGTCTTGGACAGGGCTTCCAGATAGTTGCCGCCCTTGACGAGGATGCCGCACTTGGACGCGCCGCCGATGCCGCCGAAGAAGGTCAGCGGGATCGAGATCACCAGTGCGCAGGGGCAGCTGATGACAAGGAAGGTCAGCGCACGCATGATCCAATCCATCCAGTTGCCAAGGAAGAGCGGCGGAAGAATTGCCAGCACCAACGCGCCGATGCAGACGGCGGGGGTGTAGTAGCGGGCAAACTTCGTGATGAAGTTCTCGATGGGGGACTTCTTCAGGCTGGAATTCTCGACAAGGTCGAGGATCTTTGCCACGGTGGACTCGTCGTAAATTTTCGTCGTCCGGACGCGCAGAACGCTGTCGGCGTTCACGCAGCCGCTGATGACCTCGTTGCCGGGGCGCACGGTGCGCGGGCGGCTCTCGCCGGTCAGGGCTGCGGTGTTCAGCGTGGACTCACCGGAGAGCACGACGCCGTCCAGTGGGATCTTCTCGCCGGGCTTGACGACGATGGTCGCGCCGATCGGCACCTCGTCGGGGTCAACAACCGAGACCGTGCCGTCCTCGGCCTCCAAGTTCGCGCTGTCGGGGCGAATGTCCATCAGCGCGGTGATGCTGGAGCGGCTCTTGCCGACGGCGTAGGACTGGAACAGCTCGCCGATCTGGTAGAACAGCATAACGGCGACGCCCTCAGCGTACTCGCCGCAGCCGATGGCGCCCACCGTGGCGATCGCCATCAGGAAGTTTTCGTCAAAGACCTCGCCGCTCTTGATGCCCATGAACGCCTTGCGCAGGACATCGTGGCCGATGACAAGGTAGGGCACGAGCCACAGCACCAGCTGCACAAACCACGGCAGCGGGACAAAATGGAACAAAATTGCCAGCACCACCGTGAGCGCCGCCGCAATGACAATGCGTTTCAGCGTCTTTTTTTGTTTCTTCGTCATGGATATGACCTCCATTTTGGGTACAAGAATAGCCCATCACCTGTAGCGATGGGCTGCTATAGGCGAACTTACAGCTCAATCTCGAAATCAGGCTCGACCTTCTTGGCAACCTTGACGGCGTCCTTCAGCACGGCGTCAAACTTATCGTCGTCGGCCTCCAGCAGCAGCTTCTGCGCCATAAAGCTGACACTGGCGTTCTTGACGCCGGGCAGCTCTTTGATAGCAGTCTCAATTTTGGCAGCGCAGTTTGCGCAATCGACTTCGATCTTGAATTTCTTCTGCATGATGGTGGTCTCCTTCTATATAGATGTATTTTTATATAAGGGTAACTGGATTTAAAGGCTTCCCCTGAGGGGGAAGCTGTCCGCGAAGCGGACTGATGAGGGGCAAACCTGCCGTTATTGCCCGTTGACGGGTCACTGCCGAAACGCCGCCCCTCATCCGGCCTTCGGCCACCTTCCCCCCTAGGGGAAGGCTTTTACTCCTCCGTATGCTCCATGCCCAGCGCAATCATGCTGCGGACATGGTCGTCGTCCAGCGAGTAGAACATTGCCTTGCCCTCGCGGCGGAACTTGACCAGCTTGCTCGTTTTCAGCAGCCGCAGCTGGTGGCTGACGGCGCTCTGCGAGATGCCCACGACCTGCGCAATATCGTTGACGCAGAGTTCGCTTTCAAATAACGCATACAAAATTTTGATGCGGGTCGAATCGCCGAACACCCGGAACAGCTCGGCCAGATCATACAGCACCTCGTCGTCGGGCAGATCGTCCTGCAGGCGGCGGATGGCGGCCTCGTCCAGCTGGGCGGTCTCGGCGGCTTTTTCAGCTTCTGCCAATGTCATCATCCTTTCATATGTTTATTTGTTCATATGATACATCCTAATTCCGGCTTTGTCAATAGAAAAACGCAAAAAAATCCCCCGAACACGAAAATTTTCGCGTTCGGGGGATTTGCATTAGTCGGTGATGGGGGTAAAGCCCGGCTCACCGGGCAAAACCACGCCGCTGTCGGCCAGCATTTTGCGGAATTCCTCCTCCGGGAAGTCGAAGACGACCTCCTTGATCATGCTTTGCTCGTGGACGAGGATCTTCCACGGCGCGCCGTCCGGCTGCTGCAGAAACAGGATACCGGACACACCGTCGAGGCTTTGGACGCCCTCGTCCGCCCAGAAAGCGGGGGAGGGGGTTACGAAATAGTGGTCGACCATGCGCCCGCCGGGAAAGTCATGCTCGATGACCGCAGGCATCTCTCCCTCGGCCTGTTCAGCCTTATATTGAAGATGCAGGTTGGTGAAATCGGATGCAGTCATAAAAACGTTCCTTTCCGTAAAATGCTGCCTGTGGCGGCATGAGGGCATGCCGCCCTACATGCGGCGATTGGTTGGGATGTAAGGCGGGGTGCCCTCACCCCGCCGCACCGCAGCCGTTTATCAAACGCGCAGACTTGCGCTTTCCGGCTCGTTGCTGCCCTCATCGAACTCGTAGTCGTTGCCGGGCAGGATGGCGTTCAGCAGGATGCCGGCGATGGCGGCGATGGCCAGACCGGACAAGTTGATGTCAACGCCGAACACGGCGAAGGTGATGCCGCCGACGGAGTTGAAGCCCAGCGCGCAGACCAGAATGACCGCCGCGATGATCAGGTTGCGGCTGTTCGTGAAGTCGACCTTATTCTCGACAACGTTGCGCACGCCGATAGCGGAGATCATGCCGTACAGCACGAAGCTGATGCCGCCGACGATGCCGGAGGGGATCGTGTTGATAACGGCCTCAAACTTCGGGCAGAAGCTCAGAATCAAGGCAAACACAGCCGCAATGCGGATGACGAGGGGATCGTAGATCTTCGTCAGCGCCAGAACGCCGGTGTTCTCGCCGTAGGTGGTGTTGGCGGGGCCGCCCAGCAGGCCGGCCATAGCGGTGGCAAGGCCGTCGCCCAGCAGGGTCTTGTTCAGGCCGGGGTCACGGATGTAGTTCTTGCCGGTGGTGGCGGAGATCGCGGCAATGTCGCCGATATGCTCCATCATGGTTGCCAGCGCGATGGGCACGATGGTGAAGACCGCGCTGATGAAGGTCTCGCTGCCGTCCATGGCAAACAGACCCATGCTGTCCTTGTGCAGGGGGATGCCGAACCAAGCGGCCTCACCGATGGCTTGGAAGTCGACGGCACCGGTGATAAGCGCGACCGCGTAAGAGACGAGCACGCCGATCAGGATGGGCAGGATCTTGATCATGCCCTTGCCCCAGATGTTGCAGATGATGACGGTCGCCAGCGCGACGATCGCCAGCAGCCAGTTGGACTGGCAGTTGGAGATAGCACTGGGGGCAAGGATCAGGCCGATGGCGATGATGATGGGGCCGGTGACGACCGGCGGGAAGAACTTCATCATCTTGCGGATGCCGAACGCCGAGATCAGCGCGCTGAACAGCACATAGACAAGGCCGGACAGTGCCACCGCCGCACAGGCGTAGGGCAGGTTCTCCGGGTTGGCGCCGCCGTTCGTCACGATGGTGAAGCCGCCCAGATAGGCAAAGCTGGAGCCCAAGAACGCGGGCACCTTGCCTTTGCACAGGAAGTGGAACAGCAGCGTGCCCAGACCGGCGCAGAGCAGCGTCGTGCTGACGCTGAGGCCGGTCAGCAGCGGCACCAGCACCGTTGCGCCGAACATAGCGAACATGTGCTGTGCGCCGAGGATCAGCAGCTTGGGCGTACCGAGCTGTTTGGCATCAAAGATGCCCTTCGAATAATCGATTTTTTCTGCCATGAATGATTTCCTCCTCATAATGGCCGCAAAAAAAGGGAGACTGTCGGTTCTTATCCAAACACTACAGCCTCCTTGCTTATCTTTATAAGGATAGCAGAAAATAGGAGAAAGTGCAAGATGGTAGAGAAAATTCCTCACTTTTCATTTGTTTTTGAATGTGCTATTATAAAATAAAAAAGTACACAGGAGAAATCACCCATGCTTACCCCCGGTATCAAGGGTCACGCGGCGCTGCGCGTGACGACAGAAAATACAGCGCAGGCCATGGGCAGCGGCGAGCTGCCGGTGCTGGCTACGCCCGCCGTGGCCGCCCTCATCGAGAAAGCCTGCTGGCAGGCCGTCGCGCCGGAGCTGGAGCTCGACCAAGGCACGGTCGGCACGGCGCTGACGCTGGCGCACAACGCCCCGACGCCCGTCGGCATGGTCGTGCAGTGTGACTGTGAACTGGTCGCGGTCGAGGACCGTCGCCTGCGCTTCGCCGCCCGCGTCTACGACGACGTGACCGAGGTCGCCTCCGCGACGCATGAGCGCTTCATCGTCGACAACGAACGCTTCACCCGCAAAGCAAACAGTAAATTGACGGCGGAGTAAAGCCTTCCCCCTAGGGGGGAAGGTGGCCGAAGGCCGGATGAGGGGCGGCGTTTCCGCAGCAGCCCTTCAACGGGCAATAACGGCAGCTTTGCCCCTCATCAGTCAGCGGGCGGAGCCGCTGACAGCTTCCCCCTAGGGGGAAGCCGCGTGCCTTAATAAATTGCCTTCTCCCGCCAATGCGCCAGCCGGTGCACGGTCTCCTCGCTCTCGACCCAGCCTTCCTTATCGTCGGCGTGGGCATCGGGGGCGTAGCGCTGCATCGTGCCGGGGCTGCGCCCCTCCAAGTATTCCTGCACCTGCTTCTGGCGGCAGGCGGCGGTGCGGCTCAACAGCGCGTCTTTTTCAGCTTTATTCACAAAAAATCACCTCTTTACCGGGTATTCTGCCCAAGGTCGCCGCTAGGCAAACGCGGAAAATCATGGTATAATTGCACAACATTCCAACCGAAGGAGCAAACACAATGGAAGTCAAGATCAATCAGGTCGTGCTGCATCTGCTCGACCCCGGCGCATCGGAGCCGGTGCTGTCCGACCGCGCCATGGACATGGACGCCGACCTGTACGAATATTACACCGCCACGCTGGAACGCGCGTTCGCCAGCGACGAGGTGAAAAACTGCCGTTTCCTGCCGGACTCCGCTTTTGCGCAGGAGATGGCGCAGAATCAGGATTTCATCGACCTGTCCCGCCGCATCGCGGGCGTCATCTTTGAGCAGATGCTGCAATATCAGGCCATCCCGGCGGGCGATCTGGCCGTCGTGGATTTCACCGCCGACGGCGTGCCGTTCTACGGCGTGCTGAAGCTGAACTACCGCCCCGGCTACACCCACCACACCGAGATGATGGGCAACGGCCGGTTCAGCAGCATGGTGCCCCAGCGCACACTGCTGCCCGGCACACCGAAGGCCGACGAGGCCGCGCTCATCGACCGCGCCAACGGCACGGTACGCCTGATCGAGAAAAAATTCACGCTGGACGATAAAAAAGACTACTACCTCTCCACCCGCGTCTTCGGCTGCACCGAGGCCATGCAGGAGAAGGCGAAGCTGAAAGCTGTCTGCGAGACCGCCGTTGCCGCCGTGAAGGAGGCCTACCCCGAACCCGACGACCTCGACGACGTGCCCCCGTTCGACGGCGGCACTGAGACGGCGGTCGAGCTGCTGGTGCGCAATCAGGCCGTAGACAACCAGATCGCGGTCGAGGACGTGCGCCAGCGCATCCGGGAGAATTTTCCCCTCGCTGCGCCGAAATTTGAGGAAGCGCTGGCCGAGACCGGCGTGCAGGAAGATGACCGCGTCACCGTGACCCCCGCGCGCATCAAGAAGCTGGAAAGCCGCAGCTTCAAGACCGAGTCCGGCATTGAGATCAAAATTCCCGCCGAGTTGTGCAGTTCGGACGACGCCGTCGAGTTCATCCATTCGGCCACCGGCGGGTTGAGTTTGTTGATTAAGGACGTTTTGGTGTAATATGGAAACACAACAAAAAACCTCTCTGACACAGGGCAGCGTGGCGAAGGGGATGCTCTTCTTCGCGGTGCCCATCTTCATCAGCAACCTGTTCCAGCAGCTGTACAACGCCGCCGATTCCCTCATTGTCGGCAACTTTCTGGGCGGCGAGGCGCTGGCCGCCGTCGGCTCGTCGGGCAGCCTGATCTTTCTGCTGACCGGCTTCGTCAACGGCGTTTCGTTGGGTGCAGGCGTCGTTGTAGCGCGGTATTTCGGCGCGAAGGACTGGGCGCGGATGCGCCGCACCATCCACACCACCGTCGCGCTCGGCCTTGCGGCAGGCGCGGTGCTGACCGTCGTCGGCGTGCTGCTGACGCCGCAGATTTTGCGCTGGATGGGCACACCGGACAATGTTCTCGGCAACTCGATTGCCTACTTCCGCATGTACTTCTTCGGCTCGATCGCCGTCGTCATGTATAACGTAGGTGCGAGCATTTTGCAGTCTGTCGGCGACAGCAAAAGCCCGATGCGGTATCTGATCGCCGCGTCGCTCATCAATATTGTGCTGGATTTGCTTCTCGTCGGCTGGCTGCGGATGGGCGTGGCCGCCGCCGCGTTTGCGACGATCGCGTCCCAGACGGTCAGCGCGATTCTGGCCTTCGCCAAGCTGACCCGCGCGAAGGCCGAGTGGGCTGTCCACTGGCGCGAGGTGCGGTTCGACGCGCCGTCGCTGCGGGCGGTCATCGTGCAGGGGCTGCCCTCCGGTGTGCAGAACTCTGTCATCTCGATCGCCAACGTCATTGTGCAGTCCAACATCAACGCGTTCGGCGCGCAGGCGATGGCGGGCTGCGGTGCATACAGCAAGATCGAGGGCTTTGCGTTTCTGCCCGTGACCTGCTTTTCGATGGCGCTGGCGACGTTTGTCAGCCAGAACGTCGGCGCAGGCCAGCCTGACCGGGTGCGGCACGGCATGAAGTTCGGCTGCGTCTGCTCGGTGCTGATGGCCGAGGTCGTCGGCGTCACCATCTGGCTGGCGTCGCCGTGGCTTATCGGTGCGTTCAGCCGCGAAGCGGACGTCATCGCCTTCGGCGTGCAGCAGGCGCACACGATCTCACTATTCTACTGCCTGCTGGCGTTCAGCCATTGCTGTGCGGGCATCCTGCGCGGGCTGGGGCGGCCGGTCGTGCCGATGATGGTGATGCTGCTCGTCTGGTGCGCGCTGCGCATCACCTACATCACGATCACGCTGCACTTCATCCACGCCATCGGCGTCGTCTTCTGGGCGTACCCGCTGACATGGAGCATCTCGTCGACGCTGTTTGCTTGGTATATTCTGCACTGCCCGATCCCGAAGCTGGGCGGCGGTGCACCGGAAGTCAAGGTATAAAAAATTTCCCCGTATCGCAAAAGATACGGGGATTTTTCATGCCTTCCCCCTCAGGGGGAAGGTGGCCGCAGGCCGGATGAGGGGCGAGTGTACCGCAGTAACCCTTCAACGGGTAACATAGGTTGCTCTGCCCCTCATCAGTCACCTTCGGTGACAGCTTCCCCCTCAGGGGAAGCCTTTTTACTTCTTGATCACAAAGCACGGCAGCGGGGCGGTGTCCGCCCAGTTTGCAAACTCGCAGACCAGCACCGTGTACTTTGTCAGCGGCAGGCTGCGGAAAAACGCCAGCGCCGCCTGCTTTTCGGCATCGCCTATGACCTTGCCGCTGTACAGCACAGCCGCCAGCACACCGCCGGGGCGCAGGGCATCCAGCGCGGCACACAGGGCGGAAAGACTGCCCTGCGCCGTGGAATGTACGGTGTGCTCGGCCCCCGGCAGCCAGCCGAAGTTGAACAGCACGCAATCCACCTTGCCGGGCTGCACAAGTTCCCCCAGCTTCGCATGGTCGTAGAGCACCGCACGCCCCACTTTCTCATACCCGGCATCGGTCAGGCGCTTGTTCGTGCGGTCCACCGCCTTTTGCTGGATATCCATGGCCAGCACACGGCCGTTCTGCCCGGCCAGACGGCACAAAAACAGTGTGTCGTTTCCGTTGCCGCAGGTCGCATCGAGATACAGCCCGCCGGGGGTCACATGCAGCTCCAGAAACTCATGGCACAGCTCCACCGCGGACAGATCCGGCACACGGCGGCGCACCAGCCGCCCGCCCTCCGCCACAAAGTCGAACCGCCGCGCCAAAGCACGGCCTGCCTCGTCCCGGGGCAGGGGGGCGGTGAAGCGTGTGGCCTGCTTTGGGTCCAGCCCGCCGCCGCGCCGCAGCAGTTCCTTTACCAGATAGCTGCCGTAGCCGCGCCCGCGCCACCGGGGCACGACCTCCAGCCGCAGGATGGTCATGCCGTCCACAACGGCTGTGCCGATGGCCTCGTTTTCCTTATATAGAGTGTAGCAGCCTTTTTCCTGCCTGATCTGCATATATATTACCCGCCAATCGTATTTGTGTTCAGGTCGTAGTACAGCACATCATCCCAGTGGCGGCGCAGGGCGATCTGCGCGGTCAGGTCGGTGTCGTCATAGACCAGCGACCACTGGGTGTTGCTGGTCACGTCGTTGGGGCTGGGGTCCTGGGCGGCTGCCTGCAATGCCTGCCATGCGGTATCCGCAGGAATATTTCCGTCTTGGTCGCGCCTTGCCAGCACGTCCATGATCGCGTCATAGCGCTCTTTTCCGTGGCCGTAGATGCCGTTTCTCTGGTTTGGCTGCACCCGGTCGGCATAGCAGCCGTAAAAGTTCGTGATGGCCGGCATCGCCGTCCAGCGCAGCGGGCGGCCCTCCTGCTCCGGATCATACTCGATAACGCGGCTATCCCCGCCGGCATCGGTGACAAAGAAGTGGTAATCGCGCCCGGAGGTCGCAAACATATCGTAGCTGTCCAGCAGCTCCACAGCCTCCTGCGTCGTGGCGGCGCGGTCCAGCACCAGCCGGATGGCCAGCGTCGTGAATATCTTCTGCTTGCCGGTGTCCTGGTTGACCGGCTCACTGTCCAGCGTCAGCACAGCGATGGAAACACCGCGCTCGTTCATGCCGTCCAGGCAGATGAACGGAGCGGTCAGGCAGGCGAGCTTTTTCGCCATGGATATGTCCGGCTGGTTGGCCGAGATATTATCCAGCGCGGCCAGCGCCACGGATTTATAGCCGTCCTTCGGCGTACAATAAACCAGCATGGCCGAGGTGTCGCGCTTGAAATCATAGTTGCGGCCCATCAGGATATGCCCGTCGGACACCGTCGCAAAGGCGCTGCATCCATAGTTCGGGGCTTTCATGTGGACCGGCAGCAGGGGAAGTGTTTCCTTTAAAATCGCGTCGATCATCGACTGGTTGTCGGTGATGCCGTAGTTGATGACATCGTCGATGGAATAATCATACTTGACATCCATGCGGTAAAGGTTATAGTCGTCATACGCGGTGATCTGCTCTATGCTGTTTACCGTGCGCAGCCGCCCGGCGTACAGCACGCCGAAGGCCGCCACCGCCAGCAGGATCAATACCAGCATCACAACCAAAATACACCGTATCATCTTTTTCATAGAAAACGCCTCCTTTATATGTGTTTTATGATTTGATTATATCATATTTTATTGTGCAGCGCAACGCTGCAAATTGTCATGATTTTCACCGTTTTTCACATAGTTTTCACTCTCTGACGAAACCTATTTCACAATTAGCCTGTATACTGTAGGCATAGAAAGCGAAAGGAGACGACCAGAATGAGCAACGAATACGATTACTCCGGTCTCTACAACCATACATCCGGCGGCGGTCAGCCGAACAGCGGCCAGCCCGAATCCCCCCAGAATTCCCAGCCTGAGCAGAACGCCCAGCAGCCCGCGCAGAACAATGCCTACCCCAACGTAGGCTCCAGCGGCGCAAACACCGCCAACACGGCGCGCACTGATTATTCCGGCTACGGCAGCAGTGCCACCCCGAACCCCCAGCCACAGCAGGACGCCAACGGCTACACCAGCAGCTTCAGCGGCGGCAGCGGCAATAACGGCGGCTACAACGGCTACAGCTATTCCAGCGCACCGCAGCAGCCCCCTGTGCCCGAAAAAAAGAAGGGTAACAAGGTTCTGCTTCGCGTGCTGGCCTGCCTCGGCGTTGCGGCGCTGGGCTTCGGCAGCGGCTTGGGCGGCGCAGTAGTCGCCAGCCGCGCCGGGCTTACCGGCAATCAGGTCGTCGTGCAGCAGGTCGAGCGCAACACCGATGGTACCGCCACCGGCAGCACCGACGGCACGAACATGACCGTGCAGCAGATCGCGTCTGTCGTTTCGCCCAGCGTTGTGGCGATCACGACCGAGCAGATGAGCAGCAGCCAGACTTGGTTCGGCGGCTACTACGTCCAGAGCGGCGCAGGCTCCGGCGTCATCATCAGTCAGGACGGCTACATCCTGACCTGCGCCCATGTCGTCAGCGGCGCGACCAGCGTCAAAGTCCAGCTGAACGGCAGCGACGAGAGCTATGACGCCACCGTCGTCGGGCAGGATTCCACCTCCGACATCGCGGTACTGAAGATCGAAGCCACCGGGCTGACCCCGGCGGTCATCGGTGACAGCGACGCGCTGGCTGTCGGCGAGGTCGCCGTGGCGGTCGGCAACCCGCTGGGCACGCTGTCCAACACCGTCACCGACGGCATCGTCAGCGCCCTGAACCGTCAGGTCACCGTGCAGAACAACGATATGACGCTGATCCAGACCGATGCGTCCATCAGCCCCGGTAACTCCGGCGGCGGCCTGTTCAACGGCAACGGCGAGCTGATCGGCATTGTCAACGCGAAGAGCAGCTACAGCGAGGCCGAGGGCATCGGCTTTGCGATCCCCATCAATACGGCCATGGACATCGGCCAGCAGCTGATCGAGAACGGCAGTGTGGCACGTCCTGCGCTGGGCATCAAGATCCTTGACGTCACCGACGCGCAGACCGCGCAGCAGCTGGGCGTCTCCACGATGGGCGTCTACGTCGTCGAGGTCACGCAGGGCAGCGGTGCCGAGAGCGCCGGTGTGCAGGCGGGCGACCGCGTGCTGGCCGTGGACGACACGGCGGTCAGCGATTCCAGCGCGCTGAAGAACTACCTGAAGGATAAGAACATCGGCGATACGGTGTCCCTGCAGGTCGAGCGCGACGGCAAGGTACTGACGCTGGAGGTCACGCTGAGCTCCAGTGCGTCGTAATATAAAGTAAAAACGGGCAGTGAACCGCAATGGCTCACTGCCCGTTTTGTTTGTGGTTGTTTTCGCTATCGGGTGGCAACGGTAATGTCCTGCGGCGGGGTGAGGGCACCCCGCCCTACATCCCGTGGAAAAATTACGCGTAGGGCGGCATGCCCTCATGCCGCCGCAAGTTCTCGCGGCCACTCACGCTGTAGGGGGCGGCGTCCTCAACGCCCCGCAGGAGGCTCACCTCATCTCAAACAGCGTCCGCCGCTTCCACCAATAATACCCCAGCCCGGCGGCATCCGCCAAAAACCAGCCGATCGGAACGCTCCACCAGATGCCGACAACGCCGATGGCCGGCACCGCCGACAGCGCATAGGCCAGTACCACGCGGGTGCCCAGCGAGATCACCGTCAGCACGACCGACATCCCCGGCCGCCCCACGGCGCGGTAGAGGCCGTACAGCAAAAACAGCCAGCCAATGCCCAAATAGAACGCGCCCTCGATGTGCAGATACCGCACACCCTCGGCGATAACTGCCGTCTCGCCCGCATCGATGAAAATGCGCATCAGCGGCGCGGCAAACACATACACCGCCGCGCTGACCGCCACACTGAACACCGCCGCTGCGGCGAACGCGCCGCGCATGCCCTGCTTCAGGCGGTCTTTCTCCTGCGCACCGTAGTTCTGCGCCAAGAAGATCGAGAACGCGTTGCCGAAATCCTGCACCGGCAGGTACGCGAAGGCGTCGATTTTCACCGCCGCCGCAAACGCCGCCATGACCGTCGTGCCGAAGCTGTTGACAAGCCCCTGCACGGCGAGGATGCCCAGATTCATCACCGACTGCTGCACGCAGGTCAATGCCGAGAACGATGCGATCTCCTTCACCCGCGCAGGGCGCAGGCGGGCATGCAGGGCGTCCCGCAGCAGTGGAAACGCGAACCATGTGTACGCCGCGATGCCCACGCCGGAGGAATACTGCGCAATAACGGTCGCTTCGGCCGCACCGGCGACGCCGCGCCCCAGCCCGCAGACGAACCAGAGGTCAAGCACGATGTTCAGCCCCGCCGACACCGCCAGAAACACCAGCGGCACGACCGAGTTGCCCAGCGCCCGCAGCAGCGACGCGAAGTAGTTGTACAAAAACGTTGCCGCCAGTCCCACAAAGACGATGCGCAGATATTGGCGCATCATCGCATCAATTTCTGCCGGGATGCGCAAGAACCAGAGTATGCCGTCGAATCCTAAGGTAACGGCGGCCACCAGCACCGCCGTGACCCCCGCCAACAGCACAAAGCTGGCAAGGATGCCCTCCTTCAGCGCAGCATCGTCCTTCTGGCCGAATTTGATTGAGAATACCGTCCCGCTGCCCATGGCAAGGCCGAGCAAAATGGACGTCAGAAACGTCATCAGGGTGAACGCCGACCCAACCGCAGCCAGCGCCCCCGTGCCGATGAACCGCCCCACGATGAGGGTATCGGCGATGTTGTAGCACTGCTGCAGCAGGTCGCCCAGGATCATCGGCACGGCAAACCGCAGCATCGTCGGCATGACCGCCCCCTGCGTGAGTTGCTTTTGCATGGAATGGATAACCTCTTTTCCTGTTTTTACACTATTTATCAGTATAGAACAGGGAAGGGGAAATGTCAAAAGCGGTCGTAGGGGTCGGCGTCTCCGACGACCCGCTGCTGCCTTGCGGCGGTATGAGGGCATACCGCCCTACGTGCAACTTTACAGCAGGATGTAGGGCGGGGTGCCCTCACCCCGCCGTTGGAGTTTGCGGCTGCCGCCAACTTTCCGGGGCGTCGGGGACGCCGCCCCCTACAACCCGGCCGCACTAGTTCTGATCCTTACTTTTTCCCACCAATGCCGCCGACAACCCAAAAATCAAACTCGCCGCTATGCCGCCGGACGCCGCCGTCAGCCCACCCGTAAACGCCCCCGGCAGGCCGCACTCATCCACGGCGTTCTGCACACCCTGCGCCAGCAGATGCCCGAAACCCAACAGCGGCACGCTTGCGCCTGCCCCGGCGAAATCCGCCAGCGGCTTGTACACCCCAACAGCGCTCAACACCACGCCCGCCACGACGTAGCCGGTCAGGATTCTGGCGGGGGAGAGCTTCGTATAGTCAATAAAAAGCTGCCCCACAACGCAGATTGCGCCGCCAATCACGAACGCCCAGACGTAGTTCATACCGCACCTCCCAGCTCAACACAGTGGGCGATGCCGGGGATGCTCTCGCCCTGCAAAAACGTCGTCTGGCTCATCAGCGCGCCCGTGGCAAGGAACAGCACCCGCCGCAGCTGCCCCGCCGCCAGCATCGGCAGGATTTTGCAGCACAGCACCGCCGCACTGCACCCTGCGCCGCTGCCGCCTGCCTGTACATTCTGCCCGTTTGTGTCGTATAATAGGCAGCCGCAGTCCTTGTGGTTGTCCAGCGGCAGTCCCTCCTTCGCCATCTGCTCGTGCAGCAGCGCCGTGCCGACCTCGCCAAGGTCGCCCGTGAAGATCGCGTCAAAATCCTGCGGGCTTGTCCCCGTGGCCGCAAAATAGCGCAACAGCGTCGACGCGGCGGCGGGCATCATCGCCGCGCCCATGTTGTTGATGTCGTGTACCTCAAAATCCTGCACGCGGCCAAACGTCACCGACCGCACCGGCACGCCGGGCAGCCCCTCGGCGTGGGCGCGGACAAGGCACGCCCCCGCCGCTGTGGCCGTCCACTGGGCGGTGGGGGTGCGCTTCGCGCCGTATTCCAGCGGCGTGCGGAACTGCCGCTCCGCCGCGCAGAAATGGCTGCTCGTCAGCGCGAGGGTGCGCTCGGCCAGACCGCTCGCCGCGAAGGCTGCCGCCAGCGCCAGCGTCTCGGCCATCGTACTGCACGCGCCGTACACCCCGGCGAAGGGCACGCCCAGCTCCCGCATCGTGTAGTTGCTGGCCGTACACTGCGCCTGCAGGTCGCCCGCGAAGGCAATATCGACCTTGCTGCGTGAAACATCCGCCTTGCGCAGGCAGAGCTCCACCGCCTTGCGCTGCAAAATGCTCTCGGCCTGCTCCCAATTTTCGCAGCCCTGTTCGCCAAAGCCCGCGTCCTGCGTCACAAAGTCAAACGCCGCCGCCAGCGGCCCCTCGCTCTCTTTTTTGCCGCCTGCCGCTGCCCACGCCGCCACGGTCGGCGGTGCGTCAAACAGCAGGGTATCGCCTCTGCGTGTCATGCTTCACCCCACCTTTCCCAGCAGCCAGTACACAACGCCCCACACGAAGCTCGCCAGCGTACCAAAGGCGATAACAGGCCCCGCAATGCCGAAAATCTTCGCGCCGACACCGGTGACCCAGCCCTCGGCCTTGAACTCGATGGCCGGGCTGACGACCGAGTTCGCGAACCCCGTGATGGGCACGAGCGTGCCCGCGCCCGCCTTGGCGGCCAGCTTTTGATACCAGCCGGGCAGGGTGAGCAGCGCCGACAGGAAGATCAGCGCGATGCTCGTCAGGGTGCCCGCCAGCGTCTTGTCGTACCAAATCAGGAAAAACTGCCGCAGCCCTTCGCCGAGGGCGCAGATCGCCCCGCCGACCAAAAACGCCCACACGCAGTCCTGCACCACGGGCGAGGGCGGTGACGCACGGTTTACCATTTCATCGTATTGCTTGGGGTTCAGTTTCACAGTCCATACCTCCTTGCAGATCAGTAGGGGCGCACCTGCGTGTGCGCCCGGCAAGCCGACCTTCTTTCACAAGTAGTATGCTCTTAATTTCCCAAAAATATAACGTTCCCGCGATAATACGGCTGCGGCACCATGACCTTGTACAGTGCGCCCAGCTCCCTGCACAGCGCCGCATCGGGGGCGGTGCCGCCGCAGGGCAGGGACAGCACGGCGTACCGCGTGCCAAAGACGCGGCTTTCCAGCGCTGTTGCCCGCGCGCCCGCCCGCAGGTAAAACCCGATGCGCCGCCGCGCCACGGCGGGGTCGGGCGCTTCGGCGGGGTGCTCGCATTCCAATACCAGGTCGTGTATCCGCATGGCGTCGTAGTCCTTGACAAGCTGCAAGGCCGCCGTGCCGACGCCGCCGCCCCGCAGGTCGTACCGCACGGCAAAGTAGTCCAGCAGTGCCGTGCGCTGCCCCGGCAGCACGACCTGCCACGCGTAGGCCAGCCGCGTGCCCGTGTCGTCGGCGAGCAGCAGCGGCTCATAGACGCCCGCTTCCAGCAGGCGCTTGATCTCGACAAACGGCTTCAGCTCGGCGGCGGGGAAATCCCGCGGCAGGGCAGTGTGGTAGAGTTCTTCACATTCCGCAGGGGACAGACGCAGGATTTGCATGGGGATTTCTCCTTTCTGTGATTGAATTGTGGGAAGATATACGGTATAATAAAGGAAATTGTCTGCAATGGCGCGGCTCTGCGGGTCGTCGAGGACGCCGACCCCTACAACGCCGTAGGGGCGTGGCTCTGCTCCGCCCGGAAGCCTTGCGGCTGCGGGCACTTGCGGCGGGGTGAGGGCACCCCGCCCTACGTATCGTCAGGCGGTAGGGCGGCATGCCCTCATGCCGCCGCACATCTTATCAAAGGAGCCACCCACATGGAATGGACTGACATCAGCATTACCGTCGCAAAGCGCGACGCGGACACGGCCGAGGCCATCGCGACGATGGTCGCCAACGGCGGCATTTATATCGAGGATTACAGTGATCTGGAACAGCAGGCGTGGGAGATCGCGCATGTCGACCTCATCGAGCAGGACTTGCTGGATAAACCGCGTGATATCGTCATTGTACACATGTACCTTGCGCCGGACGAGAACCCCGCCGAGGTGCTGCCCCTGTTTGAGGAACGCCTGAAAAACACCGGCATCGACTATAAGCTCAACACCACCGGCGTCGAGCAGGAGGACTGGCAGAACGCGTGGAAGAAATATTATCACGCCATGGACATCGGCCAGCGCCTTGCCATCGTGCCCGGCTGGGAGGATCACCAGACCGACCGCGTCAAGATCGTCATGGATCCCGGCATGGCCTTCGGCACCGGCACGCACGAGACGACGTCGCTCTGCCTTGAGACGCTGGACAGCCTTGTCAAGGGCGGCGAGCGCGTGCTGGACATCGGCACGGGTTCCGGCATCCTTGCCATCGCTGCGCTGAAATTGGGCGCTGCGTCGGCTGAAGGCGTCGACATCGACCCGATGTGCGTGCGCACTGCGGGCGAAAATGCCGCGCGCAACGGCGTGGCCGACCGGTTCAAGGTGCTTGTAGGCGATCTGTCCGACAAGGCCAGCGGCCAGTACAACATCATCACGGCCAACATTGTGGCGGCGGCCATCCTGTCGCTTGCCCCGCACGTGCCGGTACTGATGGCACCCGGTGCGCGGTTCATCGCCAGCGGCATCATCGACGAGCGCAGGGACGAGGTCATCACCGGCCTGAAAGCCGCCGGTCTGGAGCCGATCGAGGTGAAAGAAAAGCGCGGCTGGGTCTGCATTATCTGCGAAAAGAAAGAGGCGTAAAACCATGCCGCATCGTTATTTTACGCGGGAGCTGGCCGACGGTCGCGCCGCGCTGACCGGCAGCGACGCGCACCATCTGGCCGACGTCATGCGCGCCAAGCTCGGCGAGGAGGTCGTGCTCTGCGGCCCCGACGGGCTGGAATACCTCGGCACGGTCACAGCCATCGAGCCGGGGCGGGTGGAGTTTTCCGTCACCGACGGCACAACCAGCAAGGCCGAGCCGGACTGCGCCGTAACGCTGTTCGCGGGCTACCCCAAGGCGGGCAAGCTCGAAGAGGTCATCCGCCACAGCGTCGAGCTTGGCGTGGCCGAGGTCGTACCGTTTTTCAGCCGATACTGCGTTGCATCGCCCAAAAAAGAGGATGTGAAGTGCGAGCGGTACAACCGTATCGCCGCCGAGGCCGCCAAGCAGGCAGGCCGCGCGATGCTGCCCCACGTAGCCATGCCGCTGCCGGATTTTGCCGCCGTGTGCAGGGCGTTTGCAGATTTTGACGTCGTGCTCTTCTTTTACGAGGGCGGCGGCGCGCCGCTGCGGGAGATCCTGCACCCCGGCCGGTACAAACGCATCGCCCTTGTGACGGGCAGCGAGGGCGGCTTCTCGGTCGAGGAAGCCGCCGCCGCGAAGGCTGCGGGTGCTGTCACCGTGGGGTTAGGCCCCCGCATCCTGCGCTGCGAGACCGCCCCACTGGCCGCCCTGACTGCCGCCATGCTGCTGACGGGGAATTTAGAATAACCGCACAAACCATAGTATGTAAATAGAAAGAGGAGCGTCACCCGCATGTGGGTAACGCTCCTCTTTGTGTTATTATTGCCCTTGTAGGGGCCGGGCACGCCCGGCCCGCAGGTAAAAGGCTAACGGACACTAATGGGAAACCCGCGGGCCGCACATGTGCGGCCCCTACAGCTCTGCTATTTTGCCTTCACATATGCTGCGAACGCATTCGGCACGGGGTAGACCTCGGCCAGATCGTCCGGGGCTGCCCAGACGCAGCCCGCCGGCAAATCGCAGGCCGCCGCTGTGCCGCGCCAGCCGCCAAGCTGCCAAATCTTGTGGGTAAACACGTGCTTTGCCGGGGGCAGGGCTTCGCCCCACTCTACCTGCACGCCCAGCTTCGCCAGCTCACCGCGCAGCTCGTCCTGCGTCAGGGCGCGTTCCCACGCAACCGGCTGCCACAGCCCCGCCAGCAGCCCCCGCGCGGGGCGGCGCTGCAATAAAATGCCGCGCTCGCTCTCGATCAAGGCCACCGTCACGGGCACTTTGGTTTTGGCCTTCGGCGCGGGCTTCACGGGCAGCTGATCGGCGCGGCCTGCGGCATGCCCGGCGCAGCGGTCAGCCAGCGGGCAGGCGTCGCAGTGGGGCGTACCGGGGATGCAGACCAGTGCGCCCAGCTCCATCAGCGCCTCGTTGTACGCGCTGGGGGTATCCTTCGGCATCTGGTCGAGTACCCGCACGGTGAAGGCTTTCTTCGTCGCCGGGCTCATCACGTCAGCGTCATCGTTGTACAGCCGCGCAAAGACGCGCAGCACGTTGCCGTCCACCGCAGGCGCGGGGATGCCGAAGGCGATGCTCGCCACCGCGCCCGCCGTGTAATCGCCGATGCCCGGCAGACTGCGCAGGGCGTCGTAGTCGGCGGGCAGGTCGCCGCCGTACCGCTCACACACGATGCGCGCGGCCTTCTGCATATTGTTGACGCGGTTGTAGTAGCCTAATCCCTGCCACAGCTTGCGCAGGGTGTCCGGCGCGCAGGCGGCCAGTGCGGCGGGATCGGGCAAGGCCGCGATAAAACGTTCATAATAGGGGATGGCCGCTGCCACGCGGGTCTGCTGCAGCATGATCTCGCTGACCCAGATATGGTACGCAGAAGGCTCCTGCCGGAAAGGCAGGAGCCTTTTGTTTGCGTGGAACCATTGCAGCAGCGGCGCCGCAATGGGCTGCATCAGAAGCCTCCGCAGGTGCGGGGGAAGGGGATGACGTCGCGGATGTTGGGGATGCCGGTGACGTACATCAGCAGGCGCTCGAAGCCGAGGCCGTAGCCCGCGTGCTTGACGCTGCCGTAGCGGCGCAGGTCAAGATACCAGTCGTAGTCGGCGGTGTTCAGACCCAGCTCCTTCATGCGGGCTTCCAGCACGTCGAGGCGCTCCTCACGCTGGGAGCCGCCGATCAGCTCGCCGATGCCGGGCACCAGCATATCGGCGGCGGCGACAGTCTTGCCGTCCTCGTTCTGGCGCATATAGAATGCCTTGATCTCCTTCGGGTAGTCGGTGACGAAGACCGGCTTTTTGAAGATCTGCTCGGTCAGGTAGCGCTCGTGCTCGGTCTGCAGATCCGTGCCCCACTCGACCTTATACTGGAAGTTGTCGTTGTTCTTTTTCAGCAACTCGATGGCGTCGGTGTAGGTGACGCGGGCGAAATCGCTGGAAGCGACCAGTTCAAGGCGCTCCAGCAGCCCCTTGTCAAAGAACTGGTTGAAGAAGGCCAGCTCGTCGTGGCAGTTGTCCAGCAGATAGCGGATGACGTAGCGGGTCATGGCCTCGGCGGTCTCAAGGTAAGTGTTCAGGTCGGCGAAGGCCATCTCCGGCTCGATCATCCAGAACTCGGCCGCGTGGCGGGTGTCGTAGCTCTTCTCGGCGCGGAAGGTGGGGCCGAACGTGTAGACATTGCCCAGCGCCATGGCCATGGCCTCGGCCTCCAGCTGGCCGGAGACGGTCAGGTTGACGGGGCGCTTGAAGAAGTCCTTCGTGTAGTCGACACCGCCCTCGTCGTTGCGGGGCACGTCGTTGAGGTCGAGGGTCGTGACTTGGAACATCTCGCCCGCGCCCTCGCAGTCAGAGCCGGTGAAAATCGGCGTATGTACGTAGGTAAAGCCGTGCTCGTGGAAGAACTGGTGCAGGGCGAACGCCGCCTGACCGCGCACGCGGAACGCCGCGTTGAAGGTGTTGGTGCGCGGGCGCAGATGGGTCATGGTGCGCAGATAGTCCATGCTCATCTTCTTTTTCTGCAGCGGGTAATCGCCGCCGCAGGCACCCAGCACGGTGATCTCGTCGGCGTTGATCTCAAAGGGCTGCTTGGCGTTCGGGGTCAGCACCAGCGTGCCGGTGACCTCGAAGCTGGTGTACAGGCCGCACTTGGCGATCTCGGCGTAATTGGCGAGCTTGTCTGCCTGAAATACGATCTGGACGGGCTTATAGCAGCTGCCGTCGGACAGCGAGATAAAGCCGATATTTTTGGAATCGCGTACCGTTTTTGCCCAGCCGCAGACGGTGATCTTGGTGCCGTCCGCAGGGGTGGTCTTGTACAGCGATGCAAGTTCCGTTCTCTGCATGGATAGTCCACTCCTCTTTATACATATGAATATAAGTATTGTAGCAGGTATTTTGTAAAAAGTAAAGAGGGGGATGGGGAGGCGGGGGAACACTGCACGGGCGGTTTGTAGGGGACGCATATATGCGTCCCGTGGAACGTTGCCAGTGTTGCAACGCGAGGATTCCGCCGCCCGGTAGGGGCGAGGCATGCCTCGCCCTCAACACAAACCGTTATTGCACTCCTGCCGGACAGCTGCGGGTCGGGCATGCCCGACCCCTACCGCGTACTAAATTCCCAAATTCCCAGAATACCCCCTATTACCAATATATTTTGGACTAAAGTCCAGAATTAAAAAGGGTTTTGGACTAAAGTCCAAAATTAAAATTGTAATAGGGGGATTTTGGACTTTTACCCCTGCACCGCCTCGGCCAATGCCTCTGCGGCGTACCGGCCTGCGCGTATCGCTTCGTCCAGCGTGTTCGCGTGGCCGCCGATTTCTATTAACAGGCTGCCCGTCGTCAAGTCCTGATTGTAAAACCGATACCCGCACAAGACCGGGCGCGTCAGGCCGGGGTGGGCGGTCTCCATGGCAGCCTCCCACGCGGCGGCAAAGCGCAGGTTCAGCCGCCAGTTGGGCAGGGCAACGCTGCCGCCATTGTCGCATCCGGCGATCACCATGACCTGCGCCGTGCTCTCGCCGTCGATCTCGCACACCGGCTTGACCCGCGTGCCGTCGCTGTCCTCGATGGCGTCGCGGTGGACGTCCAGCACGATTTTGATGGACGGATACCGCGCCAGATAGTCCTGCACGCCCGCGCGGCTGCGCTCGTAGCTGCCCGTGTAGCCGGGCGCATCGTAGAGGGTCTCGTCGTGCAGCGTGTTGATGCCCGCCGCATTCAGCACCCGCGCTATCTCCGCGCCGACGGCCACCATATTCAGCGCCGTATTCTTGCTGCGGGCTGCATAGCTGCGGTCAAACACCAAGTCCGGCCAAGTCTGGTAGCTCTCGGTCGCATGGGTGTGCATGATAAGAATTTGCGGTTCATCGCTGTTTTTCTCAACAGCAAACGGCAAGCTCTGGGTCGTGACGGCAGCGCGCAGGTCTGCATCGGTGCGCTCGGTCGCGTTGCGGATGCTGCCCGCCGCCAACTGCACAAAGCCGTCGCCGCTTCCCTGTTTCAGCTGCACTGCGCGGATGCGGCCTGCATCGGTCAGCTCCGGCGCGGCGCTGGGCAGCAGTGTGGCCGTGGGTTCGGGCGTCGGCGCTCCTGTGGGGGTGGCCGTTGGGGCAGGGGTGGGGGGCTCGGTCACTGCGGGGGTCGGCGTGGGGCGGCGGTCGGGGCGCTGGGGCTTGTAGACGGCCTGTGCATCGCCCGGCCAACCGATCGCCGACGCGGCGACAGGGTCTTGCAGGTACAGCGCCCCGCGCACGAGCCAGCCGCGCCCCGGCAGGACGGTCACCGCCGCCGCGCTGCCCGCAAAAACGGCGCAGGCCAGCGCCGCAGCCAGCCATCGGCGCAGTTTTTCCATCGCGCACACCCCCTTGCACTGGGATTTTATGCGGATTTTTTGCTTTCTATGAAGTTTTTTTCAAAAACCACTTGCAACTTTCCGAAAAGTGTGGTAGGATAACTTGTACTGTTATGGGGAACTAAGGAGGTGGAACGAATGCCTAATATTAAATCTCAGAAGGATCGCGTTGTTCAGGGCAAGAAAGAGGCTCTGCACAACAAGACCATCAAGTCCAACCTGAAAACAGTGGTCAAGAAGGCAAACGCTGCCATCGACAGCAACGCTGCTGACAAGGAGACCGTCGTTAAGGTCGCTGTCTCTGCCATCGACTCTGCCAAGAGCAAGGGTGTCATCCATAAGAACACCGCTGCCCGCAAGATCAGCCGCATGGCTAAGCGCGCTAACAAGGCTGCTGCTCAGTAATTGATCGCATGAACAATGCCCGCCGTTTTCACGGCGGGCATTTTCATTTAATAAGCCTTCCCCCAAGGGGGAAGGTGCCCCGAAGGGGCGGATGAGGGGCGGAGTTACCTCAGCAACCCGTTTCCGGGCAATAAAAAGAGTGCGCCGCCCCTCATCAGTCAGCGGGCGGAGCCGCTGACAGCTTCCCCCAAGGGGGAAGCCAAAGCTGCCGGAAAGATTCTATATTTCCGGCAGCTCTTTGTGTTATTTTTAAATTTCCTGCTCCATCATCAATTTTTTCAGCGGCAGAATTGCGGCGGGTTCGGCGCTGAAGGTGCGTATGCCAAGCTTTAAATATTCCGGCATGGCGGCGACGGCAGCCACCGTGACGCCGCACAAGATCACCTGCACGCCGCGCTGCTTCGCCTGCTCGACAATGCCCTGCACCAACCGCAGCACAGCCGGGTTTGCCAGCTGGGTCGTGGCCTGCGTTGGGCTCTGCAAAAGCCCCAGCGTGTAGCGGGTCAAATCTTCAATATCCACGGCCAGCAGCTGCGCACCGTGCTCCATCAGGTCGCCCGCCATCAGCGCGGCGGACGGCATGTCCACCACGCAGCCCAGCATCAGCCGCCCGACCTCGCACCCCTCGCCCAGCAGCTCGTCGCGGCAGTCGGAGACCTCCTGCACGCAGGCGTCCCAATCGGCCACGCCGCTGATCATCGGGAAGACGACCCGCAGGTCGCCCTCTGCCGCCGCGCACAGCAGCGCCTTGACCTGCGGCTTGAAGAGGCGGTGTCCCTGCATCCGGGCGGCCATCTCGCCCGCCCACGGGGCGTCGTCGTCGGCGCGGGTGTCGCAGCTGCGCACCATGACCGGCACACCCTCGGCGGCGGCCAGCAGCTGTTTTAGCCGCGACGTCTGGGTCTCGACGCTCTGATCGTAGAGCAGCGCCGTCTCGGTGCGCACCCAGCCGATGCCCGCCGCGCCGTAGGCGTGGGGGAAGTCGCTGTCGCTGATGTTGCAGGTCGGCATCAGGCGGAAGGCCTGCCCGTTTTTCGTCAGGCAGGGCAGGGCGGCCACCGGGTCGGGTCGGCTGCCGTGCAGGCGGCTCAGCGCGATTTTACAGTCCGCCTGCGCGATCTGTGCGCCGTCCGGGTCGACGATCATCGTGCCGCTGTCGGCATCGAGAATCGCGCGGCGGCCTGCGGCCATGGCGGCAGCCCCGTCGCCCAGCTGCACGACCGCCGGGATGCCCAGACTGCGCGCCATGATGGCGGCGTGGCTGACCGTGCTGTCCTGATCACTGGCAAGGCCTAAAATCATCCGGCGGTCAAGGCTGAACAGATCGCTGGGGAAGAACCGGTCGGCCACCAGAATGCTTGGCCGCTTCAGGTGCAAACGGCGGCGCGGGCGGCCATCGAGGATGTCGACCACCCGGCGGCAGACGTCGCAGACATCGACGCTGCGCTCGCGGATATACTCGTCGTCGACATTGCTCAGGCGGCCGGCAAAAATTTGCTCGGCGCGCTCGACAGCGGCAGCCCCGCCCGCACCGGCGGCGATGTAGTCGCCGATCTCGTTCGTGAAGGACTCGTCCTCCAGCAGGGCAATCTGGAACAGCAGAATATCCGCATCAGGGCCTTTGGCGCGCTGGCTCAGGCGGCGCAGCTCGTCCTTTGCCAGCACCACGGCCACGTCGTAGAGGGCACGTTCCCGGAAGGGGTCACAGACGATGCGGTGCAGGCCTGTGGTGCCGTGGTCGATCTGCTCGACCGGCCCCGCCACGATGCCGGACGACGCCGGCACGCCGGTATAGGTGTGCATAGGTTGCCTCCTTTTTAATACTTTGCCTTCCTCCGAGGGACAGACTCCCCCAAGGGGGAAGCCATTTCCTCCAAAACCTTACTCACCAGCCCCGTCACAAATTCCTCCGGCACGGCGGCGGCGAGGGCACGCTCGGCCACGAGGGCGGCCTCCTCGCCGTCCAGCAGGGCGGGGAAGCGGTCGGCGGGGTCTTTGTCAAAGCTCGCCATGAATGCGGCGGCCAGCTGCTTCGGCGTGTAGGTCACGTCCTCCGGCACACCGCAGCGCTCGGCGGCCAGCTCCAGCGGGGCAAGCGCACCGCGCGTGGGGGCGCTTGGGTTCGGCGCATAGGGCGCTGGGTAATTTGCACGCTGCCGCGCATTTTTCTCCACTAAATCGATCTCCGGCGCACGGGCGCAGATCGCGGCCAGCTTTTTCTGATAACGCTCGGCAAACAGGGCGAGATACTCCTCATTGTCGGGCAGCATCGCATAGGCCGTGCCGCCGATTTGATCAAACAAACGCAATGTGTCAAAATAGCCCAGCGCGATATTCCGCGCTGCGCGCTCCGGCGCAAAGTCCAGCGTGGGGCCTAAATTCCAATGGCTGCGCACGATGCGGGTCGGCAAGCCGGTCGTGTTGGGCTTGACAACGCCAATGCCATCGACGTCGACGCCCAGCAGCTCGGTCGCGCCCATCCGGGCGGCCAAGTCCAGCGGCATATTGTCGCGCCAGCCGCCGTCAATGTACTTCACGCCGTCGATCTCCCGCGGGCGCAGCGCGGGGAAGCAGGCGCTGGACGCCAGCATGTAGTCCTTCAGCTGGCCTTCGGGGATGTCCTCGACGGGGCACTGGACGCTGCGCAGGCTGCCCATCTCGGTCATGACAAGGCCGAAATGAATGGGCGAGCGCCGCACGGCGTCCTCGTCGATCAGGCGGTCGATGGTCTCGGCCAGCGGCTCGACGTTCAGCCCGCCGCCGCGTATGACGTCGAGGAAGAAGCCGCGCAGCTCGTCGGGGCGCAGCGTCTCCGGCACCTCCAATACGTCGTGGATCTCCAGCCCGCGCCACAGTGCCTCGGCCTCGTCGATCTTGCCCATCGTGAAAAGGCAGCCGTTCAGCGTACCGACACTGGCGCCCGTGATGATGTCCGGCTTCCAGTGCAGCTTTTCCAGCGCGCGCCAGACGCCGATCTGGTAGCTGCCCTTTGCGCCGCCGCCCGCCAGCACCAGCGCGCGTTTCGGTGTTTTATTTACCAGTTCCATGCCGGTGTGACCTCCCGCGATTTTGTTGCAACTATTATAGCATTTTCTGTTTGAAGTTGCCATAGCAAACCGCGTCACAATCTTTGGAATTTGTGCAGATTTTTCAATTTTTGCAAAGGGATTGCAACACAGATTCAAAAGCGTTATGATAAATACAAATCCGTAGGGGAGGGATGAATCCCTCCCCTACAAATATCGGGGGAAACGTACTATGTCTACCAAACCTATCCTTGTTGTCATGGCTGCCGGCATGGGCAGCCGGTACGGCGGCCTGAAGCAGATCGACCCGGTGGGGCCGTCGGGCGAGGCCATCCTTGACTACAGCCTCTACGACGCCCGCCGCGCCGGGTTCGAGACCGTCGTCTTCATCATCAAGCACGAGATCGAACAGGCGTTCAAGGAGGCCGTCGGTGCCCGCGCACTGCGCGCCGGGTTCGAGGTGCGCTACGCCTACCAGCAGCTCGACAAGCTGCCGGAGGGCTTCGCCGTGCCGGAAGGCCGCGTCAAGCCGTGGGGCACCGCCCACGCCATCTTGGTGGCCGAGGAGGCCATCGGCGACGCGCCGTTCGCGGTCATCAACGCCGACGACTACTACGGCCCGCAGGGCTTCAAGCTCGTCTACGACTACCTGAGCACCCACGCCGACGGCGACCGCTACGCATGGGCGATGGTGGGCTTTCTGCTGGGCAACACGGTCAGCACCAACGGCAGCGTCAGCCGCGGCGTCTGCGTGACCGACACCGACCACAACCTTGTCAGCGTGACCGAGCGCACCTGCATCATGCCTTATGACGGCGGCATCCACTACAGTGAGGACGGCGGCCAAACGTGGGTCGACCTGCCCGCCGACAGCGTCGTCTCGATGAACCTGTGGGGCTTCACCCCCGCCTACGTGCAGGAGGCCAAGGCCGGGTTTGCGGCATTCCTGAAGGAGAACCTGCCCGTCAACCCGATGAAGTGCGAGTACTACCTGCCCACCGTCGTGACCGGCGCGCTGGAGCGCGGCGAGGCCGACGTGCACGTCCTGACGAGCGCCGACAAGTGGCACGGCATCACCTACCGCGAGGACAAGCCGGAACTGGTCGAAGCCCTGAAAAAGATGAGCGCGGACGGGCTGTACCCGGTGGATAAGTTGTTCTGATAAAAGCAAATGCCCCGCAGCAGGATTTCCCGCTGCGAGGCATATTTTTTATGCTTTGCAGGGAGGGGTCAAGACCCCTCCCTACAAACTGACCCAAACACACCCCTTTTCTTCAGCACCGTATACAGCACCAAGCACACGCACACCGACAGCACTGACCCGCAGGCGGTCGCCAAGCCCATCGGCAGCAGGGTGTCGGGGAACCACTTCGACATGAAATACGCCCCCGGCACGCGCACCAAGACGGTTGACAAAATGTTGTGGATGAACGACAATTCGCTGCGGCCATACGCACAGAAATACCCGCTGAAGCAGAAATGCACCCCCGCGAAGAAACAGTCCCAGATATACCCGCGCAGGTACCATGCGCCCGCCGCGATGACAGCGGCCTCCGACGTGAACAGCTCCACGACGTTCGGCGCGATGAACTGAACCAGCACGCCCACCACTGCGCCAAAGCCCAGCGTCAGGCCGATGCCGTACCGCAGCGTGGCGGCGGCGCGGTCGTGGCGGCCGGCGCCGACCTCCTGCGCGCCCAGCGCCGAGATCGTCGACAGCATCGACGACGGCACCAAGAACACAAAGCTGATGAACTTTTCCACGACGCCGACGGCGGCGGCGTCGGTCAGGCCGCGCCGGTTCGCGATGATCGTGATGATGAGGAACGATACCTGAATCAAACCGTCCTGCAGCGCCACCGGCACACCGATGCGCAGAACGCGCCCGATGACGGCGCGGCGGGGGCGGAAGTCCTGCTTTTGCAGCGCGACACCGTCAAATTTGCGTTTCAGGATCACGACGAGCGACACCGCCACGCTGATAGCCTGCGACAGCGTCGTGCCCAGCGCCGCACCGGCGGGGCCGAGGTGCATCGCGCCCATAAACAGAAAGTCCAGCCCGATGTTGGCCGCACAGGCCACCGCGATGAAGTACATCGGGCTTTTCGAGTCGCCCAGCCCGCGGAAGATCGACGCGATGATGTTGTACGCCGTGATGCAGGGGATGCCGACGAAGCAGATCGTCAGATAAGCCTGCGTGCCCGCCACGGCCTCGGTCGGGGTGGACACGATCGCCGTGAGGGGCCGCACCAGCCCGCACAGCACCGCCGCCAGCACAACGGACAGCGCCATGAACATCACGATGCCGTTGCCGATGACCGCGCCGGCGCGGCGCTGCTCGCCCGCGCCGACCGCGTGGCCGATGCCGACCGTGACGCCCATCGCCAGCCCGACGATCATGACCGTAACCATGTGCATGACCTGACTGCCGATGGACACCGCCGTCGTGGCCGCCACGCCGTCGAACCGGCCGATGATGAGCAGATCGGCCATGCCGTAAAGCGTCTGTAAAAAGTAGGACAGCAGATACGGCAGCGAAAACCGCAGCACGTTTTTCAGTACGCTGTCCTTTGCAAGGGTGGTTGACATAGTAGGGCGCATCCTCTTTTCCGACTTAAAGTGGCATATCCATTAAAACGGTTTGCACGGGCAATGTCAAGTGTTTTCTTTGCCACATTTTCGCGCAAAATCTGTGCAAGATTTTACAAATGCGGTGTTGTATTTGCCCCCCGCGTCGGGTATAATAGAAGATGCAAAATGTACTCTTTATATAGGTACATTTTGCAAAAGTACGCTGTCATATTGACTTAGTATATAAAGGAGATTACTGCCATGATGAAGAAAACGACCTTCGGTGCCGCGCTGGCCTTCCTGTTTGCCGCTGCGGGCGCACTGACCGCCGCCGCGCTGTACCTGTACCACCGCGAGAAGGAGCTGGACGAGTACGAGCGCCTGCTGTTCAGCGACGACTGCGACGATTTCGACGACGAGGATGCCGACGAGGGCACGACCTACGAGAAGATCTCCGACGCCCCCGCCGAGGAGTAAGCCGCTTACACCACATCCTGCCGGGCGCTGCCCTGACGGCGTCCGGCTTTTTTACATTGTAAATAGGGAGAAACTGCAATGCGCAAACTGCTGCTTTGGCTTGTGATGGTCGCTGCTATGGTCGCCGCCATTCTGGGCGGAACGGCAGCGTTCCTGTATAGCCGCACCGGCAAGGACGCCTTGCCGCAGGAGGCCGTGACCTTCGGCGAGATCGAGCTGGAGCCGAACGGCTGGAGCTGGGTCATCCCCGTGCTGGGCGACAAGGTCAGCAAGACCTACGAAAGCCCTACGAACCTGACCGTACAAAAACTGGGCACCTTCACCGACACCACCCCGCAGCTGGCGCTGCCCGCATGGGTCACCGCCGCCGAGGTGCAGATCACCGCGCCCGACGGCACGGCGTGGACGGGCAGCCTGACCGACTGCAACACCTATACCTACACCCAAAACGGGGATTATCAGATCATCGTGACCGCGCACCGCGCCAGTGTGGACGACCCCGGCGACCCCGTGGGCTGGTACGCCTACCGCGCCGGGTACACGATGGCCATGAACCCCAAAGTCACCCTGAGCGCTGAGCGCGCGCCGCAGGGCAGCGTCGTCGCGCTGCAATTGTCCGGCATTCTGGACGGCGAGCCCAGCGTCGAGACCGACCTTGGCGTTGTTTGGTTCCGCAAAACGTCCACCGGCTACATGGGCTACATTCCTGTGACCTACAACGCCGAAGGCGGCGACCACACGCTGAGCCTGACCTGCGGCACCCTGCAAAAGGATATTACCCTCACCGTGACCCGCACGCTGTACGACACTGCCGAAATCCCCGCCGAGGAGGACGTCGGCGGGGGAGAGGAGTTCCGCAACGCCATCTGGCCGCTGTACACGACGGGCAGCTCGGCAAAATTGTGGAACGGCCGCTTTGAAGCGCCCAGCGCAGGCGGCATCAGCATGGAGTACGGCACGACCGAGATGGTCGACGGTGCGCGCAGCGGTCAGGCCACTGGCCTGACCTACGGCGCGGCGGACGGCGAGACCGTTACTGCCCCGCAGGCGGGCAACGTCGTCTTTGCGGGCACACTGACCCTGACCGGCGGCACGGTCGTCATCGACCACGGCTGCGGCGTGAAAAGTTACCTCTACGGGCTGGAAACCGTCGACGTCGAGCGCGGCCAGTCGGTGTCCACCGGCGACGCGCTGGGCACAGCCGGCACGACCCACAGCCTGATCTATGAGCTTCGCATCGGCAGCAAATCCGTTGACCCGCAAATCGCGCTGGACGGAAACAGCGGTCTGCAATTCCGTGAATCTGAATAAGCTAGACTAGGCGCAGCGGCCTTCCCGGTCGGCACTGCGCGGCGTTGTGACCGGGATGTTCTGGAGAGAGTTGGAGAGATCATGGGAGAAGAAGAGAAGCGCACTGCGGCCGCGCCGCAGGAGGGCACCGCCCCGAAGAAGCGCCGCAAGCGCAGCAGCAGCGGCAGCAAAAAGACCGCAGCCAAGGCCGCACCGACAACCGAAGGCGCACAAGCCCCTGCTGAAAAGCCGAAGAAGAAGACCACGTCGAGAAGCCGGACAAAGGCAAAGCCCGCCGAGGCCAAGGCCGAAGATAAAACCGAAAAGAAGCCTGCGGCCGAGGAGACCCCCGCACCGGAGACAAAAGCTGAGGAAACCCCCGCCGCGCCCGAAGCCGAACCGGCCAAGCCGGAGGAAAACCCCGCCGCGCCCGAAGCCGAACCGGCCAAGCCGGAGGAAACTCCCGCCGTGCCGGAGACCCCGGAGCAGGCCGAGCCCGCTGAATCCGCGCAGCCGGATGCCCCGACGGAGACCGCCGAGCCTTCCGAAACGCCCGCCTCTGCGGACGAGACGGCGAAGAAGCCCGAAAGCGAGGCAAAGCCGGAAACACCCGCCGAAGCCGCCGTCGATTCCGACGAGGACGACGCGCCGCTGCCCCCGGACGAGGAACAGCGTGTGTCGGACATCACCCGCACGGCGCAGCTGTCCATCCAGCAGATCATGGCCGGGCTGGACGAGGACACCGCCCCCGCCGAAACGCCGCGTGAACCGCAGCCGGAGCCTGCAGGCGATACCGACGCGGATACGGACGCCACGGACGACGCCGACACCCTTCCGCAGATGCTGGGGCGCGGTGTGTCCAACATGGCAAAGTGGCTCGTGCTGGTGCTGGTCTTCGTCGTCGCCATTGCGGGCGGCGGCGTAGCCTTCCTGTACCACAACGCCACGCCCGACATGCTGCCGCAGATCAACGTCAGCTTCGACGGCCAGACCCTGCCCCCCACGGCCTACCGCTGGCACGTGCCGGTCGTGGGTGAGGTTTTCAAGCGCACCTACGCTGAAACGCTGAGTGCCGCGCCCATCGTGCTGGACGAACCCGTGTCCGGCGCGTCGCCCGATTTCACCGTCTCGTCGTCGAAATATTCCTCCGAGGTCACCCTGACCGATATGTCCGGTGAGGAACTTTTCACCGGCAGCATCAAGGATTTCAACGCCTACCTCTTCACCGAGAACGGCACCTACAATGCCAAGCTCGTGCTGAAATCCACCGCCGCCAGCGAGGACGACGACGCCCGCGTGACCGGCAGCGAGACGTGGCAGTTCCAGTTTGACGTCAACATCAAGCCAACGATCCAGCTGTGCAATACCTCGGCTGTACAGGGCAGCGTGGCCGCCGTGCGCATCGGCACGACGCTGAGCCCCGACGCCCCCGCCATCAAGACCGAGCTTGCCAACACCGGCTTCGTCAAGGCCGCGAACGGCTGGATCTGCTACCTGCCGATCCCGTGGAACGAGCCGACCGGTGTCGTGGACGTCACCGTCACAGCGGACGGCTACACCGAGACGCTGCAGCTGGAGGTGCGCGCCGCGTCCTTCCCCTACAAGGACTACAGCCGCACCTCCCAGATGACGAGTCCCTACATCGGCGAGAACGATGCCCCCGACGCCGTCGCCAAGCTGCTGACGACCGTCGACGACACCGTCGCGTGGAGCATCGGCGGCTTCGTGCAGCCGTTCCTGAACTCCTTCAGCACGCCGCTGACCTTCGGCATGACCGAGTACGCAGGCCGCAGCTCGTCCGAGCGCGGCACGAACTACGGCTACGGCGGGCGCACGTCCACCAACGTCGTCATCACGCCGAAAAAGTCCAACGATTCGATGATCGTGCCCGCCAGCGGCCGCGTGCTGCTGGCCAAGAATCTCGGCGGCATCTACGGCAACACCGTCGTTATCGAGCACGGCGCAGGCCTGAAGAGCATCTTCTACGGCCTCGCCTCGCTGAACGTCGAGACCGGCGACAATGTCAAGCAGGGGCAGCTGCTGGGCGTCTGCGGCAAGACCGTCGTCGCCGAGATGCGCCTCGGTGAAGTGCCCATCGACCCGCTCCTCGTCTGGCGCGGCCAGTGCGACGGGCTGAAAAACTATTGATAGTACCCCAACCGGCGTCCGCCCAAAAGGCGGGCGCTTTTTTGTTTGGCAGTGCGGGAGCGCCCCACGGCGGCATGAGGGCATGCCGCCCTACATCCAACAATACCGTTATACGTAGGGCGGGGTGCCCTCACCCCGCCGCAGCAGCCGCAAAGTTTCATGGGCACACGTAGGGGTCGGCGTCCCCGACGACCCGCATTCACACACCTCACCCGCCCCCGCATAGTATGGCACAAATCCAAAACCGAGGTGAGTGCGTATGCCAAGGACGATCTGTGTGGTGGGGCACGATGCCCGCCAGCTGGCGGCGGCACGGGTGCTGCGCCGCGCGGGCTGCGGCGTCACCACCGCCGACAATGCCGCTGCCGCCGATTATATCCTGCTGCCCATGTCGCAGGGGCGCATCAGCGATGAAGTCGCCCGCGCTTTGCAGGGCGCGGCGGCGGGCACGCCGATTCTGGCCGGGCGCCCCGGTATGCCGGTGCGGATGGCCGCGCGGGAGGCCTGCCTGCCGCTGATCGACTACTTCCTGCGCCCCGAACTCGAATGCCTGAACGCCGTGCCCACCGCCGAGGGCTGCCTTGAACTGCTGCTGCGCCTGCGGGAGCGCACGATCTGGGAGAGCGACTTCCTCGTTCTGGGCTATGGCCGCGTCGGGCGCGCCGTGGCGCGGCGGTTATCCCTGCTGGGCGGGCGTGTCACGGTGGCCGCCCGCAGCCCGGAGCAGCGCGCCAACGCCCGCTGTGCCGGCTGCCGCGCCGCCCCGCTGGCCGCCTTGGGCAGTCTGCTGCCGGATTTCGATGCCGTCATCAACACGATCCCCGCACCGGTGCTGCCCCGCGCGCTGCTGCAAAAGCTGCCGGCCGGGGCGCTGATCATCGACCTTGCCAGCCTGCCGGGCGGCACGGATTTCGCCGCCGCCGAGGAGCTGGGGCTGCACGCCGAGCACGCCCTCGCGCTGCCCGGCCGCTGTGCGCCGCAGACAGCCGGGGCGCTCATCGCCCAGACTGTGCTGACGATTTTGGAGGAGCGCGGCGACCGCGCGGAAAGGAGCCCTGCCTTATGACGCCTGCCAGCCCGACCCGGCGCACCGTCGCCTTTGCCCTGTGCGGCAGCTTTTGCAGCTTTGCCGCCGTGCTGCCGCAGCTGCGCGTCCTGCGTGCCCGCGGCTGGGACGTCCTGCCGATTTTAAGCGCCAGCGCTGCCGGGCAGGACACCCGCTTCGGCACAGCCGCCGCGCTGCGCCAGACGCTGCGCGAGATCACCGGCCACGCGCCGCTGACGACCCTACAGGAAGTCGAGCCTCTGGGGCCGCAGCAACTGGCCGAAGCCCTCGTCATCGCCCCGGCCACCGGCACGACGATGGCACTGCTGGCGGCGGGCGTCAGCTCAACGCCGGTGACACTGGCCGCCAAAAGCCTTTTGCGCGGCGGGCGGCCGATCCTGCTTGCGCCCTCGACGAATGACGGCCTGTCCGGCAGTGCTCCGGCGCTGGGGCAGCTTTTGCAGCGGCGGCACTACTATTTTGTGCCCTTTGGGCAGGATGACAGCCACAAAAAGCCCTGCAGCCTGAAAAGCGATTTTACCCAGCTGCCCGACGCCCTCGACTGCGCCCTGCGCGGCATACAGCTGCAGCCGATGCTGGTGTAATACGGGACAGGGCGGGCGGCATATAACGTGATAGAACGAAAGCCTTCCCCCGCGGTGGAAGGCTTTTTACCGCATCTCGTCACAGGTTAGGAGGCTCGCGCCATGCAGACCATCACCATCACCGGCGGCCATCCGCTGCAGGGCAGCATCCAACCGGCAGCGGCCAAAAACAGCACGCTGCCGCTGCTGGCAGCGACGCTGCTTTGCGGCGCGCCCTGCCGCCTGCCGGACGTCCCGCCGCTGGCTGATGTGGACACGAGCCTTGCGCTGCTGCAAGCCGTCGGGGCGCACGCCATGCGCGTCGGGGCGGACATCTGCACCGCCCCCGCCGACGCCCTCTGCGGCGAGATCCCAGAACACCTCGCCGGTGCGATGCGCAGCTCGGTATTTTATCTTGCGCCTTTGCTCTGCCGGGCGGGGGTCGTGCGGCTGCCGCTGCCGGGCGGGTGCAGGCTGGGGCCGCGTCCCGTCGACATTCATCTCGCCGGGCTGGCCGCCATGGGCGCGGAGGTCGAGTTCGAGGGCGTCGCCGTCACACTGCGCCGCCGCGCGCCGCTGCACGGGGCGGATTTCACGCTGAGGCTGCCCAGCGTCGGCGCGACGCTGACCCTGCTGATGGCCGCCTGCTGCGCCCAAGGGCAGACTGTGCTGCGCGGCGCAGCGCGCGAGCCGGAGATCGGCGACATGATCGCGTTCCTGCGCGCCTGCGGGGCGGATATTTCCGGCGACGGCACGCCGGTTTTGACAATTCACGGCGGGCGGCCGCTCGGCGGCGCGGTGCACCGCCCGCTGCCCGACCGCATCGCCGCCGCCACCTACGCCGCCGCGCTGGCCGCAGCCGGGGGCGAAATCGCGATTGAGGGCTGCGACCCGGCCATCTACGACGCGTTCCTGCGCTTTCTGGCCGACGCCGGGGTGGACGTCGCGCGGGCAGGGGAGCGGGTCACGCTGCACCGCGATCCCGCCGTGCCGCTGCGGGGCGGGGCAAATTTGCGCGCCGACGCGTGGCCTGCCTTTGCGACCGACACCGCGCCCTTGGCCGCTGCCGTGCTGCTGACCGCCGACGGTGCCAGCGAGATCTATGACAGCCTGTTCGCCAGCCGCTTCGCCTGTGCGGCGGGGTTCTGCGCCCTCGGCGCGGACTGCACCGCAAAAGGGCGGCAGCTGACGATCGCGGGCGGGGCGAAGCTGCGCGGGGCAGCTGTGACTGCGCCCGACCTGCGGGGCGGCGCGGCGCTGATGGTGGCGGCGCTGGCCGCCGAGGGCGAAACAACGCTGCGCGACCCCGGCCACATCCGGCGCGGCTACGCCGACCTGCCCGGCGAACTGCGGCTGCTGGGCGCACTTGCCTGCTCCCTGTGACGCCCATCTGTGCAAATCATGAAGAAATGTGTGAAAAAACCGCACCCATCCCTAAAAAAATTCAGGCAGAGCGGCTATTTTTTATGAAATTCCCGCTTAGGTATTGAAATTGCGTGTAAAATTTGATATTCTAATAATCAGTTATATGTAAAAAATCGCGGATCAGTGTGCCCCTGTGGGCTTGCACAATAGGATCCGGTTTAACAACTTCACTTTTAGGGGGATACACTCATGGCATTCGTTCTCGACGAAGAAATGCAAAATGTAACCAATATCAAGGTTATCGGCGTAGGTGGCGGCGGCGGCAACGCTGTCAACCGCATGGTCGAGTCCGGTCTGTCCGGGGTCGAGTTCGTTGCAATGAACACCGACCAGCAGGCCCTGCTGAACTCCAAGGCCACCCAGAAGGTCCAGCTTGGCGCCAAGCTGACCAAGGGCCGCGGTGCCGGTGCCGACCCGGAGATCGGCCAGCGCGCCGCCGAGGAGAGCAAGGACGAGATCACCAACGCGCTGAAGGGTGCGCAGATGGTCTTTATCACCGCCGGTATGGGCGGCGGCACCGGCACGGGCGCTGCCCCTGTCGTGGCCGAGACGGCCCATGACCTGGGCATCCTGACCGTCGGCATCGTCACAAAGCCCTTCGCCTTTGAGGGCAAGCGCAAGATGGCGCAGGCCGAGCAGGGCATCGCCTCTCTGATGATGCACGTTGACTCCCTGATCGTCATTCCCAACGAGCGCCTGAAGCTCATCAGCCAGGAGAAGATCACCCTGATGAACGCCTTCGAGGCCGCTGACAACGTGCTGCGCCAGGGCGTTGAGAGCATCTCCAGCCTGATCAACATTCCTGCCTTCATCAACCTGGACTTCGCGGACGTCCGCTCCATCATGAAGGACGCCGGCTTTGCCCACATGGGCGTCGGCGTTGCCAAGGGCGCCGGCAAGGCCGAGAACGCCGCCAAGGCTGCCATCTCCAGCCCGCTGCTGGAGACCAGCATCGCCGGCGCACGCGGTGTCATCATCAACATCACTTCCAGCCCGGACATCGGCCTGGAGGATGTCGAGACCGCTGCCTCCATGATCACCCAGTCCGCACATCCCGATGCCAACATCATCTGGGGTACTGCGTTCGACGAGCGCCTGAGCGACGAGATGAGCATCACCGTCGTTGCCACCGGCTTCGAGAGCACCCCGGAGGTGGACGAGCCGATTCAGGCGCATGTGGACGCCCAGCGCGCAGCCGCCGCCACGGCACAGGCCGCGCAGCCTGTGCAGCCCGTCCGCGCCCAGCAGCCTGCCCCCGTGCAGCCGATGCAGCAGCCGGTTCAGCCCGCACAGCCGCAGATCAACCCCGTCATGCCGAACCCCATCTTCACCCAGTCGTTCAGCACCGGCATGGACACCCCCGTTGCGCCCCAGTCCGCCGCGCCTGCTGAGGAAGAGGATGACGGCGATTACTTTGACGACCTGCTCAGCATCCTGAACAAGCGTTCTTGATGAATTTTTCTGCGAGAGGATGTAAAAAGCCATGCCGTCTGAACCGATGAACATTCAGGAACAGGGTTTTCGTTCCAGCTTGTTCGGCTTTGATAAAAACGATGTGCTGGCTTACATGAACGCGCTGGCGAACGAGGCACAGCAGCACGAGCTGGAGTACAACCGCCAGCTGCAGCAGATGCAGTCCAAGCTGGACGAGCTGCGCGGCGAGCGCGCCGCCGGCGACAGCCGCATCGAGGCCTTGAAAGCCGAGGTCGCCGCCGCGAACCAGCGTGCCGACGCCGCCGAGGCCAAGCGCCGCGAGAGCGACGAGCAGCTGGAAACGATCAAGAAAAAGACCGCGTCGTTCCAGTCGACCCAGCGCGAATCCCAGAAAAACGCGAACATTTGGCAGCTGAAATGCCACGATCTGCAGCAGCAGATCGATGAATTGCAAAAGCAGCTGGCTACGGCACGGCAGCTGAACACCGCCCTGCCCGCCGCACCGACGTCCGATCTGGTGCGCGAAGCCAAGCTGGAGGCCGGAAAGATTCTGGCCGATGCCCGCCTGTACGCCGAGAGCGCCGAGAAGGAGCTGAAGCAGCAGGCCGATGTCCAGAAGAGCCGCATGGCCGAGAACGCCCGCAGCATTGCATCGGGCGTCATGCTGGTGCGGGAGCGCCTTGCCCGCGTGGACGAGCGTCTGAGCGCCGCCACGCTGGACTTGGACGGCCTGACGCAGGCCATCTATCAGGCGCTCGACCAAACCGAAGCCGAGCTGAAAGAGCTTGGCACTGACATGCGCAGCTTTGCGCAGGGTACGCCGGAGACGGATATTCCCGTCGCTGCGCCCGCCCCGGCAGCCGAGCCGAAGCCCGCCGAACGCCTGCGTGTGAAGGCGAAAGCCCAACCCGTGCAGCACAAGCCCGCTGCCCCCGCAGCGACCCACCGCCTGCGCAACACGCGCCGCCCGGTGTCGCAGCTGCTGCAGGACGAGATCGACCGCCTTGGCGGCGATGAGCAGTAATAGTTCGTACACAGTCCCACCCGGCTGACGCCGGGTGGGATTTTTGTGTAACGGCTTCCCTTTTGGGGGAAGGCTTTTGTTCACAAACCCTTCTCAATTTGTTGAATTTTCCTTCACGACTTTGACACAATTCTCGGTTATACTAGAGTTGTTCCTCAGGAAGGGAGCAGGGCCCCTGCCTGAAGAACGAGACCCCAAGTTTTTCATCCATACTCCTCTTTTCTTTTGACGCGGAAGCGGTGCGGAATGATTTCGCACCGCTTCCGTGTTTTTTGGACAAATTTCTGCATTTGTCAGCGACTTTTCCCGCCGCCGCTCTTGCCGAAAAGCGCAGAAGCCTGTATAATATAGACTGATATTGTATCGCCATGGGGCAGACCCGGCGCATATATCCCGCAATTTCTTTCCCAACGCAGGAGGCAAAATCCTATGAGAGTTGGTCTGGACATTGGTTCCACCACCATTAAATGTGTTGTGTTGAACGACGCCGGGCAGATCGTCTATTCTACCTACGAGCGTCATTTCAGTCATATCTTGGAAAAAGGCAAGGCGCTTTTGGAAAAAGTCGCCGCCGAATATCTGCCCGATGGCCGCGCGTACCTGGCCATCTCCGGCTCGGCCGGTATGGGTCTGGCCGACAGCTGCAAGGTGCCCTTCGTGCAGGAGGTTTTCGCCACACGCGTGGCCGCAAACCGCCTTGCCCCCGGCACCGACTGCATCATTGAGCTGGGCGGCGAGGACGCGAAGATTCTGTTCCTGACGAATGGCACCGAAGTCCGCATGAACGGCAGCTGCGCCGGCGGCACGGGCGCGTTCATCGACCAGATGGCGACCCTGCTGAAGATGGGCGCGGACGAGATGGACAAGGCCGCGCAGGCCGCGACCCGCACCTACACCATCGCCAGCCGCTGCGGTGTCTTCGCCAAAAGCGACATCCAACCCCTCATCAATCAGGGTGCGCAAGCGGGGGATATCGCAGCGTCGATCTATCAGGCCGTCGTCAACCAGACCATCGCCGGTCTGGCACAAGGCCGCCCCATCAAGGGCAACATCCTCTACCTCGGCGGCCCGCTGACCTTCTCGAAAACGCTGCGCCAGAGCTTTGACAAGACCCTCGGCGTCACCGGCACGCTGCCGGAGAACAGCCTGCTCTTCGTCGCAATGGGCGCGGCGTTCTACGCTGACGAGGAATCCGACCTGCGCGAGGTCGCGAAGCGCCTCGACGATTACAGCGCCACGGCGACTTATGTCAGCCTGCCGCCGCTGTTCGCCGACAAGCAGGAGTACGAGGCCTTCCACGCCCGCCACATGCGGGCGTCGGTGCCCTGCCTGCCCTTCGGCGCGGACTGCGGCCCCGTACATATCGGTATCGACTCCGGCTCGACGACGATCAAGCTCGTCGTCATCGACAACGACGCCAACATTTTGTTCGAGAGCTACCGCCCAAACCTCGGCAACCCGATCCCGCTGGTGAAGGAGACGCTCCTCAAGCTGTACAAGGAACACCCCGGTCTGGAAATCGCCAGCGTGACGACGACCGGCTACGGCGAGGAGCTTGTCAAGAACGCCTTCCACTGCGACCGCGGCCTCGTCGAGACCGTGGCGCACTTCACCGCCGCCAAGCACTTCCTGCCCGACGTCGACTTCATCATCGACATCGGCGGGCAGGACATGAAATGCTTCAAGATCGAGGACGGCGCGATCAGCAACATCTTCCTGAATGAAGCCTGCTCCTCCGGCTGCGGCAGCTTCTTACAGACCTTCGCGCAGGCGCTGGGCTACGACGTCAAGGAATTTGCCGCGCTGGGTCTTTTTGCTGACAAGCCCGTCGACCTCGGCAGCCGCTGCACCGTCTTCATGAACTCGTCGGTCAAGCAGGCGCAGAAAGACGGCGCATCCATTGAAAATATCAGCGCAGGTCTGTCGATTTCCGTCGTCAAGAACGCGCTGTACAAGGTCATCCGCGCCTCCAGCCCGGAGGAGCTTGGCCGCAACATCGTCGTGCAGGGCGGTACCTTCTACAATGAGGCTGTGCTCCGCGCGTTTGAAAAAGAGATGGGCGTCAACGTCATCCGCCCCGACATCGCGGGCTTGATGGGCGCTTACGGCGCGGCGCTGTACGGCAAGACTAAGGCAGGGCAGAACGCCCACAGCAGCGTCCTGTCCGAGGCCGAGCTGGAAGCGTTCAGCCAGAAGGTCAACACCGTGCAGTGTCAGGGCTGCGGCAACCACTGCCAGCTGACGATCAACGTCTTTGCCGACGGCAAGCGTTTCATCTCCGGCAACCGCTGCGACAAGCCCGTGACCGGCAAGGCCAACAACGAAGACCTTGACCTGTACGCCTACAAGCTGAAGCTGCTGGACGGCTACCGCAATGCGGCCGCCCCGGCCAGCGCCCGCGGGCGCATCGGCATCCCGCTGTGCCTGAATATGTACGAGCTGCTGCCGTTCTGGCACACGCTGTTCACCAAGCTCGGCTTCGAGGTCGTCGTCAGCCCCTTCTCCAACCGCAAGCTGTACCAGAGCGGGCAGGCGACCATTCCCAGCGACACGGCCTGCTTCCCGGCGAAGCTGAGCCACGGCCACATCCACTGGCTGTGCGAGCAGGGCGTCGACGCGATCTTCTACCCCTGCATGAGCTACAACCTCGACGAGCACCTCGGCGACAACCACTATAACTGCCCGGTCGTCGCCTATTACCCAGAAGTGCTGGAGGGCAACTGCCCCGAACTGAACAGCACGAAGTTCATCTACGACTACTTCAATTTGGAGCGCCGCAAGGACTTCTACAAGAAATTCCAGCAGGCGCTGGACAAATACTTCCCCGGTCTTGACAAGAAGGCCGTGCGCGAGGCCATCGACGCGGCCTACGACGAGTACGCCCGCCACATGCAGCAGCTGCGCGACAAGGGCACCGAGATCATCGCAGCCGCCCGCAAGGAAGGCCGCCACATCGTTGTTCTGGCCGGCCGCCCCTACCACGTTGACCCGGAGGTCAACCACGGCATCGACCAGCTTATCATCCGGCAGGGCGCTGCCGTCGTCAGCGAGGATTCCGTCAGCTGGCACGAGCAGAAGTTCCCCACGTCCGTGCTGAACCAGTGGACGTACCACAGCCGCCTGTACGCCGCCGCGAAATACTGCACCGAGCAGCCCGATATGGACTTGGTGCAGCTGGTGTCCTTCGGCTGCGGTCTGGACGCCGTCACGACCGACGAGACCCGCGAAATTCTGCAGGCGGGCGGCAAACTGTACACCCAGCTGAAGATCGACGAGATCACGAACCTCGGCGCGGTTAACATCCGCCTGCGCAGCCTGTTTGCGGCGCTGGAAGAACGGAAAGAGGACAAAAAGTAAGAGGCAATTCCATGGAATACATGACTCCCAACTTTACCAAGGACATGGTAAAGACCCATAAAATCCTGATCCCGAACATGGCCGTGACCCAGTTCCGGCTGATGCAGGCGGCGCTTGCCAGCGAGGGCTACCAGACCGAGGTGCTGGGCAACTGCGGCAGCGAGGTCGCGCAGCTCGGCCTGAAATACGTCCACAACGACACCTGCTACCCGGCGCTGCTCGTCATCGGGCAGTTCCTCGACGCGCTGAACAGCGGCAAATACGACTTAGAGCACACCGCGCTGCTCATCACCCAGACAGGCGGCGGCTGCCGTGCGTCCAACTACATTAAGCTCTTGCGCAAGGCACTCGTCAAGGCGGGCTACGGCAATATTCCCGTCGCATCGCTGAACTTTTCCGGCTTGGAGAAGGGCAGCGGCCTGCCCCTGACCGTGCCGCTGCTGCGCAAGGTCATTGCCAGCATTTTCTACGGCGACATGCTCGTCGCGCTGCGCAGCCAGACCCACCCGTATGAGAACCACAAGGGCGACGCCGACGCCATGACCGAGAAGTGGATTGCCACGATTCAGGGCTGGATCAAGGACGACAAGAACTATTCCGCCCACGACATGAAACGCCGGTTCTACGACATTGCCGCCGACTACGCGACCATTCCCATCACCCGCGTGCCAAAAGTCAAGGTCGGCGTTGTCGGCGAGATCTACGTCAAGTATTCGCCGCTGGGCAACAACGATCTGGAAAAGTTCCTCGAAAGTCAGGACTGCGAGGTCAACCTGCCCGGCCTGATGGGCTTCGTCGAGTACTGCGTGGCGAACTACCGGCTGGACATTGACCTGTACGGTGGCAACAAGCTGGTGGCAGGCGGCGCGGACGCCTTCCTCGGCTGGCTGGACGGCATCGGCTGCGCCAGCTACGACGCCATGCGCAAGTACGGCTTCTACGCGCCCGGCTCCTTCCGCGAGCTGATGAAAAAGCCGGAGGGTATCATTTCGCTGGGTGCGAAGATGGGAGAGGGCTGGCTGCTGACCGCCGAAATGATCGAGCTGGTCGAGGGCGGCTACGGCAACATTGTGTGTGCCCAGCCGTTTGGCTGCCTGCCGAACCACATCGTCGGCAAGGGCATGATCAACAAGATCCGCGCCCTGCACCCCGACGCGAACATCACGCCGGTCGACTACGACCCCAGCGCGACCCGCGTCAACCAAGAAAACCGCATCAAGCTGATGCTGGCCGTTGCCCGCGAGAAACTGGAACAGCCCGCCGCCCCGAAGCCGCTGACCGCCGAGGAATTGGCGGGCGGCGCGCCGCAGGTGGAAACAACGGTGCAATAAAAAGTGTAATAAAGTAAAACACCCCCGCCGCCGACGGAATATGTCGGCGGCGGGGGATTTTTTGTGTGTCGATGCGGCGGGAAAATGGGTGGCGTCCTCAGCGTTCCCGGCGGGGTGGGGTCACCCCGCCCTACGCGCAGGATTTCCTTGGACGTAGGGGCGCACCTGCGTGTGCGCCCGTGGAACTTTCCGGCTGCCGCAATGCTGCACGGGTCGTCGGGGACGCCGACCCCTACAACCGTAGGGGCGGATTCCATATCCGCCCGTGGAGCTTTCCGGCTGCCGCAACGTCCCCGGCGGCATGGGGGCATGCCGCCCTACGCATAACCCTATGGTTGGATGTAGGGCGGGGCGCCCTCACCCCGCCGTAAGCGCACCAAATAAAAAGCCCCGAAGCCAAAGGCTTCGGGGCTTTTTATTTGGTGCGCGGTACAGGACTCGAACCTGTGACCTCCTGCACGTCAAGCAGATGCTCTACCAGCTGAGCTAACCGCGCATAGGTGTCGCGCTCTCTTGGCGACGTGTGCTATTATAGCATGATGTTCCGGAAAACGCAAGCCCTTTTTGCAAAAAAATCCGACTTTTCCCGACTTTTTTGCGGGCGGTGGGGTTTGCAACGGGAAATCCGCCCTGCTATAATAAAGGAAAACGAATTTTGAATGGGGAGTCCCCTATGAACCAAACCCAAATCGCCCACTATCACCTGCCCGGCCTGTTTGAATTTTATGAGCTGTACGCGGCGTTTCTGCCGCTGTACCGAGCCTATCCGGAATATTTCTATGACTGGTGCAACATTGCTTCGATCTATGGTGCACCGGCGGACTGCATCTGGGGCGGCGGCCGCGTCGGCGGCGGGGACGCCCGCCCGCGCGAGGTGGCCGCCCTGCTGCGGGAGTACGGCATCTCGGCGCGGCTGACCTTCAGCAATTCGCTGCTGCGGGCGGAACACCTCGCCGACCCGCGCTGCAACGCGCTCTGCAGCCTGTTCGGCGAGAGCACCGCCCCGCAGAATGGCGTCATCGTGCACGCGGACTTGCTGGCCGACTATCTGCGGAAAAACTACCCGCAGCTGTACCTTGTCTCCTCCACGACGAAGGTATTGACTGACTTTTCGGCGTTCCAACAGGAATTGCAGCGGCCGGAGTTCCGCTTTGTCGTGCTGGATTTCCGCCTGAACCGCGCCTTTGACGCGCTGGCAGCCCTGCCGGAAAATCTGCGCGGCAAGGCGGAATTTCTCTGCAACGAGTGCTGCTGGCCGGGCTGCCAAGACCGCCGCGCCTGCTACGAGGCGGTCAGCCGCCGCAACCTTGACCCGTGCGCACCGGAGCACCGCTGCACCGCCCCCGGCGCGGCCGAGGGCTACCGCTTCTCGAAGGCGATGGAAAGCCCCTGTTTCATCGGCATCGACGACATCCGGGTACGCTATCTGCCGATGGGCTTCTCCCACTTCAAAATCGAGGGGCGCGGCCTAGGCAGTGCGGTGGCGCTGGAATTTCTGCTCTACTACCTGACGAAGCCGGAATACCAGCTGAAGGTGCGGGAAAAAATTTATCTCGATTCCATGCTGGATTTGTTTTAAAAATCCTCGACCTGCTTCAGCTCGACTGTGCGCCGGTCAAGGACGAGCAGCCCGTCCCGCTGTATCTGGGACAGGGTGCTGCTCAGGGCACTGCGGTCGACGCCGAGGTGGTCGGCCAACTGCTGCCGGTCAAACGGCAGCGTGAACCGCGTACTGCCGCTGCGCCGTGCCAGCACCGAAAAGTACGCCGTGACCCGCCCGCGGATTGTCTTGGGCGCGGTGTACAGGCTGCGCTGGGCAAGGCCTAGATTTTTCCGCGCGGCGACGCGCAGCAGATTCTGCGTCAGCTTCCAGCGCCACGCCTCGCACCCCGGCTGCAAAAGCTGCTGTGCGTCGAGGAACAGCGCCTCACCGTTTTCCGCCGCCACGACGCTGACGAGCAGCGGCTCGTCCTGCAGGCAGGCGTAGGTCTCGGCAAAGAGATCCCCTGCCCCGGCTTGCCCCAGCAGCGTTTTGCTGCCCCAGACGTCGAGGTGCTCCATGTGTACCCGCCCGGCCAGCACCACGCCCAGCGCGGGCGCACGCTGGCCGGCCTCCAGCAAGACCTCGCCCTTGACGAACGGCTTGCGGCGCGCCCGCAGCGCGGCGACGGCGGCGTCGGCCTCGGCGTCGGTCAGGCCGCGAAACAGCGGCAGGGCGGACAGGGAAAGTTTTTCCATAGATTCTACCTCATATGTTGTTTCTACAACGGAACTTCTGCTGCCATTGTAGTAAAATGGTGCTACGATGTCAAGGAGGTAAACTATGAAACGACAGATTATTCATATTGACGAAGAAAAATGCAACGGCTGCGGTGCCTGCGCCAACGCCTGCCACGAGGGCGCAATCGCGATGATCGGCGGCAAGGCCAAGCTGATGCGCGATGACTACTGCGACGGAATGGGCGACTGCCTGCCCCACTGTCCCACCGGCGCGATCACGTTTGAACAGCGTGAGGCCGTGCCCTACAACGAGGCCGCCGTGCAGGCCGCCAAAAAGCACAAGGCCGCTCACGTCGCGCCCCACAGCTGCCCCGGCAGCGCGCCGAAGGAGCTGCACGTCTGCCCCGGTACGATGGCGAGGGCGCTGCACCCCACCGACGGCCGGCCCGCCGCGCCCACGATGGCACCCAGCCAGCTGCGCCAGTGGCCGGTGCAGATCAAGCTGGTGCCAACCAATGCGCCCTACTTCGACGGCGCAAAGCTGCTGATCGCCGCCGACTGCACGGCCTATGCCTACGCCGCGTTCCACGAACGGTTCATCCGGGGGCATATCACGCTGGTGGGGTGCCCCAAACTGGACGACGTCGACTACAGCGAGAAGCTGACCGCCATTATCCGGGACAACGACATCAAAGAGGTCACGGTCGTGCGGATGGAAGTTCCCTGCTGCGGCGGGCTGGAGAACGCCGCCAAGCGCGCTTTGCAGGCCAGCGGCAAGTTCCTGCCGTGGCAGGTGGTGACGATCTCCACCGACGGGCGGATTTTGGACTGATTTTTTTCAAAAAAGGGCTTGCAATTCGCAAAAGCCTATGCTATAATAATACACGTCGCTGAGAAACAGCGACGCTTATGCGCGGTTAGCTCAGCTGGTAGAGCATCTGCTTGACGTGCAGGAGGTCACAGGTTCGAGTCCTGTACCGCGCACCAAATAAAAAGCCCCGAAGCCAAAGGCTTCGGGGCTTTTTATTTGGTGCGCTTACGGCGGGGTGAGGGTGCCCCGCCCTACATCCAACCCTATGGTTATACGTAGGGCGGCATGCCCCCATGCCGCCGGGGACGTTGCGGCAGCCGCAACACCCCACGGGCGGATATGGAATCCGCCCCTACGGTTGGCAAAAAACGATGCGGCGCATTCCCGCCGCGTTGTAGGGGGGCGGCGTCCCCGACGCCCCGCAAGGCTTACAACAGCCCAACATATTTATTATACCACCCTTTACATGCACGAATCAATCCGGAATATGCACAAATCTTTCCTTGCAAGGTTGTGAAGTCTGCGAATAGACGGATTCCTAAGACTGTGATATAGTATAGTCACAGAAAGAAAACAGCCGGAGATAAGGAGTTAAGAACTCCAAGTGAAGCCACTTTCCAAAAGGTTCTTCATCAAAGACCGGTCGTGAACAGATCGACATCCTAGAGAAGATCTTCCCCAAGTTTCCCAACGTCGGGAAAGGAAAAAGGAAGCACTGTAGGGACTCCGATCCAGCCGCACGAGGGCAGAAGAAGAAACCGGAAAGATAGTGTAAAGGCCGCCGGCAGGATTTCGTAAGGAAGGAGGCTCAAGTCCGATGGCAAACTTTAAAGATCCCATTCATCACCGGCGGGCCTGGGCCTGCTGACAAGAGAAGAACCGCATCCGAAGCCGCAGGTCATCACCTGTAAAAGAGTTATAAAAACGCGATGGCAGGTTACTTAAAACTTCGTTAGCAGACTCAGGGGCCGTCAAAAGCAGACCCCTAGCATGACATATAGATCAGGAAGAAAGAAGGCTGGTAGAGATGACCGTCACCCCTCCGCCGAACAAGATGTACTTGAACTTCACCTGATCGACAAGGAGATACTCCAATGTACTAGAGTTAAGAGGTTGATCCTCGGCATCAGACCCATCCCGAACTTGATCTTACCGACAGTCAAAGGGTTAGTCCAATGAACAGTTCTTAAGATTCAAAAAGGGCGCTAGTTCTAATACAGATAGGAATGATCCCCATGAAAATGTGGACACAGACCGAAAAATAACGCAAAGGGTTATGAGGCTATGACTCCGAAGAAGTAAGACCGCCGGGGGCGAACGCAAAAGTTCGCCCCCGGCTTTTTGTTGTCTGCCAGACCGTTGACGAATCCGCGCAGGTACGCTATACTGAAAGTCTGCGGCTTTGCCCGCAAATAGCTGTAAAAGGGGAAGGAGGATCGCCGTGATTTTTGGCAGACACATCAACCGCTACTACCTGAAGCACGCCCCCGCGCTGCTGCTGGGCATTCTGGCATTGCTGACGGTCGACTATATCCAGCTGCTGATCCCGGAATTGTACCGGCTCGTCATCAACGGCGTAAACTTGGGGCAGGTGGTCGTGAACGGCCAGACGCTGCCTTTCACAAAAGAGGTACTGTTCCGGCACATCTGCCTGCCGATGATCTGGATCGTGCTGCTGATGGTTGTGGGGCGCTTTTTGTGGCGCATCTGCTTCTTCGGGTCGGCGGTGCGCGTCGCGGCTGACCTGCGTGAGCGGATGTTCGACCACAGCCGCCAACTGTCCCAGCAATACTATCAGGTCAACAAGGTCGGCAACCTGATGAGCCTGTACACCAACGATCTGGACACGATTCAGGAATGCTTCGGCGACGGCATCCTTATGTTTTTCGACGCCGCCGTGCTGGGCATTATGGCGCTGGTCAAGATGTGGCGAATGGATTTCAAGCTGACGCTGCTCGCCCTCATCCCGGCGGGCGTTATGTTCGCCATCGGCACCGTCATGAGCCAAGTCATGACAAAGCGGTGGGAGGAGCGCCAGCAGGCGTTCTCTGACCTGTCGGACTTCGCGCAGGAGAATTTCTCCGGCATTGCGGTCATCAAGGCGTTTGTGAAAGAGCTGAAAGAGCTGACCGCCTTCCGCAAATTAAACAAGGAAAACGAAGAAATCAACGTAATCTACACAAAAATTGCCACGCTGCTGGAAGTGCTCATCACGCTGTTTGTCGAGTCGGTCATCTGCGTCATCCTCGGCTACGGCGGCTGGCTCGTGTACCGCGGGCAGTTCAACGCCGGGCAGCTGGTCGAATACATCGGTTACTTCGAGGCCATCGTCTGGCCGATCATGGCTGTCTCGATGCTGATCGAAAAGACCGCCCGCGGCAAGGCTTCGCTGAACCGCATTGCCGAACTGCTCGACGCGCCCATCGATGTGACCGACCACGACGGCGTGGCCGACCTGCAGAATCCGCGCGGCGGCATCGAGTTCCGCCATCTGAGCTTCCGCTACCCCGACGGCGAGTACGATGTGCTGAAGGACGTCTCCTTCACCATCCAGCCCGGCGAGAGCGTCGGCATCGTCGGCAAGACCGGCGCAGGCAAAACGGCGCTGGTCGACCTGCTGCTGCGCACCTACAACGTGCCCGACGGCACGCTGTTCGTCGACGGGCAGGACGTGAACACCGTGTCCATCCGCTCGGTGCGCGACGCCTGCGCTTACGTGCCGCAGGACAACTTCCTGTTTTCGGACACGATCGCCCACAACATCGGCTTCGGCGTCGACGGTGCCAGTCAGGAGGCCATCGACCACGCCGCCGCGCTGGCCGATGTACGGGACAATATCGTCGATTTCAAGGACGGCTACGAGACCATCCTTGGCGAGCGCGGCGTGACCGTCTCCGGTGGGCAGAAGCAGCGCATCTCGATTGCGCGGGCGCTGTTGAAGGATGCGCCGATCCTGATTCTGGACGACTCAGTTTCCGCCGTCGACACCCGCACCGAGCGCATTATCCTCGACAACCTGCGCGAGAGCCGCGCGGGCAAAACGACGCTGCTGATTGCCCACCGCATTTCGACGGTGGAGCAGCTGGACAAGATCATCTTCCTCGACGACGGCAGGGTGGAGGCGGTGGGCGCGCACGACGTGCTGTACCGCAGCTGCGCCGAGTACCGCCGCATGGTCGACCTGCAAAAGCTGGAAGAGGAAGCCGGAGGTGACGACCATGACTAATATGAATCCGCTGCTGCTTGTGGGTGCGGTCATCGGCAGCGTCACGGCGCTGCTGGTGCTGGCCTACACCCTCGTCAAGGACAAAGAGGAGACGATGGACTTCGAGCGCACGATGGACGACGGCGAGATTTTGCGCCGTCTGGCCGGGTACGCCAAGCCGTACTGGGCGAAATTCGTCGTTGTGCTGTTCCTGATGCTGTTCTCGATTGCCTACGACATTATCTCTCCGCTGATCGTTGGCGCGCTGGAGGAGCTGGTTGCGGGCGTGTTCGAGCTGCCGCGCCTGTTTGCGGGCGTGGCCGTCTATGCGGGCGTGCTGGTTTTTTCGATGGCAAGCACCTATTTTCAGGCGGTCATTCTGCAGCGGGTCGGCCAGCGCATTATCTCCGACCTGCGCGAGGATTTGTTCACCCACATCGAGTCGTTGTCCCACGAGCAGCTGAACGAGATTCCCGTCGGCAAGCTCGTCACCCGCGTGACGAATGACACCAACGCTATCTCGATGATGTTCACGAACCTGCTTGTCAGCCTGACGAAAAACATCTTCGTCATTCTCGGCATTCTGGTCGCGATGCTGCTGCTCAACTACGAGCTGACGCTGATGGTGCTGTGTTTTGTTCCGTTCATCGTCATTTTCACGGTGATTTTCCGCAAGTTTTCCCGCCGCGCCTACCGCAAGGTCAAGGACGCGACAACCGACATTAACACCTATCTGTCGGAGAATCTGTCCGGCATCAAGGTGACGCAGATCTTTGGCCGCGAGGACGAAAAAATGGCGGAGTTCCGCGAGAAAAGCCAGACCCTCGCAAAAGCAACGCAGGAGCAGATCTTCGTTTTCGGCGTGTTCCGGCCGCTGGTCTACATGCTGTACATCTGCTCGATTTTGTGCCTGTTCTATCTGGGCGGCATGGGGCACCTAAACAGCGTGACGTTTTTAGGGCAGACCATCACGGGCGGCACCATCGTTACGTTTTATATGTACATCTCGAAGTTTTTCACGCCCATCCAGAATTTAGCTGAGCAGTTTAACTGGCTGCAGTCGGCGCTGGCGTCGTCGGAGAAGGTGTTTTCCCTCATGGACATCGAGCCGAAGATGGTCGATGCGCCCGACGCCATCGAGCCGGACGAGATTCGCGGCGAGATCGAATTCCGCGACGTCTGGTTCAGCTACGTCCCCGGCGAGTGGGTGCTGCAGGGCGTGTCGTTCCACGTGAATCCCCGCGAGACGGTGGCCTTTGTCGGGTCAACCGGCTCCGGCAAGAGCACGATTCTGTCGCTGATCTGCCGCAATTATGAGTTCCAGAAGGGCGAGATCTTAATTGACGGCGTCGACATCCGCAAGATCAAAATTGCGTCACTGCGCCGCCATTTCGGCCAGATGCTGCAGGATGTGTTCCTCTTCTCCGGCACGATCCGCAGCAACATCGTGCTGCGGGAGGAGGGCGTCTCCGACGAGGAAATCATGCAGGTCTGCCGCTATGTAAACGCCGACAAATTCATCGCGAAGCTGGACCACGGCCTTGACGAGGAGGTGCGCGAACGCGGAAACAACTTCTCGGCCGGGCAGCGGCAGCTGCTCAGCTTCGCGCGGACGATCCTGCACAAGCCCAGCGTGATGATTCTGGACGAAGCAACGGCGAATATCGACACCGAGACCGAGCTGTTGATTCAGGACTCCTTGGAAAAGATGCGGTCGGTGGGCACAATGCTGATTGTCGCGCACAGATTGTCGACGATCCAGCACGCGGATACTATTATTGTTTTGTCTCACGGCAGGATTCTGGAGCAGGGGAATCACCAAGAGCTGCTGGCAGAGCATGGGAGATATTACCAGCTGTATACGATGCAGTATCATAGGGAGCAGTTGAAACAATAGCAGTACCGTAGGGGCGGGGCTCTGCTCCGCCCTTACGTACATCATTCAACACTTGCGTTTTATACTGGTATTTTGTATAATGTTTCTTGCCTAAATTTGTGCATCATTACAATAGTAAAGGGGTACTCTCATGAAAAAACTTTCTGCTTTGTTCCTGAGCCTTGCGCTCTCCGCTGCTCTGCTGGCAGGCTGCGGCGCTTCCGCTTCCACTGCTTCTTCCGAAGCTGCGTCCTCTGAAGTCGTCTCTGAGGCTGTGTCCGAGGAAGCTGCCTCCACCGCCGAGGCCGCCGACTCTGCCGCCGCCATCCAGTTCACCTTCACCGTGACCGGCGCGGACGGCGAGAGTACCGAACTGACCCTCGACGCCACCGACGGCGAGAAGCTCAGCGATGCGCTGGCCGACGCAGGCGTCATCAGCGCCGACGAGGCAGCGGCCGGTTTTGTGACCGTCGTCAACGGCGAGGCCGCCGACTATGACGCGGACGGCTCTTGGTGGTGCCTGACCGACGCGGACGGCGAGATGACGTCCGTCGGCGTGGCCGACATCGAGCTGCACGACGGCGACAGCTATGCCTTCACCTACACGAAGTAACCACCGCCGTGTCGTCGGGCTGGTGCTGTCGGGGCTGATGGGTGCGCTGCTCGTCGTCAGCAAGCAGGCCATGAGCGGCCTGCCCAACATCGAGCCGGTGACGCTGCTCATCATCCTGTTTGCGCTGGAGCTCCCGCGCGAGATGCCCGCCGCCATCACGGTGTTCATCCTGCTGCAGGGCGTGCTGTACGGCTTCGGGCTGTGGTGGGCGATGTACCTGTACATCTGGTATCTGCTGGCGCTGCTGGCGTGGGTGTTCCGGCGCATCGACCACGCGCTGTTCTGGGCGGTGTTCAGCGGGCTGTACGGCTTGTGCTTCGGCGGGCTGTGCGCCGCCGTCTACCTCGTCGCCAAGACCCCCGCCTTTGCGCTCAGCTGGTGGCTGAGCGGCCTAAGCTACGACGCCATGCACGGCGTGGGCAATTTTGCCATTATGCTGTTGCTGTATAGGCCGCTGCGGAAAGCGCTCAGGGCGGCGAAGAGGCAGATGGGGTGGTAAAAGCCTTCCCCCAGGGGGGAAGGTGGCGCAAAGCGCCGGATGAGGGGCGGAGCTACCTCAGCCACCCTTTAACGGGCAATAGCGATTACGCCGCCCCTCATCAGTCAGCGGTCGGAGCCGCTGACAGCTTCCCCCAAAGGGGAAGCCCCTCGCTTCCAAAGGTTTCCCGCTACGGGAAGCCTTTTTTATTTACAACCTATGGACGTACCCTTGCTTTTATGCTATACTATATCAGTTAAAGTGGGGAGGTATAGGACTATGCGCGTATTGGGCATCGACCCCGGTTATGCGATTGTTGGCTGGGGCGTGGTGGAGTACATCGGCAACCGCTTCGCGCCCATCGGGTACGGGGCGGTCATCACCGAGAAGGACACACCTTTTGAACAGCGCCTCGTCGAAATTTACGAGGGTGTGCTTGACATCTGCAAGCGCTACCAGCCCGAAGCCCTCTCCATCGAAAAGCTGTACTATCAGCACAACCAGACCACCGTCATCGGCGTGGCCGAGGCGCGCGGCGTCATTCTGCTGGCGGCCGCGCAGTGCGGCGTGCCGATCTACGAATACACCCCCATGCAGGTCAAGCAGGCCATCACCGGCTACGGCAAGGCCGTGAAAAAGCAGATTCAGGAAATGACCCGCATGATGCTGCACCTCGAAACTATCCCCAAGCCTGACGACACCGCCGACGCCCTCGGCATGGCGATCGCGCACTGCCATTGCAGCCGCAGCCTCCTGATGGGCACGCCGGTACGATAAAGAAGGACATACCATGATCTACTGCCTGACCGGAAAAATCATCAAAAAAACGCTGGATTCCGCTGTCATCCGCTGCGGCGGGGTCGGCTATTACGTCCAGATCCCCGCCACCACCGGCGAAGCCCTACCACCCGTCGGGCAGGAGGGGACGGTCTTCACCATCATGAACGTCACCGAGAACGATGTCTCGCTCTACGGCTTTGCGACTGAGGAACAGCGCGACTGCTTCAAGATGCTGACCGGCGTCACCGGCGTCGGCCCCAAGGCCGGGCTGTCCATTTTGTCCATCATGACGCCGGAAAAAGTCGCCCTCGCAGCGTCCAGCGGCGACCACAAAGCCTTCACGAAAGCGTCCGGCGTCGGCCCCAAGCTGGCGCAGCGCATTGCGCTGGAACTGAAGGACAAGGTCGGCAAGGGGCTGGCCGCAGGCACGGGCTTCTCCGGCAATTACGCCGCCCCCGCGCCCAGCAGCGCCCCGGCACAGGCCGTGGCCGCACTTGTCAGCCTTGGCTACGCGGCGTCGGACGCAGCGGCCGCCGTGGCGCGGGTCGACGAGACACTCTCCGTGCAGGAGATCATCACCATTGCCCTGCGCAGCCTGTCGCGCGTGTAAAGAGAAGGGGAGAGAGACACATTCATGAATCAGGAATACACCGTTGACCCCAGCCGCCTTGTCAGCCCCGACGCCATGCCCGCCGACGCCGAAGAGATCAGCCTGCGCCCGAAAACGCTGGACGATTACGTCGGGCAGGAGAAGGCGAAGGGCAACCTGAAGGTCTACCTGCGGGCGGCGCAGCAGCGCGGCGAGCCGATGGATCACATCCTGCTTTACGGCCCGCCGGGTCTGGGCAAAACCACCCTCGCCGGCATCGTGGCGCAGGAGATGGGCGTACAAATCCGCATTACGTCGGGTCCGGCCATCGAGAAGCCCGGTGATCTTGCCGCCCTGCTGACAAATCTGCAGGAGGGCGACATTCTTTTTATTGATGAGATCCACCGTTTATCGCGTCAGGTCGAAGAAGTTCTGTACCCCGCGCTGGAGGATTTTGCCCTCGACATCATGATTGGCAAAGGCCCCAGCGCCCAGAGTATCCGCATCAACCTGCCGCGCTTCACGCTGGTGGGCGCGACGACCCGCGCCGGGCAGCTGACGGGGCCGCTGCGTGACCGCTTCGGCATCCTGTTAAAGCTGGAGCCCTACAGCCCGCAGGAGCTGGGGCGCATCATCACGCGCAGCGCGGGCATTCTGGGCGTGCCTATCACCGAGGCGGGCGCGCTGGAGCTTGCCCGCTGCGCCCGCGGTACGCCGCGTATTGCAAACCGTATGCTGAAACGCGTCCGCGACTTTGCCACCGTGCAGAGCGACGGTACCATTGACGAGGAAACCGCCATCGCCGCCCGCAAGTGGATGGACATTGACGAGCTCGGCCTTGACGAGCTTGACCGCAGCCTGCTGCGCGCCATCATTGAGATGTACAACGGCGGCCCCGTCGGGCTTGACACGCTGGCCGCCGCCCTCGGCGAGGAAAGCGTCACGCTGGAGGATATCTGCGAGCCGTACCTGATGCAGATGGGCATGCTGACCCGCACCCCGCGCGGCCGCTGCGTGACCCGCCTTGCCTACGAACACCTGCACATGGCCGTGCCCCGCCGCTTTGACGAGGAAGACGCCGGGCAGACGAGCATGTTTTAAAGGCTGCTAAAATCAAGAAGGGAAGTGGATACCTTGCCCAGATGGCTTACCGCCGAGCGGGAGCAGTGGCGCAGCTGCGCCGAGACCTTCCGCAAATATGCCGCCGCCGTGTTCAAGGCGGCGTTCCTCGGCATGTTTTTGTGCCACGCGCTGTTCCTGTTCTACGGCTACACCAGCCCGGACGGCACGAACGAGGGGCTGTTCTACTACTGGAATCAGAACTGGGCGCTCTCCATCGGCCGGTGGATGATGCGCTACCTCAGCGCGGCGGGCTGCAATGTCGTCATGCCCGCGATTTTTCTGGCGTTCAACGCCGCCTGCACCGCCACCGCCATGCTGCTGCTGGCCGATTTGTGGCACATTGAGAGCAAGCCGCTGTTGATTCTGAGCACGGTGTCGCTCGTCGTCGCGCCGTCTGTCATCGAGCAGCACCTTGTCATCTACATGGCCTATGTCTACGGCTTCAGCCTGCTGATGACCGTGCTGGCGTCCTACCTCGTCCTGACAAAAAAAGGGTGGCCGTCGTTTGTGGTGGCCGTGCTGGCGCTGGCCTGCGGCATGGGCGGTTATCAGGCGTGGATCGGCTTCGCGACGGGTGCCATCGTCATGACGCTGATGCTCGACTGCTTGCAGGAGCGCCCGCTGCCGGAGATTTTTTGCCGCGCGGGCAGGGCGCTGGCGATGGGGCTGCTGGGCGCGGCGGTGTATTTTGCCGTGCTGCAGCTTGAAATTCATCGCTACAACATCACACTTTCCGACAAAGGCGGTCTGAGCCGCTTCGGCGCGGGCAGCTTTTTGGGCGGGCTGGGCAGCAAAATTCTGCAGGCCTACCGCGATTTCAAGGATTACTTCACCTCCGGCCCCAACCACACCGGCAAGATACTGCTGGTGATCCTGCTGGGCACGGCGGTGCTGCTGTTCCTCGGCTGGCTGCGTCTGGTGCGCCGCCGCAAGCCGCAGGCCGTTCTGCTGGCCGTGCTGGGGCTGCTGCTGCCGCTGGCCATCAACATTGTCGACGTACTGATCGAGGGTAATATCAACGTTTTGATGAGCCACCCGATGCAGCTGATGGTGCCCTTCGCGCTCGTGCTGGCCGAGCAGGCGCGCGGCTGCGACGCGTGGGAAAAGCTCGCCCGCGTCGGGGCAGGGGCGGCGGCCGTCGTGCTGTGCTGGCTTTGCACCGTCACGGCCTATGCGTCCTACCGCACCGTTGCGCTGGCCTACGAGTACGTCGACACGCTGTCCACCGCCATTCTGACCCGCGTCTTCAACAGCACCGACTACACCTCCGATACACGCGTACTGATCGCCGGTCTGCCCGACGAGAGTGAGGCGCAGAAGTTCAACTTCCTGTTCGACAAGAGCGCCTACACAAAGAACATGGTCTTCTGGGATGGCCGCGCGGGCGTGCTGGGCAACTGGAAGCACTACCTGTACGACTATCACGGCGTCTGGATCGGCGAAGTGGACACCGACGAATACTATGACATCATCGACAGCGAGGCGTTTAAAGAAATGCCGGTCTACCCGGCCGAAGGCTCGCTGGAAAAATTTGACGATATACTGGTGGTCAAGCTGGAGGAAAACCCGCCCCGCTGACCGTTTTGGAAAGGAGAACCGCCTATGCGCCCTGCTGATACATGGCAGGATTACGAACTGCTCGACGCCACCAACCACAACCGGCTGGAGCGCTGGGGCAAGACCCTGCTCATCCGCCCCGACCCGCAGGTCATCTGGAAAAATGCCGAGACCAGCCCCCTGTGGGCGAAGGCTGACGCCGTCTACTACCGCTCCGCCAAGGGCGGCGGGCAGTGGAACTACCACAAAAAACTGCCCCAGAAGTGGCAGATTCACTGGAACGACCTGACCCTCATCGTCAGTCCCACCGGCTTCAAGCACACCGGCGTCTTTCCGGAGCAGGCCGTAAACTGGGCGTGGTATCAGGAGAAAATCAGGGCTGCCGGCCGCCCCATCCGTGTGCTGAACCTGTTCGGCTACACCGGCGGCGCGACGCTGGCGTGCCTCGCCGCGGGTGCGTCGGTCACCCACGTGGACGCCAGCAAGGGCATGGTTGCGTGGGCGCGGGAAAACGCCGCCGCCAGCAATCTGACCGACCGCCCCTGCCGCTGGATCGTCGATGACTGCGCCAAGTTCGTCCAGCGCGAGATCCGCCGCGGCAACAAGTACGACGCCGTCATCATGGATCCGCCCAGCTATGGCCGCGGCCCCGGCGGCGAGATCTGGAAGCTCGAAGATAACGTCTACGACCTTATCACGCTGACGGAGCAGGTTTTAAGCGACAAGCCGCTGTTTTTTGTCATCAACTCCTACACCGAGGGTCTGAGCCCCGCCGTCATGGAGTACATCGTCAAGACGACGCTCTGCCCCGTGAAGGGCGGGCACACCCACTGCGACGAGATCGGCCTGCCGGTCTCCTCCACCGGCGGCGTCGTGCCCTGCGGCGCGACCGCCATCTGGGAGGAAAACTGAGCCATGAGTACCTTTACCCCTTTCCCATGGCTGAATGGTCTTGCCCGTGAGCGTGACTGGCTGCGGGAGCGGTGCGACGCCCTGTGCCCGCTGCTGCCCACCGCCCTGCTGACTGCCGGGCTGGCACTCGTCTTTGCCCACTACCTGTTTTTGGTGACGGGCTACACCGGCCCCGACGGCCTGTGCGAGGGACTGCTCTGGGCGACGAACCTGAGCTGGAACGTCCGGCTTGGCCGCTGGCTTATGGCGTGGACGCGGCAGGCGTCGCTGTCCATCGTCATGCCCGCGCTGTTTTTCGCCGCAAACACCTTTGGCATCGCGCTGGCATCGCTGCTGCTGGCCGATTTGTGGCAGCTGCGCAGCCGCTGGTTCGTCGCATGGACGTGCATTGCCTTCGCGGTCGCCCCGGCGCTGGTCTGGCAGGCGCTCGTCGTGCATCTGACGCTGAGCTTTGCGCTCGCGATGCTGCTGGCTGTCGCCGCCGTCTGGCTCGCGTTCTGCCAGCCCAGCCCCTTCCGCTTTGTGCTGGCGGTCATCTGCATGGCATTCTCGATGGGCGGCTATCAGGCCTATGTCGGCATTGCCGCCGGGCTGACGTTGCTTTCCGTCATGCTGGCCTGCCTGCGCACCGAGCCGCTGCGCCCGACGCTGCTGGCGGCCGGGCGGATGCTGGGCGTCGGTGTGCTGGGCGGAGCGCTCTACTTCGGCATCACAAAGCTGGAACAGCTGCGCTACAACACAACAATGGCCGACTACTGCGGTGCCGACCAGATCAGCTTGGGGCAGAGCCTTGCGCAGCTGCGCCCCTCGCTGGTACACGCCTACGGCGATTTCTTCAGCTATTTTAAAATGGAGACCGGCCACATCGGCACATGGCTCTGGCGGCTGCTGGTATTGACAGCAGTGTTCGGGCTGGTCTGCCGGGGGCTGGCTCTGGTGAAGCGCCCCGTCTATCTGGCCTTGCTGGCCGTCTGCACGGCACTGCTGCCGCTGGCCTGCAACGTCATCGACGTTATCGCGCCCGATGTGCAGGTCGACCGCCTGATGAGCTACCCGCTGCAATTTGTCCTGCCGTTCTGTCTGGCAGTCTGGGCACTGCCCGCCGCACCGCGCGTGAACCGTCTGACGCGGGCGGTCGGTACGGTACTGACCGCGCTGGTCTGCTGGCTGTTTGCCATCTCGGCCACCGCGACCTACCGCACCGTCGCGCTTTCTTATGAATATGTCGGCACACTGACCGATTCGATTTTGAATCAGGTCATGGCCGACCCTGACTACACCGCCGACAACCGCCTGCTGATGGCAGGCTTCCCGGATGAAACCCGCGTGCAGGACGCGAACGCCCTGTACTGGTACAGCCAGTATCAGCGCTCGCCGCTGTTCTGGGGCGGCACCCACGGCATTCTGGACTGCTGGCCGACCTATCTCTACGACTACCACGGCTTCAACGCCGGGGGCGTCACGCTGGCCGAGTACGAGAATATTGTGTCCAGCGCGGAATTTGCCGCCATGCCTGTCTACCCGCAGGCGGGCAGCATAACTTATTTTGGCGACGTTCTCGTCGTGAAATTGGAGGAGAACCCGCCGCAATGACCCGAAAGGGGAACTTTTATGCAAAACGAATCGATTTTACAGGCGCAGGACGTGCGCTTCCGCTATGACCCGGAGCAGCCGACCTACGCCGTCGACGGCGTCAGCGTTGACATCCGGCGCGGCGAGTTTGTCGCCGTGCTGGGCGCGAACGGCTGCGGCAAGTCCACGCTGGCAAAGCATTTCAATGCCATTCTGCTGCCCGAAGCGGGCACGGTGCTGGTCGAGGGGATGGACACCCGCAACGAAGATCACCTCTACGATGTGCGCCAGAAGGTCGGCATGGTGTTCCAAAATCCGGACAACCAGATCGTCGCCACCATCGTCGAGGAGGATGTCGCCTTTGCGCCGGAGAACCTCGGCGTGCCGCCGGAGGAGATCCGCACCCGCATCGACGAAGCCATGAAGCTGGCCGGTATCTACGAAAAGCGCGACGCCGCGCCGTATAAGCTGTCCGGCGGGCAGAAGCAGCGCGTCGCCATCGCAGGCGTCATTGCCATGCGGCCGGACTGCCTTGTGCTGGACGAGTCGACCGCCATGCTTGACCCCCACGGCCGCGCGCAGGTCATGAATACCATCCGCCAGCTGCGGGCAGCGGGAATCACGATCGTCTCCATCACACATTATATGGAGGAGGCCGCCCAAGCCGACCGCGTGCTGGTGATGAGCCGGGGCCGCATCGTCATGGAGGGCACGCCGGAGCAGGTATTCAGCCAGACCGAGAAGCTGCACGGCTACCGCCTCGACGTGCCGCAGGCCGCCGAATTGCGCGACGAGCTGGTAAAAGTCGGCATCCCCATGCCGGAAAACGTGATCACGCCGGAGGCGTGCGCGGAGGAGCTGTTTAAGCTGCTGAAATAACCCCAAGCCTTCCCCTGCGGGGGGAAGGTGCCGCCCGCAGGCGGCGGATGAGGGGCGAACTTCTCTCAACCACCCATTACCGGATCACCACGGCACAGCCGCCCCTCATCAGTCACCTTCGGTGACAGCTTCCCCCGGAGGGGGAAGCCTTCTTGTAAAACATCCCACATATGCCGGAACGGCACCCTACATCGGGCTGTATCCGGCGGGAAAGGAACAACTATGTCCGAGATCATTCGTGTTGAAAACCTGCGCTATGTCTACAATCAGGGCATGCCGGACGCTACCACGGCGCTGGATGACGTGTCGTTCACCGTCGAGGAGGGCGATTTCGTCGGCATCATCGGCTCCACCGGCAGCGGAAAATCCACGCTGATAAGCCATTTTAATGGTCTAAACCGCCCCACGTCCGGCCACGTCCTCGTCGACGGCCACGACCTGTGGGCGCAGGGTGCCGACCTGCGCAGCTTCCGCTTTTTGGTCGGGCTTGTCATGCAGTACCCCGAATACCAGCTGTTTGAGGAGACCTGCGCCCGCGACATTGCCTACGGTCCGCGCAATATGGGGCTGGATGAGGCCGAGGTGCAGCGCCGCGTCAAGGAGGCCGCCGCCTTCGTCGGCCTGAGCGACGAGCTTTTGCAGAAAAGCCCGTTCGAGCTTTCGGGCGGGCAGAAGCGCCGCGTCGCAATTGCGGGCGTCATGGCGATGCACCCCCGTGTGCTGGTGCTGGACGAGCCCGCCGCCGGACTTGACCCCGAAGGCCGCGACACGATCTTGAGCCAGATTCGCGATTACCACAAAAAAACCGGCATCACGGTACTGCTTGTCAGTCACTCGATGGAAGACATTGCTAAGTACGCCAACCGCGTGCTGGTGATGCACCGCGCCAAGATCGCGATGTATGACACCGTCGAAAACGTCTTTGCCCGCGCGCAGGAGCTGCTGGAGCTGGGGCTTTCGGTGCCGCAGGTCACGCAGATTTTCCTGATGCTGCGCCAGATGGGGCTGGACATTCCCGCGGATGTCTACACGATCCCCTACGCGGTCAAGACGATCCAAAAGGCGCTGGCCGCCAAGCAGGGAGGTGGGGCAAATGCTTAAAGATATTACGATCGGTCAGCATTTTCCGGGGCATTCCATCCTGCACCGCTGTGACCCGCGCTTGAAGCTCGTTGCGACGATTGCCTATATCATTGTACTGTTTGTCGCGCCGAACCCGCTGGGGCTGGCGCTGTCCATTGCGCTGCTGGCCGCGCTGTACAAAATTGCACAGATTCCCGGCAAGATGATTTTGAAGAGTCTGAAGCCCATCGTACCCATCGTGATTTTCACGGCGGTGCTGAACCTGTTCTTCGTCACGGGGCAGGGGGAACCGCTCGTGCATTTCTGGGTGTTCAAAATCTACGCCGAGGGCGTCAAGTACGCCATCCTGCTGGCCGTGCGCGTCTGCGCCTTGATCGCAGGCACGAGCCTTTTGACCTACACTACCAGCCCCATCGTGCTGACTGACGCCATCGAGAGCCTGCTGCGCCCGCTGGCGAAGGTTCACTTTCCGGTGCACGAGCTGGCGATGATGATGACAATTGCTCTGCGGTTCATCCCGACGCTGATCGAGGAGACCGAAAAGATCATGAACGCCCAGAAGGCGCGCGGCGCGATGCTGGACAGCGGCACCTTCACCCAGCGCATCAAGGCGCTGGTGCCGATCTTGATCCCGCTGTTCATCTCGGCTTTCCGCCGCGCCGACGAGTTGGCGATGGCGATGGAGTGCCGCTGCTACCACGGCGGCGAAGGCCGCACCCGGTTAAAGCAGCTGAAATTTACGACCGAGGACTTCAAGTGCATGGTGGTTATTGCGGTGGCACTGGTACTGATTGGCTGCACGAGACTGTTTGTGCCGGGGTTGGGCTGAGAAAAGGCTTCCCCCTTGGGGGAAGCTGTCACCGAAGGTGACTGATGAGGGGCGGCGGTTCGACCATTGCCCTTGAATGGGTTGCTGCGGGGCCTCTGCCCCTCATCCGCCGCCTGCGGGCGGCACCTTCCCCCTAGGGGGAAGGCTTTAAGGATTTATGTTGCTATGAATTATTTACTTTGGATAACCTACAAGGGCACCCACTACGCCGGTTTTCAAGTGCAGCCGAATGCGCCGACGGTCTGCGCGGTTTTGCAGGACGCGATGCAAGCGGCGCTGGGGCAGCGCCCCGACGTGAAGGGCTGCTCCCGCACTGACGCGGGCGTTCATGCGCGGCGTTTCGCGCTCAGCTTCTGCTATACTGGCAAAGTACCGATGGAAAAGTTCGTCCCGGCGCTCAACGCGCACCTGCCGCCGGACATCCGCGCGCTGGCCGTGCAGCCGGTGGCGGACGACTTCCACGCGCGGTACGCCGCGCACGCCAAAACGTATCACTACTACATCTTAAACGCGCGGGTGGACGACCCGTTCACCTTCGACACCTGTTACCGGGTGGCTGCGCCGCTGGACTTGGCTGCGATGCAGGCCGCCGCACAGCAGTTCGTAGGTACGCATGATTTTGCCGCGCTCTGCGCCTCCGGCTCCAGCGCCGCCGCCCACGGGGACACGGCGCGAACAATTACAGAATGTAATGTAGTACAAAGCGGAAATCATTTTGTGATTTCCGTCACGGCGGACGGGTACCTCTATAACATGGTGCGCATCCTCGCCGGGACGCTGGTTGAGGCCGGACTGCACAAGCGCGCGCCGGAGAGCATCCCCGCGCTGCTTGCCAGCCGCGACCGCCGCCAAGCCGGGCAAACCCTGCCCGCCAAGGGGCTGTTTTTGGAGAAGGTGGAGTATCCGGGGTTGACGGGTGGTCTGTAGGGGCGGGGCATGCCCGATCCCTGCGGATATGCACGAAAGGAGGGGAGCCTACCCATGAACAAATCGGAAAAAGAGCGCTTGGCGCGGCGGCAGCGGATGCTGGCGCGGGAGCAGGGGCAGGCTCCTGAAGCGGGCATCCGCGGCACCAGCGGGGACATCAGCCTGCGCACGCCGCAGCCCGTGCGGCGCTGTGCAGCCCCACCCAAGGCCGACGATCCACAGGCGGCGGAGACGGCTGCGCGGCTCAAATCGCTGACACCGCTCTACAAGCAGCGCCAGCACCGGCGGCGGGTGTTCCTCGGCGCAGTCATCCTTGTGCTGGCAGTGGCGGTCGTCGTGCTCAGCGGCACACTGTCGGCGTCGCTGGCGCTGCTGGGCGACACCATCGACAGCGGCCTGCTCTACCTCAACCGCACCGACGGCGGCTGGCCTGCCAACACCGGCATCACCGAGCCGCTGCAGATCGAGCCGCTTGCAGGCGGCTTTGTCGAGCTGGGGGCGGAGGATGTGTTGGTCTACTCGGCCTACGGGTCAAAAATTTTAAGCCTGCATCCGTCCTACGCGCGGCCGGTGCTGGCTGTGGGCGGCACACACTTCGTCGTCTACAACCGCGCGGGCAACGAGCTGACGATCTGCAGCCGCACCCGCACGCTCTACTCGCAGAATTTCGACTCCGGCATTTTGCTGTGCGCCATGTCGAATAACAACTCGCTGGCCGTCGTCACCGAGTCCGGCCGCTACGCCGCGCAGGTGCGCATCTACGACCCGTCGCTGCGCCAGCTGTACAGCTGGGAAATGACCCAGTCCGACGGCACCCCGATCGCGCTGGATTTTGCCCCCGACAACCGCCGCTTTGCTGCCGGGATGCTGGCCGCCCGCGACGGACAGCTGAGCTGCACCGTGCGGTTCATGAATACCGACTCCGACAAGGATGGCGCGGTCTACACCGCCGAGCAGGGCAGTATGCTGCTGCGACTGGACTGGCAGAGCGAAAACCGCGTCATGGCGGTGTTTGACACCTATTTAGCGGTTATTGACCCGCGCACCGGCGCAGAGACCGCCCGCTATGACTACGGCGGCGCCACGCTGCAAAGCGTCGCGCCCGGCCGTCGCCAGACCGCGCTGCTGCTGAACATCCGGGGCGGCAACAGCCTTGTCACACTGGACGAAAGCCTCACCGCTATGGCGGAAATTCCCGCGCGGCAGGCGTTCGGCGTCTCGGCCACCGAGACGGACATCTACCTGCTCTGCCCGAACGTCGTCGAGTGCTACGGCTACGACGGCGTACAGAAGTGGACGCGCAGCGACCTTGCTTCCCGCCCGCTGGCCGTCATCGACGCCGCGCAGCCCCTTGTCTTCACTGGCAGCCGGGTGGATGTACTGGAAAACTCTTAGGGCAATACCGCATAATTCTAAGCGCCGATACGGCGAGCGAGGTGCGGCAGCTGCTAAGCCAAAAGCGCAGATAATAC
>CAKSUQ010000004.1 GCA_934502625.1 uncultured Gemmiger sp.
GCGGGGCTGACCCGCGAGACAGCTTGATTATATTACCACAGCCCGCAACACTTGTCAACAGGTTTTTTCGATTTTTTTGACAAATTTTGACCGTGATTTTTGGACAGGGTGTATATGGGGGTACGGCGACGCAGCAGGCACAAATTGTGGTCGCGGGAAGGTGGGCGGGAGATACGGTTGCAGTAAAGAAAGCACACAGTGGCGGGCAAGGCCCCTCCCTACAGGGTGAGAGATTAGGTTCGTGTGAAAAATATCTTCTTGCGCATCCCTGTGAAAAGCCTTATACTACTATTATAATAGTATATAGGTGGAAATTGCGATGATGAAGATTTACCGCACGCAGGACAAGCAGCTGACGCGCGTCGAGGATTTGAGCGAGGGGTGCTGGGTCTGCCTGACAAGCCCCTCTGACGAGGAAGTCCGCCGGGTGGCGGCAACGCTGGATATTGAGCCTGCCGACATTGTGGCCGCGACTGACCCTGAAGAGTCGGCGCGCATCAGCTTGGAGGATGGCTACACCGTCATCATCGTCGACATCCCCATCAAGGTGGAGGGTGCAAGTGAGGGCGTCTACACGACCATCCCACTGGGCATTCTGCTGACGCAGGAGCTGATTGTTACGGTCTGCTCGGACGATACCGCCGTCATCGGTGATTTCGCTGCCTGCCGCGTCAAGGGATTCTCAACCCGCAAGAAAATGCGGTTCGTCTATCAACTGCTCTATCGCGCGGCCACCATGTACCAGCAGGAGCTGCGCCTCATCGACCGCCGTCGTCAGGCCATCGAGAAAAACCTGTCCGGCGAGTTGAAGGACAGCGACCTGATGGAACTGCACGGGCTGGAATCGACGCTGGTCTACTTTGCCACCAGCTTGCGCGCCAACGCGACGGTGCTCGACCGCCTGACCCGCTACAAGCGACTGGAGCAATATCCCGATGACCGCGAACTGCTGGACGACGTCATCGTCGAGATCCGACAGGCCATCGAGATGACGAGCATCTACCGCGACGACATCAAGGGCACACGGGAGCTGTTCAGCTCAATTCTGGACAACCGCCTGAACAACGCCATGAAATACCTGACGAGCATCACCCTGCTGATGGCCGTGCCCACTGTCATCAGCGGCCTGTACGGCATGAACGTCCGCGCCGAGGGTATGCCGTTCGCCAGCTCGACGGCCGGATTTGCCATTGTGCTGGGGCTGACGCTGGCGCTGTGCGTGTTTGCGGCGTGGGTGCTGCACAAAAAACACATGCTGTAAGCGCTTCGCGCTTCAAAGAAGGGGTTCGTCGCTTGTGGCTGCGCCACGCTCCTGCACCCCTCCTTTGGATTCACCCCGTCGGTCAAAAGCATATCCTCGTGCCTACGGCGACTGCGGTATGCTTTTGACCTCTGGAGATATCGGCATCGTCGGCGCATGTCCGCCGATGCCGATGGTTTTTAAATTTTTATGCCTGCCGCCAAGCAGGCTTTTTCTGTAACACACCCCTTTATTTTCCTACTTTATTATAAAAGGAGGTCGAAATTATGGAGGACGCCATGATCGTGTCGCTGTACTGGGCGCGGGACGAGCAGGCACTGGCCGAGACGGCGGCGAAATTCGGCGCGTACTGCCGCAAGATCGCCGACAATATCCTGCACAGCGCCCACGACGCCGAGGAGTGCGAAAACGACACTTGGCTTGCCGCGTGGAACAGCATGCCGACGAACCGCCCCGCGCGGCTGGCACCGTATCTGGGGCGCATCACGCGGAATCTGGCGCTCGACCGCTTCGACAAGGCGTCGGCACAGAAGCGCGGCAGCGGGCAGAGCCTCGCCCCGCTGGATGAGCTGGCCGAGTGCGTCGCCGCGCCGGGCAGCGTCGAGGACAGCTTTGACGCCGCCGAGACCGGGCGGTGCATCAGCGAATTTCTGCGCACGCTGCCGGAGGAAACGCGCAACATATTCTTGCGTCGTTACTGGTATTGTGACGCCACGGCGGACATTGCCGCGCGGTACGGCCTGACCGAGAGCAAGGTGCGGGTAACGCTGCACCGCACGCGCGGCAAGCTGGCCGTCTACTTACGGGAAAGGGGTGCTGCACTGTGACGGAGCGGGAATTGTTTGAGGCCATCGGCCATGTGGACGACGATTTGATTTTGGCCGCCGACGCCCCCGCAAGGAAGCACCGCAAACCGCCGGTGTATTGGCGGAGCTTCGTGTCGGTCGCGGCGTGCGCCTGCATCTTTTTGGGCGGCGTAGCAGTATGGCAGAACGGCAAGTTCAGCACCAATACAACCGCCGAGACCGCGATGGCCGCCGAAACCACTGACGAGCCGCTGACGGGTGCAGCCGTGCCGCAGGCAGAGCTGAATGAAAGTGCAAAGGCCGCCGATGGCGCAGCGAACGACACAGATTCCGTCGAGTCGTCCGTTGCGCTTGGCTTGGCGCGGTGTGTGCAGATCGACGGCGTACGATATTTTGAGTCGCCGAAGGGGATTGATTTTATTGCGAACCGCGAGGCGGACGGCGTGATTGTCGATAGTGTCGACAGGGATGCGTTTCCCAAAGCGGATAACTGCTCCAACTTTGGCACCGGGTACTCGTACTGGGTGACCGGGGATACCACCGTCGTTGTAGAGATTGACGGGGAATATTGCGAGTTTGCAGCAAACTAAAAATGACCCATGGACGGAATTTTCCGCTCATGGGTCACTTTTTATTCTTCTCCCGCTCCTTCGCGGCACTCAACGCTTCCGGCTTGCGGGTCTCCGGGGTCAGCAGCTTGGCACGGGTCACGGCGGCGGCGCCGAATTTCCGGCGCAAGGCGTCGGTCGTGCGGTCGAGCTTCTCCTGCCGGTCGATGCGCACGGCATCCGTAAACAAGTCCATCTGCTCGAAATTATCCTCGCCGGTCTTCTCGGCGCTGACGCCGACGAGCCTCACCGGGCGCTGCGGCCACATCTGGCGCATGAGCTGTGTGGCAACGTGGTAGATCTGGTCGGTGGAGTTCGTCGGGTTGGGCAGCGTCGTCTGGTGGCTCGTGCGGCGGAAGGCGTTGTCCACCAACTGCACGGTCACAACGCGGGCGGTCTTGCCGTCTGCGCGCAGGCGGCGGCCGACCGAATCGCAGAGCGCCAGCATCGTTGCGTCGGCGTCCTCCGGGCGGGGCAGGTCGGCGGGCAGCGTCACGCTGTTGCCGTAGCTGTTGTCGCGGCTCTCCCGCTTTGTCACGGGGTCAGCCTCGCGTCCATTGGCGTAGTTCCACAGCGTGTCGCCCCGCGTGCCGAACAGCGCCACCGCTGTATCGCGCCCCAACCGCGCGAAATCGCCGATGGTGTAGACGCCGCAGCTGTTCAACTTTTTCGCCGCGCTGGGGCCGACGCCGAACAGGTCGCCCACCGGCAGCGGCCACATCTTTTTCTCGACCTCATACTGGTAGAGGGTGTGCACTTTGTCGGGTTTTTCAAAGTCAGAGGCCATTTTCGCCAGCAGGCGGTTGGGCGCGATGCCGACGTTGACCGTGAAGCCCAGCTCACGCCGCACACGGCGGCGGATCGTGTGGGCGGCGGTCAGCGGCGGGCCGAACAGCGCCTCGGTGCCGGTCATGTCGAGGAAGGCCTCGTCGATGCTGTACTGCTCCACATCCGGCGTGTAGTCGTTCAAAATCGCAATCAGCGCCTTGCTGTTCCGGACATAGAAGTCGAAGTCCGGCGGCACGATCGTCAGGCCGGGGCATTTGGTGCGCGCAGCGAAGAGGCTCTCCCCTGTCTTGATGCCGAATTTTTTCGCAGGGGTACTTTTTGCCAGCACGACGCCGTGGCGCTTGGCCTCGTCGCCGCCCACGACGGATGGAATCGTGCGCAGGTCGACGGTCTCGCCGTCCTGCATATGCTTGAGCGCCGACCACGAGAGGAACGCCGAATTGACGTCGACGTGGAAGTAGATTTTGGACATGGGTGAGACCTCCTTTCTGCAATCTCATTATATCACAAAACCTTTCCCTTGCATATCATCGGCAAACGTGCTATAATATCATGTATATTTATACAAACCAGACGTATATTTAAAGAAGGAGTATTCATATGGATCTCGTAGGGCATGACTTTTTGACGCTGCTGGATTTCACCCCGGCAGAGATCGGCTACCTGCTGGACTTGGCGGCCGAGCTGAAGGCGAAGAAAAAGGCGGGCATCCCGCACGACACGCTGCGCGGCAAAAACGTGGCGCTGATTTTTGAGAAGACCTCCACCCGCACCCGCTGTTCGTTCGAGGTCGCGGCGCACGATCTGGGCATGGGCACGACTTATCTCGACTCCACCGGCAGCCAGATCGGCAAAAAGGAGTCCATCGCCGACACCGCGCAGGTTCTGTCCGGCATGTTCGAGGGCATTGAGTACCGCGGCTACGGACAGGCCATCGTCGAGGAGCTGGCAAAATACGCCAGCGTGCCCGTCTGGAACGGCCTGACGAACGAATACCACCCCACGCAGATCTTGGCCGACTTTTTGACGCTGCGAGAGCATTTTGGCAAGCTGCAGGGGCTGAAATTTGCCTACATGGGCGACGCCCGCTACAACATGGGCAACAGCCTGATGATCGGCTGCGCCAAGATGGGCCTGCATTTTGTGGCCTGCGCCCCCAAGGCCTACTGGCCGGACCCCGCGCTGGTGGAAAAGTGCAAAGAGTTCGCCCGCGTCAGCGGCGGCAGCATCACGCTGAGCGAGGACACCGACGCCGTGGCCGGTGCGGATGTCGTCTACACCGACGTCTGGGTCAGCATGGGTGAGCCTGTCGAGGTCTGGGAGGAGCGCATCAACGCCCTGTCCCCCTATCAGGTCAACGCCGAGCTGATGGCGAAGGCCAAGGGCACCGCCGTGTTCATGCACTGCCTGCCCGCCTACCACGACCACAAGACGGCCGTCGGCAAGGAGATGGGCGAAAAGTTTGGCCGCGACGCCATGGAAGTGACCGACCAGGTCTTCAACAGCCCGCAGTCCATCGTCTTTCAGGAGGCCGAGAACCGGATGCACACGATCAAGGCGGTCATGGCGGCAACCTTAGGCGCGTAAGCTAAGATAAAAGATAATAGATAATAGATAAAAAATGTGGTGGAGTTTTCGCCTGAAGGCGAAAACAAAAAGCCGTCGTAATGTGGCGGTCGATTTTGTTTTCGTCCCGCAGGGTCGAAAACTTCACCTTTTTTATTATCTATTATCTTTTATCTATTATCTAAAAAAGGCACACCCTTTCGGATGTGCCTCAAACTTATAAAGGATTACTCCTCAACATAACCATACTGCAGGTACCAGTAGCCGTAGGGGCTGTGCCAGGTGCCCTTCAGAGAGGGGCTCTGCAGCCAGAAGTCGTTGTAGTAGGCGACGGGGATGCAGGCGGTGTCGGCCATCAGAATATCCTCGGCCTCGTGCAGCTTCTCGAAGTGGGTGGTCTTGTCCGCGACGCGGGACTCCTCGATCACCTTGTCGAACTCGGCGTTCGCGTACTTGCCGTCGTTGTTGCCGTTGTTGGTGGTGAACAGTTCCAGCATGTTGGAAGGATCGTTGTAGTCCATAGACCAGCCGTTACGGCTGATGTCGTAGTCGCCGGCACGGCGCATCGGGATGAAGCTGGACCACTCGACCTTATTGATGTTCATGGTGATGCCCAGCTTGCCCCACTCCTGCTGCAGGTACTCGGCAACAGCAATGTGGTAACCGGTGTCGTTGGCGCTGTACTCGATGACGGGGAAGCCCTCGCCGTTCGGGTAACCGGCGTCGGCCAGCAGCTGCTTGGCCTCCTCCATGTTGGCGTCGTGGTCGTTGCTGATATAGGGCTCGCCGCCGTTGGCGTTGTCGGCAAAGTAGCCGTTCTCGTCAACGATGCCGGGGCCAACCAGTGCATACGCGGGGGTGTAGATGCCCTGCATGATGTCGTTGGCGACGTACTCGCGGTCGATGGCAAGGTTCAGCGCCTTACGGACGTTGGGATCCGTGAACGGCTCGCGCTGGTCGTTCAGGGAGATATAGTAGGTGCCCATGATGGGGTCAACATAGAAGTCGCCGCCATCCTCGGCCTTCGTCAGGCTGGCGATCTCGTCGGTGGGGACGTCCTTAATGAGCTGTGCTTCACCGCTGTTGTAGGCGGCATAGGAAGCACTGGAGTCCTCCAGCAGGAGCAGGGTGATGGTGTCAGAGACGATCTTGGAGGAATCCCAGCCGCCGACGTAGTTGGGGTTCTTGGACAGAACGATGCGCTCGGAGGGAGTCCACTCGGTGATCATATAGGGGCCGTTGCAGACGAAGGTGTCGGGCTCGGTGCACCATGCGTCGCCGTTGGCCTCGACGGTAGCCTGCTGGACAGGCGCGGTCGCCACAAAGGCGGCCAGCTTGTCAAAGTAGGAGCAAGGGTAGCTCAGGGTGATGGTCAGGGTCTTGCCGTCCTCGCTGGCGACGACGTTCAGGGCGTCCCAGTCAGGATCGGTGGTGGTGTTGCCGTCGGCGTCCGGGTTGCCGATGGCATCCTGATAGCCGTCGATCATGCCGACAACAGTCTCAGCATAGGGGGCGGCGGTGTCAGGGGAAGCGATGCGCTTGAAGCTGTACTCGAAGTCCTTCGCGGTCAGGTCGGAGCCATCGCTCCACTTCAGGCCGTCGCGCATATGGAACGTCCAAACCAGACCGTCATCGCTGACTTCATAGCTCTCGGCCTGACCGGGCTTGACTTCGTTGTTCTCATCGATGATGAGCAGCGGCTCCTCGATGGTCAGCAGGGTGTTGCCGCCGTCGATGGAAGCGTTCAGCGCGGGGTCGAGGGTCTCCGGGTTGGGACCCAGCTGGACGGTGAAGCCGGTAGCCTCGCCGGAAACGGCGTCGGCGGCTTCGGTGGTGGCGGAGCCGTCGTTGGCGGCGCCACCATTGGTGCTTGCGGAAGAACCGCAGGCAGCCAGAGAAACTGCCAGACCGGCAGCCATCGCAGCAGCGATGATTCTCTTGTTCTTCATGTTGTATCCTCCTGATCGGATGTTTCTTACACTTGCTATCTGTCCGCGACAGACGCACATTGGTTATTATAATCGTTTCCACAATGAATTGCAAGATAGTCAAGGATATGTTACTGTTTTGTAATTGTTTGGCTGTGCAAATTGCCTTCCCCCTGCGGGGGAAGGTGGCCGAGCGAAGCGAGGTCGGATGAGGGGCGGCGGTTCCGCAGTTGCCCTTTCACGGGTAACCGCGAGAAGTCTGCCCCTCATCAGTCAGCGGGCGGGGCCGCTGACAGCTTCCCCCGCAGGGGAAGCTACATAACCAAAAAGGCACGTCCTTTCGGACGTGCCTTTGGTCTATTCGGTTATAAAGGATTACTCCTCAACATAGCCGTACTGCAGGTACCAGTAGCCGTAGGGGCTGTGCCAGGTGCCCTTCAGAGAGGGGCTCTGCAGCCAGAAGTCGGTGTAGTAGGCAACGGGGATCGCAGCGGCATCCTCCATCAGGATGTCCTCGGCCTCGTGCAGCTTCTGGAAGTGGACGCTCTTATCGGCGACCTTGGAGGCGTCGATGGCGGCATCGAACTCGGGGTTGTTGTACTTACCATCGTTGTTGCCGTTGGTGGAGTAGAACAGCTCGATCATGTTGGAAGGATCGTTGTAGTCCATGACCCAGCCGTTACGGCTGACGTCGTAGTCACCGGCGCGGCGCATCGGCAGGAAGCTGGCCCACTCGACCTTGTTGATGTTGACGGTGATGCCCAGCTCGCCCCAGGCCTGCTGGACGTACTCAGCAACGGGGATGTGGTAGCCGGCGTCGTTGGCGCTGTACTCGATGGTGGGGAAGCCCTCGCCGTCCGGGTAACCGGCGTCGGCCAGCAGCTGCTTGGCCTCCTCGAGGTTGGCGTCGTAGTCGTCGCTGATGTAGCGCTCGCCGCCGTTGGCGTTGTCGTAGAACATGCCGGTCTCATCGACGATGCCGGGGCCGACGAAGTTGTAGGCGGGCTCGTAGGTGCCCTGCATGATCTCGCTGGCGACGTAGTCACGGTCGATGGCGAGGCTCAGAGCCTTACGGACATTGGGATCCGTGAACGGCTCGCGCTGGTCGTTCAGGGAGATGTAGTAGGTGCCCAGAATGGTGTCGACGTAGAAATCACCGCCGTCCTCAGCCTTCTTCAGGCTGGCGATCTCATCGGTGGGGACGTCCTTGATGAGCTGTGCCTCACCGCTGTTGTAGGCGGCGAAGGAAGCGCTGGAGTCCTCCAGCAGGAGCAGGGTGATGTTGTCGGAAACGATCTTGCTGGAATCCCAGCCGCCGTTGTAGTAGGGGTTCTTCGTCAGGACGATACGCTCGGAAGGCACCCAATCAGAGATGTAGTAGGGGCCGTTGCAGACGAAGGTGTCGGGCTCGGTGCACCAAGCATCGCCGTTTGCCTCGACAGTAGCCTGCTGCACGGGGCTCATGGCCGCGAAGGCGCAGAGCTTATCGAAGTAGGAGCAGGGGTAGCTCAGGACGACGGTCAGGGTCTTGCCGTCCTCGCTGGCGTGGACGTTCAGGGCGTCCCAGTCGGGATCGGTGGTGGTGTTGCCGTCAGCGTCAGGATTGCCGATGGCATCCTCGTAGCCGTCGATCATGCCGACAACGGTCTCGCCGTAGGGGGCGGCGGTGTCGGGGGAAGCCAGACGCTTGAAGGAGTATTCGAAGTCCTTCGCGGTCAGGTCGGAGCCGTCGCTCCACTTCAGGCCGTCCTTCATGGTGAACGTCCAAGTCAAGCCGTCCTCAGAAACTTCAGGCAGCTCGGCCTGACCGGCGACGACCTCGTTGTTCTCGTCGATCAGCAGCAGGGGCTCGAAGGTGGTGATGATGGTGTTCGCGCCGTCGATGGAGCTGTTCAGTGCGGGATCCAGGGTCTCAGGGTTGGGGCCCAGCTGGACAGTGAAACCAGTGGCGTCGCCGGTAGTGGCTTCGGCAGCCTCGTCCGTCGCTTCGGTGCTGGCAGCGCCGGTGCTGTCACTTGCCGTGGAGCTTGCGGAAGAACCGCAGGCAGCCAGAGAAGCGGCCATGCAGCCAGCCACAGCCACAGCGACAAAGTTCTTCATCTTCATGTGGTGTACCCTCCAAATATTAGTATACTTACCCAATCCCCCAGAGGATTTCGTGAACCCCTACGGAATGAATATTTATACTTTACCACTCTAAATCAGCAAATGCAAGAGGTCTGCAACTTTTGTAACTGTTTTGATAGAAAATCCGTTTGTATCTCCGTGGCGGACAGTTCTGTGCGGCGCAGATAATTGTGTGCGTACAATATACACATCCGCATAAAACACAAGGCGGCCGCAAGCGGCCGCCTTGTATAAGTATGAGTTTTGAGTGATGTGATGCTGCGGGGTGGACAGAATTACTTCACCTTATCCAGATGGTGGCAGGCAGCCCAGTGGCCGCTGCTGACCTCCTTGAACTCCGGCACCTCGGCGGCGCAGCGCTCGTCTGCGTAGGGGCAGCGGGTGCGGAAGCGGCAGCCGGACGGCGGGTTCAGCGGGCTAGGCACATCGCCCTGCAGGACGATACGCTGGCTCTTGCGCGCCGTGACGGGGTCGGCCACGGGGATGGCCGAAATCAGGCTGCGTGTGTAGGGGTGGACGTTGTGGGCGATCAGCTCGAAGCTGTCGGCCAGCTCGACCAGCTTGCCCAGATACATAACGCCGATGCGGTTGGAGATGTGCTTGACGACGCTCAGGTCGTGGGCGATGAACAGGTAGGTCAACCCCATCTCCCGCTGCAGATCCTCAAACATGTTGACGACCTGCGCCTGAATCGAAACATCCAGCGCGGAGACCGGCTCGTCGCAGACGATGAACTCCGGGTCGACCGCCAGTGCGCGGGCGATGCCGACGCGCTGACGCTGGCCGCCGGAGAACTCGTGCGGGTAGCGGTTCGCGTGCTCGCTGTTCAGGCCGACGCGCTCAAGCAGGGAGATGATCTTGTCGTGGCGCTCCTTGGGGTTCGCGCACAGGTGGTGGATGTCGATGCCCTCGCCGACGATGTCGCCGATGGTCATGCGCGGGTCAAGGCTCGCATAAGGGTCCTGAAAGACGATCTGCATGCGGCGGCGATAAGGCAGCATGTCGACCGCGATCTTCTCTTTCTTGTCAAACAGCACCTTGCCGTCGTAGATGATGGTGCCGTCGGTGGGCTCGTACAGGCGCAGCAGGGTGCGGCCGGTCGTGGTCTTGCCGCAGCCGGACTCGCCGACCAGACCCAGCGTCTCGCCCTTGCGGATGGCAAAGCTGACGTCATCGACAGCCTGCACATACTGCTTGTTCTTGCCCACACCGCCGGCGGGGAAATACTGCTGCAGATGCTTTACTTCAACGAGGTTCTCGCTCATTCGGCTTTGCCCCCTTTCTCAAATTCTTCTTTCTGGCGCAGCCAGCAATAAGTGTAGTGGGTGTCGCTCAGCTCGGTCTTGGGCGGCATCTTGTCCAGGCAGACCTTCATGCAGCTCTTGCAGCGCGGCGCGAAGGGGCAGCCGGCCGGCGGGTTCAGCAGGTCGACGGGCTGGCCTTCGATGGGTACCAGACGCTCCTTCTCCTCGGCGTTCAGCTTCGGGATGGAGTTGATCAGACCCTTGGTGTACTCGTGCTGCGGGTTGTAGAAGATCTCGTCGGTCGTGCCGTACTCGACGATGTGACCGGCGTACATGACGGCGATCTTCTCGCACATCTGCGCGACGACGCCGAGGTCATGGGTGATCATGATGATGGACATGCCCAGCTTCTTACGCAGGTCGTTCATCAGTTCCAAAATCTGCGCTTGGATCGTAACGTCCAGTGCGGTCGTCGGCTCGTCGGCGATCAGCAGCTTCGGCTCGCAGGCCAAGGCAATGGCGATCATGACGCGCTGGCGCATACCGCCGGACAGCTCGTGCGGGTACTGCTTCAGGCGGCGTTCGGGCTCGTTGATGCCGACCAGCTCCAGCAGCTCGCGGGCGCGCTCCCACGCCTCTTTCTTCGTCTTTTTGGTGTGCAGCAGGATGACCTCGACGATCTGGTTGCCGATGGTGTACACCGGGTTCAGGCTCGTCATGGGGTCTTGGAAGATGATGGAGACTTCGTTGCCGCGAATTTTGCGGAACTCTTTCTCGGTCATTTTGTCGATCTGGTGGCCGTTGAACCACACGGTGCCGCCGACCAGCTTGCCGGGATAGGCGGTCAGACCCATGATGGAGTAGGCCGTAACAGACTTGCCGGAGCCGGACTCGCCGACGATGCCCAGCACGTCGCCCTGATTCATGCTGAACGAAACGCCGTTCAGCGCCTTGACCTCACCGGCGGGGGTGAAGAAGGACAGGCGTTCGTCCTTGATTTCAAGAATTTTTTCGCTCATGTTGCTCCTCCTCCCCTATCAGCTCTTCAGTTTCGGGTCAAACGCATCGCGCAGACCGTCGCCGAACAGGTTGAACACGAGGATCATGACGCTGATCATCAGCGCGGGCGCGATGAGCAGGTGCGGATAGGTGTTCATGCCCTTGACAGCGTCAGTCGCCAGAGAGCCGAGGGACGGCATGGGGGCGGCAACGCCGAGGCCGAGGAAGCTCAGGTAGCTCTCGGTGAAGATGGAGGACGGGATCTGCAGCGTGGTGGTGACGATCAGGGTGCCCATGCAGTTCGTCAGCAGGTGCTTCTTGATGATGCGGCCGCCGGACGCACCCAGCGCACGGGCGGCGGTGACGTACTCGCTCTCCTTCAGGGTCAGCACCTGAGAACGGACGATACGCGCCATGCCGACCCAGTACAGCAGGGCGAAGATGATGAAGATGGAGACCATGTTGGGGCCGAGCTTCTGCATCCAGCCGAAGCCGGGCTTTGTCGCCAGCGTCTCCAATGGGTCTTTAATCGCCATCGCCAGCAGGATGATGAGCAGGATGTCGGGGATGGTGTAGAGAATATCGGTAATACGCATCATGATATTATCGACCCAGCCGCCTGCGAACGCAGAAATTGCGCCGTAGGTCGCGCCGATCAGCAGCACCAGCACGGAGGCCAGCAGGCCGACAGACAGGGACACACGGGTGCCCATCATGACACGGACGGCGAAGTCACGACCCATACGGTCGGTGCCGAGGATGTGCGGGAAAACGTTCTCGCCGGCGTCGATCTTGGCCTGCTCGGCGGCAGAATACTCGAACGGGGCAAGGTTGTTGCTGCCCTTGATCTGCTGCTCGTAGCTGTACGGCCAGAACGCAGGCAGAACATAGGCCATGAACGCGATGATCAGGATGACGACCAGACTCACCATCGCGATCTTGTTCTTCTTCAGGCGGCGCATGCCGTCCTTCCAGAAGTTGACGCTCTCGCGCATGACGACGAGGCTCTTCTTCTCGTCGTTAGACGCGGGGGCAAAATCCTCAACGTTGAGTTGCAGGCTCAACGGATTCTTTTTCAGATTTTCCATTTTGTCTGCTCCTCCTTACTTCAGCTTGATGCGCGGGTCGATGATCTTGTACAGAATATCGACGATGACGTTCGCAACGATGACGAGGGACGCCAGCAGGATCGTAGTGCCCATGATCATGGTGTAGTCGCGGTTGGTGATGGCGGACACAAAGTCACGGCCAAGGCCGGGGATAGAGAAGATCTTCTCCACGACGAAGGAGCCGGTCATCAAACCTGCCAGCATGGGGCCGACATAGGTGACGACGGGCAGGATGGCGTTGCGCAGCGCATGCTTGAACAGGATCTTCACGCTGGACACACCCTTTGCGCGGGCGGTGCGCATGTAATCCTGACCCATGACGTCCAGCAGACTGGAGCGCATCAGGCGGGTGATGTAGGCGGTGGGATAGATCGCCAGCGCCGTCACGGGCATGATGTAGGCCGCCGGCTCGTTCAGGCCGACGGTGGGCAGCAGCTTCAGGTTCATGCCGAAGGTGTACAAAAGCACAACACTCGAAATGAAGCTGGGGATGGCGATGCCGCAGGTAGCAAACACTATAATAAGGTTGTCCGCCCACTTCCCTCGGTTATAGGCTGATAGACAGCCCAGCGGAATGCCGACGCAGAGCGCGACGAGGACGGCCAGACCTGCCGTGCGGGCAGAGACCGGCAGCTTCGAGAAGATGATCTGGTTGACGGTACGGCCGCGCTGCTTCAGGCTCAGGCCCATATCGCCGTGGATCAGGCTGTTCATGTAGTTGAGGTACTGTACGCCGAGCGGCTTGTCGAGGCCGTATTTTTCGGCCAGCGCCTGCTGGGCTGCTTTACTGATGGACTTTTCCGCCACGAACGGGCCGCCGGGGACGAGGTTCATGATGAAAAAGGTAAGGGTCGCGACGATGAACACGCTGAAAATGCCCATTGCCACGCGCTTGACGATGTACTTCGCCATGGTTTTGTGCCACTCCGTTTCTTAATGGAATACAAATTGGGGTCGATTTCGGTTTATTCGTTTAATGCCCTGCACCGTGCGTATACGCTTGTGCGCAGCAGGCGGACAGACCGGAGAATAAAAAAGCCGATGGCTGCTGCGGTTGCAAACACCATCGTTCGTAATCCGAAATCTACCCTATATTATAAAATGTTGCAAAGTATTTGTCAATTCGATGTTCGTTTTCAGACAACGACAAAGAGCCGAAAACCCGCCCCGCAAGCTGCGGATTTTCGTGAAAGATGCCCATTTACAGAATTTTTGAAGTTTTTTGAAAAAAACGCTTGACTTTCCGGGCAGCGGGCGCTATAATAGAACACGTTCTCCGGCGAGAACGCCAAGAGAATATGCGCCGGTAGCTCAGCTGGATAGAGTGTCTGACTACGAATCAGAAGGTCGGGAGTTCGAGTCTCTTCCGGCGCACCAAGAGCCTGTGACATAAAAGATGTCACAGGCTCTTTTCTTTGTTGTATCGCGCAAAATCAGCAAAGTCGATGACCGATTTTCAAAGTGCGCTTTATAGAGATGTCCAACCGTTTTAGGGCGGTTGGACTTTTTTGTTGGCTATGGGAGTATAAAGCAAAAGCGGCGTACCATTAAGGTGCGCCGCAAATATTATGCCTGATGATACAGAATCCATTCCAGCAGGTCATTGGCCTTTGAATGCCCGCTTGCAATTTGCAGAATAATGTCAATCAGTTCATCTTGCGTATAAGCAAGCTCAATCCCATTGATTGTCAGAAACACAAGCATGACATGGGCACCAATGCGCTTATTACCATCCGCAAAGGGATGATTACAGACTAAACCGAATCCAAGTTGTGCGGCTTTTGCCTGTATGGACGGGTAAAGATACTGCCCGCCGAATGTTGCAAAAGGAGCATTCAAAGCGGATTCCAGCAAGCCATCATCACGGACACCGGCGGTGCCGCCAAATGCTTCCAACAGAGCATTGTGCAGCTTTAAAACCTGTTCCTTGCTCAGCGTTTTCATTTGGCAAGTACCTCATAGGCTTGCTTATTTTTAGCAATCAGGCGCTTGGAGATTTCAAGAATATCCTCGTCTTTAGCCTGTTGCTCGTCCTCGACTTGGCTGAACTCCATAAGGACATAACGCGGAACATTGTTTTTTAAGATGACCGCCGCGCCGTTCTCGTCAACCATTCGCGCTACGCGAGAAAAATTCTGGTTGGCCTCAGTGATGGATACAAGATTGTCTGTGTTAATAACCATAATTCAACGCCTCCTTTGAGTATAGTATACACAAACTGTAGGAGAAATTCAACCTAATCACAAAGAAAGAAGTCTGCAGCTACCACGGAAACATCCTTTTCAAGCTGAACACGCAGCAGTTCATCTGCTCGGCGCTGGCTGTCGGCGTGGCGGTGGGCATCCAGGGTATCTTTTTTGTTTTGTACATTGTTTTCGATAAGCAACTCCCCCGCCTGCTTCCCTATTATATAAAGGAAGCGGGCGGGGGATTATTTTATTACTATTTACTTTTTCTCAAATTCCTTGGCGACATCCTGCAACAGCTGGCGGATGGGCAGGTGCTGCGGGCAGATGCGCTCGCACTTGCCGCAGCGGATGCAGTCCGATGCCATTGAGCCGGGCTGGGTGTAGACCTCGTTGTAATAGTAGTCGGCGTTCCAGTCGTGATGAGTGCTCTTCGTATTCAGCACGGCGAACAGGTCGGGGATGGCGATATGCTTTGGGCAGCCCGCGGTGCAGTAGCGGCAGGCCGTGCAGGGGATCAGGTTCTTTTTGTGGAAAATCTCCTGCACCTTGTTCACGGCGGCCATCTCGGCGTCGTTCAGCGGCTGAAAGTCCTTCATGTAGCTGAGGTTGTCCTGCATCTGCTCCATGCTGCTCATGCCGGACAGCACCATCATGATGCCGGGGAAGCCGGCCGCAAAGCGGATCGCGTAGCTGGCGGGGCTGCCGCCGTGCAGCTCGTCCAGCACAGCCTTGGCATCGTCGGGCAGGTTGACAAGGTTGCCGCCCTTGACCGGCTCCATGACGAGCACAGGCTTGCCGTGCTTGCGGCAGACTTCATAGCACTTGCGGCTCTGGACGGCGATGTCGTCATAGTCCAGATAGTTGAACTGGATCTGCACGACCTCGACCTGCGGGTACTCGGTCAGAATCTGGTCGAGCACCTCAGCGCGGTCATGGAACGAGATGCCCACGTGGCGCACCTTGCCCTCGGCCTTCAGCTGGAACGCCGTCTCGTAGGCGCGGCAGTCCTTGAAGTACTGGTAGTTTGTCGACCCCTGCGCGTGCATGAGGTAGAAGTCGAAATAGTCAACGCCGCAGGCTTCGAGCTGGCTCTGGAAGAAGGGGCGGATGTCCGCCTCGGTCTTGAAGAAGCTCTCGGTCAGCTTGTCGGTCAGGATGTACTCGTCACGGCTATGGCGGCTCGTCAGGCACTCTTTCAACGCCAACTCGCTCTTGCCGTCAAGATAGCCGTGGGCGGTGTCAAAATAGTTGAAGCCCTGCGCCAGAAAATAGTCGACCATCTGCTTCGTCTGCTCAATGTCGACATTTTCGCCCTGCATCGGCAGGCGCATACAGCCAAAGCCAAAATTCTTCTTGATTTTTTTCACGTAAACTGCTCCTTTCACATGGGACTGCCTCTCGTGGACATTATAGCAAGCTTTAACTTTAAGTTCAAGAGGGAATTTAGCGGGCGAACCGCGGATGTAGGGGCGAACAGTGTTCGCCCCTGCCCGTTCGCGGCAGCGGCAAAGTTTCCGGGCGGATATGGAATCCGCCCCTACGGTGTAGGGGTCGATGCTTGTCATCGACCCGGAATGTGTGCGGCTGCCGCAGCGTTCCTGCGGGCGAACGATGTTCGCCCCTACAAACCACCGCCAAAAAAGAAGCTGACCCATACAAGGTCAGCTTCTCGTTTTGCATTTTTTACAGCACCTTACTCAAGAAATCGATCGTGCGCTGCTGTTTCGGGTGGTTGATGACCTCGTCGGGGGTTCCCTCCTCAACGATGTAGCCGCCCTCCATGAAGATGACGCGGCTTGCGACCTCGCGGGCGAAGCCGATCTCGTGGGTGACGACGACCATCGTCATGCCCTCGGACGCCAGCTGCTTCATGACCTGCAAGACCTCGCCGACCATCTCCGGGTCGAGGGCGGACGTTGGCTCGTCAAACAGCATGATGTCAGGGTTCATCGCCAGTGCGCGGGCGATCGCCACGCGCTGCTTCTGGCCGCCGGACAGCTGCGCCGGGTAGGCGTCGGCCTTTTCAGCCAGCCCCACGCGGTCAAGCAGGTGCAGTGCCCGCTCCTTCGCCTCGGCCTTCGTCGCCTTTTTCAGCTCGGTCGGGGCGAGGGTCATGTTGCCCATGACGTTCAGGTTGTTGAACAGGTTGAAGTGCTGGAACACCATGCCGACGTTCTCGCGCACCTTGTTCAGATCGGTCTTTTTGTCGGTCAGGTCGTGGCCGTCCACGACGACCGTGCCGCCGGTGATTTCCTCCAGCCGGTTCAGACAACGCAGGAACGTCGATTTACCGCTGCCGGAGGGGCCAAGGATAACGACAACCTCACCCTCGTAAATATCGGTCGAGACATCCCGCAGAACTTCGAGGTTGCCGAAGTTCTTTTTCAGGTGCTCAACGTGAATTTTCACATTGTTCTTATTGACGGCCACGGTTGAGCCTCCTTTCGACGCGCTTTGCCAAGCGGGACAGCAGGGTAATGACGATCAGGTACATGATGGCCACGATCGTCCAGACCTGAAAGGCGCTCATCGTGTTGGCGACGACGTTTTTCGCGGTGTTGACAAGCTCCGGGAAACCAATGACCGACAGGATGGACGTGTCCTTCAGTGTGATGATGAACTGGTTGATAATGGACGGGATCATCGTGCGGATGGCCTGCGGCAGCACGACCTTCGCCATAGCCTTCCAGTACGGCAGACCGAGGCTGCGGGCGGCCTCCATCTGGCCTTTGTCAACGCTCTCGATACCGGCGCGGATGATCTCGGCCATGTACGCGCCGCAGTTCAGCGCCAAGCAGATCGTACCGGCCTGCAAAGCCGACAGGGTGATCTGCCCGCTGATGCCCAGCAGAGTATTCAGGTGCAGGATGTTGTTCAGCAGCATCGGCACGGCAAAGAATACGTAGAACGCCAGCACGATCATGGGCACGCCGCGGATGATGTCGACGAAGATCGTCGCGATGACGTTGCAGACGCGGTTCTTCACGACGCTCATCAGGCCGAAGATCAGGCCGAGAATGCAGGCGAAGAACAATCCGCAGAGCGCCAGCAGCAGCGTCTGACCCATAGCGGCCATCAGCAGTCCGCCGTAGTTTGCAAGAATTTTAGCCAAGGGGCAGGTCTCCTTTCGGGTGGGGTCGCAAAAGCGGGGGCATCCCAAAAAAGGACGTCCCCGCGCGGGGTTTTAGCAATTAGCCAAGGTACTTGGCAAGAATCTCGTCGTACTTGCCGTTCTCCTTGATGTCAGCCAGACCCTTGTTGAACATGTCCAGCAGCTCCTGACTGTCCTCGCTGAAGATGGCGAAGCCGTACTGGGCGGGATCACTGGCGGTGTCGTCCAGCACCTTCAGGGCAAGGTCGCCGTCCTTGATGGACGCCTGCATGATGGGGGTATCCTCGAAGCAGGCAACGCACTGGCCGCCCAGAACCGCCTGATACATCGTCGGGGAATCCTCGAAGTAAGTAATGTTGAAGCCGTACTCGTCCTTCAGGCTCTCGGCGTAGGAAGCGCCCTGCGTGCCGGTCTTGACGGCGACGGTCTGGCCGTTCAGGTCGCTAAAGCCGGTGATGTCGGAATCGGCGCCGACGGTCATGGTCTGGGTGGCGTCATAGTAGCCGTCGGAGAACGTCCAGCCGGAGGCCTTGCGCTCGTCGGTGATGGAAGCGCCGGCGATCATGCCGTCGGCCTGACCGGCCTGGCAGGCTGCGATGGCAGCGTCCCAGCCCAAGCTCTTCATCTCGTAGTCGAAGCCCTGATCCTCGGCGATGGCGGCGACGATGTCGACGTCGATGCCGACGAAGTTGCCGGAAGCGTCGGTGTACTCGAACGGCTTGAAGACCGTGTCGGTGGCGATGACCCACTTCTTGCCGGTGGCTTCGGTGGAAGCGGCTTCGGAGGAAGCAGTGTCGGCGGTGTCGGCGGCAGCCTCAGAGGAAGCAGCCGCAGAGGAGGCAGAGCCGCCGCAGGCAGCGAGAGACAAGGCCATGACGGAGGCCATACCAAATGCAAGCAGTTTTTTCATGTGTGATACTTTCCTTTCCACTCCACAAATTTTCCTGCCGCCGCGCGGCAGGCACGCTGAAAACCAAAAAGGGCAATAGCGCCATGGGGTACATGCTGCTATCGCCCTTGATAGTTTCTGTTCGTGCTTTTAATTATAGCACACAAACCGCAAAAGTCAAGCCCGAAATGCGGTTACAGCTTTATTAAATAAAGTTTGCGCCGGATTTTTGGTACGTTTTTGTAATTTTGTATGCTGCGCAGCGACATAAGGCGGTATTATGCGGGCGGTTTTCTGCAAAAAGCGCCCGTTTCCGCGTGTTGCGTACTGGGGGAAGGGACAGTCTTACGCCAGCTCAAACATTCCATGATACAGCTGGTAATACTCGCCCTTCTTCGCCAGCAGCTCGTCGTGGGCACCGCGCTCGATGATGCGGCCGTGCTCCAATACGATGATGGCGTCGGCGTTGCGCACAGTGGACAGACGGTGCGCAATGACAAAGACCGTGCGCCCTTCCATCAGGCTGTCCATGCCCTTCTGGATCAGCGCCTCGGTGCGGGTGTCGATGCTCGACGTTGCTTCGTCCAGAATCAGCACCGGCGGGTCGGCTACCGCCGCGCGGGCGATCGCCAGCAGCTGCCGCTGGCCTTGGCTCAGGTTCGCGCCATCGGACGTCACCATCGTGTCGTAGCCCTGCGGCAGGCGGCGGATGAAGGAATCCGCGTTGGCGATCTTCGCCGCCTTTTCAATTTCCTCCTGCGTCGCGTCCAGCTTGCCGAAGCGGATGTTGTCCGCCACCGTGCCGGTGAACAGGTGGGTATCCTGCAAAACGACGCCCAGCGAGCGGCGCAGGTCGTCCTTTTTAATCAGCCGCACGTCCATCCCGTCGTAGGTGATGGAGCCGCCCGACACCTCGTAAAAGCGGTTGATGAGGTTCGTGATCGTCGTTTTGCCCGCGCCGGTGGAGCCGACAAAGGCGATCTTCTGCCCCGGCTTCGCGTAGAGCGACAGGTTTTGCAAGATCATCCGGTCGGGCGTGTAGCCGAAGCTGACATCGTGGAACCGCACGTCGCCGCGCAGCGGCTCCAGCGGCACGTCGGGCTTGCTGTGGTCGCGCCACGCCCACAGACCGGTCTTGCGGGTGCAGGGCGTCAGCGTGCCGTCGGGCTGCTTTTCGGCGCGGACAAGCTCGATGCGCCCCTCGTCGATCTCCGGCTTTTCCTCCATGACCGTGAAGATGCGCTCGGCACCCGCCAGCGCCGCCAGCAGGAAGTTGCCCTGCTGGGTGAACTGGTTGATAGGCAGCGTTGTCTGCCGCACAAAGACAAGATAGCTGGCGAGGCTGCCGAGGTCAGACCAGCCCTGCATCACCATCAAGCCGCCGACGACCGCAATGACCGCATAGTTGATGTAGCCGATGCTGACGACGGCGGGGATCATCGTCGCGGCGTAGCTTTGTGCGCCGGTACCGGCCTCGCGCAGCTTCTCGTTGCGGGCGGCAAACTCCGCCATGTCGGCCTGCTGGTGGTTGAATACCTTGACGACCTTCTGCCCGGCGATCATCTCCTCCATGTAGGCGTCCAGCTCGCCAAGGCTCGACTGCTGGCTGGCGTAGTAGACGCGGCTGCGCTTTGTCGAGTAGTTGATGTACCAGAACATCGCCACATACCCCACGACGACCAGCAGCGAGAGCCGCCAGTTGAGCACAAACAACAAAACCAGTGTGCCCACGACCTGAATGAACGTCTGGATCACGACCGCAAAGCTGTTGTTCAGCGCGTCCGAGATCGTATCCACGTCGTTCGTGAACAGGCTCATCAAATCGCCCTTGCGGTTCGCGTCAAAGTAGTGCAGCGGCAGGGTCTGCAGGTGCGCGAACAGGTCGCGGCGGATGTCCTGCAAGATCTTCTGCGCGGCGCGCACCATCAGCTGCGTGTAGCCCAAGGTGGACAGCGCACCGACGATATAAATGACCGCCGTGAGCGCCACGACCCCCGCCAGATACGAAACGCTGCCGTTTTCCAGCACGCCGTTGACGACGGGGCGGATCATGTAGGTGCCCAGCAGCGCGGCCAGCGCGCTGACCGCTGCCAGCGTGCCGACGACCGCCAGCATGATCTTGTGGCGGCCGAGATAATCCCCGAAGCGGCGCAGCGTATGCCGCAGGTTCTGCGGGCGCTTACCCCCGAACTGCTTCGCCATCCGCGTCGCCCCCTTTCATCTGGGAATGGTAAATTTCCTGATAGATCGTGTCCTTTTGCAGCAGCTCGTCGTGGGTGCCCACCGCGTGCAGCCGCCCGTCCTCCAGAATGACGATGAGGTCGGCACTCTGCACCGACGAGATGCGCTGCGCGATGATGAGCTTCGTCACGTCGGTCAGCTCGGCCAGCGCGCGGCGGATGCCCGACTCGGTCGCGGTGTCGACCGCGCTCGTCGAGTCGTCAAAAATCAGCACCTTCGGGTGCTTGAGCAGGGTGCGTGCGATGCAAAGGCGCTGCTTCTGCCCGCCGGAGACATTGCAGCCCCCCTGCCCCAAGTCGGTATCCAGTCCCGCAGGCATCCGGGCGAGGAATTCGTCCGCATGGGCGGCGCGGCAGGCCGCCCACAGCTCGTCGTCGGTGGCATCGGGGTTGCCCCACTTTAAGTTGTCGCGGATAGAGCCGGAGAACAGCAGGTTTTTCTGCAAAACGATGCCGACGGCGTCGCGCAGGGCGGTCAGATCATAGTCCCGCACGTCGCGGCCGCCAACCTTCACCGTGCCTGCCGTCGCGTCGTACAAGCGCGGGATCAGCTGTACAAGGGTCGTTTTCGCCGCGCCGGTGCCGCCGATGACGCCCACCGTCGCACCGGCCGGGATGTGCAGCGTAATGTCGGAGAGGGCGCTTTTCTTCGCTTTTACGTTATATTTGAAGCTGGCATTCTCGAAATCAATTGCGCCGTCGGGGATGGCCGTCAGCGGCTCCTCGGCGTTGGCAAGATCGGGCTGTTCGGTCAAAACCTCGCGGATGCGGCTGGCACTCGCCAGCGAGCGGGACATCTGCAGAAACACGCCGGAGAACAGCATGACCGAGTTGATGACCTGCAAAACATAGCTGAGGAAGGCGGTCAGCTGGCCGACGGTCATCGAGCCGACGAGGACAAAGTTGCCGCCGAACCACAGGATGCAGACGATGGCCGTGTACATAACGGTCTGGAACGCGGGCAGGTTGAGCACCGCATAGCGGAACGTCTCGGTGGACGCGTCACTGAGTTCGGTGTTGACGGCGTCGAACTGGGCGTTTTCATGGTCGCCGCGCACGAAGGCCTTGATGGCGCGGATGGCGGTCAGCGACTCCTGAATGCGGCCGTTCAGGTGGTCGACCGCGCTCTGCTGGCGGCCGTACAGCGGGCCGACCTTCAGGACGATCCACGCGAGGACGACCGCCAGAATCGGTGTTGTGATGAGGAAAACCAGTGTCAGCTTCGGGCTGAGCAGGCAGGCCATGGCAAGCCCCATCGCCAGCATGACCGGGCTGCGCACCAGCGGCCGCAGGCCGGAGTTGACGGCGTTCAGCATGACCGTGACGTCGGTCGTCATGCGGGTGACGAGGGATGCGTCGGAGAAATGGTCGAGATTGGCGAAGTCGAATTTCTGCACGGCGGCGTACTCGGCCAGACGCAGCTCTGACGCGAAGCCGTTGGCGAACCGCGCCGCAAACCGGGCGTACAGCAGCCCCGTGATAAGCGCGAGCACCGCGCACAAAATCATCAGCCCGCCCTGCCGGAAGATGACGGCCATGTTGTGATCGGGCACGCCGTCGTCGACAAGGGTGGACATCAGCACGGGAATGACCATTTCAAAGATACATTCGATGAAGATCAGCCCCACCGCCGTAAACAGATCGCGCCGATACGGCTTGCCGTAACTAAAAATCAAACGTAAGTCCTGCATGGGGAAGTCCTTTCGTTATGCCTTTTTCTTTTCCGGCAGCTGGCTGGCGACGATGGCTGCAAACATCAAAACACAGCCGCACAGCTCGGTGGCGCTCAACGTCTCGCCCAGAATCAGCCAACCGGCCAGCGCGCTGAAGACACTCTCCAAACACATGGCCAGACTGGCGATGGTGGGGTCAAGCTCCCTCTGGCCGACGATCTGCAGCGTGTAGGCCACGCCGCTGGACATGATACCGCAGTACGCCACCGAGATCGCCGCGTTGCGGAACTGGTCGGGGGTGGGCGTCTCAAGGATGAACATAAAAATCGTCGACAGCACCGCCACCGTGAAGAACTGCGCAAAGCTCAGCTGGATGCCGTCCAGCTTCTGGCTGAAATGGTTGACAAGCATAATCTGCAGCGAGAACAAAAACGCACAGAGCAGCAGCTGCCACTCGCCGCCGGTCAGGCTCAGGCTGCCGCGCCCTGCCAAGCAGAGCAGATACAGCCCCACAACGCTTGCCGCGACGCAGCCCCACATTTTCAAGCCAGGGCGGCTGCCGAAGAAGATGCTGGCAATCGGCACAATGACGACGTACAGCGCCGTCATAAAGCCTGCCTTGGCCGTGCTGGTGGTGCCGATGCCGAACTGCTGCGCTGCCGACGCCGCAAACAGCGCCGTGCCGCAGCAGGCGCCGCCCAGCACCAGCGTTTTGCCGTGCAGCCAGAACGGCAGGCCGCTGCCGCGCTTTTTCTGGCCGCTGCGGCGCACGAAAAGCAGCCCCAGCAGAAAGACGCAGGCCAGCCAGCTTCGGCCGGCTAAGAAGGTGAAGGCTCCCATGTACCCGCTGCCGACGCTCTGGGCGACGAAGGCCGTGCCCCAGATGAAGGCGGCGCATACCAGCAACAGGGTGTTGCGCAGCTGTTTTTTGTCCATCGTTTTACTTTCCTCTCTCTTTTGCGCGGGCATGCCGCACCACAAAAATGCCGCCCGGCCATTTATGGCACGGACGGCATGCTCTGCCTTACTGTTAGTTGTTGGCTTCCTCGTCGCCGTAGGTGTTCAGCTCGTTGCTGCCCAGCCCCTCGACCTTCAGGCCGCCGGTGACATAGTATTTGTTGCCGTTGTCATAGCTGATGGTGATTTTGTACTGCTTGCCCGCCGTCAGCCCGTCGACCGTGTACTGGCTGCAGCTGCCGTCGGCGTAGTAGTAGATCGTGGAATCGGGCACGTAGCTCGTCATCGTCTGGTCGTCGGACAGCTCCCAGAAGGCGACCTTGAAGTACATATACTTGTCGCTGCTGGCCTCGGTCGTGGCGTAGCCGGTCACGTTCATGCTGCTGCCGCCCGCGACGAAATACTCGGTCGAGCGGTTGGCGATGCCGTTGAACGCAACATACAGCGTGTTGTCAACGGTCTGGGTGACAAGGCGCGCGGAGTCGGGATCCATGTCCGCCGGGAACTCGACGCTGCCGCCCGCCGATGCCTTGACGGTGGTGTCGGTGTCCTCCTCGTCGGATTCCTCGACAAGCCCCATCGCCTTGACCAATTTAACGACGGTATCCTGCGCCCACTCCTTCGGCGAGCAGGCCGTCAAACTGAATGCCAGCAGCACAGCCGCCGCCAGCGCCGCAATTTTGCGGGTAAGCTTCATATCGTAAACCTCCATTGGGTATCTGGGTATCGCAAAAACACACAGATTATTATACCGCAAAAATCTGCCATACACAAGCGTTCCGGCGGTTTTTACACATTTGTTTTTGCGTGGAACTCCTTAATATAATCGATCAGCAGTGACGACACCGTGACCGTCACGAGGGAGTAGGCGATGCGGCGGAACGGGATGTAGGACAGCGACGCAAAAAGCACCGTCAAATCAGTAAAAAGATACGCGCGGGAGAGCTTCCACCCCGTCAGCTTGTGGATGACGAGGGCGAGGGCATCGTCGCCGCCGCTCGACCCGCCCTGCCGCACGATGAGCCCCACGCCGACGCCAACGAACGCGCCGCCCAGCAGCGCCGCCGCCAGCGGCCACGGCGTCAGATCGGGCAGCAGCGGGGGCATGCATTCCCACACGCGGTAAAACCCGGCCAGACTGACGCTGGCGATCCCTGCCGAGAGCAGGAAATCCCACCCCAGAAATTTGAACGCCAGCGCATAGCTGACGGCGTCCAGCAAGGGCGATGCCACCGACGCCGGGATGCCAAGCCAGTGGTTCATCAGCAGCACAAGGCCGATGATGCCGCCCTCGGTGATGGCGGTGCGCTGGTGGATGTTGTGGATGCCGAAGGACAAAATGGCCGTCCCCAGCATGATAATAGCGATGCGGCGCACCGTGAACCGGGACAGTGCGCGCCGGATTTTTTGTTGCAGCGTTTGTTTTGGCATGATGTACCCCTTGGCAGTGATATATCCAGTATAGCACACCACGTCAAGTAGGGGGCGGCAAAACAAAAAAGCAGGGTCATCGCTGACCCTGCCCCTCATTCATTTCCCCGCCAGCAAAATCGCCAACACGGCTTTTTCAATATAGATCCGATTCTCTGCCTCGTCGAAGATCTCGTCGGCGTGAGCTTCCAGCACATCGGGGGCGATCTCCTCGCCGCGGTGGGCGGGCAGCGGGTGCTGCACCATGCAGTCCGGCTTTGCCAGCGCCATGCGGGCGGCGTCCAGCGTAAAGCCGGTAAAGTCGCGGCGGCGCTGCTCGGCCTCGCGCTCCATGCCCATGCTGACCCACACGTCGGTGAACAGCACATTCGCGTCCCGCGCGGCCTCGTCCGGGTCGTTCGTCAGCGTGAACTTATCCCCGTACTGCTTCGCCAGCATCAGCACGTCGGCGGCGGGGCGGTAGCCCTTCGGGCAGGCGATCGTCACCGTCATGCCCACGGCCAGACAGCCCACAATGACGCTGTTTGCCATGTTGTAGCCGTCACCGACAAACCCGGCCTTCAGCCCGGCCAGCGTGCCCTTGCGCTCGCGCACGGTCATCAGGTCTGTCAGCACCTGCAGGGGGTGCGCATAGTCGGTCATGCCGGAAATCACCGGTATACCGCTGTATTTTGCCAGCATATCCAGCGTCGTCTGCTTGTAGGTGCGGCAGACGATGGCGTCATAGTACCGCCCCAGCACGCGGGCGGTGTCCTGCACCGGCTCGCCGCGCGCGGTCTGCAGATCGTTAGCGCTCAGGTACGTGCCAAGGCCGCCCATCTGGTAGATGCCGACTTCGAGGCTCGCGCGAGTGCGGGTGGAGTTTTTGGCGAACACCAGCGCCACCGCCTTGCCCTGCAAGTCCTTGGGGTCGATGCCGTCCTTGTGCAGCCGCTTGTACTCATCAGCCACATCGAGGATGTGCAAAATCTCGTCGGCCGTCAGGCCTCTCAGCTTCAAAAGATGTTTCATACGCATTTCTCCAGCACCTTGCGCAGGGTGTCCAGCGCGGCATCCACGTCCTCCGCCGTCAGGATCAGCGGCGGCAGCAGACGCAGGCGCGTCTTGGCGGTCAGCACCAGCAGACCCTCCTTCTCGCAGGCGGCGCGGACGTCGGCGGCCTTGATGCCGTCATCGAACGCGATGCCCACCATCAGGCCGAGGCCGCTGACCTCCTGCACGTGGGGCAGCTTGGCGAGGCCCGCGCGCAGCTGGGCGGCGCGGGCGTTGACGTTCGCCATAAAGGCGTCGTCCATCGTTTCCATCACGGCCAACGCGCCGGCGCAGCAGACCGGGTTGCCGCCAAAGGTCGACCCGTGGCTGCCGGGCTGCATGTGGGCGGCGACTTTCCGGTTCATCACCACCGCGCCGATGGGCAGGCCGCCGCCGAGCCCCTTCGCCAAGGTAACAATGTCGGGCTTCAGGTCAAAATGCTCGCAGGCAAGGAACTTGCCCGTGCGGCCGACGCCGGTCTGCACCTCGTCGACGATGACGAGGATGTCGCGCTCCTTGCAGAATGCCGCGACCTTCGCAACGTAGTCGGCGTCCAGCGCGACGACGCCGCCCTCGCCCTGCACCAGCTCCATCATGACGGCGCAGGTGTTTTCGTCGGCGGCCTGTTTCAGCGCGTCAAAATCGCCCGCCGGCACATAGTCAAAGTTTCCGGGGAAGGGGCCGAAATCGTGGTGGAAGACATCCTGACCGGTGGCGGTCAGCGTAGCCAGCGTGCGGCCGTGGAAGGAGTTCACCAGCGTGATGACCTTGCTGCGGCTCTCGCCGTAGGTATCGACGCTGTACTTGCGGGCGCACTTGATGGCACCCTCGTTCGCCTCGGCGCCGGAGTTGCCGAAGAAGACGGCGTCCAGCCCGGTGCGGCGGCAGAGTTTTTTCGCCAACTTGCCGTCGGGGGCGGTGTAATACAGGTTCGAGGTGTGCTGCAGCGTCGCGGCTTGGTCGGCCACAGCCTTGACCCACGCGGGGTGGCAGTAGCCCAGCGAGTTGACGCCGATGCCGGAGGTAAAGTCCAGATACTCCTTACCGTCGGCGTCGGTGGCGGTCATGCCCGCGCCCTTCGCCAGCACGACCTGACTGCGGCCGTAGGTGTGAAGGATGTAGTCGTTGTCACGGGAAATAACTTTTTCGGTATTCATTGGGAGACCCCCTTTTGTTTAGATAATAGATAAAAGATAATAGATAATAAAATTGGTGGATCGCGGCCTTGTGGCCGCTCAAAATTTTGTTTTGGCCTCGGCCAAAACGCCACATTTTTTATTATCTTTTATCTATTATCTTTTATCTTTTTTATCTATTATCTTTTTACCTATTTCCTCTCCGGTAGAACATCGTTCCCGCGCCTCGGTCGCTGAACATTTCCAGCAGGACGGAATGCGGGACGCGGCCGTCGATGATGACGGCCTCATGCACGCCCTGATAGATGGCGTCGGCCATGCCCTCGATCTTGGGCAGCATGCCGCCCGCGATGACGCCCGCAGCCTTGTAGCCCTCAATCTCGGAGACTTCCACCTCCGGGATCAGCGTCGACTCGTCGTCCTTATTGTAGAGCAGGCCTACAATATCCGTCATGCTGACGAGCTTTTCCGCATGCAGCGCAATTGCAATTTCCGCTGCCGCCGTGTCGGCATTGATGTTGTAGGGGATGCCGTTGTCGTCCATGCCCACGGTGGCGATGACCGGGATGAAGCTGTCGGCCAGCAGATGATCGATCAGCGTCGTGTCGACTTTTTCGATCTCGCCGACATAGCCGAGGTCAACGTCACTCTTGCGCTTGCAGGTAATCATGTGGCCGTCCATGCCGCACAGGCCGACGCCGCGCCCTTTCAGCAGCGCGACCAGATCCTTGTTGACCTGCCCGGCCAGCACCTGCTGGACGATGCCCATCGTCTCCGCGTCGGTGTAGCGCAGGCCGTTCACAAATTTCGACTCCTTGCCCACGCGCTTGAGCATATTGTTGATAGCGGGGCCGCCGCCGTGCACCAGCACAACGCGCACGCCCAGCAGCGTCAGCGTAACCAGATCGTTCATGACGGCCAGCTTCAGCTCGTCGTTCACCATCGCGTTGCCGCCGTACTTGATAACCAGCGTCTTGCCGTGATATTTTTGGATATACGGTGTAGCCTCGCTGAATAGTAAGGCCATTTGTTCATTCTTCATAGCTCTTCCAACCTTTTGCACGGGAGTTGTTTTTAGATAATAGATAAAAGATAATAGATAATAAAATTGGTGGTTCGCGGCCTTATGGCCGCTCAAAATTTTGTTTTGGCCTTTGGCCAAAACTCCACGTCTTTTATTATCTTTTATCTTTTTAGGTGCGATAGTCCCCGTTGATCTTCACATAATCATACGTCAGATCGCAGCCCCAAGCCTTTGCGGTGGCGTCGCCGCTGCCGAGGTCGACGAGGATGTCGATCTCATCCTCCTTCAACACCACGGCGGCCTCGTCCTCGCTGTAGGGGTGGTAAGCGGCGTTTTCGCAGACGAACACCTCGCCCGCCTTGCTCTTCAGGCGCACCGACGTCTTGCTGATGTCGAAATCGCCCGGCGTGTAGCCGATGGCGCAGAGCACGCGCCCCCAGTTGGCGTCCGCGCCGAACATAGCGGCCTTGAACAGCGTCGAATGGATGACGCTCTTGGACACCGCGCGGGCAGTCGCCAAGTCGGGTGCGCCGGTCACGGTGCACTCCAGCAGCTTCGTTGCACCCTCGCCGTCACCGGCCAGCTCGCGGCTCAAATGCTCGGCAACCTCGGTCAGCGCAGCGACGAAGGTGTCGTAATCGGGCGTGCCGTCGACGATTTCCGCATCGGACAGGCCAGAGGCCAGCAGCAGCACGGTATCGTTGGTGGAGGTGTCGCCGTCGACCGAGATCTGGTTGAAGGTCGCGGGCACGACGGCGGACAGTGCTTTTTGAAGGGCAGCCGGTTCAACCTTTGCATCCGTCGTCATGAACAGCAGCATCGTCGCCATGTTCGGGTGGATCATGCCGCTGCCCTTGGCGATGGCACCGATGCGGACGGTCTTGCCGCCCACTTCAAATTCCAGCGCGATCTCTTTGGGGTGGGTGTCGGTCGTCATGATGGCGGTGGCGGCGTCGTGGCTGCCCGCTTCGGTCGCGGCCAGCTTGGCGGCGGCTTCGGGGATGCCCTTGGCGAACGGCTCGATGCTCATGGCCTGCCCGATGACGCCGGTGGAGGACGGCAGCACGTCGTCGGCGCTGATGCCCAGCTCCTTCGCGACGATGTCGCAGGTGTCCTTCGCCAGCTGGACGCCGTTCGGCGCACAGGTGTTGGCGTTGCCGCTGTTCACGACGATGGCCTGCGCATAGCCGTCCTTCAGGTGCTCGCGGTCGACCGTGATGGGTGCGCCGTAGACCTTGTTGGTGGTGTAGCAGCCCGCGCCCGCGCAGCGGACGTCCGCCTTGATGAGCGCGAGGTCAAGCTTGGAATGGTTATGGCGGATGCCGCAATGCACGCCCGCCGCCGAGAATCCCTTAGGCGCGCAGATGCCGCCAACGATAGATTTAAATTCAGACATTGTATGTACCCCTCTTTTAGATAATAGATAAAAGATAATAGATAATAAAATCGGTGGTTCGCGGCCTTATGGCCGCTCGAAATTTTGTTTTGGCCTTTGTCCAAAACTCCACATTTTTTATTATCTTTTATCTATTATCTTTTATCTTTCTAATCCTTTCGTCTCCTCCAGCCCCAGCATCAAATTCATGCATTGCACGGCTGCGCCGGAGCTGCCTTTGCCGAGGTTATCGAACAGGCTGATCAGCTGCATCTGCGTGCCGTCCGGGTTGGCAAGGCAGAAGATTTCCAGCGTGTCCTTGCCCGCCAGCTTGTTGGCCGCCAAGAAGCCGCCGTCCGTGCCCTCGCACAGAGGGTGCACCTTGATCATCGGCTGCCCGGCGTAATACTCCGCCAGCGTGGCGGCGACCTGCGGCGCGGTGACGCCCAGCGCCGTCAGATCCAGCGGGATCATCGTCTCCATGCCCGCGTAGTAGTCGGCCACGACCGGCACGAAGTTCGGCGCGGTGTCCAGCCCCGTGATGGCGGCCATCTCCGGCAGGTGTTTGTGGTGCAGCGCCAACCCGTAGGGGCGCGGCGCGTTCAGCGCGTGGTTCACACGTTCACCCTCGTACTCGGCGATCATCTTTTTGCCGCCGCCGGAATAGCCGGTCAGGCTGGTGACGGACAGCTGCGCGGACTTGGGGAGAATGCCCATCTCCACCAGCGGCGCGACGGGCACGATAAAGCCGGTGGCGTGGCAGCCCGGCACGGCGACGCGGGTCGCGGTTTGCAGTGCCGCGCGGGTGCCGTGCAGTTCCGGCAGGCCATATGTCCAGCCGGGGGCGGTGCGGTGCGCCGTGCTGGTATCGAGGATGCGCACATCCTCCCGCAGCAGCGGCACGACCTCGCGCGCAGCGTCGTCCGGCAAGCAGAGGAACGACAGGTCACTCTCGTTGATGACCGCCGCGCGGGCGTGGACATCCTTGCGGTCGGCCTCGGAAATTTTCAGAATTTCAAATTCATCCCGTTCCGCCAGCCGGTCTGCGATCCGCAGCCCGGTAGTGCCGGAACTTCCATCCACGAAAATTTTGTATTTTCCCATACTTGCACCCCCGATTATTAGATAATAGATAAAAGATAATAGATAATAAAATTGGTGGACCGCGGCGCTGCGCACCGCTCAAAATTTTCTGCCGCCGTAGGGGCGGATTTTGTTTTTGCCCTTTGGGGCAAAAACTTCACATTTTTTATTATCTTTTATCTATTATCTTTTATCTTTTTACAGCTTCTCCTTCACCAGTTCCACCTGCTTCAGCACACTCGCCTTCGTCGGCCCGCCATAGCTGGTTCTGCCTTCGCAGCAGGTCGTCAAATCAATGGCGGTGTAGACGTCGTCCTCAAACAGATCGCTGTACTGTTTAAATTCGTCCAGCGTCAGCTCCTCCAGCGTCTTGCCCTCGCGGATGCAGGCGGCCACCATCGTGCCGGTGCACTTGTAGGCATCGCGGAAGGGCATCCCCTTCTTCGTCAGGTAGTCGGCGCAGTCCGTCGCATTGATAAAGCCCTTCGCGGCGGCGCGGCGCATGTTGGCGGGCAGCGGGGTCATCGTCGCCAGCATCGGCGTGACGGTGCGCAGGCAGAGCTCCAGCGTGTCCACGGCGTCAAAAATGGCCTCCTTGTCCTCCTGCATGTCCTTGTCGTAGGCCAGCGGGATGCCCTTCATCATGACGAGCAGCGTGTTCAAATCGCCGTAGACGCGGCCCGTTTTGCCGCGGATCAGCTCCGTTACATCGGGGTTTTTCTTCTGCGGCATGATGGACGAGCCTGTCGTAAACGCATCGTCCAGCTCGATGAACTTGAACTCCCAGCTGCACCACAAAATAATTTCCTCGCTCAGACGGGAAAGGTGCATCATGCAGGTCGCCATGGCGCTGCACAGCTCAATGCAGAAGTCGCGGTCCGACACGCCGTCGATGGAGTTGCCGCACGGCGCGGCAAAGCCGAGCTGCTCGGCGGTGTAGAAGCGGTCCAGCGGGTAGGTCGTGCCCGCCAGTGCGCCGCTGCCCAGCGGGCACTCGGCGTCCATGCGGCGGGTCGCGTCCTGCAATCTCCCCAGGTCGCGCAGCAGCATCCAGGCGTAGGCCATCAGTTGGTGGCCGAAGGTCACGGGCTGGGCGCGCTGCAGATGGGTGTAGCCGGGCATGACGTAGCCTGCGCCCTTCTCGGCCTGGTCGCAAAGTACGGTGATAAGTTCTTTTATCTGGCCCTGAATATGCTCGCTGGCGGCGCGCAGGTTGAGCCGGATGTCCAGCGCGACCTGATCGTTGCGGCTGCGCCCGGTGTGCAGCCGCTTACCGGCGTCACCGACGCGGGCGGTCAGCGTCTGCTCGACGAAGGTGTGGACGTCCTCGGCGTTGGGGTCGATCTCCAGCGCACCGCTGTGCAGATCGTCCAAAATCGAATGCAGACCTTTGTGAATATCGTCCACATCCTGCCGGGAGATGATGCCCTGTCTGCCCAGCATGGCCGAGTGGACAAGGCTGCCCTGAATATCCTGCTCGATCATCCGCGCGTCGAAGCGGATGGAGGAGTTAAAATCGTTTACGCGGCTGTCAACGGCCTTGCTGGCCCGGCCCTGCCAAAGTTGGGGCATAAGATTACCTCCGTGGTGAAATTTTAATAGACTTTTTCAGAGAAGAGCTATTTCAGAGAAGAGATAAGAGAGAAGAGAGAAAAGATGTGGTGGTTCGCGTCGCTGCGCTCCGCTTAAAAATTCACGTTCCGTCGTCCCGCATTTTTGTTTTGACCCTTAGGTCAAAACGCCACCTTTTTCTCTTCTCTTTTCTTTCTTCTCTCTTCTCTAATCTAGTAACGCCAAAACCGCCAAAGGGTTTCCACGCCCCTTGGCGGTTGCTTATTCGGCGTTCGTTCGCTTATTAGTCCTGTGCGGGCCAGCTCTTGGCCAGCTTGGCGCGCTCGGCAATGGGCAGGCCAAACAGGTTGATGAAACCGGCGGAATCCGCCTGGTTGTAATCGTCATCCTCACCGAAGGACGCAGTCTGCTCGTCGTACAGGGTGTACGGGCTGGTGACACCGGCGTTGATCATGTTGCCCTTGTAGAGCTTCAGCTTGACGTCGCCGGTGACGGTTTTCTGCAGGTCGTCGGTGAAGGCGCTGATGGCCTCACGCAGCGGGGTGAACCACTGGCCGTTGTAGACCAGCTCGCCCATCTTCTGTGCCAGCTGTGCCTTGAAGTGCATGGACTCCTTATCCAGCGTGATGGTCTCCAGCACGTCGTGCGCCTTGTACAGGATGGCACCGCCGGGGGTCTCATAGACGCCGCGGCTCTTCATGCCGACGAGACGGTTCTCGACGATGTCCAGCAGGCCGATGCCGTTGGCGCCGCCCAGCTTGTTCAGGTACTCGACCAGCTCGACGCTCTCCATCTCCTTGCCGTCCACAGCGGTGGGGATGCCCTTCTCAAAGTGGATGGTGACGTATGTCGGGGTGTCGGGGGCCTGCTCGGGGGAGACGCCCAGCTCCAGGAAGCCCGGCTTATTGTACTGCGGCTCGAGAGACGGCTTCTCGAGGTCGAGGCCCTCATGGCTCAGGTGCCAGAGGTTCTTGTCCTTGGAATAGTTCGTCTCACGGTTGATTTTCAGCGGGATGTTGTGGGCCTCGGCGTAGTCGATCTCCTCGTCACGGCTCTTGATGCTCCACTCGCGCCACGGGGCGATGATGGCCATCTCGGGGGCCAGCGCTTTCAGGGTCAGCTCGAAACGAACCTGATCGTTGCCCTTGCCGGTGCAGCCGTGGCAGATGGCGTCGGCGTTCTCCTTCTTGGCGATCTCGGCCAGCGCGGCGGCGATGCAGGGACGCGCGTGGGAGGTGCCCAGCAGGTAATCCTCGTACTTGGCGTCGGCCTTCAGGCAGGGCCAGATGTAGTTTTCGACATAGTCCTTCTTCAGGTCGAGGACGTACAGCTTGGAAGCGCCGGTCTTGATGGCCTTCTCCTCCAGGCCGTCCAGCTCGGTGCCCTGGCCGACGTCGCCGGAAACGGCGACGACCTCGCAGTTGTTATAGTTTTCCTTCAGCCAGGGAATGATGATGGAGGTGTCCAGACCGCCGGAGTACGCCAGAACGACTTTCTTGATGTCTTTTTTATCCTTTTTCATGATAAAATCCCTCTCTCTACTTTATTGTATCCAAGGCACGAGGCGCGTTGCTTGCGGGGCGTCTTGAATATTTATTCATTCATTGCTGTATATTATACACTCTTTTATACATTTTGCAAGCGGTAAAACTGCCAAAGGATTCTCCACTTTCGCGGTTGTTTTAGGCAGGTTGACGAATAGTTATACATTTATACTGTCTGTACCTGCAAAAATATGCAATCGCTCGTGTATATTCAGCGTTGACAACTGTATTATAGCACGGTTTTCGGCATCAGGCAACACAAAATTGCGGATTTTGCAACACGGGAAGGTGCGACACTGCACAAACGGGCAGAGCCCCTCAGCCCTCGCAGGCTCGGCCAGCTCCCCTGTAAGGGGAGCCTTTTTGCGCGGGCTTCGCCCGCGAGAAGAGCCGCCCCACGCAGTGGGGAGGTGGTCGAGCGCCAGCGATGACCGGAGGGGCTCTGCCCGTTCACCCCGTCACAAACTTTTTCACCATCCCCAGCTCCTCCGGGAAGATACAGTTGGGGATCGTGCCCTGCTCCACGGCGGCAACGGCCTCGTCCAGGTCGAACCATTTTACATAATCGATCTCCGACTTCTGCACGGCAAAGTCCTCGGCCTCGCGGTCCAGCCAGAGGCAGAACACCTTGCTGACCTGGTTGTCTTTGAACGGTTTGCCGTGGAACTCGGCCTCAAAGCGGAACCGCCGCAGGCCGCATTCGTGCAGGTCGGCGGGGGCGGCGGTCACGCCCAGCTCCTCGCGCAGCTCCCGCAGGGCCGAGCCGACGAACTCCGCGCCCGCCGGGATGTGCCCGGCAGAGGAAATATCGTAGCAGCCGGGGTAGGAATCCTTGGCGGCGCAGCGCATCTGCAAAAGCACCTGCACCGCGCCGTTTTTGCGCCGCACGATCCAGACATGGCTGGTGCGGTGGCGCAGCCCCTCGGCATGGGCCACGGTGCGCGGCACGCTGCGGCCGGTGGGGACGCCGTTTTCATCGACAATATCAAGCATTTCGGGCATGAGAAACACTTCCTTACCAGATTTATTATCCTTTTTATACCACAGTTTCGCCCTTTCCGCAATTTTTTTCTTGCATGGCCCGCAAGCGGGTCGTGACGCTGTGGGAGCGGGTGCAGGGGTTTAAAAATTCATAATCTTCTTTTATAATAAGGATACTGCCGCAAACGGCCACGGGCGGATATGGAATCCGCCCCTACGGTTGTAGGGGGCGGCGTCCCCGACGCCCCGCATCCGCCGTAACGCTTATAAAAAGGAGAACGCCCCATGTCCCAAATGACGAAGCGCGCGCTGGTCGCATCCTTAAAGGACCTGCTGGCCGAAAAGCCGCTGGACAAAATCACCGTGACCGACCTGACCGAACACTGCGGCGTGAACCGCATGACGTTCTACTACCATTTCAAGGACATCTACGATCTGGTCGAGTGGGCCTGCATCGAGAGCGCGACCCGTGCGCTGGCCGGGCAAAAGACCTACGACACCTGGCAGCAGGGCTTTTTGCAGATCCTGCAGGCCTTGCAGAAGGACAAGGTCTTTGTCACCAAAGTTTATCATTCCATCAGCCGCGAGCATATCGAGAACTACCTCTACCGCCTAACCTACGATTTGATGATCGGCGTCGTCGAGGAGAAGGCCGCCGGGATGACCGTGCGCCCCGAGGACAAGGAGTTCATCGCGAATTTTTACAAGTACGCCTTCGTCGGCCTGACGCTGGAATGGGTGCGCACCGGCATGAAGGACGACCCCGCCGCCCTCATCGAGCGGGTGTCCACCCTGATCCACGGCGATATTACCAAGAGTTTGGAAGTGTGCAGGATCGATAAATAAGTTTCGTTTCCCCGTTATACGTAGGGCGGGGTGCCCTCACCCCGCCGGGAAGCGCCGCGGCAGCCGCAAACTCTGCGGGGCGTCGGGGACGCCGCCCCCTACTTCCTTCATACTTTTTTCAAAATCTATACAGATTATCCCGTTTGATAAAAATCTTATCAAACGGGATTTTTTGCTGATTGTAACCGTCCCGCCCGCCGGGTATACTACAGACATACCAAGTAAATCACAGGCCGCCCCCAACAAGCACGCGGCCTTATCATCACAGGAGGTACGTTATGTATTATTCCAGCGGTAACTATGAAGCCTTTGCCACCCCGAAAAAGCCTGCCAATGTCGACGGCAAATCGGCCTACATCGTCGGCTCCGGTCTGGCGGCACTGTCTGCGGCCTGCTATCTGGTTCGCGACGCCCAGATGAAGGGCGAGCACGTCCACATCCTTGAGAAAGACCCCATCCCCGGCGGCGCCTGCGACGGCTACAAATATCAGGACATCGGCTATGTCATGCGCGGCGGCCGTGAGATGGACAACCACTTCGAGTGCATGTGGGATCTGTTCCGCTCCATTCCGTCCATCGAGGACGAGAATGTCACGGTGCTGGACGAGTACTACTGGCTGAATAAAGCCGACCCCAACTACAGCCTCTGCCGTGCCACCCGCAACCGCGGCGAGGATGCCCACACCGACGGCAAGTTCGGCCTGTCCGACAAGGCCGCCATGGAGATCATGAACCTGTTCATGTCCCCCGATGAGAAGCTGTACGACAAGAAGATCACCGACTTCTTTGACGATGAGGTGCTGAACTCCAACTTCTGGATGTACTGGCGCACGATGTTCGCGTTTGAGAACTGGCACAGCGCGCTGGAGATGAAGCGCTATCTGCAGCGCTATATCCACCACATCGGCGGCCTGCCCGACTTCACCGCCCTGCGCTTCACCCGCTACAACCAGTATGAATCCATGATCCTGCCGATGGTGAAGTACCTCGAAGGCTTCGGCGTCCAGTTCCACTATGACACCAAGGTCACGAACATCGCCTTCGACTGCGCCGGCGGTAAGAAGCAGGCCACCCGCATCGACATCCTGCACGACGGCAAGGAGGACAGCATCGACCTGACCGAGAACGACCTCGTCTTCATCACGAACGGCGGCTGTGTCGAGAACTCGACCCTCGGCAGCCAGAACACCCCCGCTGAGTTCAAGCCCGAACTGAAGGAGGGCGGCGGCTGGGATCTGTGGCGCAAGATCGCCGCGCAGGACCCCAGCTTCGGCCACCCGGACAAATTCTGCTATGACCCCGAACTGTCCAACTGGATGAGCGCCACCATCACGACGCTGGATCAGCGCATCGTGCCCTATATCAAGAAGATCTGCAAGCGCGACCCGTTCAGCGGCAAGGTCGTTACCGGCGGCATCGTCACGGTCACCGATTCCAACTGGCTGCTCAGCTGGACGCTGAACCGCCAGCAGCAGTTCCGCGACCAGCCCAAGGATCAACTCTGCGTCTGGGTCTACGGCCTGTTCACCGACAAGCCTGGTGACTATATCAAGAAGCCGATGCGCGACTGCACCGGCAAGGAGATCTGCATGGAGTGGCTGTACCACATCGGCGTGCCCGAAGACCAGATCGAGGATATGGCGACGAACAGCGCCAACACCGTGCCCTGCATGATGCCGTATATCGACGCCTTCTTTATGCCGCGCGCGGCGGGCGACCGCCCCGACATCGTGCCGGAGGGCGCTGTGAACTTTGCGTTCCTCGGCCAGTTTGCCGAGACCGCGCGGGACACGATCTTCACCACCGAGTATTCCATCCGCACCGGCATGGAGGCCGTGTATACCCTGCTGGACGTCGACCGCGGCGTGCCGGAGGTCTGGGGCAGCGTGTATGACATCCGCTGCCTGCTGGACGCGACGGTCAAGCTGCGCGACGGCCGCAAGATCACCGACATGGAGATGCCGCTGGTCGGGAAGCTCGCGATGAAGGAAGCGCTGAAGAAGATCGAGGGAACCGAGGTCGAAAAGCTGCTGAAAGAGTATAATGTGATTTAAGCATACTAAAACGGGGAGCCATCCGGGCGGGTGGCTCCCCTGTTTTTTTGTTCGCAAGGCATCGGGTCGTCGGGGGACGCCGCCCCCCTACGGCACTGTAGGGGCGGATTCCATATCCGCCCGCACATGCCGCCGCGCTCGCGTGGGTATGCAAACTGTTCTGATTTTTGCACAAAAAATCGCCCCCGCCGGTTGCGGCTCCGGCGGGGGCTTAGGGTATCGGTTTGTGTGAGGAGGAATCATGTTCCAGATCCGCGGTTGCGGCTCCGTGAATCTGTATCTATACAATACCCAATAACTGCGAAGAAACTATGATTTTGATATGAACTTTTTGTAAATTGCGGTTTTACCGCCGCCGGTTCCACGCTGTGCCAAAGCCCACGACCCCCGCGCAGAACGCCGCCGCCAGCGCCTCGACCGGAAAGGTGTCCCCCGTGCGGGGCAGCGCGGGCACGGCAGCGGCAGCGGCGACGGCTGTCGCTTTCGCCTTGGTCTGCGCCGTTTGCGCCGGTGTCGGCGTGGGTGTGACCGTGGCCGTTGTGGTCGTCATACCGGGTGCGGCGCAGCGGTTTACAAACGCAACGCCGTCCGCCTTGGCAGTCTCGCCGCTGTGCACCGCCCAGATCTCTGCGGCCAGCGTGCCGTCCTTCTTCGACGTCACCCGCACCGTCACGGTGTAGACGCCCGCGTCATAGCTTGTGTTCGCGGCGCTGCCTTTCAGCTCGGCCACGCGGTAGCGGTAGTCCCCCGGCGCGTCAAAGCCAAGGCCGGTAAAGTACGCCGTGCCGCCGTTTTTCACCGTCAAGCGGCACTGTGCCGGGGCGGGGGCGTTGTCCAGCGGCGTCAGCTCAACGGTACAGATCGCCGCGCTGTCCGCGCCCTCGGTGCGCACTGTGGCGGGGATGGCCGCCGTCACCCGCGCCGCCGCCGGCACCGGCAGCGGGCAGAAAAGCGCCAGCACCAGTGCCGCTCCGGTCAGCCAGACGCCAGCGGCCGTTTTGTTTCGTTTCATGGTCTCTCATCTCCTTCATTGATGGGGCACAGCCGCCCGAACACCACCACCCGGCCGTTCGTCTCGGCGTCGGCGCAGGTGGAAAGCGCCAGCAGCTTGTCCTGCGGGGTCACGCCGATGTCCCGCCGCTGCACGGCGCGGGCATCGATCTCGGCCAGCAGCGCCGCCGTGCCGGTCTCGTACTGCTCCGGCGTGTAGACGGCCGCGTCGTAGGCGTCGGTCTGCAGGCAGGCGAACACCTCGATTTTGTACGCGCCGTCCGGCAGACTGAAGCTGCCTGCCGGGTGGGCAGCGAAAAACTCCGCCTCGGCAAAGCGGGTCACGTCGCTGAACATCGCGCCGTTGTCCATGTGGTGCCCGTAGACGACCGTATACAGATCGCTGAGGTCGGCGGCGCTGCGGCTGTCAAGGAACACCGCCCCCGACAGCGAAAATTCGCCGTAGACGTCGCGGTTGACGTAGTCCATATTTGTCGCGCCCTGCACAACGGGGTAGTCGATGCCGGTATCGTCGATCGTCAGCCAGCCGCAGACGTCGGGGTTGACGGCCTGCAGTTCGGTCAGCGTCGGGTTTTCCGCAGCCGGCACGGCGGGCTTATAGTGCAGCAGCTCCGCCCCGGCGAACGCCCCGCACCGCACAGCGGCCTCCTGCCAGAGCGAAAACCCGCCGAACGCCAGCAGCCCGGCCATCAGCAGCCCGGCCGCCGCCGTGACAAGGGCGCTGCCCGCCCGCGCCAGCCGCGCGGCAAAGCGCATCACGCCTTACGCCGCTTGCGGAAGAATACCGCCCCACTGCCCGCCGCCAGCGCCAGCATTGCGCCGTAGGGCGCGGCGTCCAGCAGCAGGCCGGTGGGCGCGACCGAATCGCGGCTGTTCGTGACTGTGACGGCGGCATCCGCCGCGCCGATCCTCTGATTCTCCAGCGTCTTGCCCTGCACGTTCTGCCCGGCGGCGGTCGTCCACGCCGTCGTGTATTTGTCAGCGGCGATGCCGCTCTCGACAATGGTGTAGGTCGTGCCTTCCGGCAGGCCGGCCACCTCGATGACCTGACCGCCCTTGATGTTGCCGGTGATGCTGGCCGTGCCGTCCGGCCCGAACTGCACCAGTTCCTCGCTCATCTGGCCGCCGGGCGTGCCGCTGCGCATCGTGGCCGAGACCGCGTGCCCCGCCGCGTCGGGGTCTGTAAAGGTCAGCGTAAAGTCGAAGACATCGCTATAGCTGGCGAAATCGCCCGCCAGCTCCTTCTTGACGGTCAGCGCGTGGGTCGTGTACTCGTTGACGACCTCGGCTGTCTTGGTGCTGCCCGACGCCAGCACAGCGTAGTCGATCTTGAAGGTCTTACCGTCAGGGTTCGACTCATTGTCGTTGACGACGCGCACCTTCAACAGGTAGTCCCCGGCCTTTTTCAGCCCGGTGATTTGCGCGTCCTGCTCGGTGAGCTTGTAGTAGTAGACGCCGGGCGCGTCGAATCTTGACAGGTCTAAGCCGACCGTGACACTGCTCTCGGTGCTGACTTTTCCCTGCGCGTCGGGGGTGAACACCGCCGTGACAGTCGTGCTTGTCAGCTGGTCGACGCTGCCGGCGCGCGCGCCGTCCTCCAGTTCCGTGGGCATTTCGGCATCGGTCAGGGCGGAAACGGCAAAGTCGATATTGCCCTTGATGCCGCCCGCCCCGTCGGCCTTCTCCAAGCTGATGGCCTTGGTGAAGGTGACGCTGCCGTCCCCAACGGCAAGGTGCGGCGTTTCGGCGGCAAAGGCCGTCGTTGCCAGCGCCCCAGCCAGCAGTGCAGCGGTAACAGCGGCAGAAAGTTTCATCGTGTTCATAAGTAGGCTCCTTTCGGATCGTAACAAAAACAGTAAAGTAAGCAATCGCGGGCAGGCCGCCCCTCATCCGGCCTCGGTCGGAACCTCGGCCCTAAGCCTTCCCCCTCTGAGGGGGAAGGTGCCGCCGCAGCGGCGGATGAGGGTAGAGTTTCCGGCACCTTCCCTCTCCCCTTTCACACCGTCCCCCGGCGTACTACGGCAATGACCCGGCCGCGGATGGCGGCGGCGGGCACTGCGCCGAACCAGCGGCTGTCCCTCGCGCCCTCGCGGGCGTCGCACAAAATAAAATATTCGCTGTCGGCCAGTGTCAGCGGGTAGGTCACCGCGCTGTCGTACTTCGGGGTCGTCTCGTAGATGTCCGGCTCGGCCACCGTGCTGCCGTTGATGATGAGCGCTGCGGCGTCGGTCACCTCGACGGTGTCGCCGCCGCGCGCCGCCACACGCCCGACGTACTGCTTTCCCTCAGCCGTGAAAACGACAACCTCCCCCGCCGTGTAGGCGCGGGGCAATCGGTAGTAGAAAAGCAGGTCACCGGGCTGCAGACGCGGCTTCATCGTGTCGTCGGGCAGAATCGCCAACCCGAACACGACGCCGAACACCACAAACAGCAGCGCGGCCAGTAGCGCCGCCTTGCATAAAAATTCACGTATATCCGTCATGTTTTCACGGTGGGTCTTTTCCTGCTCCTCGTCCGTGGGCACGGTCAGCCCTCCCTTCGGCGGCGCAGCAGCAGCCCGCAGCCCAGCGCTGCCAGCAGCGTCAGGACAGCCGGAGCGGCGTCGGTGCGCAGCCCGGTGGGTATCACGCCGTCCTTGTGGTTCACGCAGGTCAGCGCCGCGCCCGCCGCTGCCGCGGCAGTATGGCCGTCGGTCACGGTCGTGCCGTCGGTGAAGCTCGTGGCGTAGTCGGCCAGCGTCTCCTCGGTGAAGGTCACGCTCTGCCCGGCGCGCAGACGGCCAATCGTGACGCTGCCCTTGTGCGGGAGGGTGAAGCCGTCCTGCGCCCACGCACCGCCGCCCGCAAAGGCCACGGTGCAGCCGCTGTCCTGCGTCAGGGGTGCGCCGTCCACCGCCGCCGTGAAGGCAAACGCACGGCGGGTGTCGCCCATGCCGCCCGTGACCCGCTTCGTCAGCGTAACGCTGCGATAGGCTTCATAATAATTTGTAATGGTTGCCGTGCCCACGCCGCCCGACGGCACCTGCACCGTGGCAGTGGCCTGCGCGGCTGGCGTGGTACAGTAATAATTGGCTGAATCGGGGTGTTCGGTCTCGGTCACGGTATAGCCGCCCACCGGCACGCCCGCGATCGTCACCCCGCCGACGCCCTGCAGTGTCAGGGTCAGTGCGCCCGGCGCGTCCAGCGTGCGGGTCTCGGTGCGGTCATCGTCGTAGGTCAGCGTGTAGCTGCCCACCGGCAGGCTTTCCACCGCGAAGGTGTTCGTCACGGCGTCGGCCTCAGCGCGCAGGGCAGCGTCGGCGTTCTCCGGCAGGGCTTTTTCGATGCGCAGGCTGCCGGTTTCCAGCGCGTAGGCATTCTCGAAATCGGCGTAGGTCGTGCTGTTTTCCGGCACGCCGATGTCGGTCAGGCGCGGGTCGGCGGTGACGTTCTGCATCGTGTCGCCGTTGACTGCCGCGTGGGTGCTCAGGTACAGCAGCCACGCCGGGGCTTCGTGCTTGGTCTCGGCCACGGTGTAGCGGTAGGTCACGCTGCCATCGGCGCTGGTGACGGGCAGATCTTGCAGCGTGTAGCTGAATTTGGTGGGGTCGGTCGTGTCCGCCGTCATCTCCGCGCCGGTGATCGTGCGCACCGCCGTCCCGTCGGAGCGGGTCACGGTGAACCCGACCCCGGCCAGCAGGGCGGTGCGCTGTTCGTCGGTCAGCGTGCCCGCAATGGTCTTTGTCACGGTCAGGTTGGCGTGCCCCGCCACCGGGGGCGCGGCCTCGGTGCTGAACCAGACCTTGTCCAGCAGGTTGCCGACGGTGTTGTCGCCGCTGGCGCAGGACACCGCCACGAAGAAGAACCGGCTGACGTACTGCCCCGCCCGCACGGCGTAATCGCCGTTGTAGACGCCCCACTTTTTGTTGCCGTCGGTGATGGTGCGCACAACGTAGTCTCTGACGTTTTTCGTCTCGCCGTTCACCGTCACCGTGCCGTTCAGCACGGCTTGGATGGCGGCGGGGCTGTCGCAGACGCCGTCTTTCGACAGCGCCTTGGTGATTTCCTCTGCCACGTCGACGGGCGCAATGATCAGCGCCATCGTGTCCTGACCCTGCCGCCCGCTGTGCGCCAGCGACCAGTGCAGCGTCGTGCCGGGCACGGTCAGCACGTCCTGATACAGCGCGCCGTAAGCCTCGCAGTTCAGCTCGGCGAACTGCTCACCGTCGTAGGCGCCGGAGATCCGGTAGCAGGCGGCAGGGTCGTTGCGGGTATTGCCGTAATAGCGGTTTGTGCCGTCGGCGATCTCAATGTAGTTGCCCTTACCTCCCCCCGCCCAATGCTTTGAGTTAGCCGTTGTGTACCAGACGATTTTCGGGTTTGCCGCGGCATCCTCCGGCTGGATGAAGTAGGACGTGCCGCCGCCCTCGGTGTGGGAGAAGGGGCTGCCGGCGGGCACACGGGGCGTCTCGAAGCTGCCGTTTTGCAGCTGACGGTAGTAGGGCACCTGCTTTTGCGCATCGTACATTTTGCCGTCCGTGCCGGTGACCTCGACCTTGTAGTACAAGCGGTCGCTGTCGCCCAGCGTCACGGCGCAGGAATCCAGTGCCGCATTCAGTTTCTGCTCGCTGCCGGGGGCGATATTCCACGCGCTGCCCGAACAGTGCTGCGGCTCGACCAGCTCCCAGTTCTCACCGTTCTTGCTGCGGTACCAGACGTAAGTAAGACCTTCGATTTTGTCCGCGCCGCCGTTAACCACAGCGGTAAAGCAGCCGTCTGTTTGGATGGAGTCGACAAGCTCAAGGCTTGTCACAACTGCCGGCGGTGCTGTGGGTTCGGGGTCGTCTAGCAGCGCATCCATGACGAGGGCAGCGGCCTGCTCCGGCGCGGCCGTCTGCACCGACGCGGGCTGCACGGTGACCGCCGGTGTCGGGACGGGCGTGGCCGTGGGTTCAGGTGTGGCCGTCGGTTCCGTCGCGGGCGCGGGCGTCGCAGTCGGTGCTTCGGTCGGGGCGGGATTCGGTGCCTCGATGGGTACCGGGGTCGCCGTGGATTCCGGCGGCGCGGCGGTGGGTTCGGGTGTTGCTCCCGGCGTTTGTTCGGGTTCCGGCGTCGGGTCAGGCTCCGCAGGCGGTTCCGTCGGGGCGGACGTCGGGGCGGGGTTGTCCGGCGCGGCGGCCGGCATCTCCTCCGGCGGCGCGGTGGGTTCGGCCTCCGGCACGGGCTGCGTCTCTGTCTCGCCGGGCGGGGCTTCCTGCGGCGGATCGGTCAGCACCGCTGCGGGGGCGGGTTCCTGCCCGGCGGCCAAGGCGGGCGGGTCGTCCGCGGCAAAGGCTGCACCGGCCATGCTCGCCGCCATACAGCAGGCCAGCAGCGCAGCCAACAGACGTTTTTTCATAAGCAGTCTCCTCCTTTGCTCAGCTTCCCGCGCGGTGGTGTTTTTCGCGGGGTGCTTTGAAGTATATCGGCTTGTCCGCGCAGAGCCGGTCGAAGCGCAAGGCACGCCAAAACAAATGTAAAACGCGCAAAAAAAGACGCCCCCACGGTTTTTTCCCGTGGGAGCGTCGTTGCGGATATTTAATTTTGTGGCAGTGGCACGCCGCGCGGGCAGAATTTACACCACCGTCACCAGCGTCTGACAATTTCCCTTGACACTGTATGCGCCGCTGTTCGCGGGCAGGAAGTAGCTCTCGCCCTTCTTGACCTTGACGGTCTCGCCGCCGCAGGAAAGCTCACCCTCGCCGTCGGTGATCAGCAGCGAGACAAAGCTCTTCTCGTCGGCCACGCCGTCGAAATCACCGTCCTTGGCGTCGACGGTGAAGTACTCGCACTTCGCCAGATGCCCGCCGAAGTCATGCTCCACCGGCGGGGTGCGCAGGGTGACGTCCAGCGCCTTTTCCACATGCAGGGCGCGGGGCTTGCCGTCCGCGCCGACGCGGCCATAGTCGTAGACGCGGTAGGTCACGTTGGAGTTCTGCTGCACCTCGGCGATGACGATGCCTTGGCAGATGGCGTGCAGCGTGCCCGACGGGATGAAGAAGCAGTCGCCCTTGTGTACGGGCGCGGCGTTCAAAACTTTCGTCAGGGTGTTGTTTTTGATGCGCTCCTCAAATTCCTCTTTGGAAATCTCATGGTCAAAGCCGTAGTAGAGGAACGCCCCCGGCTCGCAGTCCAGCACATACCACATCTCGGTTTTGCCGTACTGGTGCTCATTTTTCAGGGCGTACTCGTTGGAGGGGTGTACCTGAATGGACAGGTTGCCCTTCGCGTCGATGAACTTCGTCAAGATCGGGAACTGCTCGAACTTATCGCAGTCGGTGCCAAGGCAGCCGGGGTGCGCGGCGATATAATCCGCCAGCGTCGTGCCGTCGGCCAGATAGCTGGGGCCGTCCGGGTGGCAGGACAGCACCCACGCCTCGGCCAGCGGGTCGAGCTTGCTGTCGATGCCGAAATCGGTGCGCAGGCGGCTGCCGCCCCACAGGTAATCCTTGCAGCTGGGTGTCAGTTTTACAATTGCCATATTCTTCACGCTTTCATCATTTCAGCCGCAGCCTTGCTCAGCGCGGCGTTCACAGCGTCGGCGGCGGCTTCGCTCTCGCCGACGGCAGACAGGTAGACTTTGATCTTCGGCTCGGTACCGGAGGGGCGCACCATCAGCTTGTGGCCGCCCGCAAGATGGTATTCCAAGACGTTGGCGCGGGGCAGGCCGGTGCCGTCGGTGTCGTAGTCGATGGCGCTCTCGACCTTGTAGCCCGCGATCTCGGCGGGCACGCTGGCGCGCAGGTTCTGCATCAGGTTCTGCATGATGTGCATGCCGCTCTCGCCCTCAAAGGCGAAGCTGCACAGCGCGTTGCGGTAGTAGCCGAACTCCTTGTACAGCGCCTCGATGGCGTCCAGCAGCGTCTTGCCCTGCTGGGCGTACCACGCGGCGGCCTCGCAGACCAGCAGCGTGGCATTCACGGCGTCCTTATCGCGGACATGCCCGCCGGACAGGTAGCCGTAGCTCTCCTCAAAGCCGAAGATGTAGCGCTCGGTGTGGCCTTCGGCCTCCAGCTTGCCGATCTGCTCACCGATGAACTTGAAGCCGGTCAGGGTGCGGCGCAGCTCGACGCCGTACTTCTTGGCGACGGGCGTCGCCATATCGGTGGAGACGATGGTCGTCACAGCGACGGGGTCAGCGGGCATCGTGCCGCGCGCAAGGCGGGTGCGGCAGATGTAATCCAGCAAAATAATGCCCATCTCGTTGCCGGTGATCAGGCGGTAGCCGCCCTTGCCGTCGGGCACGGCGGTGCCGCAGCGGTCACAGTCGGGGTCGGTGCCCAGCAGGATGTCGGGCTTGACCGTATCGCACAGTTCCAAGCCTTTCTGCATAGCCTCCCGGATTTCGGGGTTCGGGTAGGGGCAGGTCGGGAAGTCGCCGTCCGGCTTCTCCTGCTCCGGCACGACGGTCACATGGGTGACGCCGAGCTTTGCCAGCAGCTTTTTTACACATTCGAGACCCGTGCCGTTCAGCGGGGTGTAGACCAATTTAAGCGCGTCGATGCCCGCGCCGTCGCCGACGCGCTGGTCGTAGACGGCCTGCACAAAATCGTCGAGGCACTTGTCGTCGATCCTGACGATGCTGCCGTCGGCCAGCGCCGCGTCGTAGTCTGTGAGCTTGACGCCGTCGAAGCAGTCGATCTTTTCAATGGCGGCGAGAATTTTCTCGGCGGCTTCCAGCGTGATCTGGCAGCCGTCCGCGCCGTAAACCTTGTAGCCGTTGTACTTGGCAGGGTTGTGGCTGGCCGTGACGCAGACGCCTGCGCCGCAGCCGAGATACCGCACCGCCCACGACAGGGCGGGCGTCGGCTCCAAGCGGGGGTACGTGTAGGCGGTGATGCCGTTGGCGGCCAGCACGCGGGCGGTCTCGCGGGCGAACAGTTCGCCGTTGTGGCGGCTGTCGTGGGCAATGGCGACCTTTTTGGGCAGGTCAGAGGCGTTCAGGTAGTCGGCCAGCCCCTGCGTAGCCTTGCGCACGGTGTAGAGGTTCATGCGGTTGGTGCCGGCGCCGATGACGCCGCGCAGGCCGCCGGTGCCAAATTCCAGATCGCGGTAGAAGCGGTCGGTGACGGCCTCGTCGTCGCCCGCAACGCCGGTAAGCTCGGCCTTGATGGCCTCGTCCAGCCCCGGCTGCGCCAGCCAGCGGTCATAGAGTTCTTGTACGTTGCTCATGATTTTCTCCTTTTCTCAACGGGCATCAACGGGAATACGGTCGACCGGGGGAGAGAGAACCTTGCCATGGCCGTCCGCTTTCCTTCCGCATCATTTGCCCGCTGTTTGCCCCTATTATGTATTACTTTTCCTCTTTTTTCAAGTACCAAACGCAAGAAAGCGCAGATTAAAAAATCATTTTAGGTTTGGTTTAAGTAAATAAAATGAGACATCGCAGCTGCCGGAAGGCTGCGCGGCACGTTCCCGTTGTTGCGGCATAAAAATTTCGCTGCCCTCACTTCGTCGACTCTCTCACCACCAACGCGCCCGGCACCATGACGGTGGGGGCGATGCCGGTCTTGTGCGCCATCTTGCGGCGCATCTGGTCGACGGCGGCGGCCGCCATGCCCTCGACGTCAACGCGGTAGCTCGTCAGCGGCGGGTCGCAGATCGTCGAATAGCGGAAGTCGTCGTACCCGGCCACGGCCACATCCTCCGGCACGCGGACGCCCTTCCGGCGCAGCGTTTCCACCAGATTGTACGCCACCTCGTCACAGCTGCAGACAAACGCTTCGGGCATGTCCTCCGGCAGCCGGATGGGGGTGAACAGCCCGTCCTCGCCGCGATCCTCCAGCCGCCAGTCAGCGCGCGGCTCGATGCCGGCGCGCAGCAGCGCCTTCGTGTAGCCGAGGTAGCGATCCATGATGGAGCTGGTCGCATTCACGCTGCCCAAAAACGCGATCTTACTGCGCCCGGTGCGCAGGATCGTCTCGGTCAGCTGGTACGCGCCGCTGACGTTGTCGGACAGCACGCAGTCCGCCGTGATCGTATCATCGTAGAAATCCAGCCGCAAAAACGGCAGGCCGCTCTGCGCGGCGGTGGCCATATACCGGCGGTCGATCTCGCCCATGAAGATCAGCCCGTCCACCTTGCGGTTGACGAGGAAGGTCGGCATGATGCAGCCGAATTCCGCCTGCGGCGAGACGATCTCCATGGCGACGCTGATGCCCTGCGGCGCGCTGCACCGCAGCAGAGCGCGATAGAGGTTGGAATAGAACGCACTTTCGTCAAAAAAGCGGTCTGCCACCAGCACGCCGATGATCTGCCCGCCGTTGCCCTGCGTCAAGGCTGCCTTGGCCGACGGCAATTTGTACCCCAGCTCCTCGGCCGCCGCAAGGATTTTCGCGCGCATCTCGTCGCCGACGCCCTCCTTGCCGGCCAGTGCCTTCGACACCGACACGATGCTGACGCCGACCTTCGCCGCAACATCTGCCATCCGCACAGATTTTGCCATAGTTATGCACCTTCCTATGTTGTATATGTGGGTTTTTCCTGTATTTTTCTATATGGAATAGGGCGCTGCACGGGCGGCATATATGCCGCCCCTACAATCTGCCGGGAGGTTCGTAGGGGACGCATATATGCGTCCCGCTGGGTGTTGCCCCTGCCGCACAATTCCTCGGCTCCTCTGCTCTCTTTCCTTGATCTATGCTTATTGTACCACTTCCCCGCCAAATATTTAAGTAGAATTTTTACCTAATATTTTAGTCAACTTGCCAAGCATTTTTTATTGCATCCGCTTCACTTTGCGCTAACTGTGGGTAGTCAAAATTGCCGAAAAGGCTCGCGTAACGGTATAACCCCACGCCCTGCGCACCTAAACGTTCAACTAAATTTATCTGGTCGGCTAGGGCATGGCCGCTGACCCACTCGGAACCGGTGTCGGAGCCATCCCCCGCGCCGATGCGGTACGCACCCAGCCCGATATACAGCTGCACGCCCGCCGCGCGGGGCAGCGCCGTCCACGTGGCCGCCAGCCGGGCAAGGGCGTGGGACGCGTCGCCATTTTTCGTGTACTCCTGCCCCCAGTAGAGCTGCGGCGTCAGGTAGTCCACCGTTCCCTGCCGCAGCCACCGCGCGGCGTCGCTGTATTGCAGGGTGTAGCTCTGCTGCGGGTCGCCCGCCGGGGCCGCGCCGAACCGCACGCCGTGCCGCCGGGTCACGCTGTGGCAAAGCTCCATCAGAGCGTTGACGTTCTCCCGCCGCCAGTCGTCCAGCGAGAGCGCCGTGCCGCTGGCGACATAGTCTGCCGCGTCGAAGTCCGGGGCGGTGGTGGGATAAAAATAGTCGTCGAAGTGGACGCCGTCGACGGCATAGTTCGCGCACAATTCCTCGACCCCGTCGGCAATGTACTGCCGCACCTCGGCGCTGGCGGGGTCAAGGTACGCGCCGTCTGCGGTGTACTTTACCCAGCCGGGGTGCTGCCGTGCGGGGCTGTCGTCGCAGAGCGCCGGGACAAGCCCCGATTGCAGGCGGTAGGGGTTGATCCACGCCTCCAGCTCCAGCCCGCGCGCGTGGGCGGCCTCGACGAGGATCGCCAGCGGGTCAAAGCCGGGGTCGACGCCCTGCGTGCCGGTACAAAGGTGGCTGAACGGGAAATATGCGCTGGGGTAGAGCGCGTCGCCGAAGGGGCGCACCTGCGCCAGCACGACGGTGCCGCCCAGCGCGCGGATGTTGTCGCAGATTTCAGCTGCATCGGCGGCGAAGGTATCCGCCGTGGAAAAGTCCGCCTGCTGCCATTCAAGGTAGCTGACCCACACCGCGCGGTAGGGCGCCGCCGCAGGTGCCGCCGTCGCCGCCGGTGTAGGTGTCGGCGTGGCAGCAGGCGCGGCGGGCGCATGACGCGGCAGTACCAGCAGCGGCGCGGCGAGAAAGACGGCTATTATAAATAGGTAAAATGCAGCACGGCGCATAGCGACACCCCCGGTAGTATGTATATGCGGGCAGGGAGACGCGCTATGCCTGCCGCAAAATTTCACGGGTCGTCGGGGACGCCGACCCCTACGGCGTTGTAGGGGCGGGGCTCTGCTCCGCCCGTGGAACCTTGTGGCTGCGGAAACGTCCACGGGCGCACACGCAGGTGCGCCCCTACGTCCAGCCGAATCTTGCTCGCCCGCTGCCAATCACCTCGCTCAAAAATAAATTGACAAAAAATCCCACGGGATGCTATAATGTTTTAATATATAACATCACAAAGGCGGAACAGCTATGACCAGAGAACAGGTCGAAAAGGAAATGGCGCAGTACCGCACGATCTTTCCTGTCGTGCGGCTGCTGGGGGCTGCGCAGGTGGGCGGCGACGCCCCGGTGGGCGACCACTGCAACTGCTATGCCTTCTGGGACAAGCATGAGCCCTGCCAGAACTGCATCTCGGAGCAGGTGCTGTGCGACCACCGGCAGCGCACCAAGCTGGAATACATGGGGCGCGACATTTTTCAGGTCACAGCGGTCTACCGCGAGGTCGACGGCCAGCCCTGCGTCATGGAGCTGATCCAGCAGCTTGACAGCGAGACCCTCATCGACCCCGAAAACGGCAACCGCCTAGCGGACAGCATCGCGGGCTACCATGCCAAGCTCTACCACGATGCACTGACCGGCGGCTACAACCGCCGCTATTTCGAGGACGTGGTAAAAAGCAAGACCGAGCCCGCCGGTGTGGCGGTGCTCGACCTCGACGATTTTAAACTGTACAACGACACCTACGGCCACCACGCGGGCGACGTGGCGCTGCAGACCGCCGTCGACGTTGTGCGCAGCTGCGTCCGCAAAAGCGACACCCTCATCCGTTACGGCGGCGATGAATTTCTGCTGATTCTGCCGGGCATCAAGCGCGCGGCCTTTGTGGCAAAATTGGAGCGCATCCGCCAGCAGGTACACGCCGCCGTCGTGCCGGGGTACACGCGGCTGCAGCTTTCGACGAGCATCGGCGGCGTCCTGACCCGTGACGGCGAGACCGTCGAGCAGGCCGTCGCCCGCGCCGACAAGCTGATGTATCAGGCAAAAAACCGCAAAAACATGGTCGTGACCGAGGAGACCGCCAACGCGGCGGCCAGCTCCGCCGCCGGGCGCGAAAGCCAGATGCGGCAGAATATTCTAATTGTCGACGACTCCGAGATGAACCGCGCGATCCTGTCGGAAATTCTCGGCGGCGACTACAACATTCTGGAAGCCGCCAACGGCAAGGAATGCCTTGCCATGCTCGACCAGTACGACACAGGCATCGCGCTGATCCTGCTGGACATCGTCATGCCGGTCATGGACGGCTTCGAGGTGCTGGCCGCGATGAACCGCAACCACTGGATCGAGGACATCCCGGTCATCATGATCTCCAGCGAGGACTCCGACCCCGTCGTGCGCCACGCCTATGAGATGGGCGTCTCGGACTATGTCAGCCGCCCGTTCGACGCGGGCATCGTCTACCGCCGGGTGTTCAACACCATCAAGCTGTACGCCAAGCAGCGGCGGCTTATCTCGCTGGTGACAAGCCAGACCCGCGAAAAAGAAAAGAACATTCAGATGATGGTCTCGATTTTGAGCGAGATCGTCGAGTTCCGCAACGGCGAAAGCGGCGCGCACGTGCAGCACATCGGCACGCTGACCCAGCGCCTGCTGGAGCGCCTGACCCAGAAGACCGATACGTACATCCTGCCGCCCGAAAAGCAGGAGCTGATCGTGCTGGCATCGGCCTTACACGACATCGGCAAAATCGCCATCGACGACAAAATTCTGAACAAGCCCGGCCGCCTGACGCCGGAGGAGTTCAACCAGATGAAGAAGCACACGACCATCGGCGCGGAAATGCTGGACGAGCTGGGGTGCTACCGCAACGAGGAGCTGGTGCGCACGGCCTACGAGATCTGCCGCTGGCACCACGAGCGTTGGGACGGGCGCGGCTACCCCGACGGGCTGAGCGGCGACCGCATCCCGATCTCGGCGCAGGTCGTCTCGATGGCGGACGTCTACGACGCGCTGGTCAGCAAGCGGGTCTACAAGGCGGCCATCGACCCCGACGAAGCCGTCCAGATGATCCTGCGCGGCGAGTGCGGCGCGTTCAACCCGCTGCTGTTGGAGTGTCTGGTGGAGATTCAGGATGTGCTGAAAGTGGAAGTTGCGCAGATGAAGTAAAAAAATTCCCCCTGCGGTGTGTGCCGCAGGGGGAATTTTGATTATAGAGGGAAGGTGGTACGGGACGCATATATGCCGCCCGCGCTGTGTCGCGGCAGCCGCTCCGTCAAATTTTCTCACCTCTGCAAAATCTTCAGCTCGTAAAACCGTCCCTGTTTTTCCATCAATTCATCGTAGCTGCCCTGCTCGACGATGTGGCCGTCCTCGACGACGACGATCAGATCGGCCGAGCGGATCGTCGACAGGCGGTGCGCCACCAAAAACGTCGTGCAGTGCCCCATCAGGCGGGCAGTGGCGTCGCTGACCATCTTCTCGGTCTCGGAGTCCAGCGCACTTGTCGCTTCGTCAAAGATGATGAGCCGCGGTCGGCGGATGAGCGCCCGCGCGATGGCGATGCGCTGCCGCTGCCCGCCGGAGAAGTTGCCGCCGTGTTCGGCCAGATTCGTATAGATGCCGTCAGGCAGCTTTTCCACCGTCTCCCGCAGGCCGATCTCGTCGATGACGTTCCAGATGTCCTCGTCGGTGGCGTCGGGCGCGGCGTAGGCGATGTTATCCCGCAGCGTGCCGGAAAACAGCACCGTGTTCTGCGGTACGACGGCAAGCTGCTGGCGGTAGCTTTTCAGCTCCATATCCTCCAGATCGATGCCGTCGACCCGCACGGCGCCCTTGTCCGGGCTGCAGAAGCCCAGCACCAGATTCAGCAGCGTCGACTTGCCCGCGCCGCTGGGGCCGACGAAGGCGACGCTGGTGCCCGCCGGGACGTGCAGCGAGAAGCCGTTCAGCACCGGCGCATCGGCGTCTGGATAGCGATAGACGACATTCTCAAAATCCACCTCGCCCCGCAGCGGCACCGGTGCCAGCACCGCGCCGTCGTGCTCCTCATCGGGCGAGGTCAGCACCTCGTTGATGCTGTTCATCGACTCCATGCCGCGCGCCAGCGTCGGGAACAGGTTCACGACGCCCGACACCGCCGAGACGATCTGGCCGAAGTAGTTCTGGTACAGCACGACCTCGCCGGGTGAAATGACCTTGCGCAGCGCCAGCATGCCGGTGAAGGCCAAGCACAGCAGCTGGAACAGCTGGAATACGACCCAGCTCGTCGCGCCGAAGGCCACGTTCGTCGTGTCAAGGTAAAAGCCCGTCTCCCGCACGCCGTTGAGCAGCTCGTCCATGCGGCGGGTCTCCCGGTCGGACAGGCCGTAGGCGCGGGCGACCGGCACCATCTCCAGCATTTCGCTCATGGCGGCCTGGGTGCGCTCCATCTGCTGCCGGAACAGGCCGTTGAACTTGCGCACCGGGCGGCGGAACGCCCCCACCGTGATGCCCGCCACCGGCACAGCCAGCAGGTAGAGCCAGAGCATCGCGGGGTTATTGTACGCCGTGACGACGACCGCCGCGATGACGCCGGTCAGCAGCGGGGCGACGGTGTTGAAGCAGGAATCCAGCATCTGCTCGACGTTTTCGACGTCGCGCATGACCTTGGACAGCAGCCGCCCGGACTGGCTCTGGGTGTGGAACTGGATGGACAGCCGCTGCAATTTATGCACCAGCGCGCCGCGCAGCTCCATCTCGATGCTGCGCACCAGCCGCGAGTAGGAGCGGGACTGCATCCACGCCGAGAAGATGTTCTGGATGATAAAGACGCAGCCGACGATGATGTTCAGCCAGAATTCGCGCATCGTGTGCTGTTCCGGCGCGGTGACGATGTTGATGATATTGGCAATAATAACGGGTGTGATGAACACCGGCGAGTGCTTGATGACGAACCAGAACACGGCGCATATCAGCTGCCCCCAGCGTCCCTTGTACAGCTGTGCCAGCTGGCGCAGCGTCTGCCCGGCAGCGGGCTTTTTACGGGTTATTTCCTGCATGTTTTTTCCTTCTTTTTCTTCATTGCCTAACAGTGGCACGGCATTATCAGTATCATACTTCCTTGCCCCGCCGGACGCAAGATAGTTTTCATCTTTTTCCTTCCTTATTTTTAAATTTGTTGAAAACTGCGCGGTAATATGGTACTATGATGATTGACTATATATGCCCCGTTTAGCGGGCGGAAAACCTACGGATATGGACTGCACATGATTACAAAACGCGAAAAATTACAATATGCCTATGTGTTTCTGACCGATCTGGTGACGCTGGCTGTCAGCACGGCCGTGACTTGGTTCGTCACCGACCGGCTTGACCTGCTGCTGGACTATGCCCACACCGACTGGCTGCAGACGCTCTGCCTGATTCTGGTGTCCTACATCATCACGTTCTTCTGCTTCGGCCAGAACCAGAACATCGTCACCCGCAAGGCCGGGGACGAGGTCAAGCTCTCGGTCAAGTTCAATATTATGCTGGGCGTCATCTACGCCGCCTGCATGCTGCTGGCGAAGGCCGCCATGTTCAACTCCCGCTATTTTGCGGTGGGTGTGCCCGCGCTGAATGCCGTGCTGATGCCCTTCTCCCACGCAGCGCTGAAGCGGCTGCTGCTGCGCTTCCAGCGCAGCTGGGGCATGGAGAGCCTTGTCGGCATCGTGACAACGACCGACCGCGCCGAGCGGCTTATCACGGAAATTCGCAGCGACTGGTCGCGCCGCGTCGTCGGCACCGCCCTGCTGGATGCCGCGCCCGACGCCGTCGGCACCGAAACCGCCGGGATCGAGGTCAAGGCGACGTTCGACAGCTTCATGGACTGGCTGCGGCGCGAGGCGCTGGACGAGGTCTATGTCGACGTGCCGATGGACAGCGGCGAGAGCTTCATCCCCTATCTCGACGAGATGGAGTCGATGGGCTTGACCGTACACTTCCGGCTGCCGCTGCTTGACCGCATCGAGGAAGCCTGCTGCGACGAGACGAGCGCCGCCCGCCTGAGCCGCGAACTGGGGCGCTGCGCCGGGGGCAATCTGGTGACGATGGCGACCGTCGAGCTGAAGCTGCACGACCAGATCGCCAAGCGCTGCATGGACATTGTGGGCGGTCTGGTGGGTTGCATCATCAGCATCCCGATCATTGCCATCGTGGCGATCCCGCTCAAGCTCGAAAGTCCGGGGCCGCTCTTCTTCAAGCAGAAGCGCGTCGGGCGCAACGGGCGGTACTTCTATATCCACAAGCTGCGCAGCATGTATATCGACGCCGAGGAGCGCAAAAAAGAGCTGATGGCGCAGAACGAAATGAACGGCCTGATGTTCAAGATGGAGGATGACCCCCGCGTGACGAAGGTGGGTAAATTCATCCGCCGCACCAGCATCGACGAGCTGCCGCAGTTTTTCGACGTGCTGCGCGGCGTCATGAGCCTTGTGGGCACCCGCCCGCCGACGGTGGATGAGTACAAGCAGTACGAGAGCCACCACAAGCGCCGCCTGTCGATGAAGCCTGGCATCACCGGCCTGTGGCAGGTCAGCGGCCGCAGCGACATCGAGGATTTCGAGGAGGTCGTCAAGCTGGACGTGACCTACATCGACAATTGGTCGCTGTGGAATGACATCAAGATTTTGTTCAAGACCGTGTATGTAGTGTTCGCCGGACGGGGGGCGAAGTAAATAAAGCAAGTTCCCTGGCGGCTCACCGTGAGCTGCCAGGGATTTTTTGCGGGGAAGTCTTTGGCAGTTTATGCCTTCCCCCTTTGGGGGAAGGTGTCTGCGGCCCCGACCGCAGACGGATGAGGGGGAAGTTCACGGCCATAGTCCGTTTGCGTGCAGCCTAGGCAGGGCTTGCCCTCATCAGTCACCTTCGGTGACAGCTTCCCCCCGTGGGGGAAGCCTTTTCCCGCAACGCCAAAGCGGGGTCTGCTGTGCAGCAGACCCCGCTTTGGTTGGTATAGGAAAATAAGAGAATGGCTTTTTATTCCCTGCGTCACACGATCTTGCGGGATTTGTGCACGCCGGTCTTTAAAAACTCGACCCACTCTGCCACGTTGACGGCATGGTCGCCGAGGCGTTCGAGATACTTGTCGATCATAAAGAGATCGAGCGCGGTCTCGGCATCGCCGGGGTGGGCGGCGATGTAAGCGGAAATTTCCTTGGCGATGCGGCTGAACATCGCGTCGCACTCGTCGTCGCGGGCGATGACCTGCGCGGCGGTGGACAGATCGACCTGCACGTAGGCCGCGATGGCGTCCTTCACCATATGCAGCGCAATGTCGCCCATGGCGTAAAGGTCGTCCAACACGCCGACGGTGCGCGCACCCTCCGGGTGGAGATGCAGCGTGATCTCGGCAATATCGCTGGCCTGATCGGCGATGCGCTCGATGTCGGTCACCATTTTCAGCGCGGTGGACACCTTGCGCAGGTCGCCGGCCACGGGCTGCTGGCGCAGAAAAAGCGTCAGGCAGCGGTGCTCGATCTCGTGCTCGGCGGCGTCGATCTCGCTGTCGCGGGCAATGACGCTGCGCGCCAGCTCGGCATCGCCGGTGCGCAGGGCGGTCATAGCGCTTTCGATGGCGCCGCCTGCGGCGTGACCCATGCGCGCGAGCATTGTGTCAAGCTGCATCAGCTCGGCGTCGTACATTTTGCGGACACTTGTACCCATTTTGCGTTCCTCCTTAGCCGAAACGACCCGAAATGTAATCCTCGGTGCGCTTGTCGACGGGCGTAGCGAACACCCGCTCGGTCGGGCCCATCTCGACAAGCTCGCCCAGCAGGAAAAACGCCGTCTTATCGCTGATACGCGCGGCCTGCTGCATGTTGTGGGTGACCATGACGATGGTGTACTTTTCTTTCAGCTCGGTCGCCAGCTCCTCGACTTTGGAGGTCGAGATCGGGTCAAGGGCGCTGGTGGGTTCGTCCATCAGCAGCACTTCGGGCTCGACCGCCAGCGCGCGGGCAATGCAAAGGCGCTGCTGCTGGCCGCCGGACATGCCGAGGGCGCTCTTGTTCAGGCGGTCTTTGACCTCGTCCCAGATGGCCGCGCCGCGCAGGGATTTTTCGACGATCTCGTCCAGCTGCGCCTTGCTGCGGACGCCGTGGGTGCGCGGGCCGTAGGCAATGTTGTCGTAGATCGACATCGGGAAAGGGTTCGGCTTCTGGAACACCATGCCGACCCGCTTGCGCAGGACGTTGACGTCCATCTTATCCTTGTAGATGTCCACGCCGTCCAGTCTGATGTCGCCGGAAATGCGGCAGCCCTCGACAAGGTCGTTCATCCGGTTCAGGCTTTTCAAAAACGTGGATTTGCCGCAGCCGGAGGGGCCGATGAAGGCGGTGATCTCCTTCTCCGGGATATTGATATTGATATTTTTCAGCGCATGGAAGCTGCCGTAGTACAGATCCATGTTCTTGACTTCAAATTTGTTCATAGATGACCTCTTTGCTGTATCTTCGTTTATAGACCGCATATATGCCTTTGCCGAGCCGTAGGGGCCGGGCATGCCCGGCCCGCAGCCTTCCCATTGCCGACTGCTCGCCTTTCACGGCAGGGCCGGGCATGCCCGGCCCCTACAACACTGCTGCGTATGTAGGGGGCGGCGTCCTCGACGCCCCGCGGGCGGATGCGGGCATCCGCCCCTACACGGCGGGTTTACTTCTTCGCCAGCTTGCCGGCCACAAAGCCGGACAGGCAGTTGATGACCAGCACCAGCACCAGCAGCACCACGGCCGTGCCGTAGGTCTGGCCGACGTACAAGCCCTCGCTGGAAAGCAGGTACATGTGTACGGCCAGCGTGCGGGTCGAACTGAACACGCTCGTGGGGATCTTCGCGACCGAGCTGGCCGTGTAGATCAGCGCGGCAGTCTCGCCCACGATGCGCCCCGTCGCCAGAATGACGCCGGACAAAATACCCGGCATGGCGGACGGCAGCACGATGGTAAACACCGTGCGCAGCTTGCCTGCGCCGAGGCCGAAGCTGCCCTCGCGGTAGGAGTCGGGCACGGCGATGAGCGCTTCCTCCGTCGTGCGCATGATGACGGGCAGCACCATGATGGCCAGCGTGAACGCGCCTGCGATCAGGCTGTAGCCCCAGTGCAGCTGGGTGACGAAGAACAGCATACCGAACAAACCGTAGACGATGGACGGGATGCCCTGCAGCGTTTCCGTCGTAACGCGCACGACCTTGACGAGCTTGCTGCCGCGGCGGGCGTACTCGACGAGCCAGATGGCCGCGAAGATGCCCAAGGGCGTGGCGATCGCCAGCGCGAAGGCTGTCATCAGCACCGTGTTGATGAGCGCGGGCGTCAGCGAGACGTTTTCGGAGTTATACTCCCACGCGAAAAGGGCGGGCTTCAAATTGGGAATGCCCATGACGAGGATGTAGCCGATCAGAAACACCAGCACCCCGGCGGTCAGCAGCGCGGCAATGCGCACGAGCCACCGCAGCACGGCGGCCTGCACGCGGGCGGCGCGGCGGTTTTGCCCGCCTCTGGGCATGAACTCGTGCGGTTTTGCATAGGTCATATCGGCGGCCGTTTGCGTTGCGGCGATCTCAGGCATGGTCGCTGCCCCCTTTCACAAGGCTGAAGCAGAGGTTGATGAACAGGATAAAGACGAAGAGCACAACGCCGGTAGCGATCAGCGCCTCGCGGTGCAGGTCGGCGGCATAGCCCATCTCGATGACGATGTTGGACGTCATCGTGCGCAAACCCTGGAACAGCCCCTTGGGCATCCATGTCTGGTTGCCCGCGACCATGACGACGGCCATCGTCTCGCCGATGGCGCGGCCGATGCCGAGGATGACCGCCGACAGCACGCCGGACTTGGCGGCGGGCAGCACGGCGCAGAAGACGCTGCGCTCATGCGTCGCGCCAAGGGCCAGACTGCCCTCATAGTAGCTGTTGGGCACGGCGTCAAGGCTCGTCTTGCTGACCGTGATGATGGTGGGCAGGATCATGATGCCCAGCAGCACGGCGGCGGTAAAAAGGCTCATGCCCTTGCCGCTTTTGACGTGCAGCACCGTCTTGAAGAAGGGGGTCTTGACCATGGCCTGCACGGCGGGCACCAGCACGATCATGCCGAAGAAGCCGTACACCACCGACGGGATACCCGCCAGCAGCTGCACCGCCGGGAGCATGACCCTGTTGATGGCCGGGCTGGCAAAGCGGGACATATAAATAGCGGTCAGCAGGCCGATGGGCACGCCCACGAGGATCGCCCCCGCCGTGACGTAGATGCTGCCCAGAATCATCGGCAGGATGCCGAAGATGTCATTGCCGGGCTTCCACGTCGTGCCCAGCAGGAATTTCAGCGGGCCGATCTTGAACAGCGTCGGCACGCCGTTGGCAAACAGGAAGATGCAGATCAGCGCCACCGCTAAGATGGACACACAGGCGCAGAGGGTAAACACCACCTGCATAACTCCCTCTTTCAGCTTCGAGGTCATTTTCCTATACTCCTTTGGTTATATGCCATGTAGGGGCCGGACATGTCCGGCCCGCGGCCTTCCCATAACCGCGCGGTCATGGGTACGCTGCGGGCGGGGCATGCCCCGCCCCTACGGTGCTGCTATACTTTACTGCACGTCGCTCCAGACGGTCAGTTCGCCGGTGTAGATGCCCTTGATCTGGTCGACGGTCAGATCGTCGGTGCTGTTGTCGGGGTTGACGACGACCGCAATGCCGTCCAGCGCCAGCACGGTAGCCTGTGCGCCGCCCTCGACCTCGGAGTCCTTCAGCTCACGGCTCGCCATGCCAATGGTGTAGGTGCCGTCCAGCGCACCGGAAACACCGGTGGTGGAGTCGGTCGTCAGCAGCTCAAGTTCGGCGTTGGGGTTGACGGTCTTGTAGGCTTCGATCAGCTTTTCCATCAGCGGAGAGACGGAAGACGAACCGCCGACGGTGATCTTGCCCTCCGGCTGGGCGGAGGTGAAGGTCTCGCCGTCGTTGCCGATGTAGCCGTTGTCGGTGGCAATGGCCTGACCGTCGGCGCTCAAGCAGTATGCGATGAAATCGACGGCCACGGGATCCGTAGCTTCGCTGTTGGTGACGATGTTGAACGGGCGGGACAGCACGTAGCTGCCGTCCTTGACGGTGGCGGCGGAAGCCTCGACGCCGCCGACCGTGACGGCCTTGACGGTGTCATTCAGAGAGCCAAGGCTGATGTAGCCGATAGCGGTCTCGTCGTTGGCGACGGCGGTCATGACGCCGTTGGTGCTGGACTGGATGGCGGCGGCCTCGGTGGTGTTGTCGACCTTCTGGCCGTCGGCGTTCTTCTCCTCGACGCCGGTCAGCTCGATGAACGCGCCGCGGGTGCCGGAGCCGTCCTCACGGGAGATGACCGTGATGTCCTGATCGGCATCGAAGTCAGCAGCGGCGTCCGCCGGGGCAGCTTCGGCGGAAGCGGCTTCCTCGGCGGAAGCGGCGGTGCTCTCCGCCGGGGCGGCGGAAGCGGAGGCAGTGTCGGTGGAGCCGCAGGCGGCAAGGCTCAGCGCCAGAGCGGCGGCGGTAACAGCAGCGATAGCAGAAGTACGTTTCATGTGTAATATTCTCCCTTTTACCCTTATGTTTTGGTATAGTGTTTTGGGTGTGTCCTCATCGGAACAACGCTATTGTACCGCGATTCTATGCGGGTATCGACCATGGTACGGTACAATCGCGGTAAAGGATTTGCAAAGCAAAGGGCGGTTTTGTTTGGGAACTGTAAAGTTTGTAAAGGAATTGCAAAGCGCCCCGCCGCTTTACACAAATTTTACACAACATTTACTTTCCCGTGGTGGTGTCCGTCCACGGCATACCTTATAATAGAAGGCGGTATAGGAAAACTTAAAAAGAGAATGGATGTGTATCACCGGATGACCATTTTTAATGTGTTCACCCTGATGGGCGGCATTGCCATGTTCCTGTATGGCATGGACCTGATGGGGAAAGCTCTGGAACAGACCGCCGGCAGCAAATTGCAGGGCATTCTGTCCACCATGACCAGCAGCCCCATCCGCGGTTTGCTGCTCGGCATGGCCGTCACCGCCGTCATTCAGTCCAGCGGTGCCACCACCGTTATGGCGGTCGGCTTCGTCAACTCCGGCCTGATGGAGCTGCATCAGGCTATCAGCGTCATCATGGGCGCAAACGTCGGCACCACCGTCACCGGCTGGCTGCTCTCGCTGTCCGGCTTGGAGGGCGACAGCTTCCTCACCCAGATGATGAATCCTACCGCGTGGAGCCCGATCCTCGGCTTCATCGGCATCTGGCTGTATATGATCGGCAAGGACCGCAAGCGCGGCGTCGGTAAAATTCTGCTGGGCTTCTCTATTTTGATGGCCGGCATGAACACGATGTCCCATGCCATGTCGCCGCTGGCCGACGAGCCGTGGTTCATGGATCTGTTCCTCAGCTTCAAAAACCCGATCCTCGGCGTCATTGCGGGCGCGGTGCTGACGGCTGTTTTGCAGTCCTCGTCGGCGTCCGTCGGTATTCTGCAGGCCTTGACGAGCACCGGCGCGGTCACCTACTCTGCCGCCGTGCCCATCATCATGGGTCAGAACATCGGCACGACCGTCACGGCGCTGATCTCCTCGGCAGGCGCAAACAAAAACGCGAAGCGCACCGCCTTCGTCCATCTCTATTTTAACGTCATCGGCACCATCATTTTCCTGTGCGGGTTCTACGGCCTGCACGCGCTGATCGGCTTTGCCTTCTTCAACGAGACGGCCAACACCTTCGGCATCGCCATCGTACACACGGTTTTCAACGTGGTGACGACCGCGATCCTGCTGCCGTTCAACCGCCTGCTGGAGAAGCTGGCCATTTTGACCGTGCCCGATTCCCCCGCCGACAAAAAGCAGGAGAACACCCTGCTGGACGACCGTCTGCTCACCACCCCCTCTGTGGCTGTTGGCCGCGCCATGCTGACCGGCAGCGATATGGCGGAAATCTGCCGCACCGCGCTTTTGCAGGCCATGTCCACCACCCGCGTCTGGAACGACGCCATCGCGGACGAAGTCCTGCGCAAAGAGGACGCCGTTGACCATTATGAGGACGTGCTGGGCACCTACCTTGTCAAGCTGAGCGCCAAGCATCTCTCAGTGGATGACAACCGCACCGTCAACACGCTGCTGCACACGATCGGCGATTTTGAGCGCGTCTCCGACCACGCCGTGAACATTATTAAAACAGCCGAGGAAATCCGCGATAAGAACATCCAATTCAGCGAGGAAGCGCTCAACGATCTGTCGGTTCTGGAAGCCGCTGTGCAGGACATTGTCAACCGCACGGTCGACGCCTTCCAGAAGGGCGACACCTACGCCGCCGGCAAGATCGAGCCGCTGGAGCAGGTCGTGGACGGCTTGGTGCGCGAGGTCAAGACCCGCCACATCGCCCGCCTGCAGGCCGGTGTCTGCACGATCGAATACGGTTTTGTGCTGGATGATTTGCTGACAAACTACGAGCGCATCGCCGACCATTGCTCGAACATTGCGGTCGCGATGATCGAGGTCGCGGCGGACAAGTTCGACACCCACGAATACCTGAACAACGTCAAGCACGGCGGCAGCATGAAATTTGAGCGCCGCTACGAGAAATACCGCGGGCGGTACACCTTCCCGCCGGAGGCATACAGCGAATCTGCCGAGAATCAGGCCGAAGGCTAAAAGCCTTCCCCTTCGGGGGAAGGTGGCCCGAAGGGCCGGATGAGGGGCGACCTTCCGGCTTTGGTCCGTAAACGGGCGGCCACGATAACGCCGCCCTCATCAGTCCGCTTCGCGGACAGCTTTCCCCGACGGGGAAGCCTTTTTGTAGGGGCGGGGCATGCCCCGCCCGCAAGAGAAAAGCAGCCGCCCGTTATCGGGCAGCCACGCAAAGCCGCGGGCCGGGCATGCCCGGCCCCTACGTTTATAGTAAGAGGTTTTACTATGATCTACATCGTCGAGGACGACTCCAGCATCCGTGAGCTGGAGCAATACGCTTTACAATCCAACGGGTACGAGACCACGGGCTGCGAGGACGCGGCCAGCTTTTGGGCGGCACTGCGCAGCGGACGGCCCGAGCTCGTCATTCTGGACGTCATGCTGCCCGACGAGGACGGCTACCAGATTCTGGCCAAGCTGCGCGCCGACCCGGCCTGCGCCGCAACGCCGGTCATCATGGTCACGGCCAAAACCAGCGAGATCGACGTCGTTAAGGGGCTGGACCACGGCGCGGACGACTACCTGTGCAAGCCGTTCGGCATCATGGAGTTCATCTCCCGCGTGCGGGCCGTGCTGCGCCGCGCCGCCGCTGCCGCCCCCGCGCCCGCCGCATCCACGCTGCACTTCGGGGACATCGTGCTGGACGACGTGTCCCGCACCGTCCGGGTGGGCGGCACGCCCGTGGAGCTGACCTTTAAAGAATACGCGCTGCTGCATCTGTTTTTGGAGCACCCGGAGGAGGTCCTGGCCCGCGAGCGCATCATGAAGGACGTCTGGGACACCGACGACCTGCTCGAATCCCGCACCATCGACATGCACGTCCGCACGCTGCGCCAGAAGCTCGGCGCGGCGGGCGAGGCCATCCGCACCGTGCGCAAGGTGGGCTACAAGCTGAGCACGGAGGGCAGCGATGACTGACGACGCACGCACCCGCCAACCTTTAAGCATGACCCGCCGCTACCGGCGCGGCCTGATTTTGACCGGCGTGCTCTGCGCGCTGGCCATGCTGGCGGCGGCAACGGTGCTTTTTCAGCGCAGCTACGCGGAACGCATTGACAATTACCTGATGCAGATCTGCCACAGCTACGCCGCAGCCTACGAAGCGCGGGACACCCACGACGCTACAACGCTGCTGAACCTGCTGCCTGAGGACTGCCCCCTGCGCATCACCCTCATCGACACCGACGGCACGGTGCTGTACGACACCAAGCTCGGTTCCTACATCGTGGACGTAAACGGCGACATCTACGCGGCACAGACCGACCTGCCCAACCACGCGGACCGCCCGGAGTTCCGGCAGGCCATGGCCGACGGCGCGGCCAGCATCACCCGCGAGAGCACGACGATGCAGACCGAGACCCACTATTACGCCATGCGCATCGACACGCCCGAGGGCGCACAGGTGCTGCGCGTGGGCGAGGATGTAGCCAACATCTGGGGCCTGAGCACCGACACGCTGCCGCTGCTTTGCGCGGCGGTGCTGCTGATTTTGTGCGCTGCCACGCTGTTCAGCTGGTGGCTGACCCGCCGCATGGTGCAGCCCATCAACCATCTGGCCGAGCATCTCGACACGATCGAGGCCGATGTGCCCTATGAAGAATTGATCCCGCTGGCGCGGACGATCCAGACGGACCGCAAGCTGCGCGAGGACAACGAGACGATGCGCCGCGAGTTCACGGCCAACGTCAGCCACGAGCTGAAAACCCCGCTGACAAGCATCTCCGGCTACGCCGAGCTGATCGAGACCGGCATGGCAAAGCCCGCCGACGTGCCGACCTTCGCCGCGCGCATCCACAAGGAGGCGCAGCGAATGATCGCGCTGGTCAGCGACATTCTGCAATTGAGCGAGCTGGACAGCACCCAGGCCAGCCGCAGCCGCGAGCCTGTGACCGAGATGGCCCCCGTGGACCTGGCCGCGCTGGTCAAGGAGACCGCCCAGAACATGACGGTCAACGCCCGCCGGGCCTACGTGACGCTGCAATACGACGCCAGACCCGCCACCGTGCGCGGCAGCCGCGACCAATTGAGCGAACTGACGCAGAATTTGTGCGACAACGCCATCCGCTACAACCGCCCGGGCGGCCACGTGGAGCTGCGCTGCGGCGTGGGCGGCGACGGCTGCCCGTATTTTGAGGTCGAGGACAACGGCATCGGCATCCCGCAGGACAGCCAGACCCGCGTGTTTGAGCGGTTCTACCGCGTGGACAAGAGCCGCTCCAAGGCCACGGGCGGCACAGGCTTAGGGCTTGCCATCGTCAAGCACATCGTCCTGCTGCACGACGCAAAAATCGACCTGCAAAGCCAGGTCGGCACCGGCACGACGATCCGGGTGACGTTCCCGAAGGGGTAACAAAGAAGCGGAAAGCCAACCGCAAAAGCGTTTTCAACGGAACAGATTGCACATCTGTTCCGTTTTTGTGTTAGTCAAATTTCATTGCGCTCCTTGCATTTTACCTCACCATGTATTAAAATAACTATATATTGTATTTTACTACAGAAAGGACGCGAATCCATGAAAACTCACCGCAAGTTCCTCGCGATGCTGCTGGCGCTGGTGCTCTGCTGCACCGCGCTGCCCATCTCGGCTTTCGCCGTCACCCCCCCCCACTTATAAATCGTGGGACGGCACAAGCGATGTAAGCTGGTACAACGACACCGACGCGGAATTTCACCTCACCACCGCCGAACAGCTGGCGGGTCTGGCAGAAATCGTCAACGGCGGCAACACCATGGCCGGAAAGACGATTTATCTGGACGCCGACCTCGACCTTGCCGGGCATGAGTGGCGTTCCATCGGTATCGGCGACAATTTTACGCGATTCTTCGGTGGTACGTTCGACGGCCAAAATCATTACATTACAAACCTTACTTCCAAGTCCAGCGCTGACCGACAGGGCTTGTTCGGCGTGCTTTCCGACGGAGCTTTGGTGCAAAACCTGAACGTACTGAACGCTGACATCTACTCTGCCAACGACCATCTGGTAGAGGGCATTCTGGCTGACTGGGCCAACGGCTCCACCGTTCGGAACTGTTACACCTCTGGCCGCGTCGAGAGCGCCGCTGGCGACAAAATGCTGGGCGGTCTGGTCGGTCAGTGCACATGGAATTCCAAAATCATCGGCTGCGGTTCCGATGCTGTCGTCGTCAGCACCTACTGCGAGAGCGAGGAACATTGCGACACGGTAGGCGGTCTTATCGGCCAGTGGGAGAACTCTGACGATGATTCCTTGATTTCCGACTGCTGGTTCGGCGGTTCTGTCTCCTGCGGTTACACATATTCCGCTGTCGGCGGCATTCTCGGCGCAAACTTTGATTTCGGGGGCGAACCGGGCGTCACCATCCGCAACTGCCTTGTTTCTACCAACGACTTCACCTGCGCCATGCCAGAAAACATCACCTTTATTGCGGCCGTCGCAGACAGCATCGTCAGCAACTGCTACTGGCCGACCAGCCTGCCCGATGGAAACACCTGCGCCGCCGTTGTGCGCTTGATTGCCGACTTGGATGCGGGCACTGCCGGTGCTGACCCCGACTTCGACGAAACACAGTGCGGCCAGCCCACCGACGATTTCAACTCCGACGCCATCATCGCCGCGCTGAACGCAAACGCCTATCCCGGCGTTGTCTGGCAGGCGGGCGCAAATCATATCACCTTTGGCTGGAATGCCCCCACGCTCCCCGCCGATTATACCGAGGTCGACAAGGCGCTTGCCGAGGTCGACGCGCTTGACCGCAGCCTTTACACCGACCTTTCCGCTGTGGATGCCGCCGTCGCCAACGTTGTGCGCAGCTGCAATGCGCTCCAGCAATCCGAAGTCAACGCTATGGCGCAGGCCATCCGGGGCGCTGTCGCGGCGCTGGTGCTGAAGGGCGCGAACTATACCGCCGTGGACGCCGCCATCGCCAAGGCCGACGCCCTGAACAAGGACGATTACCTTGATTTTACCGCGGTCGAAGCGGCCATCAGCGCCGTTGACCGCAGCAAGAATATCACCCAGCAGACCGAGGTCGACGATATGGCACAGGACATCGAGGCCGCGCTGGCCGCCCTGCAGGCAAAGCCGACGCCCACCCCCGCGCCGACTGCCGCGCCGACCCAAGCGCCCGCGCAGCAGCCCGCCGCCCCGGTGCAGGCCGCCTCTGCCCCCGCCGCAACGCAGGCACCCACGGCCACCCCGACCGCCGCGCCCGTTGTGACCGCCACCCCCGCCCCCGCAGCGACGACCACCATCCCCGCCACCGGCGACAGCGCCAATATCGCCCTGCTGTGGGTGCTGCTGGTGGTGTCCGGCGGGATTGTTTGGGGGGTCAAAAAGAAGCTAGGCGACTGAGAAAACGCGGCAGACCCCTTTGCCACAAACATAAAAAACGGCGTTTCCCTTTCAACGGGAAACGCCGTTTTCTTATACCAATACCAAATTATCACGCCAGCACAAACGTCTGAACCGCCCAAATCCCCAGCACAAGGATACCAAGGGCGATGCGGTACCAGCCGAAGGCCGTGAAGGTGTGCTTCTTGACGTAGTTCATCAGGAAGCGGATGGCCGCCATCGAGACGAGGAACGCCACCAAGCAGCCCACCAGCAGGACGCTGACCTCGGCCACCGTAAAGACGCCGCCCTTCGCCAAGAACTTGACGAGCTTCAAGCCGGACGCGCCCGCCATGACGGGAATGGCGAGGAAGAAGGTGAACTGCGACGCGCAGGCGCGGCTCATACCGCAGAGCAGGCCGCCGATGATGGTCGAGCCGCTGCGGGATGTGCCGGGGATCAGCGCCAGCACCTGCCACGCGCCGACGATCAGCGCCTGCTTATAGGTGATGCGGCTCAGCTTCGTGGTGTCGGGCACGCGGGGGCGGCGCTCGATCAAAATAAACGCGATGCCGTAGACGATCAGCATGACCGCGACGACGACGCTGTTATAAAAATGTGCGTCGATCCAATCGTCCAGCGCCAGACCCAGCACGGCGGCGGGCAGGCAGGCCACGATGATCTTGCACCACAGCCGCATGACCGGCCAGCGGATGTGCTTCGCAATGCCGGAATCGCGGCCGTTGTCGCCGCAGAACGGCCACAGCTTTTTGAAATACAGCACAACGACCGCCAGAATCGCACCCAGCTGGATGACGACGCGGAACATCTCCATAAATTCGGCGCTGAGGCTGAATTTCAACACCTGCTCGGCCAAGATCATATGGCCGGTGCTGGAGATAGGCAGCCATTCGGTAATGCCCTCGATCACGCCGTAGACGACCGAACGCAGGATGTTCAAAAACAATTCCATAGTGGGAAGCCTCCTTGTAAAGCTAATTTATATTGTACCATAAATCGGGGAAATAGGAACAGTTTTTTCATATTTTACATCTTTTTTACGGTAAATCGGCGCGGCGGGTTGCCGTTTTCGGCAAATGCCACTATAATAAGAGTAATTTACTATGCAAAGAGGTTTTGGGAAATGTATAAAACCGTACTGTTTGATCTCGACGGGACCTTGCTGAACACCATCGACGACTTGGCGGACTCGGCCAACCGGGTCTGCGCCGCCCACGGCTGGCCGCTGCACGACACCGCGCAGTACCGCTATTTTGTGGGCAACGGCATTCCGAAGCTCGTCGAGCGGTTCAGCCCCGCCGACTGCCGCAGCCCCGAACAGCTGGCCGCGACGCTGGCCGAATTTGACGCCGTCTACGGCGCGCACATGCACGACAAGACCGCGCCGTATCCGGGCATTCCGGAATTGCTGGCGCGGCTGAAAGCAAACGGTGTGCGGATGGCGGTCTTCTCGAACAAGGCCGACGAGTTCGCCCGCGCGGTCGTGGCGCGGTATTTTGACGCCGGGCTGTTTGAGATCGTGCGCGGTGCGCTGCCCAACGTGCCGACGAAGCCCGCGCCGGAGGGTACCCGCGCGCTGATGGCAAGCTTGGGCGTCGAGGCCGACGGCAGCGTTTTGTACGTCGGCGACAGCAATGTCGACGTGGACACCGCGCACAACGCGGGGCTGCCCTGCTGCGGCGCACTGTGGGGCTTCCGCACGCGGGAGGAGCTGACCGACGCCGGGGCAGAGTATCTGGCCGAGGATGCGGCGGGGTTGGAAAACGTCATTTTGGGGTAAGCTGGCACGGGAGGGATGAGTCCCTCCCACACGGCTGTAGGGGCGAACATTGTTCGCCCGGAAGCTTTGCGGCAGCCGCACCGTTCCACGGGCGCACACGCAGGTGCGCCGCTACGTCCAACGGTACGGCTCCACGTAGGGCGGGGTGACCCCACCCCGCCGGGGATGTTGCGGCAGCCGCAAAATTACAGGATCGGCACACGCCTTCCGGGCGATTGTAGGGCGGCCTGCCCTCAGGCCGCCGCGGAGGGGTCAAGACCCCTCCCTACAAATCCACCATAAAAGAGGCACCCCTTGTTAAGCCGCAGGCCGGGCACACCCGGCTCCTACATTACGACAAACATTTTAAAAAGGAGCTGTTATTATGATCGCACAGCACTATAAAGATATGCTCGGCGCGAAGTCGGTTATCCGCCAAATTTCGGAGTGGAGCACCGCGCGCGGCAATGAGATCGGCTACGAGAACGTCTTTGACTACTCGCTGGGCAACCCGTCGGTGCCCTGCCCGCCGCAGTTCACCGACGCCTGCAAAGATCTGCTGGCAAACACCAATCCCGTCAAGCTGCACGGCTACACCCCGACGCTGACGCTGCCCTCGACCCGCAAGGCCGTGGCCGAAAGCCTGAACCGCCGCTTTGGCATGGACTACACCGCCGACCACATCTTTATGACGACCGGTGCGGCCGGTGCGCTGGCACACGCCGTGCGCTGTGTCGCGGTGCCGGGGCAGAACGTCGTGACCTTCGCGCCCTTCTTCCCCGAATACAAGCCCTACATCGAGGGCGCGGGGCTGACCCTGCGCGTGACCCCGCCCCACTGCACGGACTTCCAGATCGACTTTGACGCCTTCGTGCAGCTGGTGGACGAGAACACCGCCGCCGTGCTCATCAACAGCCCCAACAACCCCAGCGGCACGGCCTACAGCGTCGAGACGCTGCAGCAGCTGGCGAACTTTTTGACCGAGGCGTCCGCCAAGTACGGCCACCACATCTTCCTGATTTCCGACGAGCCGTACCGCGAGATCGCGTTCGGTGGCAAGGTCACGCCTTATCCCGCCAAATTCTACGCTGACACGCTGACCTGCTATTCCTTTTCGAAGAGTTTGAGCATCCCCGGCGAGCGCATGGGTTACGTGGCCGCCAACCCCCGCTGCGAGGGCGCGGAGTACATCGTGCCGATGTGCGGGCAGATCTCCCGCGGCACCGGCCACAACTGCCCGGCGTCCATCATCCAGATGGCCGTCGAGCGCTGCCTTGACGTGACGAGCGACCTGTCCGTCTACGAGACGAACATGAACCTGATCTACGACGAGCTGAAGGCGCTGGGCTTCACGGTCGTCAAGCCGGACGGCACGTTCTACATCTTCCCGAAGGCGCTGGAGGACGACGCGAAGGCGTTCTGCCGGAAGGCGCTCAAGTACGACCTCGCGCTGGTGCCCGGCGACAGCTTCGGCTGCCCCGGCTACTTCCGCATGGCCTACTGCATCGAGACCGAGAAAGTCCGCCGCAGCTTTGCCGCGCTGGAAAAATTCGTCGCCGCAGAGTACGGCGTCACCAAACATTAAGGAGAATTTATGTCGATTTTACGCCGCATTCTGCCGCTGCTGCTGGCAGTGACCCTGCTGTGCAGCTGCGTGAAGATGCCCAACGCTGCGCCCGACCCGACCCCCGCGCCCACGGCGCAGCCCACCACCGCGCCGGAGGCCACCCCGACGCCCAGCCCGGAGCCGACGATGGTGCCCGCCATGGCCAGCGCCACGAACAACGCGACGAAGGACGCCCCCGACGTCAAAGACCCGACGACGTGGGACGACAACGCCGCCGAAGTTTTGAACAGCCTTGTGGAAAAGTTCGGCAGCTGGGGGCTGACCCTCGACGCGAAGGAGGGCTACCCCTACCTGCTGGCCGTCAACAATGCCAGCAGCGTCGTCACAGTGTACACCGTCGACGCCACCACCGGAAAGTACGCTGTACCGTTCATGGCGATGGTGTGCAGCGGCGGCACCGACACGCCGACCGGCTATTTTTCCACCCCCGTGGACTACAGCTGGCGGCTGCTGATGGGACCCAGCTACGGCCAGTACGCCACCCGCATTTATGACAGCTACCTGTTCCACAGTGTGCCCTACTACAGCCAGCACAAGGACGACGTGGAATACGACGAGTTCAACCTGCTGGGCACAAAGGCCAGCCTCGGCTGCATCCGGCTGGCTGTCGTGGACGTGAAGTGGATCTACGACAACTGCCCGCTGGGCACGCCGGTCGTCATTTACAACGACGCCGAGAACCCCGGCCCCATGGGCAAGCCCGGCACGATCTACACCGACCCCACCGACGAGGAAATGCGCGGCTGGGACCCCACCGACCCCGACCCCGCAAACCCGTGGGACGACCATTTCGAGAGCGGCACGGCCATCCGCAGCCAAGCCGCGTGGGATCAGTGGGAGAGCGAGCGTGAGAATTGGCAGTCCAGTTTAACGCCGACCGATTTGCAGGGTTGGAGCACCGATTCGAAGATCGCGGGGACGCGCGGATAAAGCAGCGTCATCCTTAAAAAAAACACGGTTGCCGCATTTTTGCAGCAACCGTGTTTTTTGTTGTGGTTTGAAAGTTTCTTTGGTTACTTTCTTTTCAAAGAAAGTAACTTAGCTGAACATCACCACGTCCTGCGCGGGTTTCTCGCCCGGCTCGACGGAGATGGCGGTCAGCACCGGCCCCGTGGAATCGGGAGTCTGGCCTTTGTAGATGGGGTGATACTTTACGTTGACCTTGGCGGTGATGTTGATCCAGCTGCGCTGTTCCAGCTTCTTGCAGTCGTCGTACTTGCAGGGCATGCCGACGAACTGGATGTCCTGCACGCAGCAGGTCATGGCGAAGCGACCGGGCACAAACGCGCCCTTGCCGGCCTGCGGGGTCTGGCAGACCTGCGCCAGATATTTTACCGTCTTTCCGTCGTATTTCTTCGGGTCATCCATGCAGTCCATGTACCAGACGCCGAAGAATTCCTCCGGGATCTCGATGACCGGCGCATCGACGTCGAAGGGCAGCGGGTCGGGGATGTCGTCGTAGGCGACGCTGCCATCCTTGAACTCGTAGGCGATGTCGCAGCGGCGGCTGGCCTGCCGCACGAGCTTGTGGATGAGCTGGCGGCTCTCGTCGTCGTTGACGGCCTCGGCGCGGTTGACAACCAGCAGCTCGCTGCCGCGCAGCTTATCCAGCAGCAGGCTGCGCATGGCGCTGTCGCCCGCGTAGGTCTTGATCGTCGTGCCGTCGGCGGTGGCGAGGCTCTGATAGACCAGCCAGTTGTCGGGCATGGCGTCGTACAAGTCCTGAATAAGCCACATGCCGTTGTACTCGATGATAACGCGGCCACAGCCGGACTTTTTCTCCAGCGCGGTCAGGTTTTCGGCGGTCAGCTCGCTCTTGTCCTCGATCTGGGCGACGTGCACGCCGCCGAAGGCGAACTTGGACGGGTCGTACTCGACCTCTCCCTCCTCGCAGACGAGCAGCAGCGTCTTATCGCCGGAATCGAAGTTGGGGTCTTCCATCGTTTCCTGAATGAACTTCGTCTTGCCGCTTTCCAGCTGGCCGACAAAGAGATATACGGGGATTTGTTTAGGCATAGGGGTGTCCTTTCGGTTAGTAGCAGTCAAAGGCTTCTCCCCTGGGGGAGAAGCTGTCCGCGAAGCGGACTGATGAGGGGAGAGCGAATCGCGGCCTGTCATTAGTGGGCTGTTGCGGCAGGCTCGCCCCTCATCCGCCTTCGGGCAGAGCCTCAGGCACCTTCCCTCAAGGGGGAAGGCGTCGCAAAATCAAACGTGGAACAGCGCAGCCACTTCGTGCTCTTTCAGTTCGGAGCCGATGACGCAGAGCTTGCCGGTGACGTCGGGGCCGCAGGTGCGGATCTCGTGCTCGCCGGGCACCATGTCGAACTCATACCAGGTGTCGCCGCCGTCGACGATGCCCTTCGCGCGCAGGATCATGCCGTAAGCGCCGCCGTCCAGCGCGGTGAGCGCCTGCTCCAGATCCTCGCGGCTGTACTTGTGGGCAGTCTCCTTGCCCCAGCTCGTGAAGACCTCGTCGGCGTCGTGGTCATGGTGGTGATGGTGGCCGCAGCTGCAGACGCCGTGCTCGTCGTAGTGGTGCTCATGGTGATGCTCGTGCTCGTCGTGCTCGTCATGATGATGGTGGCAGCACTCGTGCTCGTCGTCGTCATCGTCATGATGATGGTGGTGGCAGCACTCGTGCTCGTCGTCGTCATCGTCATGATGGTGGTGATGGTGATGCTCGTGCTCATCCTCGTCGGCGTGGGCAACGTTGGCGGCGCGCGCCTCGGTCAGCAGCTCGGCGACGAGGTCGCGCTTGCCGTCCATGACGGAGACGATCTGCGCACCGGTCAGGGCAGTCCAGTCGGTCGTGACGATGGTGGCGGTGGGGTTCTTCTCCTGCAGCAGGGCGACGGCGGCAGCGATCTTCTCCTCGCTGGCGTTGCCGGTGCGGCTCAGGATGACGCAGGACGCGTGGCTGACCTGATCGTCGTAGAACTCACCGAAGTTCTTCATATACATCTTGACCTTGTTCACGTCGGCGACGGTGACGAAGCTGTTCAGGATGACGGGCAGATTCTCGGCCACGCCCTCGACGGCGCGGGTGACGTCGCTCAGCTTGCCGACGCCCGACGGCTCGATGAGGATGCGGTCGGGGTGGTAGGTCTCGACGACCTTTTTCAGCGCCTCGCGGAAGTCGCCGACGAGAGAGCAGCAGATGCAGCCGGAGTTCAGCTCGTTGACCTGAATGCCGGCCTCACGCATGAAACCGCCGTCAATGCCGATCTCGCCGAACTCGTTCTCGATCAGGACGATCTTCTCGCCCGCAAACGCCTCTTTGATGAGCTTTTTGATAAGGGTCGTTTTACCCGCGCCAAGGAAGCCGGAGAAAATGTCGATTTTAGTTTTGCTTTCAGCCATAATTGGGTACCTCTATTCAAGATGTGTTCAAATGTTCAGATAGTTGGCAATCTAATACACTAACTGCTAATACTATTATAACAAACGCGTCAAGGGGTTTTACGCCATTTTGCGCGGAAATTTTTGAATTTTTTGCAAAATTTATTGGATTACCGCCTCCCCTACAGCTCTGCCAAATTTGCTGTTTAATATTTTCCCCAAAGGTGGTATGATATATTTAACCCAGAATTTTCTTACAAAAAGGAGCGATCCATTTTGACTACCAATGAAAAAATTGCCGCGCTGCGTGCCGCCGCCAAGTATGCGGGCGCAAACGGCGTCCTCATCATGACGAGCGACCCCCATTGCAGCGAGTATCTGCCCGGCTACTATAACGCGCTGCCGTGGTTTTCCGGCTTCATCGGCGAGAACTCGACCCTCGTTGTGACGCAAGACCGCAGCGCCCTGTGGTGCGACGGCCGCTTCTACGTGCAGGCCGACAAGCAGCTGGCCGGCAGCGAGATCGAGTGCATGCACGCGGGCTCCGCAGGCGTGCCCACCGTAGCCGAGTATCTGGAAAGCCACTTCGGCGAGGGCGAGACCCTGCTGCTGGACGGCAGCTGCGTGCCCGCCACGATTGCGAAGGAGTACATCGACGCGCTGGCGAAGAAGGGCGCTTCCCTCAAGAGCGCCGACGTTGCCAGCCCCATCTGGGATGCCACCGGCGAGCGCCCCGCCCTGCCCGACACCCCCTGCGAGCTGCTGACCCCCGCCCAGACCGGCGCGACCGCCGCCGACCGTATCGCCATGGTGCGCGCCGAGCTGCAAAAGGCCGGTGCCACCGCGCTGGCCGTCACCGGCCTCGACTGCGTGGGCTGGCTGCTAAACCTGCGTGCCCGCGACCTGCCCTGCACCCCGCTGGCCGTCGCCTACGCCCTCGTCACGATGGACGCCTGCACGCTGTTTATCGCGCCCGGCCGCCTGTCTGACGCCGACGCCGCCACGCTGGCCGAGAGCGGCGTGACGATGCGCGGCTACGACGAGATCATCGATGCCGTCCACGCCCTGCCCGCCGAGGAGGTCTTCCTTGTGGACGAAAAGGCGACGAATTTTGCCCTGTACGAGGCACTGACCGCCCACAAGACCGTGGCGAGCGCTGACCCGATCTTCGCGCTGAAGGGCATCAAGAACGAAACCGAGCTGAAGAACCTCCGCGAGTGCCACATCCGCGACGGCATCGCCGTGGTACGCTTCCAGATGGACTTGGAAAAGGCGCTGGCCGAGGGTAAGACCCTGACCGAGATTGACATCGACACGATGCTGCAGAAGCGCCGCAGCGAGATGCCCGGCTACTTTGAGGACAGCTTCTCGACCATTGCGGCCTACGGCGCGAACGCCGCTATGATGCACTACCACGCCGAGGGTGACGTGAACAGCGTCATCGAGCCGCGCGGCTTCCTGTTGGTGGACAACGGCGGCCAGTACGACTGCGGTACCACCGACATCACCCGCACCTACCCCGTCGGTCCCCTGACCGACAACGAGCGCCGCTACTACACTTGGGTGCTGCAGAGCCATATCGACATGGCACGCGCGGTCTTCCTCGACTACTGCACCGGCTTTGCGCTGGACACCTTCGCCCGCGGCCCCGTCTGGGCGCATAAGGTCAACTACCGCTGCGGCACCGGCCACGGCGTCGGCTTCATCTCCAATGTGCATGAAGGCCCCCAGAGCCTGCGCCCGAACAACCCCGTCATCTTCAAGCCCGGCATGACGATCACCGACGAGCCCGGCATCTACGAGACCGACGAGGTCGGCATCCGCATCGAGAACGAGCTGGAGTGCATCGACCTCGGCGACAATCAGTACGGCCACTGGCTTGGCTTTGCCCCGCTGACGCTGGTGCCCATCGCCACGTCGCCCGTGCTGGTGGACGAGCTGAGCCGCGACCAGATCAACTGGCTGAACGACTACCACGCCCATGTCTACGAGATGCTGAGTCCCCGCCTGACCGAGGACGAAAAGGTCTGGCTGAAGGAGAAGTGCGCCCCCATCGGCCGATAAGGCTGCGATAGCAAGCACTGCAGCCACACAAAAAATCCCCCCGAAAGGCTTCGTCGCCTTTCGGGGGGATTTTTACTTTATTTCTCGCACGCGCCGTCGTTGCCCTCGCCGCAGCCGTCGCAGTCGCTCTCGAACCGGACGGCGTTCTTCGCCAGTTCGGGGTCGAGACGCTGGGCAACCTGCATCATCAGGGCGCACTCCATCCGCTTGCGGAAGACCTTGCAGCCGTACTCGTACGTGCCGTGGATGTCGCCGGTGGCGTGCAGGGCGTTGGCCGCGCAGCCACCCGCGCAGTACAAACGCGCCCAGCAATCCTTGCAGTCGGGGCGGGCGTAGACGTTGCACAGCTTGAACTCGTCGCGCAGGGCGGTGTTCGTCACGCCGTCCCAGACGTTGCCCAGCTTGTAGTTGGGGTCGCCGACAAACTGGTGGCAGGGGTACAGGTCGCCCCACGGGGTCACGGCCATGTACTCGGTGCCGGAACCGCAGCCCGAAATACGCTTGTAGATACAGGGGCCGTGCTTCAAGTCCAGAATATAATGATAGAACGTGATCGGCTTGCCCGCCTTCTGGCGGCGCAGCATGTCGTTGGCCAGCAGCTCGTACTGGTCGAACAGCTTGGGCAGATCCTCCTCGGTCAGCGCTTCGGGGGAGTCGGGCGCGGCGACGACCGGCTCCATCGACAACTCGGTAAAGCCGAGGTCATCGGCCATGTGGAAGAGATCCTTCGTAAAATCGACGTTGTGATGCGTAAACGTGCCGCGCATGTAGTAGCCCTGCCCGCCGCGTGCCTTGACGAGCTTCTGGAACTTGGGCACGATGCGGTCATAGCTGCCGTTGCCCGCGAGGTCGACGCGGAAGCGGTCGTTGACTTCCTTGCGGCCGTCCAGCGACAAAACGACGTTGTGACATTCTTTATTGCACCAGTCGATGACCTCGTCGGTGATGCCGATGCCGTTGGTCGTCATCGTGAAGCGGAAATTTTTGTTGTGCTCCTTCTCGATGCTGCGCGCGTAGGCAACCAGCTGCTTGCAGACCTCGAAGTTCATCAGCGGCTCACCGCCGAAGAAGTCGACTTCGAGGTTGCGGCGGGTGCCGGAATGCTCGATGAGGAAATCCAGTGCGCGCTTGCCGGTCTCGAAGCTCATCAACCCGGCCTCGCCGTGGAACTTGCCCTGCGCGGCGAAGCAGTAGCTGCAATTCAGGTTGCAGGTATGGGCAACGTGCAGGCAGAGCGCCTTGACGACGTTGGAGCGGTTCTTGAAGTCGAACGCGTGGTCGGCGTAGGCGTCGGGCGCGAACAGTTGACCGGCGGCGGTCAGCTCGTCGATGTCGTCGAGGACGTCGCTGATGTCTGCCTCGGTCACGTCGGCGCGGTCGGCGTATTTCACCGCCAGCGCGGCAGCGGCCTGCTCCCGCGTGTTGCCCGCGTCGATGAGGGCGATGGCGTCATACGCCACATCGTCCACGGCGTGCACGCTGCCGCTGTAGACATCCAGCACGATATTGTAGCCGCTGAGTTTGTATTGATGGATCATGGTTTTCTCCGTTTTATCTGTCTTGGAAACAGGCCGCTGCAGCGGGCGGATATGGAATCCGCCCCTACGGTGCCCCATTTTGTAGGGGCGCATTCTATATGCGCCCGCCGTCCGTTTTGTATCATAGAAAATGCCGGGCTGCCATGCGGCACCCCGGCATCAAAGCCAGCAAAAATTACTTGTCGCTCTTCTCGCAAGGCTGGTTGGCAATGCCGCAGCTGGTCTTGCAGGCGCTCTGGCAGGAGGTCTGGCACTCGCCGCAGCCACCGTTCAGCAGGCTCTTAGCCATATCGCGGGTTTCGAGAGTCTGGATGTGCTTCATAAAACAGTCACCCCTTTATACATTTTAGAATTACTATTATTGTACACGGGAAAGGGCGGTTTGTCAAGCAGAACCGCCTACAGGATGCGGATTTCTTTTGCGCCGCTTCCCCCCATATGCTTCAACCGTGTCCCGGCAGCTTCCAGCTCGGCACAGGCTGCCGCAAACGCTGCCGTCACTTCCTCGCCGGGGGCGATCAGGGGGACGCCGGGCGGGTACGCCCAGATATACTCCCCTGCCGCCGCACCGACGGCTTCGGCCAGCGGCACGGTGCGGGCGGGGCGCAGCAGCGCGGCAGCGATCGTACACCGTGCCGCACCGGGCGCGGGCAGCGTGTGCCCCGCCGGGGCCGGCGGCGCGGCGGTCTTGTCCCACGCGGCCAGCACATCGGCCAGCCGCTCCAGCGCGTCGGCGTCGTCGCAGGGGCTTGTCATCGCCAGCACGTTTTCGCCGCAGACCATCTCCGGCTCAAAGCCCTTTGCCCGCAGGCAGGCCGCCCCCGCTGCGCCGATGCGCAGCAGAATTTTGCCGCTGTCATGCGCAAAAAAGTCCGTGTGGTCTGCCGGCTTGTCCGTGCCGAAGCACATAACAGGTGTGTTTTTCAGCTCTCGCACCGCCGCGTCAAAGGCGTCCAGCCGCGTGCGCCACCGGGCAAACGCGGCGTCGCCCTGCTCGGCCAGCCAGCGCGTACAGCCGTCGAGACTGACGAGCAGCGGATAACTCGGCGAGCTCGTCTCAAACACGTCGAGCTGCCGCTCGATCTCCGCTGCGTCGGCCAGATCGCCGTTCAGCTGCAAAAACGCGGTTTGGGTCAGGCTGGGCAGCGTCTTGTGGGCGCTCTGCACCACGACGTCCGCCCCGGCTGCGACCGCGCCGCCGCGCCAACCGTGGGCGGCGGCCAGCGGCAGATAGTGTGCGCCGTGGGCTTCATCGACGAGCAGCGGCACGCCCCGCGCGTGGCAGATTTCCGCGATCGCACGCACATCGCTCAAAACGCCCTCGTAAGTCGGGCTTGTCAAAATGACGCACTTAGCCGCCGGGTGGGTGTCCAGCGCAGCGGCAACGTCGGCTGGGCGCACGCTGCCATAGACGCCGAAAGCCGCATCGACGGGCGGCGTCACGAAATGGGCGGTCAGGTGCCCCAGCTCGATGGCGTGGTAGGTGGCCTTGTGGCAGTTGCGGGCGACGACGACCTCGCTGCCGAAAGGCGCGAGCGCACGGATGCCCGCCAGCAAGCCGACCGTCGACCCGCCCACAAGGTACCAGCACCGCCGCGCGCCGTACAGCGCCGCCGTGCGCGCCATTGCGTCTGCCAGAATGCCGTCGGCATCATGCAGGTCGTCCGCGCCGTCGATCTCGGTCATGTCCCACGCATAGCACCCCAGCCCCGGTGCCGGCGCGACCCGCCGCTTATGCCCCGGCATGTGCAGGGGGTACCGCGCAGCGGAAAGAGCTTCTAATTGTTGTTGCAACGTTGATTTGTTTTGCATATTTTACGAAATCTCGATTTCCGCCTTGCTCCCTGCCCGTGTCTTCGTCACATGGATCTGGCGGGTCAGGCGGTCTTGCAGCGCCTCGACGTGGGAGATCACACCGATGAGCTTGTTGCTCCCGGCCAGCCCGGCCAGCGTGTCGACGGCCTTTTCCAGACTGTCGGAATCCAGCGAGCCGAAGCCTTCGTCGATGAACAGCGTCTCGATCACAACGCCGCCCGCGTTCTGCTGGATCGTGTCGCTGATGCCCAACGCCAGACTCAGCGCGGCCATAAAGCTCTCGCCGCCGGACAGGCTGCCCACGGGGCGGGTCTTGCCGGTATAGGCGTCAAACACGTCGAGGTCGAGCGCTGTTTTGCCGCCGACTGCCTCGCTTTTGCGGCGCAGCAGCCGGTACTGGCCGTCGGTCATCCGGGTGAAGCGCAGGTTCGCGGCCTCGACGACGCCGTCAAAATAGAACGCTTGTACGTACTGTTCAAAGGGCAGCTTGATCTTGCCCGCCAGATTGCCGTTGATCGTCTTGGACAAATTGTCCCACATAGCGCGCTTTTCGCGGGCGGCAGCGCTCTGCTTCATCGCCTTTTGCAGGGCGTCCAGCGCGGTGCGGTTCGTGTGCAGGCGGTGCACGGCAGCATCGCGGGCTTCCATCGCTGCGGCGCGGTCGCGCTGCAGCCGGTTCAGGGCGTCGCGCAGCTGCTCCAGCGCGTCGGGGTTGTCCCGCTTGGGCATCGTCTCCCGCATCTGCTGGACGCGGGCGGCGGCCGCCGCGTGCCCGGCCTTCGCGTTGGCGGCGCGGCGGGTGGCAGCAAAGCTCTGCTTGTCGAGGTCGGCCAGCTGGCCGCTCAAAATCTCGGCCTGCTTCGCCAAGCTCTTGGCGCGGTCGGTCTTCTGCTTCAGTTTCAGGTGATCGGCCTGCAGGCCGCGCAGCCCTTCGGCAAGGCTGGCCCGCTGCTCCGCCAAGGCGGCTTTCAACTCGTCGGCGGTCAGTTCTGCCGCCGGTTTGCCGGTGTAGCGCTCACCCCGACGCGCGAAAAATCCATCTGCATTGCGCTGCAATGCCGCCCGCAGCTCGTTGGCGTGGGCGGCGGCGTCACCGGCCTTGCGGCTGGCGGCGGCCGTACTGCGGCGCTGGGCGGTCAGCGCTTTTTCGCGCTCTTCCAGCTGCTTTTCGGTGATGTGATCCTTCGGCAGTGCCGCGATCTTCGGGTGCTTGGTCGAGCCGCAGACCGGGCAGGGCTTGCCGTGCTCCAATTCCTGCGCCAGCAAGCCTGCACGGTCAGCGTTCAATTGACGCTGCATCGTGCTGTATTCTTCCTCGGCGCGGTCGAGTGCTGCCTGCGCGGCGACGTACTCGGTCTGGCGGGCGGCGGCATCGGTCTGCGCCTGATCTGCGGCGTCCGCGTCCTGCAAAAGGCGCTTGCAGTCAGCGGCCAGCCCCTCGGCCAGCTCAATGCGGTGGTCGGTTTTCAGCAGCTCGGCCTCGGCCTGACTCAGGGCAAGGCGGTCGGTCTCGTTGCGGGTGATGTTCGTCTTGACGGTGGCCGTGCGCTTTTCCAAGTCCGCCGTAATGAGAGCGGTCTGGTGCTCGACATCGGCGGCGCGCTGCTCCTCGGCGATCAGCTCGGCCAGCTTGGCGCGGCGGGCGGCGCGCTCCTCGGCGATCTTCATGCCTGCGTTGCCGCGCGCCAGCTTCTCGTCCAGCTCCTTCACAACATTCGTCTGGTGCTTCTCGTTCGCCTCGTCGGCCTCCAGCAGGTGCAGGCCTAGTTCGGCGGCCGCACCGGCGGCGAAGGGGTCGCGCTCGGCCTGCATTTCCCGCAGCTCGTCGGCGGTGACATCGTCCGCACCGTCGCCCAGCAATGCACCGATGTGCATCAAAAGTACATCGTCCAGCCGCCGACATTCCTCGTCGGCCTTGCGGGCGTGCTCGACGGCGGCCTGCCCCAGACGCTGGTGGTCGGCCGTGTCAAAAATGCGGCGCAGGATGGCCGCGCGGTCAGCGGACGGCGCGTTGAGCAGCTTGGTAAAATCGTTCTGCGCCAGCATCGACACCTGCGCGAACTGCTTTGCATCGATGCCCAGCAGCTTGACGATAGCGTCGGTCACGGCGGACGCACCGCTGACCGGCTCGTCCGGCTCACGGATGAGTTCGGCCTTGGCGGGCACCTTCACCATGCCGCTGCCGCGCTTGGCCGCGCGCTGCTGATCCGGCCAGCGGCGGACGGTGTAGCTGCGTCCCCGGTGGGTGAAGGTCAGCTCGACACAGGTCTCGGCGTCGGGCGCAGCGAAATCACTGCGCAGCATCGTTGTTTTTCTATTTTCACCGGACGTCTCGCCGTACAGGGCGAACGTGATGGCGTCGAACAGGGCGGTCTTGCCCGCGCCCGTATCGCCGCCGATCAAAAACAGGCCGTTGCCGTCGAAGACGGAAAAGTCCAGCTCGGTGCGCGCGGCATAGGGGCCGAAGGCGGTCAGGGTCAGCTTTTGGGGTTTCATTCCGTTTTCGACGCCTCCTCGCGCAATTTTTTCAGTGCCAGCACTTCCTCGGTCGTCATGGCGCGGCCATTCATCCGGGTGAAAAAGTCCTGAAACAACTCGGCAAAGGGCTTGCCGCGCACGACCTGCGCCATGTTGGCGGGCGCGGCTGCCGTGCCTTGGGGCTGGTAGTCCAGCCGCATTGCGTTGGGGTAGGCCGCGCGCAGCTGCGCCATGGCGTCGGGCAGCGGCGTTGGGTCGGTCAGCGTCGCCCAGATGTAATCCTCGGTGTCGGTGGGGTGCTCGACCAGCTTTGCCAGCGGGCCGGTCAGGTGGCGCATGGCGCGGCGGGGCGTCAGTGGCAGCTGGTCGATCTTCTCGACGCCGCGCTTGCCCAGACGCACCAGCGTCACAGATTTCTGTGTGCCGCACTCGTCGAGGTGGTAGCACAGCGGTGCCCCGGCGTAGCGCACGGCGTCGATGCCGACGCGCTGCGCACGGTGGATGTGCCCCAGCGCCGCATAGCAGAAGCCCGCAAACCGCGCTGCATCGATGGAATCCACCGTACCGACAGTCAGGGGCGCGGTCTCGCTGCCGGAAAGCTGCGGCGGGCAGACCCCCGACACAACCATCTGGTGCGCAACAAGAACACGGCGCGGGGCGGTCGGTTCGCAGACAGCCAGCGCTGCGCCGACGGCGGAGTCATAGTCGGTGATCTCGGCTTCGGGCAGGTAGTGGCGCACCGTCGCTGCCCGCACAAAGGGCAGCAGCGTGAACTCCACGGGGCCGTGGCGGTCGTTCAGGATGACCTGCTTCGGCACGCCGGTGAAACGCCCGGCGATATGTACGCCCTGCCCCGCCAGCAGGCCGCTGGCGAAATCAAGCCGCTCGGCGCTGTCGTGGTTGCCGGACACGGCCAGCACCGGGATATGCCGCGCGACAAGCTGGGTCAGGAACCAGTCCAGCAGCGTGCAGGCGGCCGCAGGCGGCACGGGGGTGTCGTAGATGTCACCGGCCAGCACGACCGCCTCGACGCCGTGTTCGTCGCAGATGGCAAGCACCTGCTCCAGAATAAAGCGCTGATCCTCCAGCATATCAAACCCGTTGACCCGCTTGCCAAGGTGCAGGTCAGCTAAGTGCAGAAACTTCATAGGTACTTCTCCAAACCCCGTTTGCAGGGGATGCAGGGCGGGGTGACCTCACCCCGCCGCGGCGGCCTGCAGTCAGGCCGCCCTACGGTTCAATTGGTTTGTAGGGGGCGGCATTGCCGCCCCCTACATACATACCACTTATTTTTCGCTTACCGCCACAATTTCTCCCACGTGGTAATGTCCAGCGTCGTGCCGGGCAGCACCTCCATGGGGGCAGTCTCGGCCTTGCGGAAACGGCACTTCTTCGCGAAGCCCTCGGCCTTCAGGTCGCGCGCCCACACCTTCATATACAGGCGGCTGCGGCCGTCTCCTTCGGCCAACTTCTGCGCGTAGGCCACGATGCTGCGGCCGATGCCCTGCCCGCGTGCCTTCTCCTTCAGGAATAGGCGGCTCAGGCACATGGCGCCCGCAGGCCCCAAGTCGAGCGCAAAATACCCCACCGGCTCGGTGCCGAGATAGATCAGAAAATAGTTGATGACGCCGCTGTGGATCTCGTCGTCGGTCAGGATGTCGCTCTGGTACTTCTCAGCCAGCGCGGCGGCGACCTTCGGCGTCAGCTTGGTGTAATGCCGGACGAAGATTTCCTGCGCCAGCTCCGCCACCAGCTGCACATAGCGGGTCTTGGTAACTTGTTTGAAAGTGGGATTCATGGGTACTCCTTTGTTTGTAAAACATCATAGGGGCGGATTCCATATCCGCCCGTCAACAGGCAGCCGCTTGCGGGCGCATATAGAATGCGCCCCTACGTTCTCGATCTTAGGCAATACCGCACAATTCCCGCCTAACGGCTCAAGCACCGCTCCGGCAGCTGCGGCACGGCATCTGCGTTGCCAAAATGCTCGATAATACACAAAGTATTATCTGCGCTTTTGGCTTAGCAGCTGCCGCACCTCGCTCGCCGTATCGGCACTTAGAATTATGCGGTATTGCCCTTATTCTATCGTCAAACTCGCCTTCGCCGGCATACACGCTGCCCAATCGCCTTGGTTTTTCAGGACGTCGAAGCCCTCGCAGGTGTGGTCGGGGCAGGGGCTGTCCACAAACGCGATGCCGCCGTCCTCGACATGCAGGTGGATCGTGTACAGGCCGGTGTCGATGTCGTAGTCGGCGTCCTTGCGCAGGTCGATGCGCTGCTCGACCTGCGGATCGCCGTAGCGCAGCACCGCCGTCTTGCCCGTCCCGCCGGGACGGGTGGCAAACCACAGCACCGCCGCCACGGCCAGAATCACCGCGATAAACAGTAGGTTTTTCTTTTTACTCGTCATGCTTTGTCAAATTCCAGTTCTTCCGTCAGGCCGTCGTACCCGGCCACGGCAGCGGGGTACGCGCTCTGCGCGGCGGCCAGCCCTGCGGCGGGATCAGTCACGGCGGCGCTGTAGTGCGTCAGCCACAGGCGGCGCACATGGGCGGCGGCGGCCAGCGCGCCGGTCTCGCGGCAGGTGGCGTGACCGTACAGCTTCGCCTTCGGCAGGTCGGCGTCTTCGGCGTAGGTCGCGTCCATGCAGAGCAGGTCGGCATCACGGGCGGCGGCCTTCAGCGCGGCGCAGGGGCGGGTGTCGGTGGCGTAGACCACCTTCAGCCCGCGCCGGGGCGCACCCAGCACCTGTTCCGGTGTGAAGCCGCCGACGGCCTCGCCTTTTTGCAGGGTCTTCCAGTATTCGACCGGGACGCCCGCCGCCTTGGCGCGCGCGGGGTCGAATCGCCCGGCGCGGGGCAGCTCCAGCGCGTAGCCGCAGCAGGGCACGCGGTGGTCGAGCGGGAACGGGGTGATTTGCAGTGCTTCCACTGCGAACGGCGCGGCGGCCGGCCGCCAACGCACGACGTAGGGCTGCTGCCCCGCCAGCGCCATGACGGCCTTTGCCACCGGGTCGATGCCCTGCGGGCCGTAGATCGTCAGCGGCTCGGTGCGGTTCAGGCTGCCGAGAGTCTGCAAAAGGCCGGGCAGCCCCAGAATGTGATCGCCGTGGCAGTGGGTGAGCAGCACCGCCGCCAGCTTGTACGCGCTGACGCCGTACCGCCGCAGGCCGACCTGTGTGCCTTCGCCGCAGTCCAACAGCACGCTGCGCCCGCCCACCGTGACAGCGGCGGCGGCCAGCGCGCGCTCCGGCAGAGGCTGTGTGCCGCCCGTGCCCAGCAGCGTGACTTTCAGCATCAGCTCACCTCTTTCCAACAGTATCCCATTATTAAACGTATTATAGCACAGATTGGGCGAGAGCACAACAGGGGGGACGCCTTCCCCTTCCGGGGGAAGGTGGCCGAGGCTCCGACCGAGGCCGGATGAGGGGCGGCGCTTTCTCTATTGCCCGTGAACGGGTTGCTGCGGGAACGCCGCCCCTCATCAGTCGCCTGCGGGCGACAGCTTCCCCCAATGGGGGAAGCCAAAGTTTTTGAAACACCCCGCCCGATTTTGTCGTATAATCTTTATGAAAGGGGGCGGTAGCAATGACCGAACGTGAACTGGATGGGCTGCTGCGGGACTACGGCGGCGCGGTACGGGCGGTGTGTCGGGCGATTCTGCCCGGCCACCCGCAGGACGCCGAGGAAGCCGAGGCCGACACATTTTACAAGCTGTGGCGCAGCGCAAAGCTGCCTGCCGACGAAGCGCACCGGCGGCGGCTGGTCGTTTTGACGGCGCGGCAGTGCGCCATCGACCGCTACCGCGCCCTGCTGCGCCGGGGCGAGACGCTGCCGCTGGACGACCGCGACGACGCCGAGTTGGCCGTGGCGCTGGAAAGCGATTTGGAAAGCCGCGAGCTGATGGAGCAAATCCTAGCGCTGCCGCCGCCCGATGGCGACCTATTCCTGCGGCGGTACTTATACGGCGAGACTGCGGCGCAGCTGGGCGCGCGGTTCGGCATGCCCGCCGGGACGGTGCGCACCCGGCTGCACCGCGCGCGGCTGGCGCTGCAAAAGCTATTGAAGGAGGGCTGACCTATGACCGAACTGGAACGCTGGATGGATGACCACCCGCCGCTGGCAGACGCCCTGACGGCGGAGGAAACCGCAGCACTGCGCCAAAAAGTGCTGGCGCGCCGCCCCAAGCCCCATGTTTTGCGCGGCTGGCGGCTCGCCGTGGCCGCGGCGGCGCTGTGTCTGGTGGCGGCGGGCGCGGTGGTGCTGGGCTTTTTCCACCCGATGAGCGCCGCCAACGAGACGGAAGCGCTGGTGCGGCAGTACGGCGTGGTGCTGGATGAACCGCTGACCGCCGAAATCAACGGCCACACCGTCACGGTGCGGGCGCTGCTGCGGGGGCAGAATACGCTGAGAGTGCTGTATGATGTTGATCATGCACAAGGGCTTGAACCGTGGGATTTGGTGTGGAGTACCGCAAACTTCACCTTCATCCCGACCGAGGAAAGCGCCCTTGACAAGCGGATGTACACCGTAACAAACTTCGGCACAGGGCTTTGCGGCGGCTATGCCGTCGGCTCGTTTGAAACCCGCAACGCCACAAGCGAGAGCGACACGCTCTCCTGCTTTGTGGATATTCCGCTGCACAGCAATCCCGCCAAGACGCGCACACTGTGGATTGGTGACCTGAACAACTACGACGCCAAAGCCAGCCTCAAGGTGGAGTTGCCCGACGCCGCCCAGCCTATCACAATAGCGGCAAACACAAGCATCGCCATGAAGGGCGGCCCGTGGTTCCACTATGATTTGACCGACGAGGAACGCGAGGCGTTCCCGGACGGGACGTTTAACATCACTGCGATACGCATTGAGCCGCTGGCTGTGAGCATTGTGGGTGGTGACTATGAAAGCGAACCCCGGAATTTGAGCCGCTACAATGTGCAAGGCCGCGTGAAGCTCTACCGCGCTGACGGCAGCGAAATCACCTACGGCTGGGACGGGAATTTCTTCCAAGGGCAATACAGTCCGACGGTGCTGCGCGTGGACAGCTATGACATCATCGACCCCGCCGCTGTGGCGTATGTGGAGATCGACGGGGTGAGGTTTGATGTGGAGTGAATAGTGGATTGCCTTCCCCTTCCGGGGGAAGGTGGCCGAGGCTCCGACCGAGGCCGGATGAGGGGCGGACTTGCCGTGGCTGACCCGCAAATGGGTTGCTGTGGCAAAGCCGCCCCTCATCAGTCGCCTGCGGGCGACAGCTTCCCCCAATGGGGGAAGCCAAGGAAAAGCGCCCCCGTATGGTTTTGGCCATACGGGGGCGCTTTATTATAGCTTTATCAGCCGAACATGTTGATCAGGATACCGGCCGCAACAGCGGAGCCGATAACACCGGCAACGTTGGGACCCATGGCGTGCATGAGCAGGTAGTTGCGGGGGTTGTACTCCTGACCGACCTTCTGAGAAACACGGGCGGCCATGGGAACGGCGGAAACACCGGCGGAACCGATCAGCGGGTTGATCTTGCCGTGGGTGACAACGCACATGATCTTGCCCAGGATAACACCGCCGGCGGTGCCGACACCGAAGGCGACGATGCCCAGAACGATGATCTCAACGGTCTGGATGTTCAGGAAGGTGGCGGCGTTGGTGGTGCAGCCGACGGAGAAGCCGAGGAAGATCGTGATGATGTTCATCAGCTCGTTGCCGGCGGTCTTGGTGATACGCTCGACAACGCCGGACTCCTTCATCAGGTTGCCCATCATCAGGCAGCCGACCAGAATGGCGGCGTCAGGCAGGGTCAGGGCGACGATGATGGTGACGATGATGGGGAAGAGGATTTTCTCGGTCTTGGAGACGCGGCGGGGGGCCGTCATGACGATCTGACGCTCTTTTTCGGTGGTCAGAGCCTTCATGATGGGCGGCTGGATAACGGGCACCAGCGCCATGTAGCAGTACGCGGCAACCGCGATGGAGCCGAGCAGGTGCGGGGCCAGCTTGGTGGTGACGTAGATAGCGGTGGGGCCGTCCGCGCCGCCGATGATGCCGATAGCACCGGCCTCCTGATTGGTGAAGCCCAAAATCTTAGCGCCGACGAAGGTGAAGAAGATGCCCAGCTGTGCGGCAGCGCCCAGCAGCAGGCTGGACGGGCGGGCGATCAGCGGCTCAAAGTCGGTCATCGTGCCGATGCCGAGGAAGATCAGCGGCGGGTAGATGCCGAGCTTGACGCCTAAGTAGATATAATCGACCATGCCGCCGGACATACCCAGCATTTCCCAGTTGATATGGTTCGTCTCGTTGATAAAGATGTCCATGTGGAAGATGCCGTCGAGGGGCAGGTTGGTCATCAGCATGCCGAAGCCGATGGGCAGCAGCAGCAGAGGCTCGAACTGCTTGACGATGGCCAGATACAGCAGCACGCAGGCCACCGCCAGCATGACGGCGTACTTCCAGCCGCCCTCGGTGAAGAAGATCTGTGCCCAGCCGGACTTTGCGAAGATCTCCGCAATATTGGTAAAAATCGCACCCATTTCCGTACCTCCTTACATAAAGGGCGTGGTGTGCTCGCGCACACCGGCTTCGCCCCAGGCACCACGGCGGGAGCCGACAGCAGCGGACTTCTTGGTAACGCGGCGGATGCCATGGATCACAGCACCCTCGCCCACGACGGCGGCGACAGCGGCCGAGATGGCGGCGATGATCTCGCCGGGGATGGAGCCGTTGTCAGCCTTGGCCACGGGGGCGGCGGGCTTGGCAGCGGGGGCAGCCTTCGCAGCCGGGGCAGCAGGTGCCTTCGGGGCGGCGGGCTTATTCTTATTGTTGATGGCGTCGAAAATCTTGCCTTCCAGCGTGATGATGAGGCACAGGGCAACGAGCATTGCGAAAACCAGCGTGATACTGGTCAGGACAACGGTACCGTCCCTGGCTTCCAAGGCAAGCAGAGCTAGGTTGGGCATGGATGATCCTCCTTTAGATGGTGAAGCCTTAGAAAAAGGCTATTTGATGATATTATAGCACAAAGAGAATTTTTTTGGTAGATTTTTTTACAAAAAAATGAATAAATTTGAGGGAATGTGTGAAAAGGCAGACTGCACAACTTTAAACAGCAGATTCCCGCATTTTGCACAGCACTTTTTACAAAGATGAACAAAATGTGAACTTTCCCTCTTGACCTTACGCGCCGGACGTGGTAGCATGATGCCAAACGAAAGAACGGCAAAGGCGCCGGACAGAAGTTACTTCTGTCCGGCGCTTTTCTGTTTTCTCGGAATTTCTGTGCGAAAGTAAGAGAGAGGGGTTTTCCAACATGTACAATTCCGCAGACGTTACATGGACACTGGTTGCAGCGTTCCTTGTGTTCTTCATGCAGGCAGGCTTTGCCTTGTGCGAGGCAGGCTTGACCCGCGCCAAAAACACCGGCAATATTCTGATGAAGAATATGATGGATTTTTGTATCGGCACACCCTGCTATTGGCTTGTCGGCTTCGGCATCATGTTCGCCGGTTCCGGTGCGCTGATCGGCGGGTTTGACCCGTTCATCCGCGGCAGCTACGATTTCGGCACGCTGCCGGTCTGGGTCTACGCGGTGTTCCAGACGGTGTTCTGCGCCACCGCCGCCACCATCGTCTCCGGCTCGATGGCCGAGCGCACGAAGTTCAGCGCCTACTGCTGCTACTCCGCCGCCATCAGCCTGATCGTCTACCCCATCTCCGGCCACTGGATCTGGGGCGGCGGCTGGCTGGCGCAGCTCGGCTTCCATGACTTCGCAGGTTCCACGGCGGTCCACTTTGTCGGCGGCGTCACGGCCTGCCTCGGCGCGTGGATGCTCGGCCCCCGCATCGGCAAGTACAACAAGGCGGGCACCCCGCGCGCCATCCCCGGCCACAACCTGACCGCCATGGCGCTGGGCGTTTTCATCCTGTGGTTCTGCTGGTTCGGCTTCAACGGCGGCTCCACCGTCAGCATGACCGGCGATGATACGATGATCTCCGCAGGCCTTATCTGCTTCAACACCAACCTTGCCGCCGCGCTGGCTACCGTCGCTGCGCTGATCGTCAGCTGGGTGCGGTACGGCAAGCCCGATGTTTCCCTTACCTTTAACGGTGCGCTGGCCGGTCTGGTCGCCATCACCGCAGGCTGCGACGTCGTCGATCCGTTCGGCGCGGCCGTCATCGGCATCGTGGCCGGTGTCCTCTGCATCTTCTCGGTCGAGTTCTTTGACAAGATCGCCAAGATCGACGACCCGGTCGGTGCAGTCTCCGTCCACTGCGCCAACGGCTGCTGGGGCACCATCGCGGTCGGCCTGTTCGCCACCGAGGGCGGCCTGTTCTACGGCGGCGGCTTTGCGAAGCTGGGCATCCAGCTGCTGGGCGTTGTCAGCGTGGCAGCGTGGGTGCTTGTTACGATGTTCATCATCTTCTCGATCATCAAAAAGACGATTGGGCTTCGCGTCTCCGAGAAGGAGGAGCTGGACGGCCTCGACATCCACGAGCACGGCTTGACGAGCGCCTACGCAGGCTTTGCCATCAGCGACCCGACCTATGCCGAGCTGGACGTGAACGAGAACACCGACCTCGGCGAGGACGACATCGAGAAGGCCAGCCCCGAAAAGATCGCGGCGGCGGTCAAGGTCACGCAGGAGGCACCGCTGCCCGCCGGGCTGGATTCCGGCATGCACAAGGTTTCCATCATCGTGCAGCTTGCGAAGTTTGAGACGCTGAAGAAGGCGCTGAACGACATCGGCGTCACCGGCATGACCGTGACGCAGGTCATGGGCTGCGGCCTGCAGAAGGGCAGCGGCGAGAAGTACCGCGGCGCAGAGGTCGACGCAACGCTGCTGCCGAAGGTCAAGGTCGAGGTCGTCGTGAGCAAGATCCCGGTGGAGAAGGTCATCGACACCGCCACCAAGACGCTGTACACCGGCCACATCGGCGACGGCAAGATCTTTGTCTACAACGTGGCGAAGGTCGTGAAGGTCCGCACGGGCGAGCAGGATTACGCCGCCCTGCAGGACGTGGAGTAAACATCGCGCTATTATAATAAGGTATAAAGGTCAGTAAATCAGCCCCCTTCCGGCGTGGGAACCGGAAGGGGGCTGGTTTTGTTTTTTGTCTGAGATGGGTGGTAACGAGCAGACTGCAAAAGCCCCTCCGGCCATTGCCGGAGGCGAGAAATCTTCCCTTATTTTCCTCTCGCCGACTGGATATACTGCCTTGGCGTTTGGTTATACTCGGCGCGGAAGGCGCGGTAGAAGTTGGCGTAGTCACCGAAGCCGCAGTACTGGCAAACCTCATTTGGGGGGACGCCGCCCGCCAGAAGCTGCTTGGCGTTCAGCAGGCGTTTTTGCAAAATATAGCGATGCACCGTCGTACCCACCTGCGCATCGAACTTGCGCAGCAGGTGGTATTTACTGATGAAAAACTTCTCGGCCAGCTGGTCGAGGGTCAGCGCCTCGCTGTAATGCTCGTTGATATAGTGCAGCACCGCGTCGACGACCTGATCGCTGGTGCCGGTGGGGCGGGCGTCGCCGCGCTCGGCGGCGGCACGGTTCAGCCCGACCATCAGCTCCACAAGAGCGCTCTGCGCCAGAAGATCGTTGCCGTAGTCCTTGCTGGCCTTCAGCGCGCAGAGGCGGTCGACCGTCGTGCGCAGCGGCGCGCCGGTCGCGCCGGGCAGCCGCAGCAGGTTCGTGTGGCCGGGCACCGTTGTGTCAAAGCAGCGGGTCAGGCTGGTGCGCGGCGTCGACAGATTTTCCAGATACGGCCGCGCGATCCACAGCACGATGCGCTCGTACGCGTCGGCGTCGGTGGCAATGCGCGCCTGATGCAGCTCCAGCGGGCTGCAGAGCATCCAGTCGCCGGGGCGCACGCGGTAGAGCTGGTTTTCGACGATGTATTCCACGCGGCCGCGCAGCAGAAGATAGACCTCGTAGAAGTCATGGTGGTGCAGCTCGACCTCGTTCATATAGGTCGAGCGGTAGCGGTAGACCTCATAATCCGACGCGATCATCGTCTGGCGCTTGGTGTAGGGGTTGTAGTTTGACATAAAATGCTCCCACATAATAAAAGGGCTTTTTAGATAATAGATAAAAGATAATAGATAATAAAAATGGTGGATCGCGGCGCTGCGCACCGCTCGAAAAATTTCGTAGGGGCGCATTCCATATGCGCCCGGTGGGTCGTACCTGCGGCAGAACTGCACGGGCGGATATGGAATCCGCCCCTACGTTTTGTTTTTGCTCCTTTGGGAGCAAAAATTCCACATTTTTTATTATCTTTTATCTATTATCTTTTATCTCCATAATTTATTTTGATTTTACCGCAATTTTCGCAATTTTTCAAGCAATCAGCGTTATTTTCTTGCAAAAAATCGCGATGTATACTATAGACATCGCGGGCGGTATAGCCGCCCACCCCGGAAAGCAACAAAAGGAGCAAATCATTATGCAGATGAATGCGTCTTCCATCGTCAACCAGAAAGCCGAGTGGGAAAAGCTGGGCGTCAAGCTGCCCGCCTTTGACCACGCCGCCATGACTGCCGCCACCAAGGAGCACCCCATCTGGGTCCACTTCGGTGCAGGCAACATCTTCCGCGGCTTCATCGCCGCGCTGCAGCAGCGCCTGCTGAACGAGGGTGCCGCTGACCGCGGCATCATCGCAGCCGACACCTTCGACTACGACATCATCGACAAGATCTACACCCCGTATGACAACCTGACGATGAACGTCACCCTGAACCCGGACGGCACCACCAGCCGCGAGATCATCGGCTCTGTGGCCGAGGGCCTGCGCGCCAACTCTGCCGACGCGGAGATGATGGCCCGCTTCAAGCAGATCTTCACCGATCCCAGCCTGCAGATGATCTCCTTCACCATCACCGAGAAGGGCTACGCCCTGTACCGTCCCGACGGCAGCCTGATGCCCGTCGTGCAGGCTGACATCGACGAGGGCCCCGCCCACGCCCGCCACGCCATGAGCATGGTCGCCGCCCTGCTGCTGGAGCGTTTCCAGAACGGTGCCTATCCTCTGGCCGTCGTCAGCATGGACAACTGCTCCCACAACGGCGAGAAGCTGCAGGCCAGCGTCATGACCGTTGCCAAGGCATGGCTGGAGAAGGGCTTCGTCGGTCAGGACTTCATCGATTACCTGTCTGACGAGAGCAAGATCACCTTCCCCTGGTCCATGATCGACAAGATCACCCCGCGCCCCCACAAGATCGTCGAGGAGTCTCTGGAGAAGGACGGCATCGAGGGCATGACCCCCATCGTCACCTCCAAGAATACCTTCATTGCCGCGTTCGTCAACGCCGAGCGCCCGCAGTATCTGGTCGTCGAGGACAAGTTCCCCAACGGCCGCCCCGCGCTGGAGAAGGCCGGTGTCTACATGACCGACCGCGAGACCGTCAACAAGACCGAGCGCATGAAGGTCACCACCTGCCTGAACCCGCTGCACACCGCCATGAGCGTGTACGGCTGCATGCTGGGCTATGACCTGATCTGCGCCGAGATGAAGGACGAGGACATCGTCGCCCTCATCAAGCGCCTGGGCTACGTCGAGGGCCTGCCCGTCGTCGTTGACCCGAAGATCCTTGACCCGAAGGCCTTCATCGACGAGGTCATCGAGCAGCGCCTGCCCAACCCCTTCATGCCCGACATGCCGCAGCGCATCGCTACCGACACGTCCCAGAAGGTCGGCATCCGCTTTGGCGAGACCATCAAGAGCTACGTCGCCGAGGGCCGCGACCTGAACAGCCTGGTCAGCATTCCTCTGGCCATCGCCGGTTGGCTGCGTTACCTGCTGGCCATCGACGACAACGGCAACGCCTTTGAGGTCAGTGCTGACCCGCTGAAGGACGAGCTGCAGGCCAAGCTCGCCGGCATCGAGTTCGGCAAGCCCGAGACCGTCACCGACCAGCTCGACGGCATCCTGTCCAATGCGTCCATCTTCGGCAGCGACCTGACCAAGACCGTCCTGGCCGACAAGATCAAGGCGTACTTCAAGGCCGAGATCGCCGGTGCCGGTGCCGTCCGCAAGACCCTGCACGAGGCCGTGAACGGCTAAGCTACTTAAAGCCTTCCCCTAAGGGGCTGCGCCCGCAGGCGCGTGTCGGAGCGCAACCGCCGTAGGCGGCTCTTAGCGCGGAGACTGAAGGTGGCCCCGCAGGGCCGGATGAGGGGTAAGTTTCCCGCAGCAACCCGTTACCGGGCAATAAAGGCAAACCCGCCCCTCATCAGTCATCTTCGATGACAGCTTCCCCCAAGGGGGAAGCCTTTGCAGCTACGCTGTAGGGGCCGGGCATGCCCGGCCCGCCACGTAAAATTTATAACCCGCTCACGGGTTCGCAACCGGAAACTCGAGGGCGAGGCATGCCTCGCCCCTACGCAAACGACTATATAAACAAAAGGAGCACCACATGTCTATGAAAATGGGTTGGCGCTGGTATGGTGAGGGCAATGACCCCATCACCCTGAGCGACATTAAGCAGATCCCCGGTGTTGAGGAGATCGTCTGGGCCCTGCACAGCAAAATGCCCGGCGAGATCTGGGAGGAGGCCGAGATCAAGGAGGTCGTAGACCAGATCCATGCTGCCGGCTTCGACGCCACCGTCGTCGAGTCCGTCAACGTCCACGACGACATCAAGATCGGCCTGCCGACGCGCGACAAGTACATCGAGAACTACAAGCAGTGCATCCGCAACCTGTCCAAGTTCGGCGTCAAGACCATCTGCTACAACTTCATGCCCATCTTTGACTGGACCCGCACCGACCTGTTCCACCCCGTCGGCGACGGCTCCACCGCCCTGTTCTATCAGAAGGACCTGATCAAGGACGACTACAAGGGCATGGCAAACTACATTCTCGAATTTACCGAGAAGTACAACATGACCTTCCCCGGCTGGGAGCCGGAGCGCATGGCGAAGCTGGACGAGCTGTTCAAGGCTTACGCCCCCGTCACCAAGGAGAAGCTGTGGGATAACCTGAAGTACTTCCTCGAAGCCATCATGCCCACCTGCCGCGAGTGCGACATCAAAATGGCGATCCATCAGGACGATCCCCCGTGGGACATCTTCGGCCTGCCCCGCCTGCTGGTTGACGCCGAGAGCATCGACCGCTTCCTTACGATGGTCGACGATCCGTACAACTGCCTGACCTTGTGCTCCGGCAGCATGAACGCCAACCCCAACAACAACGTGGCCGCCATTGTGCGCAAGCATTGCGACCGCATCCCCTTCGCCCATGTGCGCAACATCCACCACTTCGAGAACGGCGATTTCTCTGAGGCTGCCCACCGCGATTGCTGCGGCGAGACCGGCATCATCGAGATCCTGCGCGCCTACCACGACTGCGGCTTCGACGGCTGCATCCGTCCCGACCACGGCCGTCAGCTGTGGGAGGAAGGCCCCGGCAACTGCCGCCCCGGCTACGGCAAGTACGACCGCGCCCTCGGCGTGCAGTACATGCTCGGCGTCTGGGATCTGCTGGATCGCCTCGACGAAGAGAAGAACAAGTAATTTGATCTCTGCATAACAAAATCCCCACCGCCCTAGGGCGGTGGGGATTTTTGCGTTGTATCAAATCTTCACAAACACTGCACAAATCACCAGCGGAATACCGCAGGCCACAAATCCGCGCAGGTCGCGCCAGCGGCGGGTTCGCAGCAGGTACAGCCCGCCCCACAGCGCCAGCTCGACCGGGACGGTCATATACAGCGACGCCGCGATCAGGCTGCAGGCGCAGCACACCAGAAACAGCACCCGCCACAGCGCGCGGTGCTTGGCCTGATCGGTGCAGTCCTCGATCTCGAACAGCAGCCAGAGCACCAGCGGCGACACGATGTTGAAGGCCAGCGCCTTGCCCGACCAGATGTCGACGACCTGCCACCACTCGTTCGTCGCGCCGCCGACCGTCTCGGCCGCCGCGATCATGAACAGCTGCAGATACAAGAACGCCAGCAGTGCCTTGGTGCGGTTTTCCCGGAAAATATGCCGCACGATGAGCCAGCCCGCGTAGCAGGCCAGCGGCAGTTCGAACAGCGGCAGGATCGTGCGGTAGACGATGGCCGGGTGCAGCCCGGTCAGCACCGCGAGCATCGAGCTGTAGATCGGCCAGCCCGCCACCGTGTACTTTTTGTCGTAGAACGCGTCCTGCAGCAGCCCCATGTTAGGGTTGTGCCGGTTGACGAGGTCGCTGTACCAGCTGGCAACGGCGTTGGCGCAGTAGGTCTCGTCGTCCCAGTTGCCGTAGTAGGTGTTCAGCACAGTGTTCAGCGTCAGGGCGACGACGACCGCCGCCCCCAGCGCGAAGAGCAGCCACTCGATGCGGGTCAGCTTGGGCAGCTTATACCCGCCGCGCCAGACCTCGTGCCCGTGCCGGGCATAGCCCCAGACGGCCAGCGCCGCACAGAGCACGCACCACAGCAGCGTCATCAGCCGTAGGCTGCCCGCTGTGACGTGGAATACAAGTTGGAACACCTCAAAAACTGCCAGACTGGCGCAGTACCCGCCCAGCAGGACGAGCCGCCGATCCCTGCCCGGCACCAGCAGGCAGCCCAGCCCGCCGGGGATGAGCAGCAGCACGAGCAGCAAGCTCGCGATCACACGCAGGATCATGACTGCACCTCCCCTTCTTGGCGGTACAAAACATACGTTTTATCGTAGTCTTTCGCGTTCTGCACCGTGGGGTACTGCACGCGGTAGATCTCCTCGAAGCCGTAGTCCTCGATGTTGCCGCTGTACTCGCCGTCCTCGGCCAGTACGATATAGGTATAGCCGCCCTTGACGGCATTCTCCCCCAGCTTGTCAAGGTCGATGACCTCGGCGTCCGGCGGCATCGCCTCAAACAGGGCGATGCGGGTCTCGTCGTACCAGTCGTGGCCGTACCACGCGAAGGGCATCTCGATCTCGGCGCGGTACTGCCGCACCCAAAGGTTCAGCGGCATCGGGAAGATGGCCTTTTTCTCGGTGTAGGCGGTGTCCTCGGCGATCTCGTCGCAGAGGTCGACGACGACCGGCGGAACTTTGTACCAGTTCGGCGTCGTGTTCGTCCAGGTGTGCTGCGCACGGTAGAAGCCGTTGCAGAAACAGAGGATGACGAAGGGCACCGCCGCCGCCACCGCCAGCTTGACCGCCTTCGGGCGCAGCAGATCGACCAGCAGCACCGTGGCACAGCCCATGAACGCTGTGGCCGGGATGAGCCAGACGAACCGCAGCGCCTGTGTCTCGACGCTGTCTTTCAGCAGAAAGTGCGCCGACACGGGGTTGAGGTTCAGCACGATCAGCGCCATGGCGGGCAGGGCGATCTTGTCCCGCAGGCGCACGGTCTCGGCGGTTTTCAGCTTCCACGCCAGAATCAAAGTGACCGCACAGCATACGAAGAACCAGACGATCCGCGCCTTGTCCACGCACAGGTATGCCAGCATTGTCCGCATTGCAACCATGAATTTTCCTGCCTTTACTTGTTATCGTTGTGCCGCTTGGCAAAGCGCCCCAGCAGCCCCTTGGCGATGCCCGCGACCTCGCGGAACTCCCGCCGGTTATGGAACGCCAGCACAAAGACGGCGTTGGGCAGCACAACGGCCAGCAGCAGCCGCACCGCCAGCCCGGCCACGCCCCCCAGCGGGACGAGGGACGCCGCCCCCACCGTCAGCACCGCCGCCGCCAGCACGACGAGGGTATCCTTCGCGTCCCGCGCGTAGAAGCTCTTCACATCGCTGTGCAGACCTTCGTGGAAAACGACGTAGGATTCATGCCAGAAACTGTAGAGCAGGTGGCTCAGCGTCGTACCCACCAGAATGCCCACCAGCCCCCAGATCCGTCCCAGAATAATGGACAGCACAAGGTTGATAGCGGCTTCGAGGATGCCCTTATATTTCAGGCTCCAATACAATCCCATCGCGTCGGTGTGGATATTCAGCAAGATCGTCTGGCCGGTGATGTACAGGTTCAGGCAGATCATAAAGACGACCACACCGTCCAGCACCATATCCGCGCCGTAGAACATCTTGACGAAGGGTGGCAGCACAATATACAGCCCAATGCAGCACCAGCCGTACAGCCAGACGCTGAGCAGCGCGATCGTGTCGAACACCTCGCGCTGGCGCTTGTGCGCGCCGGAGGCTGCCAGATTGCCCAGCCCCGCCACAAAGGCGTACATGCCCTGATACAGCACATTGCCCGCCGCGACGCTGATGGTGCTGTAGTTGCCGTAGATGCCCACCGCCGTGACGTTGACGAGCCACGACAGCAGAATATTATCCGTCGAGGTGATAAGGGTGTTGCCCACCTTGTTCAACACCATCGAGGAAGTGTTCTTTTTGATCTCGGTCAGCGTCGCCTTATCCAGCGGGCGGACGTTCTTTTCTTTTAAAAAGGGATAATTTTTGTCCACGATGGCGGCGATCATCGCATTTTCCAGCACCGTGACCGCCACCTGAATCAGCAGGTAGGCGAAATAATTCTGCCAGTGCAGCAGCACAAAGATTTGCACAAGATACATCGCCAGCTGCCAGCCGTAGTGGTTCAGCGTAAAGACGTATTTGCGCTGGTCGGCGATGATGAACGCACTTTTGTACGAGAAGAAATAAGAAACCGCTGTGTTGACGAGGAACAGCAGATACACCAGCCGCAGATGCGCGATGCCCTCGCCGCCCGTGGCGATCAGCGGCACGACCGGCGTCAGCAGCAGCCCCGCCACGAGGATAAAGACGCCGATTGCCCAGTAAGCGTAGCGGTACAGCCGCATCAGCGCCTTGATCTGCTCACGGTCATCCTCGGCGATGGGCTTATAGAGGCTGTAGTTGATGGCGCTGCCGATGCCCAGCTCGGCCATCGAGAGGAAGGCCAGAATGTTCGCAAACAGCGTGTTCGCGCCGAGGTAATCCGCCCCCAGTGTGCGCAGAAAAACACGGCGGGAGATCAGCGTCACCAGCACCAGCGAGAACTGCCCCACCAGCGATGCCGCCATATTGTACATTGCGCGTTTTGTTCTCATACCGTCTCCTTCGGTCGATATAGTCCCAGCGCCGATGCAGCCGCCTTGCCCCACAGCACCGGGCGGGGCAGCGCGTACCGCACGCCCATCGAGCCGGACTGCCCACGTAAATCGGGGTAAAACGGCAGCGCCGCACAGCGCACGCCGCAGCGGCGATAAGCGTCGTAGAAGCCGTGCTCCAGCCAGTGATTTTCACGGTCATTCACAGCGCGGTAGGCGTCGCGAAACTGCGCTTCATATAGGGCTTTTGGCATGGCGTAAAAGCGGGTATCCACCGCCACGCTGTTGAGGCCGTTCCCCCAGAAATACAGCCTGCCGGGCTTTGCCAGTCTGAAAAAACGGCCGATGTTCACCACCGTCAACCGCCCCGTCAGCTTGCAGAGCATCTCGGCGTCGGCCAGCAGTGCACTGTGCGCCAGCGCGTAGGCAAGAATTTCGCCCTCGCCGTAGCCTTTGCCCTGGGCAGCGGTGCGGGCGGCGTCGCCCGCAAAATGCAGCCATTCCAGCTTTTTGCCCGCCGCCTGCGCGTGCGCCAGCAGTTCCGCCGGGGCGGAGGCGTCACTGTTGTCGCAGTAGACGATTTTTGTGAACGGCGTCTCGTGCAGCGCCCAGCCCAAACCGTCAAGGTACTGCTGCCGCCGTGCTTCGGCGTCGGCCACGGCCAGCTCCGCCACGCCCTGCGGCGGGGCGATGCAGCCGGTAACGACCAGCACAGTTTTGTTTTTGTCCAGCATGGGCAGGCTCCTCACAAACGCGCGAACAGTTCCCGGTAGGAATCGACGAACTGCTGCACGTACAGCTTTTGGCGGTAGGCGTGGGCGCAGATGGTGTCGGCGCGGCTCACGCGGGCGATGGCCTCGGCCAGCGACTGCGCGTTCTCGGCCTCAAAGGTGCTGCCGAGGTGATATTCCTCGACCATGAAGCGCAGGTTGCCGCAGTCGGGGGCTAAAATATACTTGTTCAGCCAGATGCCGTCGGTCATCGGGCCGCTGTTTCCGGTGAACATCCGGCGGTAGGGCAGCAGAATGACGTCGGTATCGACGATGCGCTGCCAATACTCCGTGTCGTCCAGCACGCGGGGGCAGATGTCGACCTCGATGCCCTTCGCGGCGGCCTTCTCGGTCAGCAGGTGGTAAGGCACCTCGTCCTCCTTGCCCGCTGCGACGAGCTTGATGCGCGCGCAGGTATCGGCGTCCAGATATTGCAGCGCGTCGGCCAGAATGTCCATCCCCTTGTCCTTCCGCGTGCCGCCCAGACAGGTGAAGACCTTTTTGCCGTGGGCATCCTGCGGGATGAGCTTCGCGAGGTCGACCGTGCAGAATACGGGGTAATCGATAACATGCACATTTCTGACGCCGATTGCCTCGCACTGGCGGCGGATATACTCCGAATGCACGACGATGGCGTCAAAATACCGCGCCGTCCATTTAAACAGCAGCTGCCGCTTGCGGTCGCGGGGAAACCAGTGCAGTGTGCCCACCAGCGCGCGGCACTTTTCCTTCACGCCGCCAAAGAGGAACGGCTCGGCGTAACAGCTGTCCAGATGCATAAAGCAGATGACCTCGGCCTGCGGGATGCCGCCGAAATACGCCAGCCGCTGCCGCACCGCCTTGACGGGGTTTGCGCGCATCGGGGTGAACCGTGCATGGCGGTCATAGTAGGCTGTGCCGGGGATGGACGCGATGGCGTCACGGTAGGGGCCGTTGTGCTCCCCCGCCGCGCAATAGCTCTCGTCCACCAGCAGCACCTTTGTTTCGCCCGGCTGCGCCTGCGGCGCCATGGCACCGAGGAACGGGATGCTGAGCAGGAACAGCTGCTCGTAGTTGTTTTCGATTGCCAGTGCCGCCGTGCTCAGCACCAGAAACGCCGCGCCGCCGATATAGTACATATATTTGTACGTCTCGTACTGCTTCGGCAGGCGGCGCACTGCACGCAGGCAGGCCAGCGCAAACCAGACGACCAGCGCCATGCCGATCAGCCCGTAGCCGGACAGGAACGCCGGCAGGAACGGCCCGCCGGAGACGATGCCCATGCTGCCGTCGAGACGGTCGGCAAACTCGAAATAGCCCAGATACTCCGCCGGGGCGTAGGCCAGCGTCGTTTCGTTGTAGAAATAGCCCTGATTGCCGTTGCCGATGCCCGTCAGCGGGAAATGGCGGAACGCCGCCAAGTCGGTCAGCACCGAGGAATAGCGGATCATCGAGGCGAGGCTGCCGTTTCGGATCGAAATTTTTTCGCCCACATAGTAGCCCAGCGGTGTAACGTTCAGCAGCACCGCGCAGGCCGCCGCAACGGCGCACAATCCCGCCGCCAGCTTCTTTTTGTTGAAAGTATGTTCTTTTCCCTTATAGCGCTTATGCAGCCACAGTGCCGCAAAGGCGACGGCGTCGACCATAACGCCGAGGTAGCCGGTGCTGCTCAGCGTCATGGCCAGCGGCGGCAGCGAGATAACGACCCAGAACAGGTATTTGCCGCGTCGGCCGCGCTCGGCCAGCAGCAGGCGACTGAGCATGTAGGGATACAGGATCGTCGCCAGCGCGATGCCGAAATAGGACGGCTCATCGGTGACCGAGGTGATGCGCCCATAGTCCAAAATCGTGTCGGCGGTCTGGAACCAGCCGAGGAAATTCAGCCCGTCGTAGAGCCGCGCCGCCCCCGGTATATGGAGCAGCACCGCCGTGTGCAGGTAGCCGACCGCTGTCATGACGGCCATCAGCACCGTCATCAGCCGCTCCACCGCGCGGGTCGTCAGCGTCTGCAATGCGTGGGTATTGTAGGCGAAGACGACGACGAAAAGCAGCACGTAGACGTCGTTCGGCAGGCTGGCGCGCAGCGTGTTTTCGCCGTTCAGCTCGCCCAAAACGGGGTAGAGCACCAGACTTGTCGCCAGTGAGAGCACCGTCAGCGCAATGCTGGTGACGGCCGCCTTTTTCAGCAGCGAGTTCTGCATTTTCGGCACGCCGCGGCTGGCGATGCACCACACCAGCACCCCCAGCGCCAGCAGCGCCATGCCGTTGCTGACATAAGCCGCCGCCGGGCCCAGCACCGCCCGCAGCAGCGGGCACTGCATGAAGGGCAGCAGAAAAATATACGCCGCTGCCACGCACTTTTCCAGCATTGTCAACGGGGATTTTTGCAGGTTTTGTTCCATAATCACCTTTCCATGCCGGGGGCGTGCTGCGTTAAAATTTCGCAGTGCGCGGCGGCCATGTTTTCGATCGTATAGGGGGCGATGGCGGCCAGCCCGGCCTGCGCCATCGCGGCGCGCAGCGCGTCGTCGGCCAGCACGGCGTTGATCTTCTCCGCCAGCGCGGGCACGTCCTCGACCGGGACGATGTAGCCGTTGACGCCGTTTTGCACCAGCTCCAGCCCGGCCACGCAGCGATCGGTCGTGATGACCGGCAGCGCGTTCGCCATGGCTTCGTTGACGACGAGTCCCCAGATGTCCTCCCGCGTGGGCAGCACAAACAAGTCCGCCGCGCGGTAGTAGTCCTGCAGGGCATCCTTCTTGCGGAAGCCCACAAACTGCACGTTGTCAAGGTGCAGCTCGGCCTTCAAGTCCAGATACTCCTGCGGCGGCTCCTGCCCCACGATGCAAAGCGTTTCCTCCGCCGGGCAGGACGCCCACGCGCGCAGCAGCAGATCAAACCCCTTGCGCGGGATGAACTGCCCCACGCCGAGGGTGACGTGCGCACCGTGCAGCCCCAGCTTTTCCCGCGCGGCGGCCTTTTCCGCCGCCGTGGGCGGGACGGGCAAAATGTCACGCCGGTGCAGCGTACTGAACGGGTAGGTGTAGACGCGCGCCCGCTTCGCGCCGTAGTGAACGAAGTAGTCCGTCGTCTTGGCGCCGGTGCCCAGCCACGCCGACGCGGCCGAAATAAAATGCCGCTTGACGTGGTATTTTACAAAATTGTCCTGCTTGATGATGCCGCCGTCGGCCTCCATCCAGAAGGGGCGGCGGTGCAGCCGCAGCCACTCGATCGCCAGCATGGCGGTCTTCTGGGTGTAGCCGCCCACGACGACCGCATCGAAGCCGCCGTTTTTCAGCAGCGGCACAATGTCGCGCGGCGTCTTCAGAAAAACAGCGTTGAAACGCTCGTAACGGTCGTCGAACCATTCGCCCCACGACGCCGGGCGGTCGGTCGTGCGCGTCTCGTCGGGGTCAAAGGCGGCGGTCACGTCCATCGACCGCCCCAGCTCGTTGAGAAAATCCACGCGGTAGGGCGAGGGAAAATTCAGGATAAACAATACCTTCATCGCGTCACCTCCCGGATGGCCGCCGCCAGCGCGTCGGCGTTCTGGTCGACGGCACGGCCGCCGTACTGGGCGGCGATCTCCTCGCAGGCGGTGTTTTTGTAGACGATGGCGGGCGTGCCGCAGGCGTGCGCCTCAACGGCGGTCAGGCCGAAGGACTCCTCGACGCTGGGGTTGACATAGACGTCCGCCGCCGTGTAGATGGCCGCCAGCTCCTGCGGCGTTTTCGTCAGCGGCAGGCCGAGGATGCCCGCCGGCAGCGCGGCGATCTGTTCTTCCGTCAGGCCGACCAGCACGATTTTATACTGTGCATCAAGCTTTTCTTCCAGTTGGTAAAAGGTATGCAGCCCCTTTTTCTCCGTCCAGATGCCCGCGACGCCCAGCACGATGATCTTGTCCTGCAAGCCGTGCTGCGCGCGGAAATCGCTGGGCGTCGGCTTGAAAACGTCGGTGTTGATCTTATTGTAGACGACCTCGCAGGGGTAGTCCTTCAGATAGCTCTGGGCGATCAGCCCGGCCATCCAGCGGCTCGGCGTCTGCAATTGCAGGTTCGGCACGCCGGTGAAGGCCGCGCGCTTGCGGTCGAAGTTGCGCCCCACGTCCGCGAAGCCGAGGCACTTGGGGTATTCCTTCAGCTGGGGGCAGTGGGTGCAGCGGGTCTGCCACTGGTTACAGCCCACGGCGGCAAAATGGGCGCAGTGCCCCGTGAACGCCCAGCAGTCGTGCAGCGTCCAATAGATCGTCTTGCCGCAGGTTTTTAAGTAGGCGAACAACAGCTCGACGTTCAGGTAATAGCCGTGCAGGTTGTGCAGCCAGATGACGTCGGGGTCATATTCGCGAATCCATCGGATAAATTTCCGCGTCGCTGCTGCCGAGCCGAAGCCGTGCCAGTCGAACAGCCGGGTCAGCACGCCGTGGACTTTGTAATCCCACGCCGTGCCGATGCGGTAGGTCGTAATATCATCGCAGTTGCCCGCCCACCGGCCATAGGCCAGCACGCACTCGTGCCCCTGCGCCTGCAGGGCGCGGCACTGCTCGGCCGCGATGCGCCCGGTGCTGCCGTTGCCCGCCACAATGTTGATAAACAGATATTTCATGCGTCGTTTTCCTGTCCGGCACAGCGGCGCAGCTCGGCTTCCAGCGTCGCCATAAAGCGCTCCCGCGTGAAGTGCTGCTCGTAATAGCGGCGGGCGTTCTCGCCCAGCTGCTTTTTCTCGCTGCTGTGCATAAATTTCAGGGCAATGTCCGCCAAGCCTTTCGCGTCGCCCGCGTCGGCGCACCAGCCGCACTCAGCGGCGGCGATCACCTGCGGGATCTCGCCCCGCGCGGCGGCCAGCACCGGCTTACCGGCGGCCATGTAGGTCTGCACCTTGCCGGGCAGCGTCAGCGAGATGAACGGGTCGGGCGTCAGCGTGACGAGCATCGCGTCTGCCATAGCGTAGAGGGCGGGCATCTCCTCCGGCGGCTTGCGGCCGTGGAAAATCACGCTGTCCAGCTGTTTTTCTGCCGCCAGCGCCTTCAGGTGCCCCAGCTCCGAGCCGTCGCCCACGATGTGCCACCGCAGCGCGGTCTCGCCCTGCAGCAGCTCTGCCGCCTGCAAGACCGTCTCCAAGCTCTGCGCCGCGCCGACGTTGCCCGCGAACATCAAATCGACCGTCCGCTTGTCGGGGTCGGTCGGGGGCAGCGCGTCGAACTGCGCCGCCGCGTACTGCGGCAGGTAGGCGATCTTCGCGTCGTCGACGCCATGCCGGGTCTCAAGGTATTCCCGGAACATCCGCGACGTGATGAGGATGCGGTCGGGCTTATTGTAGAGCCGCTTCGACTCCCACCCGAAAAATTTGTAGATGGGCGAGCTTTCCCCCAGCCCGCCCGCCGCCAGACAGGCCGGCCAGACGTCCATGCAGTAGAGGATGACCTTTTTGCCGCGGCGCTTCGCGTAGGCGTAGGCCGCGCTGGACATCATGACCGGCGAGGTCTGGTTCGCAAAGACGACGTCGTAGTCATCCCGCAGCCGCGCGGCGTACAGGCTGGACGACCACGCGTAGCTGTAGTAATTCAGCAGGCGGAACACCGCGTTGTGCCGCCGGGCGATGGTGAACGTCCGGGTGATGCCGACGCCGTTGTGCGTCTCGCGGCGGCGCGCACCGCGGCGATACTCCGGGTAGGTAACGCCCATCGGGTAGTTGGGCACATCGGTGATGACGTCCACCGTATGCCCCCGGCGCACCAGCTCCTCGCATAGGTCGGGCAGGGGGTAGGGTTCCGGCCAGTAGTGCTGGCAGATGACGAGAATTTTCATGCTGCGCACCTCACTTGTTGGCCGCGTTTTCTTCCGGCAGTGCGTCCTTTTCCTCGGCAAAGCCCTCGGTGCTTTCCGGCATAAACAAAATTTTGATCGTCGCAAGGATGATTTTTAAATCCGTCAGAACGCCCTGTTCGCCAATGTACATCAGATCCATCTGCAATTTGTCGTAGGGGCTGGTGTTCGCCTTGCCGTAAACCTGCGCGTAACCGGTCAAGCCTGCTTTGACCTGCAGGCGCAGGCCGAACTCCGGCATATCCTTTTCGTACAGCTCAATGGTCTCCAACCGCTCCGGCCGGGGGCCGACGATCGTCATATTGCCGATGAAAATATCGTAGAGCTGCGGCAGCTCGTCCAAGCGGCAGGCGCGGATGAACTTTCCCACCGGCGTGATGCGGTCGTCGTTCTGCATCGTGACGATGCCCTTGCCGCCCTTGTCGGCGTCGACCTTCATGCTGCGGAACTTGTGGATGACAAATTCCTTGCGGTTCAGCGTCATGCGCTTCTGGGTGAACATCACGGGGCCGCCGTCGTAGGCTTTGATGGCGATGGCGGTCGCCATCATGAAGGGGCTGGTGAGGATGAGCGCCGCGCCGGAGAGCAAAATGTCCATGAGCCGCTTGAAGCCCAGATAGAACACCGACGGTGCCGCCCGCTGGCAGAGCAGCACCGGCAGGTGGTTCATCCGCAGGTTCTGCCCGTTGCTGATGAGCAGGTCACCGATGTTCGGGCGCACATAGGCCAGAATGTCGTGGTCGATGCAGTACTTCAGGATGTCGTTGCGGCGGCTCGACGCGATGCCGCAGAGCAGCACGGCCTCCGCGCCGGTGTCCCGCAGCTGGGCTTCCAGCGCATCCATCGGGCGGCCGGCCTCGGCCTCGCCGACCATTTCCAGCCGGTTGCGCTGGGTCTTGGCGATCTGCACGCCATTTTTGTAGGCTTCCTTGTTGTCGTAGACGAGCACAGTTTTCTTCGCAGGTACGATCTTATCCGTCAGCCTCGATGCAATCAGCGACCATAGCGCGCTGAACGCCGCGCACACAGCCAAGCAGAGCAGCAGCGGCAGAATATGCGGCACATGTGCGCGGATCAGCATCCACAGCACGACGAACATGAAAAATCCGGTCATCGACAGCGAGATAACGTGGGAGTAGATCAGCTCGCCCACACGGCTCGTCAGCAGGTCGAAGCCGCCGTACAAGTGGACGAACACCGTATACAGTGCGCAGAAGAAACCGATGACCATATAGTCGCCGTAGCCCTCGAAGGTCAGATAGAGCCATTTTTCGTAGTAGGCGTACCAGCAGACCGCGAAAGCGGCCGTGTTCAGCAGCGGCAGCACGGCGTCCAGCAAAAACAGCTGCGCGCGCTGGCGCTGCTGGGTGTTGATGATTTTCTGGGAACGATTGTCCATCTTTTTATATCCTTCCGGAACGCCGCCCTCAACGGAGCAGCGTCAATACTTATACAGTATAATCATACCATATCCGGCACTTTTTTTCAATGAAAACCCGCAGTTTGTCGAATCGCTCTCACCCCACGACCTCATTCACCAACTTTTCCCCTCGCGCGAATGCCCGCGCGTTCTCCATCGTTGTGATGGCAATGCTCTGCAACGCCGTCCGGGTGAAAAACGCCTGATGGCTCGTTACGACCACGTTCGGGAAACTCAGCAAAATCGGCACGACCTCGTTCTGCAGCACATCGTCGGAAAAATCCTCGAACACCTGCCCGTCCTCGTCCTCGTAGACGTCCAGCCCAACGCCCGCAAATTTCTTCTGCCGCAGCGCGTCGGTGAGCGCCCCCGTGTCGATCAGCCCGCCCCGGCTCGTGTTGACTAAAATCGCGCTGTCCCGCATCATTTTGATCGTATCTGCGTTGATCATGTGGTGCGTTTCCGCCGTCAGCGGGCAATGCAGGCTGATGAGATCCGCCGTGCGCAGCAGCTCGTCCAGCGGCACATACCGCACGATGCCCTCCAGCGCCGGATTTTTGTACTGGTCATAGGCCAGCACCGTCATGCCGTAGCCGTGGCAGATGCGCGCCATCGCCGCGCCGATTCGTCCCGTGCCGACGATGCCCGCCGCCGAGCCGTAGAGGTTGTGCCCCAGCAGGCCGTCCAGCGCGAAATTGTTGTTGCGCACCTTGATATATGCCTTGCACAGCCGCCGGTTCGCGGCCTGCGCCAGCGCCATGGCGTGCTCGGCCACAGCCTCCGGGCTGTAGCCCGGCACCCGCAGCACCGTGATGCCGCAGCGTTTTGCGGCGGCCAAGTCCACATTATTGTACCCCGCGCACCGCAGCAGCAGGCAGCGGATGCCCAGCTGCGCCAGCCTTTCCAACACCGGTGCCGAGCAGTCCGCATTGACGAACGCACACACCGCGTCCCCGCCCTCGGCCAGCGCAGCGGTATCCGCATCCAGATTGGCTGTCAAGAATTTGATCTCGCACCCGTATTCCGGGTCAGCCGCCAGCACATCAAAGTAGTAGTGGTCGTATTCGCGCGTACCGTAAAAAATGATTTTCATAAAAATACCCCCAGTCCTTTCAGTATCGGTCGTTCACACACCCAGTATACTGAATGGATCGGGGGATTTCCGTTGTATGGACAACACTGTGCGGCCTTGTTTTTGCCCCTCCCCAGCGGGGCTTTGCTCCGCCCGTGGAACGTCGCGGCCGCCGCAAATTGCCCTGCATTATCGATACTACCTCCACACCGTAGGGGCGGATTGCATATCCGCCCGCACCACCTTACCTTTACCTCCACCGAATCTTCCTCCACCCGGTAGGGTTCGGGCATGCCCGACCCTCAGTTCTCCCGCTGCCTCTCATCCACGGGATGCATCGATTAAGCTTTCACGCTGCTTGTAAAGCAATAGACTATATGGTACAATTAAGCAACTCGGAATTTGTCAAATTTTCTAAACAGTCTCATTGCATAGGAATGACAAACAGACTATTCTTAAAGTAGGAGGTGGTAGAAATGGCAAACGAAGATAAAAAGGATTTTAATGCTATGTTGCATGATAAAAAGGATATGCCTAAAATTCAAATTATTACAGACCCGAAAAGCATTGAAAAATATGGTGGAAGTAAAATGTATTTTGCCCCGCCAATCGACTATGATAAGGTAATGAAAAAAATCCCTTATGGTAAAGTGATTACTGTTGGGAAAATACGAGAATACTTTGCGGAGTTGAATGGTGCAGATTTTACAGAACCGATTACAGCAGGAATTTTTGTTTCTATTGTGGCATGGGCGAGTTATCAGCGTTCCGAAGATGAAACGCCTTATTGGAGAACATTAAAAGCGAACGGAGAACTGAATGCTAAGTATCCAAATGGTATTGAAGCACAGAAAGAAAAATTAGAAGCAGAGGGGCACACTATTATTCAAAAAGGTCACAAAAATATACGTTACTATGTAAAGGACTATGAAAATTTTCTCTTTGTTTTGAAATAGGTAACATCCAGTTTATTGAATTACCGTACTTTATAAAGCACTATTAAGAATATTTTCTCTGTAAAAAGCAAAAGGCAGGCGTTAAATCCGTCTGCCTTTTTATAGTACCACTTTGAATAAAGGTCGACTGCTTTTTTCTGCCCCCGTCCCCGGCATCCTGCCACCCAATCGGGGACTCTCCCGCGCCCTAAAAACAGTCCGCAGGACTGTTTTTGCCCCGCGGTACGCTGACGCGGGGCATGGGCTGTTCTCGTCCCCGATGGTGCACCTGACTTCGGGCATTCCGGAAAAAAGAAATAAAAAAAACACCCTGCAACTTAATGCAAGGTGTTTGTGGTGCACCATCGGGGACTCGAACCCAGGACCCACTGATTAAGAGTCAGTTGCTCTACCAACTGAGCTAAT
>CAKSUQ010000005.1 GCA_934502625.1 uncultured Gemmiger sp.
GGGTGCTTCTCGTCGATGGGCACATACTGCGCCGTGCCGTAGACCTCGCTGGTGGAGGTGACGAGCACGCGCTGGGTATCCAGCTCGCGCGCGGCGTTCAGCACGTTCAGCGTGCCCTTGATGTTGGTGTCGACGTAGCTGTCCGGGCTGTGGTAGGAGAAGGGAATGGCAATCAGCGCCGCCAGATGGAAGACGCGCTCCTGCCCGCGCATGGCGGTGCGCACGCCGTTGGGGTCGCGCACGTCGCCCATGAAAACGTCGATCTCATTGCGGATCTCCGGCGGCAGGGTGTCGATCCAGCCCAGCGAGCCGAAGGAATTGTACAGGCAGAACGCGCGGACTTTTTCGCCGCGCTTGACGAGTTCTTCGGTCAGGTGGCTGCCAATAAAGCCGTCTGCGCCGGTAACCATAACGGAATGTGCCATTTTGTGCTCCTTTTTTAAAAAGGGGACAATGCCCCATATTTCAACTTTATTACAAAATAGTATAACCGATTTTGGGGAAGATTTCAACTATTATATTGAGCCACCCTATTCCGGGATGGACGTAGGGGCGCACCTATGTGTGCGCCCGTGGCAATTTGCCGGACAATGCAGCAAGCCGGGCGGCTGCGCAAAGCTGCCGGGCGCACACGCAGGTGCGCCCCTACGTCTGGCGGGAAGCGCCGCGCGGCAAAAAAAGCACCCGGACATGCCCTGTCCGGGTGCTGTAATGGACTTAACTTAAACGATCTCGACCTTTTCCATGACAACGGGCGTCTTGGGCTTGTCGTTCCAGTCGGTCGCGACGGCGGCGATCTCGTCGACGACCTCAATGCCCTTCACCACATGGCCGAAGGCCGCATAGCTGCCGTCGAGGTGCGGGGCGTCCTGATGCATGATGAAGAACTGGCTGCCGGCAGAGTTCGGATCCATCGAGCGCGCCATGCTGATAACGCCGCGGGTGTGCTTGATGGGGTTGGCGACGCCGTTCTGCAGAAACTCGCCCTTGATGTGCCAGCCGGGGCCGCCCATGCCGGTGCCCTGCGGGTCGCCGCCCTGGATCATAAAGCCGGAGATGACGCGGTGGAAGGTCAGGCCGTTGTAGAAGCCGTCCTTGACGAGCTTCTCAAAGTTCTCGCAGGTGATGGGGGCTGCGCTGTGGTCTAGCTCGATGTCGATGGTTTTGCCGTTCTGCATGGTAATGCGAATCATACGGAGATCTCCTTTTCAGATGTGTTTTGCTGCAATGCGGGGTCGCTCTGGGGCGTGGGGATGCCTTGGGTGTAGCTCATGCTGCCGATCTGGGCGGCAAAGTCGTCTGCCGGCAGCTTTTTCATCCAGTACAAAAGCGCTGCGCCCATAAACTGCTCGCTGCGGAAGACCGCCTTGGGCAGCAGGGCGAACAGCCCGCCGTCGTGGGCGTTGCCGGTGAAGGGGTCGACCCAGTCGTCGGGCAGGCGTTTGTCCAGCTGGCGGGGCGAAACATGCCCCGTGATGAACCCGCGCCCGCCGAACAGAGGCTCGACCAGCCAGAAGAACGCCCGGCGCACGCCGTGCTTGCAGGGGAAGATGCCCCGCAGCTTGTAGGTGTGCCAGAACGCGTCGGCCAGATACTCGACGGGAATGTCCTCGCCGTAGGTTTCCAGCAGGCAGGTGTGCAGCAGCGCCGTGATGTCGGCCAGCTCCTCGCCGGTGGGCAGGGGGCTGACGTCGTCGACGGGCACAAGGCCGGAGCCGGTGTCCTTGGCGTGCAGGGTGGAATCCAGCGCGATCTCCAAGTACCCGTGCCCGCCCTTGCGCCCGTAGGGCTGCCCGCGCTCACACATTGCGATGATGAACGGGTGCATGACCGTGTCGGCGGCGTAGTGACTCAAAAAGCCGAGCACATACTCTACCTGCGGGCGGGTCTTGGCGTGGTCGCACAGGCTGCGCAGGAACGCGCCGGTGTTTTCCTCGTGCATGCGGTTGCCGAGCGTCGGCAGGTCATAGTGGCGCTTGGCGCGCTTTTTCCAGACCTCGTAGCAGAAAAAGCTGTCGGGGCCATTGGCACCCGCCGCAAACGCGTTCGGGCACTGGACTTTATAGTGGATGGCCTCGGCGGCCTTTCTGGCCGTGCGCACATGGGTGTAGCCTTCCGGCATGAGAATCCCCCTTTTGTAACAGAGCGTAGAAATTATTGTACCGCGGGGGCAGGGAAATGTCAAATGCACAAAGGCTTCCCCCGATGGGGGAAGCTGTCACCGAAGGTGACTGATGAGGGGCGGCGTTCCGGCAGCCGCCCGTTACCGGGCAATAGTGGCCGCACCGCCCCTCATCCGGCCTCGGTCGGAGCCTCGGCCACCTTCCCCCGCTGGGGAAGGCACGCTGCCTTAAATTTTCCGCTCATCATTCGTCATCGTCTTCGGCAGCACGGCAAAATACAGCACAGCACCGACGATAATGATGAGGATGATCGACAAAATACCGTAAGGGCCTGCGGCTTTGTTGATGACGTCGATCTGCTCGGCTGTCGCGGTGGCGGCGGTCAGCCCCTGTGCGGCCATCATCCGCCCGGCGGCAAAGGTGCTGACAAAGCCGACCAGCGCGGGTCCCAGAATGGACGAGAACTTGCCGAAAATGTCAAAGAAGCCGAAGAACTCGCCGCTGCGGGCTTTGTCGGGGATCAGCTTGCCGAACATCGAGCGGCTCAGCGCCTGAATGCCGCCTTGGCTCGTCGCGCACAGCACGGCCAGCACCCAGAACTGCCACAGGCTGTTCATGAAGAACGCGAAAATGCAGATGAACATATACACGCAGATGCCGCAGCCCACCATGACCCGCGCGCCGAACTTGGCGGCCAGCTTCATGTACAGCAGGCAGAACGGCAGCCCCAGCACCTGCACCAGCAGCAGCGCCAGCAGCATACCGGCTGAGTCAAGGCCGAGGTTCGTGCCGTAGCTCGTCGACATGCTGATGATGGTGTGTACGCCGTCAATGTAGAAAAAGTACGACAGGATGAAGATAAGCATGGGCTTGTCCGCGCCGATCTCCTTCATCGTCGTGAAGACGTTCTTCACGCTCGCGCCAAGGTCGCCCTTCTCGTAGGGCTTGCCGGTGGTCTGCTCGCAGTTTTTCAAAAGCGGCAGGCTGAAAACGAGCCACCACACCGCCGTCAGGCCAAAGATAAACGCGAGGCAGGTCAGCATCGGCACACCGACGGCGTTCATGATGAGGAAAATCAGCAGCGGGATCGTCGAACCGCCAATGTAGCCCAGCCCATACCCCAGCGTTGAGACCGAGTCCATGCGGTCTTCGGTCGTGACGTCGGTCAGGAAGGCGTCATAGTAGATGCAGGACGCGTCAAAGCCGATCGTGCTCAAAATGTAAAGCACCAGCACCATCGCGGCGACTTTGCCCGCCGCCGCAGGCGAAGAGGTGAAGTCCATGAGCGGCGTGAACGACAGCCCCGCCACCGACACGACGCCCAGCGTCAGAAACGCCGTGAACAGCTTTTTGCGCATGCCGCGTATGTCGCCAAACACGCCCAAAAACGGCGCGCTGAGCGCAACGATGGCCATGGCAAGGCTGGTGGCAAAGCCCCACGTCGACATGCTGGACACGCTGTCGGCGGTGTAGCCCGCCACGGTGTCAAAGAAGATGGGCAGGATCGTCACTACAATGACCGAGTGGGCGCTGTTTGCCCAGTCGTACATCATCCAGCTGATCTCCTGCTTGGTGAATTTTTTCAGGAAGCCCATGGAAGAACCCTCCGTTTCGATTTTGCGCACAGTTTGTGCGGCTGTAAAATATTGTAACATTTTACAGCCCCAAAAACAACACGCCCCGCCGGCCTTTCGGTCAACGGAGCGTAAAACTTTCGTCATATTTTTGTGGCAGTTTGACGGAGGAAAATTTTAGATAGATAATAGATAAAAGATAATAGATAATAAATGTGGTGGATCGCGTCGCTGCGCTCCGCTCAAAAACGCCCGTGCGTTTTTATTTTCGACCGCAGGGAGAAAATTCCACATTTTTTATTATCTTTTATCTCTTATCTTTTATCTTATTCTTAGTTCCCAAAACGCCACTGCGCCCGCAGCCGCCACATTCAAGGAATCCACGCCGTGCTGCATGGGGATCATGACAGTATAATCGCAGTGGGCGATCGTGCTGTGGGCAAGGCCGTCGCCCTCGGTGCCCAGCACTATGGCGAGGTTTTCCTCGGCCTGCAGCGCGGGGTCGTCGATGCTGACGGCACGGGTGTCCAGTGCCATGGCGGCGGTCTTGAAGCCCATCGCGTGCAGCCGTGCCATGCCCTTTTCCGGCCAGTCGGCGGGGCTGTCGCCCAAGACTGCCCACGGCACCTGAAACACTGTACCCATGCTGACGCGGACGGCGCGGCGGCACAGCGGGTCGCAGCAGGACGGCGACAGCAGGACGGCGTCCACGCCGAGCGCTGTGGCGCTGCGGAAGATCGCGCCGATGTTCGTGGAGTCCACGATGCCCTCCAGCACCGCTACCCGGCGGGCGCTGCGGCAAATCTCCTCCGCAGTGCGGGGCAGGGGGCGGCGCATGGCGCACAGCACGCCCCGCGTCAACACATAGCCGGTCAGCGCCTGCAGCACGCTGCGGTCGGCGGTGTAGACTGTCGCGTCGGGGCAGCGCGCCAGCACCTCGGCCGCGCCGCCCTCGATCTGGCGGCGCTCCATCAAAAACGACAGCGGCTCGTACCCGGCGTCCAGCGCCGTGCCGATGACCTTCGGACTTTCGGCAATGAAAACACCCTTCTCAGGCTCCAGTTTATTGCGCAGCTGCGACTCCGTCAGCTTGGTGTACACCGCCAATTCGGGGGCGTTTAAATCTGTGATTTCGATAATGTTCATGTTTTCATTTTTCCTTGTAGAGGTGTAGGGGCCGGGCATGCCCGGCCCTGCAGCAATACGGCAGGCGCGCCGTTTATCTCGCATGCGTAGGGCGGGGTGCCCTCACCCCGCCGTGGGCGTCCGCGTGGCCGTACCGTAAACGGGTCACATGGCGCGGTTGGCGGCGGCATGAGGGCATGCCGCCCTACAGTTTTCCCGGCAGCGGGTGCTGACCGCAAGGCCGCGGGCCGGGCATGCCCGGCCCCTACAAGCATACAACAACTCCCGCCAAATTGCAAACAAAACCGCCGCCCGCAGGGTGTACCAACGGGCGGCGGTGTCTATAAAATCCCTATTCCCTCTAAATTGCGTTACAAAATTACTCGACAGCGTTCAGTGCCTGATCGAGGTCGGCGATGATGTCGTCGATGTGCTCGGTGCCGATGGACAGACGGATCGTGTTCTCCTGAATGCCGACATCGGCCAGTTCCTCAGCGGACAGCTGGGCGTGGGTGGTGGTGGCCGGGTGGATGACGAGGCTCTTCACGTCGGCGACGTTTGCCAGCAGAGAGAAGATCTGCAGGTGGTCGATGAACTCAAACGCCTCTTTCTGGCCGCCCTTGATGTTGAAGGTGAAGATGGACGCGCCGCCGTTGGGGAAGTACTTCTCGTACAGGGCATGGTCGGGGTGGTCGGGCAGGCTGGGATGGTTGACCTTCTCCACCTTCGGGTGGTGGGTCAGGAACTCGACGACCTTCTTGGTGTTCTCAACGTGGCGGTCAAGGCGCAGGGACAGCGTCTCGGTGCCCTGCAGCAGCAGGAACGCATTGAACGGGCTGATGCAAGCGCCGGTGTCGCGCAGAATGATAGCGCGGATGTAGGTGACGAAGGCGGCGGGGCCGGCAGCCTCAACGAAGCTGACGCCGTGATAGCTGGGGTTCGGGTCGGCGAAGGCGGGGAACTTGCCGCTGGCCTTCCAGTCGAACTTGCCGGAATCAACGATGACGCCGCCCAGCGTGGTGCCGTGGCCGCCGATGAACTTGGTGGCGGAGTGGACAACGATGTCTGCGCCGTGCTCGATCGGGCGGATCAGGTACGGGGTGCCGAAGGTGTTGTCGATGACGAGCGGGATGTTATGCTTGTGGGCGATCTCGGCGATGGCGTCGATGTCGGGAATGTCAGAGTTGGGGTTGCCCAGCGTCTCCAGATAGACAGCGCGGGTGTTCTCCTGAATCGCACCCTCGACCTCGGCCAGATTGTGCGCGTCGACGAAGGTCGTCTTGACGCCGAAGGCGGGCAGGGTATGCTCCAGCAGGTTGGAGGTGCCGCCGTAGATGGTCTTTTGGGCGACGATGTGGCCGCCGTTCTGTGCCAGCGCCTGAATGGTATAGTTGATGGCAGCCGCGCCGGAGGCGACGGCCAGCGCCGCGACGCCGCCCTCAAGGGCTGCAATGCGCTTCTCGAAGACGTCCTCGGTGGTGTTGGTCAGGCGGCCGTAGATGTTGCCGGCGTCCTTCAGGCCGAAGCGGTCAGCCGCGTGCTGGGCATTGTGGAAGACATAGGAGGTGGTCTGGTAGATCGGCACCGCGCGGGAATCGGTGACGGGATCGGCCTGCTCCTGACCGACGTGCAGCTGAAGGGTTTCGAAATGCAGTTTACGCTCGCTCATGATAAAATCCTCATTTCTGTTTTTATTTTTTAGTTTTTGGTAAAAGAAAAGCCGGGGGTCGTACAGATACAACTCCCGGACAGAAGATACAGCTCGGCGCAAAAATCAACAGCACAAAGCGCTGCCCTGCGCCCGGACTGGTTCTGTCCGGGAGTACGGCATTCGGCCACAGCGGAAATTCTGACGCAGCAAGCTGCCGAAAACCGTGGTCATACGCTTTGCACCTCCCTAAATTTGTAATTAACCTATATGCTTTGTAGGTTGTTTGTATTATAATACGGAAAAACAGGGTTGTCAATAGGGAAAATGAATAAGATAAGAGATAAAAGATAATAGATAAGAAAAAAAGTGGAGTTTGCGCCCAAAGGCGCAAACAAAAACGTACGCCCATTTTGAGCGGAGCGCAGCGACGCGATCCACCCTATTTTTTATCTATTATCTATTATCTTTTATCTTACAAAATCGTCCCCCCGCCGACGACTACGTCACCGTCATACAGCACGACGGCCTGACCGCGGGTGATGGCGCGCTGCGGCTCGTCGAAGACGACCTTTACGATGCCGTTGTCCAGCGGGTAGACGGTGGCGGGCTGCTCGGCCTGGCGGTAGCGGGTCTTGGCCTTGACGCGCATCGGCTCGGTCAGCTCGGCGACCGAGATCCAGTTGAAATCGTCGGCCAACAGCGTCGTCGTGAACAGCTCGCTCTCCGGCCCCACAGTGACGGTGTTTTGCTCCATGTCCTTGCCGCAGACGTAGACCGGCGCGCCCAACGCCAGCCCCAGTCCCTTGCGCTGGCCGCAGGTGTAGCGCACCGCACCGTGGTGGCGGCCGACGACGTTGCCGTTCGTGTCCAGAAAATCGCCGTCTGGGTAATATTTGCCGGTGTAGCGCTCCATAAAGCCGACATAATCGCCGTCCGGCACAAAGCAGATGTCCTGACTGTCATGCTTGCGCGCGTTGCAGAAGCCCTGCTCCTCGGCAATTTTGCGGATGGACGGTTTGTCCATGCCGCCCAAGGGAAACTTCGTGTGCGCCAGCTGATCCTGCGTCAGCACATAGAGCACGTAGCTCTGGTCTTTTGCGGTGTACAGTGATTTTTTCAGCAGCCAGCGGCCGGTATCGGGGTCTTGCTCAATGCGGGCATAGTGGCCGGTCACGACGTAATCCAGCCCGTGCTCACGGGCAAAATCCAGCATTTTATCGAACTTCATCGTGCGGTTGCAGTCGATGCAGGGGTTCGGCGTGCCGCCCGCTTCGTAGGTGGCGATGAACTTGCCGATGACCTGCTCGCGGAATTCCTCGGTGTAGTTCACAACCTCGAAGGGAATGTCGAGCTGGAACGCGACCTCGGCGGCGTCCTCAACGTCCTTGGCCGAGCAGCAGGTGTGAAAGCCGCTCTGCCCCAAATCCTCGTTCTGGTACAGGCGCATCGTCGCGCCCATGCAGCGGTAGCCCGCCTGCTTCATCAGGTAGGCAGCGACGGTGCTGTCCACGCCGCCGCTCATAGCAATCAACGCGCCGGGGGTGTTTGACATAGGAAGCCTCCCATTAAAAATCCAAAAAGCGCGGCAGACAAACATCTGCCGCGCTTATTATAGCAAAATTTCAGCCCGTATGCAATCAATCCGCGAACAGCGGGGTGGACAGATAGCGGTCGCCGGTGTCAGGCAGCAGGGCGACGATGGTCTTGCCCTTGTTCTCCGGGCGCTTGGCCAGCTGGATGGCCGCCCACAGCGCCGCGCCGGAGGAGATGCCCACCAGCACGCCCTCCTTGTGGCCGATCAGCTTGCCGGTGGCAAAGGCGTCCTCGTTCGCGACGGGGATAACCTCGTCGTAAACCTTGGTGTTCAGCACGTCGGGCACAAAGCCTGCGCCGATGCCCTGAATCTTGTGCGCACCGGCCGTGCCCTTGCTCAGCACGGGGGAGGTGGCGGGCTCGACAGCCACGACCTTGACGGCGGGGTTCCGGCTCTTCAGGTACTCGCCGACGCCGGTCACCGTGCCGCCCGTGCCGACACCTGCGACAAAGATGTCGACCTTGCCGTCGGTGTCCTCCCAGATCTCAGGACCGGTGGTGCGCTTGTGGGCGTCGGGGTTGGCCGGGTTCACGAACTGGCCGGGCACAAAGCTGTTGGGGATCTCCTTTGCCAGCTCGTCAGCCTTGGCGATGGCACCCTTCATGCCCTTGGCACCGTCGGTCAGCACCAACTCGGCACCGTAGGCCTTCATCAGCTGGCGGCGCTCGACGCTCATCGTCTCCGGCATTACGATGATGATACGGTAGCCGCGGGCGGCGGCAACGGAGGCCAGACCAATGCCGGTGTTGCCGGAGGTCGGCTCGATGATGACGGAGCCGGGCTTCAGCTTGCCGGAGGCCTCGGCGTCGTCGATCATCGCCTTGGCGATGCGGTCTTTGACAGAACCGGCGGGGTTAAAATATTCCAGCTTGCCGAGGATTTTTGCCGCAAGGTTCTCGGCGGCTTCAATGTGGGTGAACTCCAGCAGAGGGGTGCGGCCGATCAGCTGGTCAGCGGAAGTATAAATCTTGCTCATGGTAGTTTCCTCCATCGTCATTTCTGTTTTATATCGGGTAACGGAACGGTTTTACAGCAGGTGACGGCGACATCGCGCGTATGGTGCAAATCCCTTTCGCATAACAATTCATACCTTTCTTGTAGGTTGATAGGATTGTACAACATATTTTCCCGTTTGTCAATAGGGAAATAGGGAATTTTCCTCACTTTTTTTGTGGGGAAGGGGTTGCTATCCTATTTACCAACCTGTATAATAGGAAATAAGAAAACGAAGGAGCACACGTCAAAATGATGATTTCAACGAAAGGCCGCTACGCGCTGCGCGTCATGATCGACATTGCCGAGAACCAGCACGACGGCTACATCCCATTAAAGGAAATCGCCGCGCGGCAGGAAATATCGGAAAAATATCTTGAGGCCATTGTGAAAAGCCTCGTCAAAGCGCGGTATTTGACCGGCCTGCGGGGCAAATCCGGCGGCTACCGCCTGACAAAGACCCCCGACGAATACACGGTGGGCAACATCCTGCGCCTGACCGAGGGCAGCCTTGCCCCGGTGGCTTGCTTGGAGCAGAACTCCGTGGAATGCCCGCGCATGGGGGATTGCCACACCCTGCCGATGTGGCGCAAATTGAACACGATGATCAACGACTACTTCGACGGCATCACCCTCGCCGATCTAGTCAATGCCGCCCCGCCGGGCAATGATTACGTGATTTAAACGTATAAAAAGAGGAGCTATACCCGGTGTCGGGTATAGCTCCTCTCTTTTGTATGTGTGGATTATAAGCTTTCCACCGCGGCCTTTACGCGTTTAATCGTCTCGTCCTTGCCCATCATGGCGGCGAGGTCGGTGCCGCCGCCAGGGGTGCGGGACTTGCCGGACAGGGCGATGCCCAGCGGGAACAGCAGCCAGCCGTTCTTCTTTTCCATCTGCTCGGCCAGCGTCTTGCAGGCCTCGAAGATCGCGTCGCGGCTCCAGTCGGTCTGCGCCTCCAGCACGGGCAGCAGGGCGGTCAGCGCCTCCTTGGCGGACTCCGGCGTTGTCTTCTGCTTCTTGTTGCGGTACATCTCGGCGTCGATGGGCAGCACGGCGTCAAAGAAATCGAGCTGCGGCGGAATGTCCTCCAGCACCTCGCAGCGAGGCTGCAGGTTGGCGCAGAGCAGGTCGCGGTCGATGTCACAGTGGACGGCGCGGTCGATGAACGGGTCGGCCAGACGGCGGAACTCCTCGGCCGGCAGCGCACGGATGTACGCGGCGTTGATGGCGCGCAACTTCAGCGGGTCGAAAATCGCCGGGGACTTGGAAATGCGCGCGGGATCCCAAATTTTGATCATCTCGTCCAGCGAGAAGATCTCCTGCTCACCTTCGGGCGCCCAGCCCAGCAGCAGCAGATAGTTCAGCACGGCGGCGGGCAGGTAGCCCTTCGCCACCAAGTCCTGATAGCTGGCGTCGCCGTTGCGCTTCGACAGCTTGTTCTGCGCGTCCTTCATGACGGGCGGGCAGTGGACGTAGACCGGCTTCTCCCAGCCGAAGGCGTCGTACAAAAGGTTATACTTCGGCGTCGAGGACAGGTACTCGCTGCCGCGGATGACGTGGGTGATGCCCATAAGGTGATCGTCCACGACGTTTGCAAAGTTATAGGTCGGCATACCGTCGGTTTTGATCAGGATCTGGTCGTCCAGCTCCTTGACGTCGACCTCGATGTGGCCGTAGACGACGTCGTCGAAGCCCGCCACGCCGGATTCGGGGATCTTCTGGCGGATGACGTAGGGCTCGCCTGCGGCCAGCTTGGCATCGATTTCATCCTGCGTCAGATGGCGGCAGTGGCCGTCGTAATGGGTCATCTCGCCCGCCGCGCGCTGCGCCTCGTGCATCTCGTTCAGGCGCTCCTCGGTGCAGAAGCAGTAGTAGGCTTTGCCCGCCTTGACGAGCTGCTCGGCATACTGCTTGAACATGCCCATGCGCTCGCTCTGGACATAGGGGCCGACGGGGCCGCCGACGTCGGGACCCTCGTCCCAGGTCAGGCCGGTGGCCTTCAGCGTGCCGTAGATGATGTCGGTCGCGCCCTCGACCAGACGGCCCTGATCGGTGTCCTCAATGCGCAGGATAAAGGTGCCGCCGTTGTGGCGCGCCTGCAAATAGGTATACAAAGCCGTGCGCAGGTTGCCGACGTGCATATAGCCCGTGGGGGACGGCGCAAAGCGGGTGCGAACATTTGCCATAGTGATTTCCCCTTTTTCTAAGTTGCGTAAGTAGTTTTATTATAAGCGCATTGGCATAAGGTGTCAATGCGGCAGGCGAAGCTGGAGAGTAGAGTTTAAAATTAAGAGTTTAGATTTGGTGTACCCGCCGCGCGGGCACAAATTTACAATAAGGCGTAGGGCGGGGTGCCCCCACCCCGCCGGGGAAGCTGACGGCTGCAGCAGCCTCCGTGGCGGCCCTGCAAACTGGAAGTTTCACATTACCTTTCGTACTATTTTTCCATAAAATATCTGTAAGCAGCTTCTTCAATCTCGCCACATTCATTCAGCAGATTGCCATCTTCATCATATAACTTATAGGCGCTCTGGACATTCCCCAATGCGGCTTCACCATCTAAACCAAGTAACAGCGTATAGTAGTTTTCATTCAGTACCAGATTAAGCAATTCATATAATTCATCTTTTTCTATTCCTTTTTCAAATAAGCTTCTCAGTTTTTCTGCAACAATTGTCTGAGACCCATCTCTGAAATACTCCGATAAAATGGCCTCTTTTTCGTCATAGCATAACTTTATAAATTGCTCACCTGTCATATTTTCCTCATACCTTTCCGTCAACTTCCGATTTGTCAGTGTGCTGTACTGGGGCAGTCACACCAAATCTGAATTCTAAACGCTTGCTTTCAGGCGCTAAGCAAACGCATTTGCGGCATCATACCAAAAACGGCTCAAAGCGGTGCAGGTCGTCAATTTTTACGGTAGCACGGTAAAAAACGCCGTCCTCGCGGTATTCCTCCGCCGCTACGCTGCCGCGGCTGCGAAGGATGTCAGCGAGGGAAAGTTTATCGTAGGGCAGCACAATTTCAATTGTGCGCACGCGGTGGCCTAGCACATCGTCCAGCTTTGCCAGCAGCTCCGGCAGGCCGTAGCCGGTCTTGGCGCTCGTCAGCAAAATGTCTGGGTCGAAGGCGACGGCGTTCGCGGTATCGCACTTGTTGTAGACGACCAGCTGCGGGATGCCCTCGCAGTCGAGACTGCCCAAAACTTCGTCGGTTACGGCCAGCTGGTCGGCGGCCTGCGCGTCGCCCGCGTCGGCCACCTTGATAATGACGTCGGCGAACGCCGCTTCCTCCAGCGTCGATTTGAACGCTTCGACCAGATGATGCGGCAGGCGGCTGACGAAGCCGACCGTGTCCACCAGAATAATTTGCAGCCCGCTGGGCAGCACCAGCTTGCGCGCCGTCGGGTCAAGGGTGGCAAACAGCATGTCAGCCTCAAAAATCTGCTCGCCGCACAGCGCGTTCAGCAGGCTCGATTTGCCGACGTTCGTGTAGCCGACCAGCGCCACAACGGGGACGTTGTTCTTCTGGCGGGCGCGCCGGGTCTCGCCGCGCCGCTTTTCCAGCTCCTTCAGGCGGCCTTCCAGATGCTCGATGCGGTGGTGCAGGTGGCGGCGGTCAAGCTCCAGCTTCGTCTCACCGGCACCGCGGCGGGCACCGCCGCCGCCGCCACCGCCGCCGCCCTGACGGCTCAGGGATTCGCCCAAGCCCTGCAGGCGCGGCAGCTGATAGCGCAGCGTGGCAAGCTCGGTCTGCAATTTGCCCTCGTTTGTCGTAGCGCGGGCGCGGAAAATTTCAAGAATCAGCATTGTGCGGTCGAGCACTTCGACTTGCAGCGCCGCCGACAGGTTGCGGATCTGGCTGCCCGTCAACTCGCCGTCGAAGATCGCCGCCGCCGCGTTCACGTTCTGGCAGACCAGCCGCGCCTCGGCCACTTTGCCCTCGCCCAGCAGCGTCGCGGCTTCGGGCGTCGCGCGCTTCTGCACGACCTCGGCCACGGCGTCCATGCCGTTGGCGTCAGCCAGCGCGCGCAGTTCGTCAAGGCTGCGCACCATATCGTACTTGCCTTGGTCGAGCGCCAGCAGCATCACAGGCAGCTTTTCACTGTCGGTCGCTTTCTGGGCGGTCGTGCCAAAGTCCAATTCAGTCGTGTTATCGCTCATAAATCCTCTTTCAAAAGATGGTACGCGCGGCAGGGCACCGGTGTGCCGTCAAACTTGCGGTCGGTCACGTCGTGGTCGTAGACAAAGCCCGCCTTCTGCAAAACCGCGCTGCTGGCAATGTTCTCGTTGGCGTGGACGGCGGCCAGCCAGTCCGCCCCCACCGTGTCGAACCAGTAGTCCCGCACGGTACAGAGTGCCTCGGTTGCGTAGCCTTTATTCCACCACTTGCGGCCGAGAGCGTAGCCGACCTCCCACGCGTCGCCGAGGCGCTCGGTGTTCAGGTGCCAGCCCATCCGCAGCTGCGGGGCAGGGAAGAGGCTGATCGTGCCGAACAGCACCTCTGTGCGCCGGTCGGTGATGCCCCACTGATAAAAGGCAGGATCGTCGTAGTGCTTCTCCCACTCGTTCAGCGTTTCGGCGGTCTCGCCCCAGCTGCGGTGGGCATTCCAGCGCAGATACTGGGTCACCTGTTTGTCGCTTGCCCAGTTATTGTACATCATTTCGCTGTCGTCGATGGAAAGCCGCCGCAAAACAAGCCGTTCTGTCTCCAACTGTTGTGTGCCGCAATGCTTCATGATTCTCCCTCACTTTTTATGAAAGACGCTGCGCAGGATGCCCAGCCCCATGCCCCACAGCTTTGCAAGCTGGGTGCGATACAATGTGCAGTAGATGAACAAAATCATACCTACCAGCGCAAATTTTACAAAGAAATGCTGCCACAGCAGCGTGCCGACGGCCGTGACCGCAAACGCCAGCAGAAAGCCGGAGATCGTTTTGGGGTAGCTGGCGACCGTGCGGTAGTACATCTGCCCTGTGACGCTGCGGTACAAAAAGGCAATGCCGTTGCTGGCGGCCAGTGCCAGCGCCGCGCCGGTCAGGCCGAAGCGGGGCACCAGCACTGCGCACAGCCCGAAGTTGGACAGCGCCCCCAGCCCGATGCCGATGGTGTCGTGCCACGGTTTGCGGGCAATCGAATTGCCGTAGACCGTGCCCTCGCACAGAATGTTGAAGACGACGGCCAGCATCAAAAGCGGGAAGATGGCAAGGCAGCCGCGCTTATCCGGGAAGATGACGAAGACGATGTCCTCGAACATGACCAGCACACAGAAAAAACCGAAAATCAGCAGATTCAAGACATCGTGTACGCGGCAGATGCGCTCCTGCTCGTCGCGGTAATGGGCGTAGACATAGGGACCCCAATAGGTTGAAAAACCGGCCTGAATCGCCGTGACGAGCTGCGCGAGACTGTACCCGAAGGCAAACAAGCCCTGCGCATTTTCGCCGCAGGCGTTGCCCACAAACGAAAGGCAGATGCCGCTGGACAGGCTGAACAGGATCTGCGCGGGTGCCAGCGCCACGCCGTAGGGCACGGTCTGCTTGGCGACGCCGCCCAGCTGCGCCGCAGGCAGCGGGGCGAAGACGGCGGAACGGTATTTATAGCCGAACGCGATGGCGACGACGCCGAAGCTCAAAATCGCGGCGACGGCCAGCAGAAAGACGTTCGAGGTCAGAAAGCCGGGCAGCAGATAAAACAGGTTGTAGCAGCCCTGCATCCAGAGCGTTTCGGCCGTGTAGGCGCGCAGGTCGTTTTCAAGGCGGAGCAGCACGTTTAAATACCGCACCAGCATGTACAGCGCCGCGTTGATAAACAGCAGCGGCACGATGGCCGCGCCCGCCGTGCTCAGGCCGAAGGCCGCCGCCAGCGGCTGCGCAAAAAAGACGCTGCCCACGACGCCCAGCAGCATCATGAACGCCGCCGAAATGCGGGTGCAGGCCGCGAACAGCTGGCGCGGCTCGACCCCGGCGGGCGGCTCGTGGTAGAACCGCAGCAGCGCTTGGTCGAGGCCGAGGATGCCGATGTTCATGACGGTGGCCGTGTAGGTCATGAAGGTGACGGGCGCGCCCAGCACCTCGGCAGGCAGCAGCCCCTTGACGATGAGCGCCAGCCCCGTGATGGCAAAGCCCAGATAGGTCGCCACCGAATACTTCATCACGTTCCCGGCGAAGGATTCACCGGAGTTTTTTTTCTGGTCTGACATGATTATTTGTCCTGTCGTAGAGTTGTAGGGGCCGGGCATGCCCGGCCCGCGGCCTTGCCATTACTGCGCGTCTGCCGCACTGCGGAGGGCCGGGCATGCCCGGCCCCTACATGCTCAGCGGACGAACGGCTTAATGCGTTCCGTCATTGCTGCCACCTGCTCCTTCGTCACATGCGCTTTGTCCACATACCCGTAGATGCGCTGGGCGAAGTTTGCCAGCGGGGGGCAGAGGGCGAAAACCTTCTTCGGCTCCCAGCCGTGGCGGTAGAGGAAATGCACGCCCGCCAGCGCACAGAATTTCAGCTTGTTGAAATGCGGGGTGAAGCCGTCGCCCATCGGCTCGTCGCGGGGCGGATTTTTGTAGACATCCTCCAACAGGTCGGCCATCCGCTTGTAGGCGGGGGTGTCGCTGGGGTCAAAATAGCCCTCGATAACGTCCTTTGCGATCGGGAACGGCGGTTCCGGCTCGGCCATGGCGGCGGCGAACTCGTCGTAGCTCGTCACATAGTGTGCGCCCTTGTAGATGACCGGGTCGTACTCGTGCTCGATAGGCACGGGGCGCAGGATGTGGCAGCTTTTGCCCGCCATATAGACCTCGGCGATCGCGGTGCTCATCCAGATCGAGATCGAGTCCGCCGCGACGATCCACTGCTTGACCGAGTCCGCAAAAATGACATGGAAATTCGGCCGCTTTTTCGCCAGCGCCTCCAGTGCGGGGCTGTTCCACTCGCTCGGATGGCGGCGGTAGACAAGCTCGACCTCCGGGTGTTGCCCCAGATATTCGTCGAACCAGCGCAGGGTTTCCTGCATCGAGACGCGGTTCGTCTTGGCAAAGCCCATAAAGTCAGTGCCCGCCATCTTGGAAAGCTCGGCGACCTCGTCGTCGTTCATGCTGGCGTAGCCGAAGCTGGAAATGTACAGGTGCAGCTGCTTTTCGGGGTCAAGGCCGAACGCTTTGCACAGGGTCTGCTTGTCTTTAAAGTAGCCGTTAAATTCCGGCCGCAGAAAGTCCATCATGACCGCACCGGTCACAGGGGTGTTTTTGGCGTCCATGCCGTGCGCCTGCAGGCGGGCGGCGGTGCGCTTGCCCCAGCAGGTCTGCACGCAGCGCTTGGCATTGCCGTTCATGTTGAACCAGTCGCCCTCCTCCTGCGTGTCGGAGAGCATCTGCTCCCAATGCAGGTTGACGATCTTGTTGCATTTTCCGATGTTGTTGTAGACATGGCTGTTGATGGCCTCGTTGTCGTACATGCAGCTGGCGACGAGCACTTCGGGCTTGTCCTGCCGGAACAGCCGCAGGTGCTTGGGGTCAAGCAGCTGGCGGATCTCGACCTTGTAGCCGCGCCGCTCCAGCTCCAATTTCAGCAGCAGATCGCTCTCGTACTCGCGGACGGTGTGCTCGTATAAAATCAGGAAATCTAATGCCATGTGTAATCCTCCTAAAGCCTTCCCCTGAGGGACAGACTCCCCCGATACGGGGGAGGTGGCGCGTAGCGCCAGAGGGGGAGCAGGTGGCTCCGTAGAGCCGGATGAGGGGCGGTGTTTTCGTGATTGCCCGTGAATGGGCGGCTACGGGCAGCTCGCCCCTCATCAGTCACCTTCGGTGACAGCTTCCCCCAAAGGGGAAGCCTTTTATGCGGTCATATCGGCGGCCAACTCTTCCGTCCACTCCGGCAAGCCGTACCTTTCATCCAGATGGAATCCGTCGAAAAACTGCGTATCATCGTCTGCGATGACGCTGCCGCCCCATTCATAATCCAGCAGGGTGAAGCCGTATTCGCCCGCCCATTCGCCCAGCGCGGGCAGGACGGTATCCTGCATCACGTCGGTGATGCCAAACTCGTCGCACACTTCGGTGCGGACATTGCCCGCCATCGGCGGCAGCACGACGACGAGGCGCACGCCCTCGGTCTGACAGCGCTCGGCCAAGGCGCGCAGCCGCTCGAACTGGTCGGTGTTCAGCGCCCAGCTTTTGCAGCGCGGTGTAATGGTGGTCGTGTAGTCATATAATTTGCGGTGCAGCGGCAAAATTGTGCCGTCATCGGCAAGGTAATCGCTCTCGACCCAGTCGCCGGATTCAATTGTGTCCGGCGTGCCGCGCAGGGTATCCATGGCGACGGTCAGGGCGTTGACGTTGTACTCCAAGTTGAAGCAGTAGGCCAGCGGGTTGTTCAGCGTCTTTTCCAGCGCGGCGAAGCGGTCGGTGTTGTACCCGGCGTTCAGCGTGTAGAACGAGACCTCGATGAGCATCGTGTCGACGGGGTTGCCGGAATCCAGCACATAATCGGCCAAGTCCAGCGTTTCTTTCAAAGAAGCGCCGCCGAACGCGAGATTCTGCCACGTCTGCCCGGTCAGGCCGTCGACAAGTGCCATGTCAAAGTGGGCAAGGCGGCTGTCGCCGAGAATCAGGTTTTCGCCCGGTGCCTGCTGGTAGGCGCGCACCCGCGCGACCGGCTGGCTGGATGTCGCGGAGGCCTTCAGCCCGAAGTAGTTGTTCGGCTCAAATGCGAGGAAAAACGCGAACCACAGAACCACAGGGATCGCCAGAAGCGCCATTTTTTTAAGAATGTTTTTCAAGGGCCAAGCAGCCTCCTTTCGTAAGAATGTAGGGGCCGGGCATGCCCGGCCCGCAGCCCTGCGGCCAATGCCATCTGACGGGAAAGCGGAGGGCGAGGCATGCCTCGCCCCTACGGTGCGGTGGTCAGAACCCCGCATACATGCCGAACCCGGAGTTCCCAAACCCGCCGCTCTGCATGATGTACCCCACCAGCAGGGCAATCACCAGTGCGTAATACACCGCCCAGCGGTGTTTTTCACCGGCCAGACAGATCTCAGCGGGTTTGTTCTTGAACGCGAACGCCCGGCGGGTGTCAAGGTAAAACGCCAGCGCCAGCACCAGCGCCAAAAATCCGTAGTACGCGGCGACCATAATGCCGTTGGCGTAAAAGCCGTTCGACGCGGCGGCGTACAGCTCCGACGCGAACCGCGCGGGGCTCCACCCGGTAAAGCAGCGCCCCAGATAGGCGAAAGCATCGCCGACAGTCAGCGGCGCTGCCGCCGGGGACGACCCGACGCGGAAAAACACCATGCTGACGCACCACAGCACAAACACCCCGGCGCGCTTTGCCCACAGCACGCGGGCGGGCGCTTTCTTTTTCGGTTTGCCCAAGCGGCGGTGCAAAAGTTCCTCGCCCAGCCGATAGCAGGCCTGCAAAAGCCCCCACACCACAAACGGAAGGGTGTTGCCGTGCCAGAAGCCGGACACAAAAAATACCGTAAATACGCATACTTCGGCGGGCAGGCGGGTGAGCCTGCCGCCCGTCACGCCCGACATATCCGCCCACGCCAGCGGCATGAACAGATAATCCTGCAGCCACGACGAAAAGCTGATGTGCCACCGGCTCCAGAAGCCGGAAAAGTTCGTCGCAAAGAACGGCGTCTTGAAGTTTTCCGGCAGCTCCAGCCCCAGCAGCAGCCCGACCGCGCGGGCGACCTCGGAATAACCGGAAAAGTTGAAATACAGCTGGAACGTGTAAAACACCGCCGCCAGCACTAGCATTGCGCCGCCGTAGCTGCGGTAATTCGGGAAAACCTCGTCCACCAGCAGCCCCAGCACGTCGCTGACGGCCACCAATTTAAACAGCCCCAGCGCAAAAAGCCGCAGCGCCCGCACGGTGCGCGCGGCGTCGAAGCGGTGCTCCTGCTTAAACTGCGGCAGCAACGCCCCGGCGCGGCAGATGGGACCCTGTGTGACGGTGGCAAAAAAGTTTAGAAACAGCGCGCAGTCGATGAAATTCGTCTCGACCTCGCAGTCGCCCCGCGCGGCGTCGATCAGGTACGCAATCGCCGCAAAGCTGTAAAAGCTGATGCCCAGCGGCATGGCGACGGACTGCCAGCCGCCATCGGTGGCAAACGCGCCGTTATACTTGAAAAAGGCGAGGATCACCAGCAGCCCGACGACGCCGAACCGCAGCACGCCCGTTTTGTGCGCGCCGCCCTGCGCCGCCAGCCCGCGCCCGCACAGGTAGGTGAACACCGCGATCGCGATCGTCACGCCCAGCATCGACGGCATCGCCAGCGCGTAGAATACCCAGCTGGCCGCCAGCAGGAACGCGCTCTGCCACCGCTGCGGCAGGTGCAGGTACACGGCGGCCACGACCAGCAGAAATCCAAAAAATCCAAAGCTTTGCAGGCTCACGGCCACACCTCCCCTTTATAACAATCAGTAATACCTTATTATACACGATTCGCCGTAGAGACGCAAGGGGGTGTATTGTTGTAGGGGCGAGGGATTTGTGGTATAATGGGATCACTTTCTTAATTCACCAACTTCCACTCCGGAGGCCATCATGCCCTACATTCGCAGCGCCATCTCCAAATTTTTAAAGACCCAGCCCCCCGCGCGTATCATCGCGGCGGGGTTCGCGCTGCTGATTTTGTGCGGCGCGGCGCTGCTGATGCTGCCCTTCGCGGTGCATCCCGGCGCGTATGTCACGCCGCTGGACGCGCTGTTCACGGCCACCAGCGCCGTCTGCGTCACGGGGCTGGTCGTCGTCGACACCGCCGACACCTTCAGCTTTTTCGGGCAAGCCGTCATTATGGTGCTGATTCAGATCGGCGGCCTCGGCGTCGCGTCCATCGGCATGGGGCTGGCGCTCGTGGCCGGGCGGCGCATCAGCCTGAAAGGCCGCTCCCTCGTGCGCGAGGCGCTCAACGTCGAAAGCCTCGACGGTATGGTGCGGCTCGTCCGCGCCGTGCTGCTGATGACCCTTGTCTGCGAGGGCGCGGGCGCGGTGCTCGGCTTCCCGGCGTTCGCCCGCGACCATATGCCGCTGCACGCGGTCTGGCTGAGCATTTTCCACTCGGTCGCTTCCTTTAATAATGCGGGCTTCGACGCGCTGGGCGGCGGCACCAATCTGATCCCCTACCGCGGCGACGTCCTGCTGAACCTTGTCACCGACGCGCTCGTCATCGTGGGAGGCATCGGCTTCCTGGTGATTCTGGACATCGGCCACTGCCGGGGCAATTTCCGCAAAATGACGCTGCACACGAAGGTCGTGCTGACGACAACGGCGGTGCTGCTGTTCGGCGGCGCGGCGCTGCTGCAGCTGACCGACCACCTCGGCTGGATGGCAGCGTTTTTCCAAAGCATGACGGCGCGCACGGCGGGCTTTTCCACCGTGGATTTCGGCGGCTTGAGCAGCGCCGGTCTGCTCGTCATCATGATTTTGATGTTCATCGGCGCGTCGCCGGGGTCGACGGGCGGCGGCATCAAGACGACGACGTTCTTTGTGCTGATGCAGCAGGTGCGGTCGCTGTTTTCCAAGCGGCGGATGGGCGCGTTCCACCGCCGTCTGCCGGACGGCTCGCTGGCGAAGGCCGCCACCATAACGCTGCTGGGGCTCATCGTCGTGGCGGGCGGCACGTTTGCACTCTGCCTGTTGGAGCCGCAGACGGATTTCCTGCGGCTGCTGTTCGAGCAGGTCTCGGCCTACAGCACGGCGGGTCTGTCCACCGGTATCACGGCCGGGCTGTGCGCCGCCAGCAAAACGGTGCTGATCTTCACTATGTACATTGGCCGCGTGGGCGCGGTGTCGCTGCTCTCCCTCTGGATCGAGCGCCCCGAACCCAGCGCGCGGTACACCGAGGAAGCGATTACGATTGGATGAGACTGTTGGAAAAACTGGCGGTAGGGGCGGGGCTCTGCTCCGCCCGCGGGGTGTTCCCCTGCGGCACACGGGCACGGGCGGACTAGAAGCCCGCCCCTACGTTTCTGCCGGAATTTAGCCAGCAGCAGGAAGGAATTGCTATGTTCGACAAAATGAAAAATTCCGCCGAGAGCTACGGAGTCATCGGCCTTGGCCGGTTCGGCACGGCGCTGGTGAAAACGCTGGCCGCCGCCGGCAAAGAGGTCATCGCCGTCGATAAGGACGAGGCAAAGGTCAAGGCCGTGCGCGGCTACACCGATTACGCCTTCGTCATTGAAGAATTAAACGAAGTATCGCTGAAAGAAACCGGTATGCAGAACTGCGGCACGGTCACGATCTGCATTGGCGAGCAGGTCGACATCAGCATCCTGACGACGATGCTCGTCACAAAATTGGGCGTGCCGCACGTGATCTCGAAGGCCGCCAGCGAGGTACACGGCGAGGTGCTCAAGCGGCTGGGGGCAGAGGTCGTCTACCCGGAGGCCGACATGGCCGTGCGCATCGGCAAGCGGCTGATCTCCGGCAATCTGCTGGACTATATCGCGCTGGGCGACGGCGTCGAGGTGCGCCGCATCGCGGTGGACGGCAGGATGCTGGGCAAGACCATCCGCGAGCTTGACCTGCGCAAGGTGTACGGCATCAACGTCATCGCGGTCGAGCACGGCCAGCAGACGAACGTGGAATTTTCGGCCGACTATACCTTTAAAGCGGGCGACGCTGTCGCCGTCGTGGGCAAGGTCGGCAAAATCGACCGGTTTGAAAAAGATATGTGACCTCTCGTTAAAAAACTAACCTCCCGTACCCGTATTGCAATTCCCCGGAAGTTGCCGTACAATGGTAGCTAATGGAATACGGCTTTTTGGGAGGAAGTTTATGGAACACAGCAACCCTATCTTGATGGGCAACACCAGCCCGCGGAAATTTATCACCATCGGCGAGGTCATGCTGCGCCTTACCCCGCCGAACTACGAGAAGATCCGCATGACCTCGACCTTCGAGGCCAGCTATGGCGGCAGCGAGGCCAACATTGCGCTGGCGCTGGCAAACCTCGGCGTGGATTCCACGTTTTTCAGCGTTGTGCCGAACAACTCGCTGGGCAAAAGCGCGGTTCGCTGGCTGCGCTGCAACGATGTCCACTGCACGCCGATGATCCTTTCCACCAAGGAGGAGACCCCCAGCCACCGCCTTGGCACCTATTATCTGGAAACCGGCTACGGCATCCGCCCCAGCAAGGTCATCTACGACCGCATGCACAGCGCCCTGACCGAGTACGACCTGACGAAGGTCGACCTCGACGAACTGTTCGACGGCTTCGACTGGCTGCACCTGTCGGGCATCACCCCGGCGCTGAACAAAAATTGCGCAGATTTCATCCTGCGCTGCCTGAAGGTGGCAAAAGAAAAAGGACTGACTGTCAGCTTTGACGGCAATTTCCGCTCGACGCTGTGGAGCTGGGAGGAAGCCCGCGACTACTGCACCCAATGTCTGCCCTACGTCGACGTGCTGTTCGGCATCGAGCCGTACCATTTGTGGAAGGACGACGCCGACCACAGCAAAGGCGACTGGAAGGACGGCGTGCCTCTGCAGCCAAGCTATGAGCAGCAGGACGAGATTTTCCAGCGCTTTATCGAGCGTTATCCCAACATCAAGTGCATTGCCCGCCACGTGCGCTATGCACATTCCGGCAGCGAGAACAGCCTGAAAGCCTTCCTCTGGTACGAGGGGCACACCTTCGAGTCGAAGCTGTTTACCTTCAATATTCTCGACCGTGTCGGCGGCGGCGACGCCTTCGCCAGCGGCCTGATCTACGCGATGATGCATGACTACAGGCCGATGGATATGGTGAACTTCGCAGTCGCATCCAGCGCCATCAAGCACACCATCCACGGCGACGCCAACATTACGGATGATGTGGAAAGCATCCGCAATCTGATGAATATGAACTACGATATTAAACGGTAATACGTACATAAAACCGCGCCGCCCCAAGACAGGGACGGCGCGGTTTTTTCGGCTGGGATGCCTTCCCCCTAGGGGGAAGGCTTTTTTGTGCTCACCGCCGCATTTACCCCGGCACCGATAAATACCAGATTTATCACAACATACAGCCACAAAATCACCAGAATGACGGCTGTCAGCGAGCCGTAGATATACGACAACCGCCAGAAATGCACAATGTAAAACGAAAAAATGCGGGAGAAGATCAGCCAGCCTGCCGTGGCAAAAATTGCACCCGGCAGCTGGCTGCGCACAGTGCGGCGCCCGCCCGGTACATAGGTGTACATCAGCAAAAGCAGCCCGAACAGCAGGGGGATCATTAGGAACTGGCCGATGCTTGCGATGTGCTGCAGCATCTGCACGATCGCGATGTAATGCCGGAAAAACGGCAGTGTATCGGCAAAACGCTCAAACAGGGACTTCATGCCCTGCAGCGCCAGCATGACTAAGAGCAGCAGCTCGAACACGAGGGTGTACCCGATGGCGAGCAGCCGGTTCAAAAACGTCCGCTTCGAGCCGGGCGTCAGCCGCTGCAGGCCGACTTGCAGTGCGCTGATGCCGCCCGACGCAGACACGATGGTCGTCAGCACGGCCAGCGACGCGACAAATTGCGCAGACTGCCCGCTGAGATTTTGCAGCAGCTGCAGGATCGAGGCTTGGACCGTGGGGATCTGGGGCAGAAAATCTGCCAGCAGCTCGGCCACGCCCTCGACCGAGAAGCCCGGCACGCTGTTGACGATGACAAGCACCCACATCAGCAGCGGAAAGGATGCCGTCAGCAGAAACAGCGTGGCCGACCCGGCGTAGACGGTCATATCCAGCGCCAGATACCGCCGCGCCACTGTCACGGCAACACTCAGCCAGTGTTTGAATTTCTGCTTCATAAGCGGCTCCCGGTTCAATATAATATGTATCAGCATATCATACCGGCAGTGGGATTGCAAGGATCTGCGCTTACCCCAGCGCGACATCCAAGGCCATCATGATCGTGAAGCCGAAGGCAAAGCAGAGCGTACCTATATTGGAATGCTCGCCCTGCGACATTTCGGGGATCAATTCCTCGACCACGACGTAGATCATCGCGCCCGCCGCAAAGCTGAGCAGATACGGCAGGGCGGGCACGACCAGCCCCGCCGCCCAGATGGTGAACAGCGCACCCAGCGGCTCCACCGCGCCGGACAGTGTGCCCATCAAGAACGCCTTGCCCCGGCTCATGCCCTCGGCTTTCAGCGGCATCGAGATGATCGCACCCTCCGGAAAGTTTTGGATCGCAATGCCCACCGACAGCGCCAGCGCGCCCATCGCCGTGATCTGCGCGCTGCCCGTTAAGTACCCGGCGTAGACGACGCCGACGGCCATACCCTCCGGGATGTTGTGCAGCGTCACCGCCAGCACCAGCATCGTCGTGCGCGAAAAGCCGCTTTTGGGGCCTTCGGGGCTGGTGGCACCCTGATGCAGGTGCGGCACCAGCATATCCAGCGCCAGCAGAAACCCGACGCCCAGCCAGAACCCGATGAAGGCGGGCAGAAATGACAGCCGCCCCAGCGCGGCGGATTGCTCCAGTGCGGGGGAGAGCAGGCTCCAGAACGACGCGGCCACCATGACCCCGGCGGCAAAGCCGGTCAGCGCCCGCTGCACGCCGGGGTGCAGTGCCTTTTTCATAAAGAACACACACGCCGAGCCGAGCGTTGTGCCCGCAAAGGGGATGAGCACCCCGATCAAAGTTTGCATTAGCATAAACTAACCCTCCTGTACAAATCATACTAATTTACTATGCTTTCGTGGGGGATTATAGCACAGAAATAATGTGCGCGTCAAGGCGGGGCAGCGGCGGCAAGTCATACACAAAAAATTTACAGGACACATTCCCCAAACTGGTTAAAAATATATCAAAAACACTTGCGCAAAACGAAGTTTGTGCGTATAATAAGACTAAACCCCTTGGGGCGCGGTGCGCCCTGCCAAAAATGTGAAACATACCGAGAGGAGCTTTTACTATGGGTTTGGGTAAAAAGACCATTGACGATGAGAACTACGCCGGCAAGCGCGTACTGGTTCGCTGCGACTTCAACGTCCCGATGAAGGACGGCGTTATCACCAACGATAACCGCATCAACGCCGCACTGCCGACCATCAAGAAGCTGATTGCCGACGGCGCTAAGGTCATCCTGTGCAGCCATCTGGGCAAGCCGAAGAACGGCCCCGAGGCCAAGTTCAGCCTGGCCCCCGTTGCTGTCCGCCTGAGCGAGAAGCTGGGCCAGCCTGTCACCTTTGCGGACGATGACAATGTCGTCGGCGAGAATGCCAAGGCTGCTGTTGCCACCATGGGCAACGGCGAGGTCGTTCTGCTGCAGAACACCCGTTTCCGCAAGGAGGAGACCAAGAACCTGCCTGAGTTCAGCGAGGAGCTGGCCAGCCTGGCCGACGCTTACGTGGACGACGCCTTCGGCTCCTGCCACCGCGCTCACTGCTCCACCGCCGGTGTGACCGACTATGTCAAGGATACCGCTGTCGGCTACCTGATGGAGAAGGAGATCAAGTATCTCGGCAACGCCGTGAACGATCCCGAGCGTCCCTTCACCGCCATTCTGGGCGGTGCCAAGGTCGCGGACAAGCTGAACGTTATCTCCAACCTGCTCGAGAAGGTCGATACGCTGATCATCGGCGGCGGCATGGCCTACACCTTCCTGAAGGCCCAGGGCTACGAGATCGGCAAGAGCCTGTGCGACGACAGCAAGCTCGACTACTGCAAGGACATGATGGCCAAGGCTGAGGAGAAGGGCGTTAAGCTGCTGCTGCCCGTCGATGCCGCCTGCATCAAGGACTTCCCCGATCCCATCGACGCTCCCGTCGAGACCGTGATCGTTCCCGTCACCGCGATCCCCGCTGACATGGAGGGCTGCGACATCGGCCCCGAGTCCATGAAGCTGTTTGCTGACGCCGTCAAGGCCAGCAAGACCGTTGTCTGGAACGGCCCCATGGGCGTGTTTGAGAACCCGACCCTGGCTGCCGGTACCCTGGCTGTTGCCAAGGCTATGGCCGAGAGCGACGCTACCACCGTTATCGGCGGCGGCGACTCCGCTGCAGCTGTCCAGCAGATGGGCCTGGGCGACAAGATGACCCACATCTCCACCGGCGGCGGCGCTTCTCTCGAGTACCTCGAGGGCAAGGAGCTGCCCGGCATCGCCGTCATCCAGAAGGCATAATTTGTAAGGATACCCGCAGGAGCGCGGCGGCAGAGCCGCCGCGCTTTTTATGTAAAGGCTTCCCCCTCGAGGGGGAAGCTGTCCGCGCAGCGGACTGATGAGGGTCGAGTTACCGTGATAACCCGTTCACGGGTAACCATGGCACACCCGCCCCTCATCTGGCGCTTCGCGCCACCTTCCCCCACGGGGGAAGGCTTATTATGGAAGGAGTAATCACCATGGATAAACAGAACCGTAAAGCCATCATCGCCGGCAACTGGAAAATGAACAAGACCGCTACCGAGGCCAAGGCCCTCATCAGCGAGCTGATCCCCGCTGTCAAGGACGCCGGCTGCGAGGTCGTCATCTGCGTTCCCTTCACCGATCTCGTCACCGCTGTCGAGATGACCAAGGGCACCAACATCCACGTCGGCGCCGAGAACGTCCACTTTGAGAAGTCCGGCGCCTTCACCGGCGAGATCAGCGCTGACATGCTGACCGACCTCGGCGTCGAGTACGTCGTCCTCGGCCACAGCGAGCGCCGCCAGTACTTTGCCGAGACCAACGAGACCGTCAACAAGCGCACCAAGGCTGCTCTGGCCGGCGGCCTGAAGCCCATCGTCTGCGTCGGCGAGAGCCTCGACCAGCGTGAGCAGGGCGTGACCGAGGAGCTGGTCCGCATGCAGGTCAAGATCGCGCTGAACGGCGTGACCGCTGACGAGCTGAAGAACGTCGTCATCGCCTACGAGCCCATCTGGGCCATCGGCACCGGCAAGACCGCTACCGCCGACCAGGCCGAGGAGGTCTGCGCCGCCATCCGCAAGGTCGTCGGCGAGCTGTACGGCGAGGACGCCGCCAAGGGCCTGACCGTCCAGTACGGCGGCAGCATGAACCCGAAGAACGCCGAGGAGCTGCTGAGCAAGCCCGACGTTGACGGCGGCCTGATCGGCGGTGCGTCCCTGAAGGCCGACCAGTTCGCGGTCATCGTCGACGCTGCCACGAAGGGCTAAATCGTCCCGTAAAAGGCTTCCCTCTTTGGGGGGAAGCTGTCACCGAAGGTGACTGATGAGGGGCGGCCTTGCCACAATTGCCCGCTTGCGGGCTGTCAGGGCAGACTTTCCCCTCATCCGGCCTGCGGCCACCTTCCCCCCACCTTTGGGGGAAGGCCTTACACCACACAAGGAGTCTACAATTCTATGTCTAAAAAACCTGTTATGCTCTGCATCATGGACGGCTTCGGCTGGACGCCGGACGAGACCTACGGCAACGCCGTGGCCGCCGCCAACAAGCTGAATCTGGACAAGATCTTTGCCAACTACCCCATGACCACCATCGAGGCTTCCGGCATGGCTGTCGGCCTGCCCGACGGCCAGATGGGCAACTCTGAGGTCGGCCACACCAACATGGGCGCAGGCCGCATTGTTTACCAGCAGCTGACCCTCATCACCAAGTCCATCAAGGACGGCGAGATGCTCAAGAACCCCGTCCTCGTCAAGAACATGAAGGCTGCCATCGACGCGGGCAAGGCTATTCATCTGATGGGTCTGGTCGGCACCGGCGGCGTTCACAGCCATGCCGATCACTGGTTCGGCGTGCTGGAAATGGCGAAGCACATGGGCGCAAAGGACGTCTACCTGCACTGCATCATGGACGGCCGTGACACCGACCCGCACAGCGGCAAGGGCTTCCTTGCCGACCTGCAGGCCAAGCTGGATGAGTTGGGGCTGGGCAAGATCGCCAGCGTCTCCGGCCGTTATTACGCGATGGATCGCGATAACAACTGGGATCGCGAGGAGAAGGCCTATGCCGCCTTCGTCTATGGCGAGGGCAACCACGCCGCCAACGCGCAGGAGGCCATCGAGGCCAGCTACGCCGCCGACGTCACCGACGAGTTCGTCATCCCCGTTGTCACCTGCGAGGGCGGCCGCGTTGAGGACGGCGACACCGTCATCTTCATGAACTTCCGCCCCGACCGTGCCCGCCAGATGACCCGCATCTTCTGCGACGACGCCTTCACCGGCTTTGAGCGCCGCGGCGGCCGCAAGCAGGTCCACTATGTCTGCATGGCCGAGTATGACGCCACGATGCCCAACTGCGAGGTCGCCTATCCCCCGGTGGAGCTGAAGAACACGCTGGGCGAGTACCTGGCCGCCCACGGCAAGACCCAGCTGCGCATTGCCGAGACCGAGAAGTACGCCCATGTGACCTTCTTCTTCAACGGCGGTGTTGAGCAGCCCTGCGAGGGCGAGGACCGCAAGGTCATCCCCAGCCCGAAGGTTGCCACCTACGACCTCAAGCCCGAAATGAGCGCCTATGAGGTCGCCGACGAGTGCAAGGCACGCATCGAGAGCGGCAAGTACGACGTCATCATCCTGAACTTCGCGAACTGCGACATGGTCGGCCACACCGGCGTCTTTGACGCTGCCGTCAAGGCCGTCGAGGCCGTCGACAAGTGCGTCGGCGAAGTCACCGATGCCGTGCTGAACGCGGGCGGTGTGGTCTTCCTGACCGCCGACCACGGCAACGCCGAGAAGATGAAGAACCCCGACGGTTCCCCCTTCACCGCGCACACCACCAACGTTGTCCCCTTCGCCGTCATCGGCGCGGGCGACGTGAAGCTGCGCGAGGGCGGCTGCCTTGCGGACATCGCCCCGACGATGCTGCCCTATATCGGCCTGCCCGTCCCGGCAGAGATGACCGGCAAGAGCATCATCGAGTAATCACCCCGCATCTCAGCGGCAGGCTTCGGCCTGCCGCTTTTTGTGTGATAGGGCGTTTGCCCCGTAGAGACTGTAGGGGCGAACATTGTTCGCCCGCCGCAACGCTGCAATGGTCGCAGCGTGTCCGGGCGGATATGGAATCCGCCCCTACGCTGTAGGGGGCGGCGTCCCCGACGCCCCGTAGAAAGTTGCGGCAGCGGCGGCGTTCCACGGGCGGAGCAGAGCCCCGCCCCTACTGTGCATCGACCCGACAGTGTGGTGCCAGTGGCAACGTTCCACGGGCGAACAATGTTCGCCCCTACAAAGCGGCTTCCCGGAAGCCTAAGGCTTCCTCTACTACTTGCTATTTTCCCCGAAATGCGGTATAGTAATCTTAACTAAAAATCTCTTTTCAGGAGAAGCTGAATGAAACAACAAACAAAGGGCGGGGTGCTGCATGCGCTCTGGCGGTGGCTGCCGTGGCTCTGGATCGCGGGCGGCTATCTGTTTGATCTGTGGTATCAGATCGTGCCCGGCAAATGGATCGTCGACTCTGACCTTGCGTCTGAGATGATCTTGTCCGATCTGCTCAACCGCGAGGGCAGCATCATCAGCCAGAACTGGTTCTACTCCACCGAGCTGAAGGTCGTCAACCTGCAATGGTTCTACCGGCTGGGGCTGGTATTCTTCCCGAACGACTGGCATCTGGCGCGGGCGTTCGGCATGGCGGTCACGCTGGCGCTCTACGCGGCGGCCATGCTCTTCTTCGTGAAGTGTGCGGGGCTGGGGCGGCCGGGACTCTGGATGGTCGGCGTGCTGCTCTGGCCGTTCGGTCAGCATTATCTGGTCTACGCCCTCTACGGCGGGTACTACCTCGTCTACACCTTCTTTTATATGCTGGTGCTGGCGCTTATCCTGCGCAGCCTGCACGCCGACAAAAAGCACTGCGCACTGCAATGGCTGCTGGCCTGCGTCACCACAGCGGTGGCGGGCATGAACGGCGTCAAGCAGCTGATGGTCTTCCACGCGCCGCTCTGCGTCGCAGCAGCCGTCATGCTGGTGATGGCTCTGCACAACGGCACCGAGACCGACTGGAAGGCCGCGCTGCGCCGCTGCCACGCCGAGGTACGGCTGCTCGCGGCGTCGCTGGTCACGGCGGTGGCCGCTGCGGCGGGGTATTTCGTCAGCAATGCGGTGCTGTCGCGGCTGTACGACTTCAAATCCTACAACTTCATCACGTGGAACCGCGACGAAAACTGGTTTACCCTTGACCGCATCCTGATGGACTTCTTCCATGAGTTCGGCTACGAGAACGGCGCGGGGCTGTTCCACTTTGCCGGTATCGCGGCGGGCGTCGGCCTGCTGCTGGGCGGGTGGATGTTCTTCTGCATCGTGCGGCTGCTGCTGCGGCTGAAAAAGCTCGGCACGGTCGACCGGCTGCTGGTGCTGCTGCTCGTCGCGATGCTGGGCGTCTGCGGCATTTCCTACGCCTATTTCCACGAGTATTACCTCTATTTCTGGCTCATGAATATGCCGGTCGCCATCGCGGTGATGGCGGTCGAGATCAAGACCGAGGACTTCCGCCTGCCGGGTGCGCGGCAGCTGCTGGCGCTGGCGCTGGGCTGCTGCTTCACGCTGTGCGCCGTCAGCACGGTGCGGCAGGAGATGGAGCACCCCTACCTTGCCCACAAGGGGCTGAAATCCGCCGCCGACTGGCTGGTGGACAACGGCTACACCCAAGGGTACGCGACGTTCTGGAACGGCAACGCGATGATCGAGATGACGAGCGGCAAGCTCGATGTCTGGACGCTGCGCGACCTGAACAGCGACGACCTGCCCGAATGGCTGCAATCGAAGCAGCACATGACGACCGACCCGCAGCATCCCTTCCTGCTGGTAGACGTCGAGACCGACACCATCCCGCAGAACAGCCTGATGCAGTATGCCGACTGCACCGAGGTCTACAACGACGGGCGGTATATCGTGTATGACTTCGCCACGGCAAACGCCGTGCACGAGGCAGCCGAAGCCATCCGCGCCGCAGGGTAAAACCATAGCAAACCAAACGCCATTCATTTATAAATAAGGAGTGTTTTTATGCGTTACTGCAAAAAATGTACGATGCCCGACACCCGCCCCGGTATTACCTTTGATGCCGAGGGGGTCTGCAGCGCCTGCCGCCATTATGAGAGCCGCAAAAATGTCGATTGGGACGCCCGCTTCAAGGAGTTCGAGGCTTACTGCGATAAGTACCGCGGCATGAACGGCCCCGGCGGCTACGACTGCGCGGTTGCCGTCTCCGGCGGCAAGGACAGCCATTTTCAGGTCTGGATGCTGAAAGAGGTCATGCACATGAACCCCATCCTCTTCAGCGTTGAGGATAACTTCCCCATGACGCAGGCCGGCATCCACAACCTGAAAAATATCAGCGAGGAATTCGGCTGCACGATCATCTCCTGCAAGCCCAACATCAAGGTGCAGAAAGTCCTGATGCGCAAATTCTTCGAGAAATACGGCAAGCCGACGTGGTACGTCGACCGCCTGATCTACACCTTCCCGCTGCACATGGCGGCCAAGTTCAACACCCCGATGCTTTGCTACGGCGAGAACGTCAGCTTCGAGTACGGCGGCAACTCTGACAAGGAGACCTACTCCGCCTTGGGGCAGATCGAGAACGGCGTCGCCGTCGGCATGCCGATGGAAGAGCTGCTGGGTGACGGCGTGACCGAGAAAGACCTGTCCCTGACGCTGGCACCCTCCGCCGAGGAGCGCGCCAAGCTCGACCCGTTCTACATGAGCTACTTTGTGCCGTGGAACAGCTACAAGAACTACCAGATCGCCAAAGCGCACGGCTTCCATGACCTGACCCACGAGTGGGATCGCACCCACCACGCCGAGAACTTCGACCAGATCGACTCCCGCGCGTACCTCGTGCATTCTTGGCTGAAATACCCCAAGTTCGGCCACGCCGCCGCCACCGACTACACCGCCCGCTACATCCGTTACGGCATGATGACCCGCGAGGAGGCCATCCCCATCATCAAGGCGCGGGACGGCAAGCTCGACCCGCTCTGCGTGCGCGATTTCTGCGACTTCTGCGGCTACACCGAGACCGAGTTCTGGCAGATCATGGACAAGTTCTACAACCGTGACCTGTTCGAGAAGAACGAGTACGGCGAGTGGCAGCTGAAACATCCGATTTGGGAGGAAAATTAAGCGCTTCGCGCTTCAAAGAAGGGGGTCGTCGCCTGTGGCTGCGCCACGCTCCTGCACCCCTCCTTTGGATTCACCTCGTCGCACAAAAGTACGTCCTCGTGCCTTCGGCGACTGCGGTGTACTTTTGTGCTCTAGAGGTATCCACATCGTCGGCACATGTCCGCCGATGTGGATGGATTTTGAATTATGGAGTGATATTTATGGTACGTCACGTTATTCTGTGGAAGCTGAAGGACATGCCCGACGCCGAGAAAGCTGCCGTCAAGGCGGGCATCAAGGCCGGGCTGGAGGGGCTGGCGGGGCAGATCCCCGGTCTGCTGGAGGTTCATGTCTACACCGACGCACTGCCCAGTTCCGCGAATGCGGACCTGATGCTGGACACGACCTTCACCGACGCCGAGGCACTGAAGGGCTACTCCACCCACCCGGCGCATGTCGCTGTAGCCAACGGCAAGGTGCGCCCCTACACCGCCGTGCGGACTTGTCTCGATTTTAACGTGTAAATCTGCGATGGCGGGGGCTTTTTGCGGGCGAATATCGAATCCGCCCCTACGGGGGTGTAGGGCGGCCGGTCCTCTGGCCGCCGTGGCGAAATCTCCCTCTTGCAAAACGCAGATCGCTGTGTTATAATACATCCATACGGCAAAGGCGCCGTCTGATAGCATTGCTATCGGACGGCGCCTTTTCATTTTGATACAGAGCCGATTGGAGTGTAAAGAATATGGAAAAGATTCCCCGCCATGTGGACATTGATTACAGCAAATACGCCCCCGATATCCCGGAGGACCAGCGGGAGGCCTACTACGGTCTGCCCAAACATGTGCAGTTCTGCAAAGAGTGCGTGATGAGCAACCAGAAGCCGAACTCCTGCTATGAGTTTGAGCATACGATCAAATCCATCAAAAAGACGATGGTCATTCAGGAGGACGGCGTCTGCGACGCCTGCCACGCCTGCCATAACAAGGCCAACGGTCACATCGACTGGGCGCTGCGCGAAAAGGAGCTGCGCGAGCTCTGCGACGAATACCGCAAGAACGACGGCAGCTATGACTGCCTCGTGCCCGGCTCCGGCGGCAAGGACAGCTTCTACGCTGCGCACCTGCTGAAGTACAAATACGGCATGCACCCGCTGACCGTCACGTGGGCGCCCCACATGTACACCCCGTGGGGCTGGGAGAACATGCAGGCGTGGATCCATGCGGGCTTTGACAACTACCTGTGCACCCCCAACGGTATGACCCACCGCCTGCTGACCCGCTTGGCGACCGAGAACCTGTTCCACCCGTTCCAGCCGTTCATTTTGGGGCAAAAGCAGCTTGCGCCGAAGATGGCCGCCAAGTTCGGCATTCCGCTGGTATTCTACGGCGAGAACGAGGCCGAGTTCGGCAACCCGATTGCAGACAATAACTCTGCGCTGCGCGATGAGCATTTCTTCGCCGTCAACGACTACGACCATATTTATCTGGGCGGCGTCAGCCTGCGCCAGCTGGAGGAGGACTACAAGATCGACAAGGCAGACCTTGCCATCTACCTGCCCGGCGAGACGTCCAACTTGGAGAAAAACCACATTCAGGTGCGGTATTTGGGCTATTACGAGAAGTGGCACCCGCAGGGTGCGTACTACTACAGCGTCGAGCACGGCGGCTTCCGCCCCGCGCCGGAGCGCACACAGGGCACCTACTCGAAGTATAACTCCATCGACGACAAGATCGACGATTTCTTCTATTACACCACCTACATCAAGTACGGCATCGGCCGCACGACCTACGATGCCGCGCAGGAAATCCGCAACGAGGAAATCACCCTCGACGAGGGCAAGGCACTGTGCAAGAAGTTCGACGGCGAGTATCCAGACCGCTTCGAGAAGGAAATCTTCCAATATCTGTCGCTGGATCGCCAGCACTTCCCGTGGGCAAGCCAGCTGTTTGAGCAGCCCAAGATGGATCGTGCCTACTTTATGGATTTGGCCGACCGCTTCCGCTCGCCCCACATCTGGAAGTGGGAGGACGGCATGTGGAAGCTGCGCCACACCCCCTACGAGGGCGACAGCGAAGTGCTGTGGGGCGACCCGAAGGGCACGCACCACGAGATGTAACGAAAAAAGGGCTCCCCCCCTAGGGGAAGGCTTTAATGAGGTTCACTTATGCCGAAAAAGATACGACTAATCGCCCGGCTGGACGTCAAGGATACCAACCTTGTCAAGGGCATCCAGCTGGAAGGGCTGCGCAAATTGGGCGATCCGAATGCGTTTGCAAAAGAATATTATGAACAGGGCATCGACGAGCTGCTCTACATCGACATCGTCGCCAGCCTGTATAACCGCAATAATTTAAGCGACATTGTGCGCAAAACCGTCGATGACGTGTACATTCCCGTCTGTGTCGGCGGCGGGCTGCGCAGTGTCGAGGACGTGCGCCACATCCTGTCCATGGGTGCGGACAAGGTCGCCATCAACACGGCGGCCATCAAGCGGCCGGAGCTCATCACCGAGGTCGCCGAGGCATTCGGCAGTCAGTGCATGGTGCTGTCCATTCAGGCCAAGCGCAGCCGCACCTGGCCGGGCAAGTGGGAGGCCTACTACGACAACGGCCGCGCCCACTCCGGCTATGACGTCGTCGAATGGGCAAAGCGCGGCGTCGCGCTGGGCGCGGGCGAGATCCTGCTGATGAGCGTCGACAACGAGGGCTTGCAGCGCGGTATGGACTTGGAGCTGATCGAGGCCGTGACGAAGGCCGTGAACGTGCCGGTCATCTGCGGCGGCGGCGTCGGCTGCGGCGACGACATTGTGGACGCAGCCAACGCAGGCGCGGACGCCGTGGCCTGCGCGGCGGTGCTGCATTACAAAAAAGAGACGGTGCAGGAGTTGAAGGACGACATTCGCGCCGGGGGAGTGGAGGTGCGCCGCGTATGAAGGTGACGATCATTGACTACGGCCTGTCGAACCTGCTCAGCGTACAGCATGCCTTCGCGCATTTTGGCGCGGAAACGCTGGTGACGAACAAGGCCGAGGATATTCTGGCCGCCGACGCGCTGGTGCTGCCGGGCGTCGGGGCATTCAAGGACGGCATGGACGGGCTGGCGAAGCTGGGTCTGGTGGAACCCATTCGGCAAAAGGCCGCTGCGGGTACGCCGCTGCTGGGCATCTGCCTCGGTATGCAGATGCTGTTTGACGAGTCGGAGGAGTTCGGCCTGCACAAGGGGCTGGGGCTGATCCCCGGACGGGTGGTAAAAATTCCCGATACCGACGCCGACGGCTGCCCCCAGCGGGTGCCGCACATCAGCTGGGATCCGCTGTACCCCGGCGGGAACCACGCCGACTTCGCGGGTACAGCGCTGGCGAGCGTGACCCCCGGTGAGGAGTGCTATTTCATCCACAGCTACGAGGCTAAGCCCGCCGCCGAAGCGGACTGCTTGGCGAACACGATCTACGGTGGCCGCCGCGTCTGCGCCGCCGCCATCCACGGCAGCGTCTTAGGCTGCCAGTTCCACCCGGAAAAGTCCGGGGAGGTGGGACTGAGGATCATAGAAGAATTTATAAAGTCGGTAGAGCAGTAGGGGGCGGGCATGCCCGCCCCGCAGCCTTGCCGTGAAAGCCCACCTGCCGTGCAGCGGAGGGCCGGACGTGTCCGGCCCCTACTGCGTAATTACTTACACAACGCCCTGCGCAATCCTGCGCAGGGCGTTGCTTTTTCCCTCGCAATAGGCTATAATGTACTTTGTATAAATGTGCAAAGGGGAATAAACTATGTCCTGCGATCTGCTTGTCGGCTCCACCGGCTTTGTGGGGGGCAACCTGCTGGCGAAACACGCCTTTGCGGCGGCCTGCCACAGCAGCGATATTGCCGCCCACTACGGCGCACGGCCTGACCTCTGCGTCTACGCGGGCGTCCCGGCGGCCATGTTTCTGGCAAACGCCGACCCGGACGCTGACCTCGCCGTCATGTGCGCCGCGCGGGAAAATATCCGCGCCATCGCGCCGAAAGACCTCGTGCTGATTTCCAGTATCGCCGTGCTGGCCGACAGCCGCGGCACCTACGAGGACAGCCCCACGCAGGATACTGAAAATCTGCCTGCCTACGGCAAAAACCGCCTGCAGCTGGAGCAGTGGGTGCGCGAGGATTTCCCCGACGCGCTCATTGTGCGGCTGCCCGCACTCTACGGTCCGGGGCTGAAAAAGAACTTCCTCTTTGATCTGCACACCATCACCCCAGCCATGCTGAAACCGGAAAAATACGACGAACTGGCGGCAAAATCGCCGCTGGTACAATCTGCGTACACGCTGGCTGACAACGGCTTTTATAAGCTGAACGGCACGGCGGACACGGCAGCGCTGCGCGGGTTCTTCGCGGGCAACGATTTCAACGCGCTCGCTTTTACGGACTCCCGCAGCCGCTATCAATTCTACGATCTGGGGCGGCTCTGGGCGGATATCGAAGCCGCCCGCGCTGCCGGGGTAAAGCTGCTGCACCTCTGCACGCCGCCCGTCACGGCGGCCGAGGTCTATACCGCCGTCACCGGCAAGGCCGACTGGCACAACGAGCTGCCCAAACCCCCGTTTGACTACGACCTGCGCAGCCGCCACGCGGATATTTTGGGCGGCGCGGACGGGTATCTCTGCACCAAACAGCAGGAGCTGGACGATATTACGCGCTTTATGCGCGATTGGAGGGACTGAACCATGCCGAGCTATCAGCTTGCCATCTCGAACATTGCATGGCAGAAGGACGACGACGAGGCCGTCTACACGGCTATGCAGCAGGCGGGCTTTACGGGGCTGGAGCTTGCCCCCACCCGCATTTTCTCCGAAGCACCGTATGAAAATCTGACGAGCGCACTGCTTTTCGGCGGCTATCTCAAAAACCGCTGGGGCTTTGCCGTGCCCAGCCTGCAAAGCATCTGGTACGGCCAGAAGGGCAACATCTTCAACCCCGCCGACACCGAGCCGCTGCTGGACTACACGGCGCAGGCGTTCCAGTTTGCCCACAGCCTGAACTGCCCGTCGCTGGTCTTCGGCTGCCCGAAAAACCGTATGCGCCCCTTGGGCGGCAACGATGCCGCCGCCGAGGCGTTCTTCATGCAGGCGGGCAACCTCGCCGCGCGGTACGGCGTGCATCTGGCGCTGGAGGCTAACCCGCCGATGTACACGAACTACTTAAACAACACGGCGGACGCCTTCGCGCTCGTCAAACGGCTGGATAACCCCGGCCTGTCGGTGAATCTCGATTTGTCCACCGTGCTGGCGCAGGGCGAAAAACTGCAAAATTTCATCGATGACATGCAGTATGTCAGCCACGTCCATATCAGCGAGCCGGGGCTTGCCCCCATCCAGAAGCGCCCCGAACACAAGGAGCTGGCGCTGCTGCTGGGCGCGGTGGGCTACCGCGGCTTCGTCTCCATCGAGATGGCACACACCGATCTTGACACGATCCGCCGCACGATGGACTATATTGCGGAGGTGTTCGCATGATCGAATATGAGCGTCACAACCTGAACGGCGTGCCGGATTTCACCGCCGCCGAATTTGCAGGCCGCCGCAGCGATTACTGCCTGCTGATCCCCGTCATCAACGAGGGTGCGCGCATTTTGACCGAGCTTGGCCGCGCCCAGAAGGCGGGCATCGACAAGGTCTGCGACGTCGTCATCTGCGACGGCGGCTCTACCGACGGCAGCATGACGCACGAGACATTGCAAATGTACGGCGTCAATACGCTGCTGGTGAAAACGGGTCCCGGCAAGCAGGGCGCACAGCTGCGCATGGGCATGTATTTCGCGCTGGATCGCGGCTATAAAGGCATCCTGACGATCGACGGCAACAACAAGGATTCCATCGAGGATGTGCCGGCCTTTATCGCCAAATTGCAGGCCGGGTACGACCTTGTGCAGGGCAGCCGCTTTGTGCGCGGCGGCCACGCCATCAACACGCCGCCCGTGCGCTATGCCGCCGTGCGGCTCATCCACGCGCCGCTCATCAGCCTTGGTGCGCACCAGTGGTTCACCGACACGACGAACGCCTACCGCGCCTACAGCCGCGAGTACCTGACCCACCCCGACGTGCGCCCGCTGCGCGACGTCTTTGAGGGGTACGAGCTGCTGGCATATTTGAGCATCCGCGCGACCCAGCTGGGGCTGAAGGCCTGCGAAGTCCCCGTGACCCGCGCCTACCCGGCCACCGGCAAGACCCCGACGAAGATCAGCGGCTTCAAGGGCAACAGCGATCTGATGAAGGTGCTGCTGAATGCCTTGGCGGGCAAGTACAACCCGTGACCGCCGCGAAAGGACATAGGATGAAGAAAAACGCAAAACCGCAGCTGCTCCGGCGGCTCTATGTGCTGCTCTGCCTTGCCTTACTGCTGGCGGGCGCGGCGCTGAACCTGCCGACGAAGCTCTGCAACAACGCCAGCGGCACTGACCACCTTGACTGGTGGAGCAACGACCTGCTGATCGCTGATCTGATGTACAGCCAGAATTATGGCAGTGATACGTGGGAGATCCGCATTGCCTTCCCGCCCAATATCCAGAAGCTGACCGGGCAGGACAACGTTGAGTGGGTGCAGTCCGAAATGTTCCGCAATAACCAGACGTTTGACAAGGACTTTTTCGTGCCCTATTCCAGCAACCTTGTGGCGCAGCGGTATCTCTACAAGCTGGCCGACGCGGTGCTGCCTGTCTCGAACGGCGTGCTGCTGAAAGCGCTGTATCTGATGAACGCGCTGCTGCTCTCACTGGGGGCGCTGCTGTTCCTGCTGTATCTTGAGCGCCACACCGCGCCCGGCACGGCGCTGTTCGGCGCGGCGGTCATCGGCGTGTTCGGCCTTTTGTACGACGCGATGGCGACGAACCTCTATTGGGTCGAGTGGTCGCTGTTTGCCCCGCCCTTGGCGGTGGCACTGCTGCTGGATTGCAGGAAATTTTCTGGCTTCACGACCGAAAAACAGCGCCTGCACGCGGTATTCTGGGCGGTCTTTGCCGGGTGTGGCGTCAAGCAGCTCATGTATTTTGAGTTTGTTACCTCGGCTATGATCGCCGCGACCGTCCCGGCGTTCGTCTACTTACTGGAAAACCGCCGCAAAATCGCCGATTGGGTACACTGGTACCTGACGATGATCGGCGGCGCGGTGGCGTCTTTTGTCCTGACCTTCGGGCTGAAGACCGCCATGCTCATCGCCGACCGCGGCGTTGAGGGCGCGTGGAGTGAGACGTTCCAGAACCTGCTCAGCCGCGTGTCCGGCCTCGCAAAGCTGCTGAATATGACCGACCAGATCGGCAACGAGGACACCCGCGAGGCCACGAACATCGGCGTCGGCGCGGTGCTGCAGCGCGTCGGCAGCAAGGTCGCCTTGCTGTTCAACGCCAGCTTCGGCATCACGATCGCCCAGATCACGGCGGCGCTGCTTGTGCTGACCGCTCTGGCGGTTGTGCTGTACAAGCTGCATTTTGCCACCGGCAAGGCCGTTCTCTGGGTGGGCGCGGCGTGGTACGCGATGCTCGCGCCGCTGTCGTGGTTCGTCATGGCGAAGGAGCACACCTGGCTGCACAGCACCTTCTGCACGATCAGCTGGTACGTGCCGGGCGCGTTCGTCATCGCAGCGGCCTTCACCTGCTGCGTGGCCGACGTTGTAAAAACGGCCAGAGAGCGTAAAAAAGACATGGCGAGCGAGGTTTAAGTGTGATGTTTTTGCAGGGAAAGCACGTGCTGGACAATGAAAAGGTAAAACGGGTTTGTATATGGGTCGGGGTAATCCTCTGCGCATGGATGGCCGTGCTGTGTCTGGACTTGTGGAAAGTGCAGAAAGAAGACCCCTTCGATCCCTTTTCCGAAGCGCTGGTGTGGTGCAGAATATCCGATGCACAGAAAGGCACCGACGTTTTCGCCGGAATGCTGAGAGGCTATAGCGAACAAAACGGAATTTACCAAAGTGACAGCGCAGACTTGTACGCCGCAGACGCGCTTCCGACGTCAAACCTGGGGTATTCCGGGCAGTTTGGATTGCAGGGCGATTTCTTCTCGCTCGTGGCAAAACTCATGGAGAAGGGAAACGCGACCCCGGCGGCGATACAGAATTTCTTGTGGCAGCTGAACACATTTTTCTTTGTGGTGAGTGTACTGCTGTTGGCTGTCTGGGCGGCCACCGAGATGGGAAGGATGGCGGCGATCGGCGTGCTGTCCTGCCTGCTTTTCTCCCCGTGGATCCACAGGGGAATGGCGAACCTGTATTGGCTTACGTGGTCGATGCTGCTGCCCACGGTCGTGACTGCCTTTACCGGAAAGCGGCTGGTGGAAAAGGGAAAAGCAGAAACACGGTACTACGCGGCGATTTTCCTCGCCATACTGGTACGCTTCCTGTGCGGCTTTGAATTTGTGTCGACCGTTATGCTGGCAAGCGAGATGCCGCTGCTGTACTATTTCCTCAAAAGCAAGGATGCCGGAATGAGAAAGAAGCTGTTTCGGCTTGCGTTCAGCGTCGGCGTAATTGAGCTGGCGGGCTTTGTGATCGCAGTAGGCTTGACGGTGGTGCGGATCACCGCGTGGAAACAGCAGGGGCTCATGGCAGGTTTGCAGGAGCTGATGGATCATGTTGTGAAACGAACGGGCTGGAACATGACGCAGGCCGAGCTGCAAAGCTACGAAAATCAGGAGATGGTGGAATCGCTGGAAGCCAGCCGCCTGTCGGTGGTGAACGCGTATCTGACGTCCTCCGAGATTTTGTGGGGAAACTTGAGCGTAAAAGGGCTTTACTTCCTCTGCATTGTCACGAGCCTTGCCAAGAAAGTGGAAGCCCATATCAGCACAAGGACGGTCGCGATAGAAGTGGTGTTTGTGACAGCATCGATGCTTCCGGCAATTTCGTGGTTCTTCCTTGCATCGGGGCATGCGTATGTCCATACGCACATTGACTATATTATATGGATGCTGCCGTTTGTTCCGATTTGCGTAGGGTATATTTTCCAAAACGGTTATGAAATCATAAAGGCTTTTTCAAAAAAGGACACTTATGCAGAAAACTTACGATAAAATCATCCTCGGCGCGGGGCTGTACGGCCTGTACGCGGCGCAGAAATGCGGCGCGGCAGGCCAGCGCGTCCTCGTGCTGGAGCGCGACCCCGCGCCCTTCATGCGCGCGACCTACATCAATCAGGCGCGCGTCCACATGGGCTACCACTACCCGCGCAGCTACTCCACGGCCATCAAGTCCGCACATTATTTCGAGCGGTTCTGCCGGGATTACGGCTTCTGCCTGCACACCGAGTTTGATCAGGTCTATGCGACGAGTGCGCATTTCTCGTGGACAAACGCGGCCGAGTTCCGCCGCTTTTGCGCGGCGGCGGGCATCCGCTGCGACGATGTACCGCCGGAGCGCTACTTTAATAAAGGGCTTTGCGACGGCGCGTTCCTGACGACCGAGTACACCTACGACGCGCAGGTCTTAAAGCGCTGGTTCTTGGAAAAGCTGGCCGCGCTGCCGAACGTGGAAATTCTCTACAGCCACAAGCCCGACAAGATCGAAAAGGTCGGCAGCGCGTGGCGGGTCACGGCAGGGGATACCACCGCCGAAGCGCCCTATCTGCTGAACGCGACCTACGCGGGCGTCAACGACATCCACGCGATGCTCGGCCTGCCGCCGTTTGGCATTAAGTACGAAAAATGCGAGATCATTTTGTGCACAGTGGACGAAAGCCTGAAGGGCACCGGCGTCACCGTCATGGATGGGCCGTTTTTCAGCCTGATGCCCTTCGGCCAGACCGGCCTGCACAGCCTGACGAGCGTTACCTTCACCCCCCACGAGACGAGCTACGACAGCGTCGCCACCTTCCCGTGTCAGGCCGAAAGCGAAGGCCGCTGCGCGCCGGGCAGCCTCTACAACTGCAACGAGTGCCCGGCCAAGCCCCGTAGCGCGTGGCCGTACATGAGCCAGCTCGCCCGCAAATACCTGAAAGAAGAGTACGGCTTCGCCTACCACAGCAGCCTGTTCAGCATGAAGCCGATTTTGAAGGCAAGCGAGATCGACGACTCGCGCCCGACGGTCGTCCGCGTGCTGTGCGACGAGCCGAAGCTCGTCAGCGTGCTGAGCGGCAAGATCAACACCGTATATGATCTCGACGAGGTGCTGGAAGTATGAATGTAAAAGAGAAAAACTTTATCTCCGCCGTTGTCTACCTGCACAACGACGGCGCGCGGGCGGTGGAATTCTGCCGCGCGGCGGCCGCCGAGCTGGACGCCCACTTTGCGCAGTATGAGCTGGTCGTTGTCGACGACGCCTGCACTGACGACACGGTGGAACAGCTGCGTGCATGGGGCAGGGAGCAGACCGCCCCGCTGACGATTTTGCGGATGAGCATGTATCACGGTCTTGAAAACGCGATGAACGCCGGGCTGGACGCCGCCATCGGCGACTATGTCTACGAGTTCGACTCCACCGAGCTTTGCTACCCCGCGGAGCTGATTTTCAAGGCGTACCAGACGGCATTGCAGGGCAGCGACATCGTCTCGGTCTGCCCGCGCACGGTGCGCGGCGGCAGCAGCCTGTTTTATAAGGTGTTCAACGCCCACTCGCAAAGCGCCTATCAGCTGCGTACCGACGCGTTCCGGTTGGTGACGCGCCGCGCCATCAACCGCGTTCACGCATCCAGCGCGCACCTGCCCTACCGCAAGGCCGCCTACGCGGCGTCCGGCTTGAAAATGACCGATTTAGAATTTGATGGCCGCCTGACCGTCAAGAGCAAAGGCCGGTTCAACCTCGCGCTGGACAGTCTGGCGCTGTACACGAACGCAGGCTTCAAGGCCAGCATGACGATCACCCTCTGCATGCTGGTGCTGGCGCTGGCCGAGTTGGTCTACACCCTCGTCGTCTTCGCCACCGGCCACCCGGTCGCAGGTTGGACGACGACGATGTTCGTCATCACGGTAGGCTTTGCCGGGCTGTTCGCCGTGCTGACGATCGTAGTAAAATACCTCTCCCTGCTGCTGGAATTGACGTTCAAACAGCAGAAATATTTAGTGGAGAGCATCGAAAAATTGCAAAAATAAAGGAAACTACACCATGCCCACCACCCAAAAACAACAAAATACCGTCCTTCTGCTTCTGCTGGGCGCGGCGCTGGGCGTGGCGAGCTTCTTGATCGTCTACGGCGTGTCACCGCTGGACGTCGGCAACGACCTCTGGATCCGCTACGGCTATGATGAATCCGACGTGCGCCAGCACTACGCGGGCTGGCTCGCCTTCCGCAGCAGCAGCTGGCGGTTCCCGTTGGCGCAGGCCGATTGCATCGGATACCCGTATGCGGCGGGGGTGAACGTTGCGTTCAGCGACGCCATGCCGATCTTGTCGATTTTCTTCAAGCTGTTTGCTGCGTGGCAGCCCGCCACCTTCCAGTGGTTCGGCCTGTACGAGCTGGCTGTTTTCGCCCTGCAGGGCGCGGCGGCGGCGCTGCTGCTGGGGCTGTTTTTCACGAGCCTGCCCGCCATCGGTGCGGGGACGCTGCTATTCACCTTCTCGCCCGTCATGCTGGAGCGCGCGTTCCGCCACGTCAGCCTGTCGTCCCACTATTTCGTCGTGTTTGCGCTGTATTTTTACCTGCGCGGCCGGCGGGAGGGGCGCTGCTTCAAGGGTGCGTTCTGGTTGCTGGCGGCGGTGTCGGTGGGTATTACGCCGTATTTCCTGCCGATGGTCGCCTTCTTCGCGCTGCTGCTGGCGGTGGAAAACTTCTGGCGCAGCCGCAAACCTTTGCAGCCCGCCCTGCTGCTGGGTGGTACCTGCGCGGCGGGCGTCGGCAACGCCTTGCTGCTGGGCACGCTGGGCAATGGTTATTCGTCGAGCCGCGACGGCTACGGCTTCTACTCGATGAACCTCAACGCGGTGTTCAATCCAGACTCCCTCGGCGGCTACACGTGGTCGCACCTGCTGCCCAAGCGGGCGCACCTTTACGGCCAGTACGACGGCTTCAACTATCTGGGGCTGGGTGTGCTGGCGCTGCTGGCCGTCATGGTCGTCGTCAGCGCGGTGGCTGCGGTAAAAAGTCCCCGCTGCCGCGCCGTGCTGGCGCGCACGCTGCACCGCAACGCGTTTTTGCTCGTCATGCTGGCGCTGCTGACCCTGTTTGCCGCCAGCAATGTGCTCTGCTTTGATGACCACGAGCTGCTGACGATCCCGCTGCCGCAGTTTGTGCTGTCGCTCTGCGGCATCTTCCGCGCCAGCTCCCGGCTGTTCTGGCCGGTGTACTATACGGCGATGCTCGGCGGGCTGGTCTGGCTGCAGCGGGCGCTTGGCCGCTGGCTGCACAAGGAAGCGCTCGTCCCGCTGGCCGTGGCCGCCGTGGCGGCGGTGCAGCTGCTGGATATGACCGGCGTCATCGCTGAAAAGCATACCTATATGACCGAGACCGCCGCGCGGCAGGATCCGACCCCCGCCGCTCTGGCTGAGCGCATCGGCGATTACGACGTCGTCATGATGGCGACCGACATGAACTACATGCGCAATATCCTGTGCACGGTTCTGAAATATGACGTTAAGACGAACGGCCGCGACACCAACACGGCGACAGCAGCAATGGTCGAGACGGAACTGTGGGCGATCGACCAGACCGACGCCGTCGACAGCGGCACCCTTGACCCGACGATGCTCTACGTCACCCGCGACCCCGAACGCTTCGCCAAATGGCAGGCGCTCTACGCCGACTGCGCCGATTTTGTGACGTGGGATCAGCAGGCCGCCGGTACCGAGGAATGGGCGGAGATCGACCTGTTCATGCTGCCGAAACAATAAGATGAGGAATGACACGATGAAGCATTTTCGCCTGCGGCTGACCCGCCGCGCCTTCTGGGTGCTGTGCGCCCTGCTGGTCTGCCTGCGTCTGGCGCTGACGGGCTTTCAGCAGGCATACACCTGGGTAGGCGGCGCACCGCTGGACGACGAGCTGATGTTCCGCGCCGCACAGAATATCACAGCGGGGGCGTGGCTGGGCGCTTATGACTATCTGACGCTGTCGAAGGCCATGTTCTTCCCGGTGTGGCTGGCGCTGCTGCATGCGCTGCACCTGCCGTATCTCATCGGCGGGGCGGCGCTGTGGTGTGGGGCAAGCCTGCTGGCGGCGTTTGCATTTTCGCCGCTATGGCGCAAAAAAGTGCCGGAAGCTGCCCGTGCACTGACGCTGGCGCTGTTCGCAGCGCTGGCGTTCCTGCCGTCCTCTTGGGCGTCCTACACGCTGCGCGTCTACCGCGACAATATCTTCCCGGCGCTGTGCCTGTATTTCTTCGCGGGCATGGCGGGCATGGCGCTGCGCGCGGTTTTGGAAGTGGAAAAACCGCTCTGGCCGTGGCTGCTGGCGGCGGGCGCGGGGCTGGCCTGCGCTTACCTCGACCGTGAGGATGCCGGGCTGTTCCTACTGCCCTTTGCCGGGGCGGCCACTGTCATCGTGGCGGTCGTGCTGGCGGGCAAGCGCCGCTGGAAGGCGCTGGCCGCGCAGCTCATCCCCTACGCGATGCTCGGCGTCGGGGTGTTGAGCTTCTGCACCCTCAACTACACCCATTACGGCGTCTTCGCGCTGTCGGATTTTTCCGAGGGCTCCTTCGCCGCCGCCATGGGCGCAATGATGCGGGTCGATACCGACTCGACGAAGCCCTACCTCTCGGTGCCCGCCGACGCACGGGAAAAAATCTACGCAGCTGTGCCGGAATTGGAGCCGCTGTCCTATTGGCTGGAGGAGGACGACCAGCTGCAGAACGACTTCCGCGACCCCGATCTCGACGATTACCGCGCGGGCAGCTTTTATTGGGCGATCCGCCGCGCCGCGCAGTTCGAGGGCGTCTACGCCGACGCCCAGACGGCGGCGGCCTACTGGCAGACGGTGGCGGATAAGATCAACGCCGCCTGCGACGCAGGGCAGCTGCCCAGCCGCACAGGCGAGCGCGTTGCCACCAGCCAGCCCATCACGGCGGCCTATGTCGCCCCGACGCTGGCCGAGACGTGGAACGGTTTTTGGCATGTCGTGGGCTTCCGCGACTGCAAGCCCTACGAGGCGCTGCGCTCCATCGGCACGACGGAGGACATCGCCGAATGGTCGGGCTACCTGCACTGCGCCTTCAACGCTGCCGCTGAGGCAGGCAAGGACACGCCCTACTACAGCCCGCTGCAAAAGCTCGTCTTCGCCGTTATGCAGGGCTGGACGTGGGTGTACAGCGCGGTGCTGACGGTCTGCGCGCTCTGCGCGGTGGTGCTGCAAATCGTGGAACTTTTGCCGCAGCGACGCCGAAAATGTACAGCGGAGACCGTCGTGCCGTGGCTGTTGTTGTTCGGCATTTTCGGCATTGCGCTGCTGCGCTGTGCCATGATCGCCTTTGTCGAGGTGTCCAGCTTCGGCATTGGCACCAGCACGATGTACCTTGCCTCGGTGCACCCGCTGCTGGCGGTGTACGCATTCGTCGGCCTGTTTTTGTACGGTAGGCCGCGCAAAAGAAAGGAAAATTCATGACGGACTTATTGGTCGTCGGCGGCGGCGCGGCGGGACTGATGGCTGCCGGTGCGGCCAGCAATCGCGGCCTGACCGTGACCGTGCTGGAGCACAACCCCAAGGGCTGCGGCCAGAAGCTGCTTATCACCGGAAAGGGACGATGTAACGTCACAAGCGACAGCGACGTGCGGGAGTTTCTGCCCTATGTGCGGCACAACGGCCGGTTTTTGTATTCAAGCCTCTACGCCTTCCCGCCGTCGGCAGCGATGGAGCTGTTCGAGTCCCTCGGTGTGCCGCTGAAAACCGAGCGCGGCCGCCGCGTCTTCCCGCAAAGTGACCGCGCCGCCGATGTGCTGGCCGCCCTGCGGGACTACGCCCGCGACGCGGAATTTGTGCGCGGCAGCGCAAAAAAACTGCTGATCGAGGACGGCGTCTGCAAGGGTGTCGTGACCGACCGGGGAGAGAGCTTACGCGCCGCAAACACCCTGATCGCCACGGGCGGCATCAGCTACCCGGTCACCGGCAGCGACGGCAGCGGCTACAAACTGGCGCGGCAGGCGGGGCACACCATCGTGCCGCCGCAGCCCAGCCTGTGCAGCCTTGTCAGCCCCGACCCGGCCTGCCGCCGGATGATGGGTTTGGCGCTGCGCAACGTGACGCTGACGCTGCTTTGCGACAGCAAGCCGCTGTTTACCGAGCAGGGCGAGGCACTGTTCACCCACTTCGGTCTGTCGGGGCCGCTGGTGCTGTCGGCCAGCACCTACATCGAGGACATTGCCAAACACGACTACGTCTGCGAGTTTGACTTGAAGCCCGCCCTCGACGAGAAAACGCTCTACGACAGGCTGACCCGCGATTTTGCCGCGCAGGGCAGTGCCAGCGCGCAGGGCGCCTTGGCAAAGCTGCTGCCGAACTCGATGCGCCCGGTGGCCGTTGAAAAGTGGGGCGTCGACCCCGCGACGAAGGCCGCGCAGATCACGCGGGAGCAGAAGCAGGCGCTGGTCGCGCTCTGCAAGCACTGGCAGGTGCCGGTGTCGGCGCTGGGCGACAGGGAGCATGCCGTCGTCACCGCCGGCGGCGTCGACGTCCGCGAGGTCGACCCCAAGACGATGGCGAGCAAGCTGTGCGGCGGCCTGTATTTCGCTGGCGAGGTTCTCGACGTGGACGCAAGAACCGGTGGGTATAATCTGCAGATCGCATGGTCGACCGCAGTAGCGGCAGCCAAGGCTGCCGCAGATAAAAGATAATAAAGCAGGTGGAACGAGGTGCCGCGCACCTCTCAAAATTGCTTTGCCGCCGTAGGGGCGCATTCAATATGCGCCCGTGCAACTGCGGGCAGCGCTGCGGGCGGATATGGAATCCGCCCCTACGATTTGTTTTTGCCCCGCAGGGCAAAAATTCCACATTTTTTATTATCTATTATCTATTATCTCTTATCTGAATATTTTTTGAATACTATAAAAGGGATGATATTTATGATTTCCATCGCAATCGACGGCCCGTCCGGGGCGGGCAAATCCAGTCTGGCAAAGGCACTGGCGAAAGACCTCGGCTATGTCTATGTGGACACCGGCGCTATGTACCGCTCCATTGGCCTGTACGCCGTGCGCGCGGGCGTTGACCCGCATGACGCCGACGCCGTGGCGGCGCTGCTGCCCCGGATCCGGCTCGACATCCGCCTGCTGGACGGTGCGCAGCACATCTATTTGAACGGTGAGGACGTCAGCACTGCCATCCGCGCCGAGAATATCGGCATGGCGGCGTCCGCTGTCGCCGCGCACCCCGCCGTGCGCACCTTCCTGTTGGACACCCAGCGCGGGCTGGCTGCCAGCCAGAATATCCTGATGGATGGCCGCGACATCGGCACCGTCGTGCTGCCGAACGCGACGGTCAAGATCTTCCTGACCGCCAGTGCCGAGGCACGCGCCACCCGCCGCGCCAAAGAGCTGGCAGAAAAGGGGCAGCCCGCCGACTTCGCCACCGTCCTTGCGGACATACAGCAGCGCGACTATCAGGACAGCCACCGCGCTGTCGCGCCGCTGAAGCAGGCGGAGGACGCCATCCTCGTCGACACGAGCGACATCGGCCTGCAGGAGAGCTTTGACCTGCTGAAGCGCACGATTCTTGCGCATATCTGAGGGGGCTGCTTATGCTTTTGTATTGGATTCTGCTGCCCATCGTCTGGGTGCTGGCACATATCCTCTGGCGGTTTGAGGTCATCGGCCGCGAGAATCTGAAGACCGTCCGCGATGGGCGCGCCTATGTCATCGCACCCAACCATATCGCCAATCTTGACCCCGTTTTTATCGCTATTACGGTGTTTGACTGGAAACGGCTGCGTATTCTGGCCAAGGAGGAGCTGTTTAAAAATCCGTTGGCAGGCTGGTTCCTGCGCTGCATGGGTGCGGTTGCCATCGAGCGCGGCAAGGGCGACACCACCACCGTTGAGAAGCTGACGAACGAGTGCAAAAACGGTACGGGCATCATGATCTTCCCCGAAGGGACCCGCACCAAGACCGGCAAGCTGGGCATGATCAAAAGCGGCGCGTTCGTCATCGCTGCGACCGCAGGTGCGGACATGCTGCCCGTGCGCATCATCTACGGCAGCAAGGATGGCAGGATGCACCTTTTCTGCAAAATCCGTATCGTGTTCGGCACCCCCATCCCGGCCGAGGAGCTGCAGATCAAGGATCAGAGCCACAAGATGGCCGAGCTGCGCCGCATGAAGAACCGCCTGCGCGACGAGCTGGAGCAGCTGCTGGCAGACAACGCCTACGCTCCGCGCATCACCGAGACGGCTGAGCCCACCGTGGATGTGCCCACAGAGAGCACACCCGCACCCGACAAGCCGCAGCTGCCGGAAGGAGACAAATAACATGGAAATCATCCGTGCAAAAACCGCCGGATTCTGCTTCGGCGTTGACCGCGCTGTCAAACTGACCTATGATTTGTTGGCGCAGGGACGTAAGGTTGCTACCCTCGGCCCCCTGATCCATAACGCGCAGGTTGTGGCCGATCTGGAGGCAAAGGGCGCAGTGACCTGCCCCGACATCGACGCTGTGCCCGACGGGTACGAGGTCGTCATCCGCAGCCACGGCGTGCCCAGAGCTGTCTATGACAAAATAAGCACACGCAGCCTAGCGTATCATGATGCCACCTGCCCGTTTGTAGCAAAAATCCATAAAATCGCAATGGAAGCGGACAAAATCGGCGCGCTTTTGCTGGTTGCGGGCGACGCCGACCACCCCGAAGTGCAGGGAATTGTCGGCCATACAAAAGGCTTGGTGCGTGTTTTTGCCGATTTAGCGGAGCTGCAAAAATTGCTCCCTGAGCTTTTGCAACAAAAATCCATCTACGTGGTCGCGCAGACGACGTTCCGCGTAGAAAGTTGGGAAAATTGCAAAGCTTTTTTAAAAAAAGAGTGTACAAAAGCCAAAATTTTTGATACAATATGTAATGCAACGTGGGCGAGGCAACAGGAAGCGGAAGACCTCAGCCAAAAATGTGACCGGATGGTCGTCATTGGTGGTCATCATTCTTCCAATACCCAAAAGCTGTTACAGGTCGCCGCGCGGCATACCAAAGCCATCAATGTCGAGACTGCTGATGAACTCGACCCTGCATGGCTTGCCGGTGCTGCGCGTGTGGGCGTGACGGCCGGGGCTTCAACGCCTTCGTCTATAATTGAGGAGGTACTTAACAGTATGAGTGAAGAGATCCGTGACGACATGAGCTTCGAGGAGATGCTCAAAGCTACCGAAGCCAATGCAAATGTTTACACCGGAAAGATCGTAAAAGCCAAGGTCATCAGCGTTTCCCCGACGGAGTGCATCGTCGGTGTTGACGGCTCCAAGCACACCGGCATTGTCCCGATGCGCGAGATGAGCCATGACCCCAACGCCAAGATGGAAGACCTTGTTAAAGAGGGCGACGAGCTGGATCTGGTTGTTGTCAAGACCAACGACCAGGAGGGTGTTGACACCCTGTCCCGCGTCCGTTTTGAGGCCCAGAAGGGCATGAAGGACGTCTCCGAGGCTGCCGAGAACGGCACCGTTATGGAAGGCGACGTCATGGAAGCCAACAAGGGCGGCGTTGTTGTCAACGTCAAGGGCGTCCGCGTCTTTGTTCCCCGTTCTCAGGCCACCATGCGCCGCGACGAGGACTACACCAAGCTGGTTGGCCAGCACGTTCAGCTGGTCATTACCGAGTGCGCCGGCCGCAAGATCGTCGGCTCCATCAACAAGGTCACTGCCGAGGCCAACAAGGCCAAGCGCGAGGAGTTCTGGGCCAATGTTGAGGTCGGCAAGCAGTATAAGGGCGTTGTCAAGAGCCTGACCTCTTACGGCGCTTTCGTTGACGTGGGCGGCGTTGATGGCCTGTGCCACATCAGCGAGCTGAGCTGGAACAACATCAAGCATCCTTCCGAGGTCGTGAAGGTCGGCGACGAGATCGAGGTCTACGTCAAGAGCTACGATCCTGAGAACCAGAAGGTTTCCCTCGGCTACAAGAAGGAAGAGGACAACCCCTGGGTCAAGCTGGAGAACGAAGTCCCCGTCGGCACTGAGTTCACCGCTCCCGTTGTCTCCATCACCAAGTTTGGCGCGTTTGTCCGCATCATGCCGGGCATCGACGGTCTGGTTCACATCAGCGAGATCAGCAATGAGCGCGTGAACAAGGTCTCTGACGTGCTGAAGGTTGGCGACGAAGTCCGCGTTAAGCTGACTGCTGTCGACTTCGACCGCAAGCGCATCAGCCTGTCCATGAAGGCTTGCCTCGACGAGAACGAGGACGCTGAATAATTTAAGGCAAGAGTACGCAATTCTAAGCGCCGGAGCGGTGCTTAAGCCCGGAGAGCGGGAATTGCGGGATGTTGCCGTAAGTCTGAGCAACCGCAAGGGGCCTGCCTGTTGTAACAGGCAGACCCCTTTTGTATTATGAGCTGTAGGAGGTGGCGTCCTCGACGCCCCGCAGGCGAGCAATGCCCGCCCCTACAAACAAAAACGGGTGCATCATGCAAAAACTGAAAGACGTCATCAAAAAATACTACGAGGCGCTGGCCTACCTGTTCTTCGGCGGGCTGGCTACGCTGCTGAACCTTGTCGTTTTTGCGGCGTTTCAGGCGGCGTTCGGCACGGGCTTCGCCACCGGCGTCGGCAACGTGCTGGACAATATCATCTGCATCCTCTTTGCCTATTGGACAAACCGTACTTTTGTGTTCAAAAGCGCAAACACCGGCAAGGCCGCGTGGGCAGAGTTCGGGCAGTTTGTCTCCTGCCGCATCGCAACGATGGTGATGGATCAGCTCATCATCTGGTTGGGCGTCAGCATCCTTGCGCCGCATATCGCTTTCGCAGCGGCCAACGGCAAGCTGTGGGCGATGGGCGTCAAGCTGTTCAGTCAGGTGGTCGTTATTTTGTCCAATTATGTTTTCAGCAAGCTGTTCATCTTTAAAAAGAAATGACTCGACCCTGAAAGGAGACGGCCATGCTTGTTTTTAAAGTGGCAAAATTCGCCCTCAAACATCCGCTGCTGACCCAAGGAGCAAAGCGGCTGGTGCATAAAAAATTACGTCCCAAAAAGGAGGCATCCCCCATGAAACAGAAAGTTCGCGGGCACGCATTCCGTCTGGTGGGGCTGATCCTTGGCATCATCGGCGCCACGGTCAGCATCACCTCCATCGTATTTGCGGCACTGGGCCTGCATCAGGCACGCCTGTGCAAGCATTGTGAGAAAGGGGAAAATTTCCGGTGAAATACACGAAAGAAGAAATGCTGAGCAAGGTCGACCACACCCTGCTGAAGCCGGAGGCTACTTGGCCTCAGATCCAGACCCTGTGCGACGAGGCCATCGCCAACCATTGCGCGTCGGTCTGCATCAACACCTGCTATGTCCAGCAGGCGGTCGAGTATATGGCCGGCCGCGTGCCGGTCTGCTGTGTCGTCGGCTTCCCCCTCGGTGCCATGGACACCAAGAGCAAGGCGTTCGAGGCGAAGACGGCAGTGGAGAACGGCGCGTCCGAGGTCGACATGGTCATCAACATCGGCTGGCTGAAGAACAAGCAGTACGACGATGTGCGCAACGACATTGCCGCCGTCAAGGCCGCCGTGGGCGACAAGGTGCTGAAGGTCATCATCGAGACCTGCCTGCTGACCGACGACGAGAAGATCAAGATGTGCGACATCGTGCCGGAGGCCGGTGCGGACTTCATCAAGACGTCCACGGGCTTCTCCACGGGCGGTGCGACGTTCCATGACATCGAGCTGTTCGCGAAGCATGTTGCGGGTCGCTGCAAGATCAAGGCGGCGGGCGGCATCTCCACCGTCGAGGACATCGAGAAGTTCCTCGACCTCGGCGCCGACCGCCTCGGCACCTCCCGCGCGGTCAAGCTGCTGACCTCCGGTGAGGCGGGCAGCGGGTACTAAGGGGACGCGGGTTCCTTCTTTGCAAAGAAGGAACGGAAAAACTCTTAAACAATAACAAAGTAAAAATACCGCTGTCGGAAAGACGGCGGTATTTTTGCTGCCGTGCGCACCAAAGCCTCGCCTTTACGTTTTACATTGTCCCGAAAATCGCGTCGTAATCCCCGCCGCCCCCGCATACCATTATAAACCAAACCACACAAACCAAGGGGGCGCGCTATGCACACTTCACCGATCGTACTTACCACCCTTGCCGGGCTGTCCACGGGGCTGGGCGGGTTGTTGGCCGTAATCTGCCCGCCGACGGAACGCCTGCTCACTGCGTCGGCTGGCTTCGCGGGTGGGGTCATGCTTACGGCGTCGCTGACTGACCTGATGCCAGAAGCGCTCGATTTTTACGCCGCCTACCTGCCGCCGCTGGGCTGCGGCGGGGCGGTCGTGTCGCTGCTGGCGCTGGGTATGGTGGCGGCAGGCGCGCTGGGGCGGCTGCTGCCGGAAGAATCCACCCTCGCCGCGCACTTCGGCCAAAGCCGCGACCCTGCCCGCGCGGCAGCCATGCGCACCGCCCTGATCACCGGCGCGGCACTGCTGCTGCACAACTTCCCGGAGGGTGTGCTGACCTTCTTTGCGGGCACGGCTGACCCGTCGCTGGGGCTGCGCACGGCGGCGGCCATCGCGCTGCACAATATCCCCGAAGGGCTCGCCGTAGCCGTGCCCTTCGCCTATGCGACCCGCAGCCGTCTGAGCGGGGCGGCCGCCGCCCTCGCCTCCGGTCTGGCCGAGCCGCTGGGCGCGGTGCTGGCGTGGCTGTTCCTGCGGCAGCTTTTCACGCCCGGTTTTTTGACCGGCGTCGTCGTGCTGGCGGCGGGGGTCATGGTCTGGGTGGCGCTGGCGCAGCTGCTGCCGCAGGCGTTTGCGCCAAAGCACCGCGCGGCGGGGGTGCTGGGTGCGGCGGCGGGCTGTCTGCTGATGCTGTTGGGCATTGCGGCTTTGCCGTAAATGTGCTATACTATACTCGTATATTTGTACAAGAAAGGAGCACGTCACCATGCTGAAACGAATATCGGCGCTGCTCCTTGTGTTGGCGCTGGCCGGGTGCAGCGCGGCGGGCGACGTCGAGACACTGCTGCGCGCGCCCCAGCTTTCCGGCGAGAGCGCGTCGCTGCAAAAGGCGCTGAACAGCTACCTTGGCAGCAGCGCGACGCTGAAATACCCCGCCAGCGGCGATTTCCTCTCGCCGTTCGCCTTCGGCGACTGGGACGGCGACGGCGTTGACGAGGCCGCCGTCCTTTACACCGCCGACACGACGAGTTCGAACGTCTGGCTGGCGGTGCTGGAGCCCTCCGGCGAGAACGGCTGGCGGGTCAGCCAGTCCATCGAGGGCCTGGCGACCGAGGTCGAGAGCTTCTCGGCCGCGCACCTGAAGGACACGACGAGCCAGCAGTTGCTGGCCGGGTACGTCTCGCCGCAGGGGGACAAGTACCTTGTTGTTTATCAATATGACGGTACAGCGCTGTCTACGGTCATCAGCAAGAGCTATACGGACATGATTCTGGCCGATTTCACCGGCAAGGGCGGCACGCAGGACTTGGTGCTGGCGCTGCCGCCGGACAACGAGCTGGGCGGCGTGACGCTGCAACTGCTGACCGCCAACGACGGCGAGTTCCGCTCGACCCAGACGCTGAACTTGGGCGAGGGGCTTTACAGCAGCTGTGCGGCGCTCCACGCAGGCACAGGCAGCGACGACGCGATGTACCTTGTCATGGACGCGTGGACGGGCAGCAGCAGTCTGGTATCGGACATCATACTTTATGACGATGAGACGGGATTTTTGCAGCCATACCGCCCCGCCGGCATGGGCGACGTCCAGCGCAGCACGCTGCGCTACCACGCCGAATTGCTCAGCTGCGACATCGACGACAACGGTACGGTGGACATCCCCGTAGAGATTGACGACGGCGGCACGCTGCAAACGCCGATGGACAAGCGCCTGACCTTCCTGCTGTGGAAGGATTACACGACCGCCAACGACGGCAACAGCAGCTTCGGTGTCTATGACAGCGAGTACAACCTCTTTATGCAGCTGCCTGAATCGATGCACGGCAGCTGCATGATCCGCTCGAACCAGAGCGGCACGGGCTGGCTGATCTGCAACGCCGAGGGAACGACGGTCTACTGCGAAATGCGGGTCGTCGACCCTGCTGACAACGCCGGGGCGGGCGTGGGCAATTACCTGCGCATCGCGAACATTGGCAGCCAACAGCTGCAGGCGCGGGTCGTCACGCCCTATTACGGATTGAGTCTGGACTTCATCAGTCAGCACACGGTACTGCTGGGGTCAAATTGATACAGAAGGGAATCAGGTTTATGAAACGAGTTTTGGTAGTCGAAGACGAAGCCAGCATCCGCGAAATGGTAGCCCTAAACCTGAAGATGGCGGGCTGGGAGGTCGTGGAAGCGCCCAGCGCTGAGCGTGCGCTGGAACTGATGCACGACAGCGAGCCGTGCGACGCGGCGCTGCTGGACATCATGCTGCCCGGCATGGATGGCCTGAGCCTGTGCGAGACGATCCGCCGCGACGACAGCGACATCGGCATCATCATCGTGTCGGCAAAAGGACAGGAGAGCGACAAAATCCGCGGTCTGTCCATCGGCGCGGACGATTACATCACGAAGCCGTTCTCTGTGTCGGAGCTAATCGCACGGCTGGAGGCGCTGACCCGGCGCATCCACCGCGGCGGCGCAGCCAAGCCCGCCGAGGAGCCGGAGCAGCTTGTCAGCGGCCCCTTTGTGCTGGATGAAAAGAGCCGTATTTTGTACAAGTCCGGCAAGCCCATCGACCTGACGCAGGTCGAGTTTCAGATTATGGAGCTGTTCTTCCGCAATCCGGCAACAGCGTTGGTACGTGAAAAAATCCTTGAAGGCGTCTGGGGCAAGAACTATTTCGGCGACGTGAAGATCGTCGATGTGAATATCCGCCGCCTGCGCATGAAGATTGAGGACGAACCCAGCAGCCCCCAGCACATCCTGACCGTCTGGGGGTACGGATATCGGTGGAATGCGTAAGATAGGCTGAAAAACTACCCGGAAAGGAGGAACCCCCATGCAGTCAAGCAGCATCATCCGCCGCTGGATCTGCGGCAGCCTGCTGATCACCGTGCTTGTCATGGTGCTGGCCGAAGGGCTGTTCCTCTACTACAGCTACAACGACCTCTACGGCGGCGTTGAGCGCGCGGTGGAAAACCGCTTTTCCACCGTCGTCGGCCGCCTGCAGGCCACGGGCACGGCGGGGGACACCAACACGACCGCCGAGAGCCGTGGGCAGGTGCTGCGCCGCGTCGTCGAGCAGTTCGACGAGAAGGATAAATTCGAGTTCATGCTGCTGGACGCGCAGGGCGTCATCCTCGCCACCAGCAGCGGCACGATGAATCCCGGCCTGAGCGACGGCACCGACTATGGCCGTGCGCTGGCCTCGGCCAACGGCTTGGGCTCGGCTATCTTCGCCACGACGCAGGGCGAGCGGGTCATGGCGGTCACGATGCTGGTGCCCTACGCGGCGGGCAGTGTCGCCGCCATGCGGATGGTGACAAGCCTGACCCTCGTGGACGGGCAGTGGTGGCGGATGGTCGCGGTCTGCGTCGGGCTCGGCCTGCTGGTGCTGGGCTTCACAGTGTGGAGCGGGCTGTTTTTTGTGCGCTCCATCGTCCGACCCTTAGGTGAGGTTGAGGCTACCGCGACGAAGATTGCGAAGGGCGACATGAAAGTTCGCTTGCCGGATACACGCTACAATGACGAAATCGGCCGCCTGTGCAAGACGATCAACCAGATGGCCGAAGACCTTGCCGAGACGGAACGACTCAAAAATGAGTTTATATCTTCTGTCAGCCACGAGCTGCGAACCCCGCTGACGTCCATCAAGGGCTGGGTCGAGACGATCAGCAATATCGACGACCCAACGAACGAAAATTACCGGCGCGGCCTCGCAGTCATTGGCACCGAGACCGACCGCCTTTACACGATGGTCGAGGAATTGCTCGACTTCTCCCGCCTGCAGAACGGCATCAAGATGAACTGCGAGGTGCTAGACCTTGTGGCCGAGGCCACCGACGCCGCGTTGTTCGTCGAGGCGCGCATCCGGCAGGAGGGGATGCAGTTGGTCTACTCCGAGCCGGAGGAGCCGTACCCCGTCTGGGCTGACCCGGCGCGCCTGCGGCAGGTATTTGTGAATTTGTTCGATAATGCGATCAAATATTCCGAGCCGGGCGGCACGATCTTTTTGACGCTGCGCCGCACGCCGGTCACGGTCACGGCGTCCATCCGCGACCAGGGGCGCGGCATTGCGCCGGACGATCTGGAAAAGGTCAAGCAGAAATTTTTCAAGGCGAAGAATGCCGTGCGCGGCTCCGGCATCGGCTTGGCCGTCGTCGATGAGATCGTGCAGACGCTGGGCGGCAAATTCGACATTGAATCGACCCTCGGCCAAGGCACGACCGTCAGCGTCACTCTCCCCGTGTACCATCCGGGGCAGGAACATCTGCATGAAAAAATCTAAGATTTTTTCATGCAAGATAAAAGATAATAGATAAAAGATAAAAAATAGCTGCGCGAAGCGCAGATTTTTGAGCAGCGCCAAGCGCTGCGATCCACCGGTTTTATTATCTATTATCTCTTATCTTTTATCTGTTTTAAAGGAGAAGCCTTATGAGTTCATCACCCAACACCCCAACCCCCTTCCGCACCTCCGTCGGCGGGCAAGCCCTGATGGAGGGCATCATGATGCGCGGCCCCGAAAAGATCTGCTGCGCGGTGCGCAAGCCGGACGGCAGCATTGATCTGACCTACGACACCGTCACGACCCACTGGTACAATAAGGTTCCGCTTGTGCGGGGCGTCTGCAATATGGCTGAAAACCTTTATAAGGGCTACAAATACCTGATGCACGCCGCCGATATTGCGATGGACGGTGAGGACGAGCCCGCCGAGTCCAAGCTGGACAAATGGTTCGAGGAACACGCCACCCCCGCCGTGCAAAACGTGCTGATGACCTGCGCGGCCTTCGTCGGTGTGGTGCTGGCGCTTTTCCTGTTCACCTTCCTGCCTACGTTTTTGACCGGCCTTGTGATGAAGGCTGTGCCGCTGGGGCGCTGGCCGCGCGTGATCCTCGAAGGTGTGCTGAAAATGGTAATTTTCCTCGTCTACATGTACCTTTGCACCCGCTACAAGGAGCTGCACCGCGTTTTCGAATACCACGGCGCCGAGCATAAAACCATCGCCTGTTACGAGGCCGGGCTGCCGCTGACTGTCGAGAACATCCGCAGGCAGAGCCGCTTCCACCCGCGCTGCGGCACCAGCTTTATGATCCTCGTCATCATTATCAGTATCTTCCTCTACGCGGTGCTGCCGTGGACAAGCACCGGCCTGCGCATTGTGTACAAGCTCTGCATGTTCCCGCTTTTGGTCGGTATTTCGTATGAAATTCTAAAATGGGCAGGTCGATCGGACAGTGTGCTGTCCCGTATCGTGTCCCAGCCGGGGCTGTGGATGCAGCGGCTGACGACCTTTGAGCCGGATGACTCGATGATCGAGGTCGCTATCGCCGCCGTCACGCCCGTCCTGCCTGAAAATCAGGAGGAAGCCCGCTGGTGAACGCTGCATTTCAAGCGCTCTGCGCTCGGCTGTCAGCCGCCGGTGTGCCCGACGCGCGGTTCGACGCGGCCGAACTCTACCGCTTTGTGACCCGCCGCGAACCGAGGTTGGACAGCGGCCTTTCGCCCGATGAGGCCGCCCGCCTTGCCGCGCTGGCTGACCGCCGCGCCGCCCGCGAGCCGCTGCAATACATCCTCGGCGAGTGGGATTTTATGGACTTTACGCTCAAGGTCGGGGCGGGTGTGCTTTGCCCCCGCGCTGACAGCGAGGTCGTCTGCGAGGCGGCCATCGAGCTTTTGCAAAACACGCCTTCGCCCGTCGTTTACGACCTCTGCGCCGGTACTGGCTGCTTGGGGCTGGGCATCGCGCGCCACGTCCCCGGCTCGGCGGTGACCTGCGTCGAGAAAAGCCCCGACGCGTGGCGATACCTGACCGCAAACACAGCGGGCACGTCGGTGCGCGCCGTGCAGGCCGACGTCTTTACCTATTATAAAGGACTGCCGCAGGCAGGAGCGGATTTGATTATCTCGAACCCGCCCTACCTGACGGGGCAGGAGATGGGCGAATTGATGCCCGAAACCGCCTGCGAGCCTGCTATGGCGCTGGACGGCGGCGCGGACGGGCTGGATTTTTACCGCCTGCTGACCGCTCGCTACCGGGACGCGCTGCGCCCCGGCGGATGGCTCGTGCTGGAGATCGGCTGCGCGCAGGCCGCCGATGTGCTGGCGCTGGGACAGGCGCACGGCTGGGTCAACGGCAGCTGCCGGAAGGACTACGGCGGCAACGACCGGGCGGTTTTGCTGCAAAATCCCGAAAAAATCCCTTGAAAATCCGCTTTATCGGACGCAAAATGCACAACAAAATGTTGTAATCTGTTCGTAAATCGTATATAATAGACGCAAACGCAAATTATAGCACTATCGCTTAGATAAAAAGGAGAACGCAACATGGCAGCAAAAAAAGATACGACTCCCAAGACGGTCGGCCCCGCCTCCGATAAAAAGGCCGCGCTGGAAACCGCGCTGGCACAGATCGAAAAGCAGTTCGGCAAGGGCGCAGTCATGAAGCTGGGCGCCAACGTCACGATGCAGGTCGATGCCATCCCCACGGGCAGCCTCGGCCTTGATCTGGCGCTGGGCATCGGCGGCGTGCCCCGCGGCCGTATCGTCGAGGTCTATGGCCCGGAATCCTCCGGTAAAACGACGCTGGCACTGCAAATTCTGGCAGAAGCGCAGAAGATGGGCGGCGAGGTCGCCTTCATCGACGTCGAGCACGCCCTCGACCCGACCTACGCCGCCGCGCTGGGCGTTGACATCGACAGCCTGCTGGTCAGCCAGCCCGACACCGGCGAGCAGGCCATGGAAATCTGTGAAGCGCTCGTCCGCTCCGGCGCGATCGACGCTGTCGTCGTCGACTCGGTCGCCGCGATGGTGCCCCGCGCCGAGATCGAGGGCGAGATGGGCGACAGCCATGTCGGCCTGCAGGCGCGCCTGATGAGCCAAGCCCTGCGCAAGCTGACCGGTGTCATCGGCAAGACGAACACCGTCTGCATCTTCATCAACCAGCTGCGCGAGAAGGTCGGCATTGTCTACGGTAACCCCGAAGTCACCACCGGCGGCCGTGCGCTGAAATATTACTCCAGTGTGCGCATCGACGTGCGCCGTATCGAGGGTCTGAAGGACTCCACCGGAGCGTTCATCGGCAACCGCACCCGCGCCAAGATCGTCAAGAACAAGGTCGCGCCCCCGTTCCGTGAGGCCGAGTTCGACATCATGTTCGGCGAGGGCATCTCGAAGATCGGCGAAATTCTCGACCTCGGCGTCAAGCTGGGCGTCGTGCAGAAGAGCGGCGCGTGGTTCAACTACGGCGAGATGCGTTTGGGTCAGGGGCGCGACAACGCGAAGCAGTTCCTGAAGGAGCACCCCGAAGTGTCCGACGAGATCGAGAAGATCGTCCGCGCCAACGCCGACCGCCTGCTGGCCGCCGGCAAGAAGGGCACCGTCAAGCCGCTTGACCCGTCGGAGATCGTCAAGCCGGTCGCAGCGGGCGAAGCCCCGGCTGCCCCCGCTGCCAAGACGACGGGCAGCGAGGTCGACCTCGACATCATGGTCGACGAATAATGCCGCGCTTAACCCAGATCAAAGAGACGAAAAAAGGCCGCCTTGCGCTGTTTTTTGACGGCGAGTTCGCCTTCTCTCTCGACGAGAACACCTTTGCGGATGCCGCACTGCATCAGGACGACGATTTGGAGGACTGGCAGATCGAGGAGCTGCGCAAGAAAAGCGACACCCGCCGCGCACTGGACAAGGCGATGGATTACCTCTCCCTGCGCGACCATGCGGCGGGGGAGTTGTACCAGAAGCTCTGCCGCAAGTTCGACGCCCACAGCGCCGCCTACGCCGTGGCGCGGGCGGGGGAGCTGGGGCTGCTGAACGATGCGGGCTTTGCCCGCCGCCGTGCAGCCGAGCTGCTGCGCAAGCGGAAATCCCGCCGCGAAATTATGCAGGACTTGAACGCCAAAGGCATTGACCGCGACACCGCCGCCGAGGTGGTGGAGGAGCTGTTTGCCGAGACCGACGACGGTGAGAACCCCGAAGTGGAGACCGCCCGCGCACTGGTGCAGCGGCAGTATGCGTCGAAGCTGGCCGCCGGTAAGCGCGACCAAGTCGCCGCCGCCCTTGCCCGGCGGGGGTTTTCCCACGCGGTAATACGTGAAGTTTTGAACGACGACGAATAAAAAGTATAAAAGGACTACCCAATGAAAATTGCCATTATCTCCCTCGGCTGCCCGAAGAATCAGGTCGACGCCGACGTTTTCTGCCATGCGCTCATCAAGGATGGCCATATCACCGTGGCCAACCCCGCCGAGGCGGACATCATCATCATCAACACCTGCGGCTTCATCGAGTCTGCCAAGACAGAGGCTATCGAAAATATTTTGATGGCATGCCAATATAAGCAGGAAAATCCCGACCTCAAGGTCATCGTCACCGGCTGTCTGGCCGAGCGCTATAAGCAGCAGATCGTGCAGGAGATCCCCGAAGTCGACGCGGTCGTCGGCATCGGCTCCAACGCGGCGCTGCCCGCCATCGTGCGCCGCGTCTGTGCCGCCGGTGCAGGCCAGACCGAGAGCTACGGCCCCAAGAGCGATATGCAGCTGGGCGGCGCGCGCGTCATCTCGACCCCGCGTCACTACGCGTACTTAAAAATTGCCGAGGGCTGCAACAATGGCTGCTACTACTGCGCCATCCCGCTGATTCGCGGCGCGCTGCGCAGCCGCGACATCAACGACTGCGTCGCCGAAGCCCGCTGGCTGGCAGGCGAGGGCGTGCGCGAGCTGATCCTTGTCGCGCAGGATCCCACTGCCTACGGCGAGGACTGGGGCAAGCCCGGTGCCATCTGTGAGCTGTTGGATAAGCTGCAGGAGATCGACGGCATCCGCTGGATCCGCATTTTGTACGCATATCCTGAACGTATCAGCGACGAATTTATCGCTGCCATGGTGCGCAACACCAAGATCGTGCCCTACCTTGACCTGCCCATCCAGCACTGCGACGACGCCGTGCTGAAGGCGATGAACCGCCGCGGCGGCCGCAAGGAGATCGAGGATGCCATCGCCCGGCTGCGCGCGGCCATCCCCGGCATTACGCTGCGCACGACGCTGATCGCGGGCTTCCCAGGCGAGACCGAGGAGCAGTACGCCGAGCTGTGCGACTTTGTCAAGACGGTCAGGTTCGACCGCCTCGGCTGCTTTGCCTACTCGGCCGAGGAAAACACCGTCGCCGCCCGCATGCCGAACCAGATCGACGAGGAGACAAAGCAGCGCCGCGCCGATCACATCATGGAGCTGCAGGCCGAAGTCAGCGCCGAGCGCGAGGGCGAGAAGGTCGGTAAGACCTATGAGTGCATCTGCGACGGCGTTGACGACGAGACCGGCATGTACCTGCTGCGCACGAAGGCCGACTGCCCGGAGATCGACGGCAATGTGCTGACCCCCGCCGATACCCCGCTGGAGGCCGGCGCGTTCTATAAGGTGACGATCACCGATTCCGACACATACGACCTGTACGGCTACGTGGAAGAAAAGCTGGAGGAGTAAGCTATGAATTTACCTAATAAGCTGACGATGATGCGCGTGATTCTTGTGCCCGTGTTCATGATTTTCGCGGCCATTTCCCACTATGGCACGGCCGATTTTAACGCCACATATATGCTGATCGCGGGCGTGATCTTCGCCGTTGCCAGCATCACGGATTTTCTCGACGGGTATCTGGCGCGCAAGAATAACCTTGTCACCGACTTTGGCAAGTTTATGGATCCGCTGGCCGACAAATGCCTGACGACGGCCGCGTTCATCTATATGGTGACGGATGGCGTCTGCTCGCCGGTCGTGCTGGCAGTCATCCTCTTCCGCGAGTTTGCCGTGGCGGGTGTGCGTATGCTGGCCGCCGAGACCGGCACCGTCATCGCTGCGAACATGTGGGGCAAGGTCAAGACTGTGCTGCAGATGCTGACGATCATCTTCTACTACTTTGGCGGCGCGCTGGCCGGGCCGACGGATGTCGGCGTTATCAGCCTTGTTACCATCGTGCTGTGCTGGCTGTGCGGCGCGGCGACGCTGCTGTCCGGCGGTATCTACCTGTGGCAGAATAAAAAGCTGTTCATGCAGGCAAAGTGATGGCAAAGCTCCGAACAAAAATTTCTACGATTTACCGCAGGATGACACGCTTAGAGCGGGTCGTCCTGCTTTTGCTGTGTATTTTTGCGGTCAAGTTTGTCTTCAGCACGGCGGCGCATTTTATCACACCGCTGCAAAAAATCGATATGCTCGGCAGCGGGCGCAATCCTGTGGATGTCTGGCTGCTGCTGCTCTCCTGCACGGCGGTGCTGGGCACATTCTGCCTCTACCGCCGCGCAGCCAAGGCGGTCGGCGCAAAGCTGACGAAGGCCGACGCCGCGATTTTGGCTGTCTGCATTGTCTTAAGCGCCGTCTTCTACCTGCATGCAATGGTCGGCCGCCAGAGCCTCTACCTTTGGGACAATGCGACCTATTATAATCTGCAGGTGCGTCTGGAATCGAACTTCGCGGACGGCGTCTTTACCGGCGTCGGCTCGACGATTTATAAAACGTGGTTCAACGACTATGCGCCGCTCGTCATCAACCTGCTGGCCGAGCCGTTCTTCATGTTCACGCCGCGCACGGCGAACACCTTCGCACTGCTGGGCGGGCTGCTGATCCCGACGCTCGTCTACCTCAGCGCGTGGGTTTTCCTCGCTGCACTGCGCAAAAGGTTGGAACCGAAAGCGCCGACGCTCTTCACGGCGCTCTCGCTGGCGTTCGTCGCGCTGCTGCCGCTTGTACATATCGCGCTCTACCGCGGCATGCCCGACCTGCTGGGCGTTGCGTTCGCCTTCATGCTGCTGGCGCTGGGCCTCGGATACGATTTCACCGCCCCCGCCCCCGCGCGGCTCATCAGCATGGCGGCGTTCACGGGGCTGCTGATGCTGACCCGCCGGAGCTATATGTTCACCGTTGTAGCGTACTTTTTACTGTACGGTGTCTGGGTGCTGGGGCGTGCGGCGCTGCAAAAACAGGCAGGTGCGGCGGTTCGGCTCGTAAAATTTGCCACTGTATCGCTCGTCTGCGTCGGCGTACCGCTGCTGCCAATGTTCTGGCGTATCGTCAAGGCCGACTACAGCGACCGCTATGCCACCTACCAGACCGGCGGCTTTCTGGCGGAGCTGAACAACCAGCGCGTCTATTTGGGCTGGCTCGTTTTCGCCATTATGCTCGCTGGCATACTATACGGATTGTATAAGTCTAAAACCCGCGCCCTCGCGGTGCTCTCCGCCGTCGGCGCGGTGCTGACCGTGCTGCTCGTCACCCGCGTGCAGAACATGGACGACCATCAATCGCTGGCCGTCGCGCCGTTCTACCTGCTGGGCTGCTTCCTCTGTGCGCTGCTCGTTGCGAACCTGCCGTGGGCATGGCCGCGCCGCGCCGTGGCCGCTGTGCTGGGGGCGCTCTGTGCGCTCAACTTCGGCGCGTGCAGCCAGCTTTTGCCGGTTATCCTGCCCAACGCGGTGAACAGCGGCCTGTATTTCTATGTGGACAGCCCCCGCGCCGATCTGGCGCAGATCGCTGAGGTCAACGATTGGCTGCGGGCGAACTGCACCGGCGAAAACTCGGCCTACATGATCTGCCACGGCGTTGTCTACAGCCCGGATGTCTTCCGCATCTCGGCGCTGCCGGATGAGTCCATCCGCGAGATCCTGCCCTACGGTGCGTGCAACCCCGGCAACGACGCCTTCCCGAAGGAGCTGTTCACAGCGCAGGTCGTGCTGACCTGTACGCCCTTCGACCCGAACAACCACACCGAGAAGATGAACGCCGCGTTCCTTGAAAATCAGGACAAATACGCGCCGTTTGAAATCGCCGCCGAGTTTGACATGGGCAACGGCTACACCATCACGGCCTACCGCCGTGTAGACGCGCCGACTGTGGAAGAACTCGACACCTACCGCAGCTACTTGGCCGAGGAGGACGCGCGCTTCCCCTACAATTTCAGCGCCGTCTGGGACGAGCTGGCGCTGCAATTCGCAAATAACGGCTGAAATCCCCTTGCAACCGTGCAGTGTCTTCGTTATAATAAGTTTATATATCCCGAATGAGGAAGGAACGTGCAAGCTATGCAGATCTTCAACACTATGACCCGCCAGAAGGAGGAGTTCATCCCCCAGAAGGAGGGCGAGTACCGCATCTATGTCTGCGGCCCGACGGTTTACAACTATATCCACATCGGCAACGCCCGCCCGATGATCGTCTTTGACACGCTGCGCCGCTACCTTGAATACTGCGGCAACAAGGTCTACTATGTCTCCAACATCACCGACATTGATGACAAGCTCATCAAGAAAGGGCAGGAGGAGGGCACCTCGATGCAGGAGGTCGCCCGCAAGTTCGAGGCCGAGTACATCAAGGATTCCGACGGGCTGAACGTCAAAGCACCCACCGTGCGTCCCCGTGCGACCGAGCATATCGGCGAGATCATACACATCGTGAAGGATTTGGTCGACTCCGGCCACGCCTACGTTGCCCGCAACGGCGATGTCTATTTCCGCGTTAAGTCCGACCCCGGCTACGGCAAGCTGAGCCACCTGAACCTCGACGACCTGGAAAGCGGCAACCGCGAGCTGCGCAGCCGCATGGACGACGACCTGAAGGAAGACCCCGCCGATTTCGCTGTCTGGAAGGCCGCGAAGCCCGGCGAGCCCTACTGGGAGAGCCCGTGGGGTCACGGCCGCCCCGGCTGGCACATCGAGTGCAGCGCCATGGCGCGCAAGCACCTCGGCAAGACCATCGACCTGCACGCCGGCGGTCAGGATCTGATCTTCCCCCACCACGAGAACGAGATCGCCCAAAGCGAGTGCGCCAACGGCTGCACCTTCAGCCGCTACTGGATGCACAACGGCTTTTTGAACATCAACAACGAGAAGATGTCCAAGAGCGCGAACAACTTCTTCACGGTGCGCGAGATCGCCGACAAGTACGGCTATGAGCCGATCCGCTACTTCATGCTGACGGCGGGCTACCGCATGCCGCTGAACTACACGGTCGAGCTGATCGAAAGCTGCAAGAGCAGTCTGGAGCGCATGTACACCTGCCGCGACAACCTCGATTTCGCCATCGAGCACGCCCACGGCACCGATACGGCGCTGGCAGAAAAGTGCGAGGACGCGCGCAAAAAGTTCAAGACCGCCATGGACGACGACCTGAACACGCCTGACGCGCTGGCCGCCATTTTCGACCTCGTTAAGGACATCAACACGATGTCCGATGCGTCCGACAAGGCGACGCTGGAAGCGGCCGCCAAGACCTTCGACGAGTTGACCGGCGTGCTGGGTCTGCTCTATAACCGCAAAAAGACCGACAGCATCCCCGCCGAGGTCACCGCACTGGTCGAGGAGCGCGCCGCCGCCAAGAAGGCGAAGGATTGGGGACGCGCCGACGCCATCCGCGCCCGGCTGACCGAGATGGGCTGGAGCGTCACCGACACCGCACAGGGGCCGAAGATCGCAAAACTGTGATAAGAACAACGCAGGGGCGGCCTGCGCAGCTGCGCCAAACGGGCAAGGCTGCGCGGGTCACCCCGCGTTTTTGTGTGAAGATGAAGAACCAAACGACGAAAACAAAACACATCCTCTGGCTGCTGCTGGGCTGTGCGCTGCTGCGGCTGGTGCTGGCGCTTGTGACCGAGGGCTACCCCTACGACATGAGCTGCTTTGCGGCGTGGGGCGACAAGCTCGCCTCCGAGGGCGCGGCAAATTTTTACAGCGAGGGCTATTTTGCCGACTACCCGCCCGGCTACCTTTGGGTGCTGGGACTGGTGGGCGCGATCCGCGCGGCGCTGCACATCGCCTACGAGTCAAAGTGGACGTACTTTCTGCTGGCGCTGGTGCCGTCGCTCTGCGACTGCGCTGCGGCAGCGCTTGTCTACACGACGGCGCGCCGCGCCGAGCTGCGCGAGCACACGGCGATGATTTTAGCGGCGTTCACGGCGTTCAACCCGCTGATGCTGTTTGACACGGCGGTCTGGAAGCAGATCGACGGCGCGTTCACGCTGCCGCTGCTGCTCTGCTTTTTGTTGCTGGAACAGCGCCGCTACCTGCCTGCAGCCGTGCTGTACGGCGTGGCGCTGGCCATCAAGCCGCAGGCGCTGCTGTTCGGCCCCGTGCTGGCCGTCTGTTATCTGGCAGCCATCGCGACCGAACAAGACCGCCTGCGCGCTTTTGGCCGCTGCTTCGGCGGGGCGGCGCTGGCGCTGCTGCCGCCGCTGGTGACAGGGCTGCCCTTCTTCGGGCTGGAACAGCTGGCACCGAAGCTGCTGGAAAAATACACGAGCACGATGTCGGGCTACCCCTACGCGACGATCAACGCCTTCAACTGGCTGGCCGCGCTGGGCGGCAACTGGAAAAACCTCTCCGAAACCGCGCTGCTGGGGGTGACTTGGCAGCAGATCGGCTGGGTCAACATCCTGCTTGTCACGGCGGGGCTCGTGTACCTTGCGGTGCGCAGCATCCGGGCGGGGCGCTTCTCGCCGCTGCTGCTGGCGGCGTACTACGGCATCGGCATCTTTACGCTGGCGCACTGCATGCACGAGCGCTACATGGTGCCCGGCGTGCTGCTGACGCTGTTGGCCGCCGCGCATTGGAATGACATTCGCCTCTATGCGGCGGGGGTAGGGCTGTCGCTGACCGGGTTCATCAATCTGGCGACGGTCTACTCGCTGACCGGCTCCGACGACGAGTGGCTGTCCAGCGCGACAAGCTCGGCGGTCGCCATCCTGACCGGTCTGGGTGAGACGGTCTGCTTCATGCTGCTGCTTTTCGCCGTGTGGGACATCGTCCACCACGGCAATGCGCTGGCGCTGCCGACGCGGGAGGCAGAGGCCGCCCCGCCGCCGCCCGCCGCGCAGCCCAAGTGGACGCGCCGCGAGGTAGGGGCGCTCTGCGCTCTGACGGCGGCCACGGCGGTGCTGAGTTTTGCCTACCTTGGCAGTATGACCGCGCCGCAGACGCCGCTGGACGCGACCGACACGGCGCTGTCCGAAAATGTGACGCTGCAGGGGGACGCAGCTTCGCTCTGGGTCTATCCCGGCGTGTCCTTCGGCGGCAGCCTGACCGTGACCGACGCCGACGGCAACACGATCCTTGAGCAGGAGCTGAACTACGGTACCTGCTTCAGCTGGTCGGCCAACAATCTGTATCTGACGGCAGGGGAGAACCTGACCGTGACGGTGGAGAACGCACAGCTGTTCGAGCTGGCGTTCCGCGACGCCGACGGCCAGCTGGTGCCGGTCACGGGCGGCGGCGCACTGTTTGACGAGCAGGACGCTGTGCCCGACACGATCAGCCAGCTGAACAGCATGTACTTTGACGAAATCTACCACGCCCGCACCGGCTACGAGCAGCTGCACAAGATGCCGGTCTACGAGACGACTCACCCGCCGCTGGGTAAAGACCTGATCATGGTGGGCATCGCGCTGTTTGGGATGACGGGCTTCGGCTGGCGATTCTCCGGCACGCTGTTCGGCGTGCTGCTGGTGCCGCTGGCATGGTGCTTTGTGCGCCGCCTGACCCGCAAGCCGTGGGTGGCGGCCACGGCGGGTGTGCTGCTGGCGCTGGACTTCATGCGCTTTTCCCAGAGCCGCCTTGCCACGATCGATGTCTACGGCACATTTTTCATCCTGCTGGGGGCGTACTGCATGCTGTGGTACTGCCAGCAGGTGCTGACGGCGGGCGTAGACAGCGCCCTGCTGCCGATGGCGCTGGGCGGGCTGGCCTTCGGGCTGGGCTGCGCGGCCAAGTGGACGGGTATCTACGCGGGTGCGGGGCTGGCCGTGCTGTATCTGGGCGTGCTGTACGCCCGCTGGCAGCAAAAACGCCCCGGCTTCTGGGCGGAGTTCCGCACAGCGGCCATCGGCGGCGTGCTGTTCTATGTGCTGCTGCCGCTTTGCATCTACATTGCGTCGTACCTGCCCTACTGGTGGCGCGATGCGTCCTTCGGGCTGCGGGACTGGTGGCAGTGTCAGGCCACGATGTTCAGCTACCACTCGACGCTGAAGGCCACCCACCCGTTCGAAAGCCGCTGGTACACATGGCTGCTCGGCCTGCGGCCGGTGTGGTATTACCGCAACGGCTATCTGCCCTACGGCATGAAGGCCAGCATTGCGGGCATGGCCGGGCCGGTCATCTGGCTGGCCGGGCTGGCGGCGCTGTTGGGGCTGCTGTGGCGGCAGGTCAGCGGGCGCGGCAGCCGCGCGGGCGCGGGTGTGCTGATTTTGTACGGCACGCAGCTGATCCCGTGGATGCTGGTGACGCGGTGTACCTTCCTGTACCACTATTTCCCCAGCTCGATGTTCTGCTTGGCGGCGCTGGCGCTGGTGCTGGCGCGGATGCCGAAGGAAAAGCAGGCCAAGCGGCTGGCGACCGGTCTCTGCGCGCTGGCGGCGGTGCTGTTTGCGGTGTACTACCCGGCGCTGTCCGGCCTGCCCATCCCCGATTGGTGGGCGAACGCCCTGACGATTTTGCCGAGTTACGGGTTTTATTGATGCAGGTTTGTGCGATACAATATAAGAGGATCTTTGCGGATGGTTTTGAAACAGAAACAGAAAAAGGACGGCGCTGCGTATAAAGCGTGGACGGCCGTCACACTGGCGGCAACGGCGGTCATCCTTGTGGCTGCGGGGGCGTATGTGGCCTACATCGACCCGTGCTTCCACTACCACGCGCCGCTGGAAAAATATTTCTACCCGCTGTTCGACGAGCGCTACCAGAGCAACGGCATCGAGCGGTTCTTCGACTATGATGCCGTCATCACCGGCACGTCGATGGTGGAAAACTTCAAGACGAGCGAGATGGACGCGCTGTTTGACTGCAACGCAATCAAAATTCCCTTCGGCGCGGCGTGGATGCCGGAGATCAAGGACAACCTGACGACAGTCTACGAGTCCGGCCACGATGTAAAATACGTCATCCTGAGTCTGGACGAGTACGCATTCCTCGTCGACGACCCCGACGCCTACGACTATATCTACGAATACCCGACCTATATGACGAATAAGAACCCCTTCGACGACGTGGAATATCTGCTGAACAAGGAGATGCTGCTGACCCACGCCATCGAGGGCGTTTATGGGCGGGACGCGGACACGCCGCAGACGACCTCCTTTGACGACTATGTGCGCTGGAACGAGAAATATGAGTTTGGCCGTGATCAGGTGCTGCGCGGCGATACCGGTGAGGGGCGTGACTACGCCAACACCCCCTACGACAAGAATCCCATCAGCGACGAGGAGGTCAGCCGCATCCACGCGGTCATCGACCGCAACCTGCTGCCCATCATCGAGGCGCACCCGGAGACGACGTTCTATTTCTTTGTGCCGCCCTACAGCATCTACAACTGGGAGGGTCTGCGCAAAAATGGCGCGATCCAGCGCCGCGCTGACATCGAGCGCACGATCTTTGAGGCGTTCTTCCCCTATGAGAACGTCCGGCTCTACTCCTTCTACGAGGAGTACGACATGGTCTGCAACCTTGACAACTACAAGGATCTGGAGCACTACAGCGGCGAGGTCAACAGCCGGATGCTGCAATGGATGGCCGCCGACGAGCACCGCATCACGCCGGAAAATTACGAGACCTATCTGCAGAACATCACTGCGTTTTATTCCTCCTACGACTATACGCAGATTTTCAGCTGAGGAGGATACGCTATGCTGTTCAATTCCTATATTTTTATCTTCCTGTTTTTCCCCTGTGTGCTGGCGGGGTACTTCGGGCTGAACCACTTCGGCAAATACACGGCGGCCAATGTTTTCCTCGTCGGTATGTCGCTGTGGTTTTACGGCTACTACAACCCGAAATACCTCTTTGTCATCGTGGGCAGCATCCTTGTGAACTACGCGCTCTCCCGCGCCATGCTCACCGCTGCGCCCCGCGCAAAAAAGGCGCTGCTGGCGGCGGGCGTCACGGCCAACGTCGCCTGCATCTTCGTGTTCAAATACTACGATTTCTTCACGTCCAGCATCAACAGCGCGTTCCACACCAGCTTCACGCTGCTGCACATCGCGCTGCCGCTGGGCATCAGCTTCTACACCTTCCAGCAAATCGCCTATCTGGTGGACAGTTATCGCGGCAAGACGAAGGACTACACTTTTATTGAGTACGCGCTGTTTGTCGTGTTTTTCCCGCAGCTGATTGCAGGGCCGATCGTCCAGCATCAGGAGATGATCCCCCAGTTCCGCGACGTGAGCCGCCGTAAGTGGAACAGCGAAAAATTTGCCTATGGGCTGTATATTTTTGCGCTGGGTCTGTTCAAAAAGGTGCTGCTGGCCGACACGTTTGCCACGCTGGTGACAAAGGGCTACACCAATATTGCGGCCTTGACCTGCGTTGAGGCGATCCTCGTCTCGCTGGCGTACACCTTCCAGCTGTATTTCGATTTCAGCGGCTACTGCGACATGGCCATCGGCATCGGCAGTATGATGAACATTGAGCTGCCGCAGAACTTCAACTCACCCTATAAAGCGGACTCCATCACGGACTTTTGGGCGCGTTGGCACATGACGCTGACCCGCTTCCTGCGGGAGTACATCTACTTCCCACTGGGCGGCAGCCGGAATGGAAAACTGCGCACATACGTCAATATTATGGTCGTATTCCTCGTCAGCGGCCTGTGGCACGGCGCGAACTGGACGTTTGTGCTGTGGGGCGCGCTGCACGGCGCGGCAAACTGCATCAGCCGCGCCGTCCGCCCCGTGTGGCAAAAGGTCTGGAAGCCGATCCGCTGGCTGGTGACGTTCTTGACGGTGAATGTGCTGTGGGTGTTCTTCCGCGCCGACAGCGTGGGTGACGCGCTGCTGCTTCTGCAGCGGATGACCGACTTCAAGAGCATCAAACCGGCGCTCTGGATGAATTTGAACCTCGCCTACAAGGTCTGCTTCGACACGGTGGAGTTCACATTTTTGGAGAATATGTTCACCCCGCTGCGCGAGCTGATGGACTCGGTGTTCGGGATACACCTGCGCATCTATTTTGCGGCGGCGTTTTTGATCATCCTGCTGGGCAAAAACAGCAAGGAGATCAAGTTCAAGCCCACCGCCGCCCGCGCCCTGCTGACGGTGATCCTGTTGAGCTGGTCGATCCTCTCGCTGAGCGGGCTGTCGGAATTTTTGTATTTTGATTTTTGAGAAAAAATAAACCCGCCGATGCTCTGTGAGAACGCACAGCATCGGCGGGGATTTTTGTTGCTTCCGGAAGGTTGTAGGGCGGCCTGCCCTCAGGCCGCCGCAGCCTTACGCCTCCGGCAGATAAATATGATGCGGCAACCCCTCCACGTAAATCGGGGTCAGCTCAGCCTGTACGAGGGGCAGGGCATAGGCGAGGAAGTCGTCCGTCATGGCGGTGTGGTCGGCGTTGACCCATTCCAGAGGGACTTTCTTTTCGAGGTTCGCAACCTCGCTGATGGGGTGCAGGCTCGTGCCGCACTGGTACGGTGCGTTGGAGATGCGATCCAGCGCGACCATCTCGCCGGTGTGGCCTTCAAACGCAGCCTTCGCGGCGGCACCGCCGACCTGATACGCCTCGGTGATGTCGGTGCGGCTCGTCAGGTGGCCGGCGCAGCGCTGCAGGGTCGAAAGCTCGATGCAGCGGGTCTTCGTGTCCAGACGGCGGGCGACGGTGTTCGCCAAAAAGCGCGCCGTGCCGGTCAGCGCCTTGTGGCCGAAGGCGTCCACCGCGTGCACATCGTCGGCCAGCTCGCAGACGTAGCGGCCATCCGCCAGCTTGACGCCCTCGGACACGGCGATGACGATGGACGGCTTCGACTGCTGCATCCGCTCGACCTTTTCAACAAAATGGTCGACGTTGAACGGCACTTCGGGCAGGCAGATCATGTCGACGCCCTCGCAGTCCTCGGCCTTGGCCAACGCGGCGGCGGCCGTCAGCCAGCCCGCGTTGCGCCCCATGATCTCGACGATCGTCACGTACTTCGTGCCGTAGACCGTCGCGTCGCGGATGATTTCTTTCATCACGACGCCGATGTACTTGGCCGCACTGCCGTAGCCCGGCGTGTGGTCAGTCACCATCAGGTCGTTGTCAATGGTCTTGGGCACGCCCATAAAGCGGATCTCGCTGCCGATGTGTGCGCCGTAATCGGCCAGCTTGCCGATGGTGTCCATCGAGTCGTTGCCGCCGATGTAGAAGAAATAGCCGATGTCCAGCTCCTTCAAAATCTCGAACAGCCGGATGTAGATGGCCTCGCCCTCGGCGGTGTGCCAGTCGGGCAGCTTGTAGCGGCAGCTGCCCAGATAGCTGGACGGCGTGCGCTTGAGCAGCTCGATGTCCAGCGCGGTTTTCAGCTTGTCGTCCAGCACGCAGGTGCGGCGCTCCAACAGCCCGGCCACGCCGTGCAGCATGCCGTAGACCTTGCCCGCGCCGCGGCGCTTGCAGCTTTCATACACGCCCGCGAGGCTTGCATTGATGACCGAGGTGGGGCCGCCGGACTGACCGACGATCGCGTTTTTTGCCATGATCTCCTCCTGCAAGAAAGTCTTGCCTGTCAAAAAGGGTATGCCCCGTCCCATGTGCGGCGGCGGGACATGCGGATAACTGTCACCCTCAGTGTAACATGCAGGCGTCGATTTTGCCATTGCGGCAGTTGCCAAAAATGCGGGCAGGCTAACAGTTCCGCACAGCGGAATGTTCACTGCGCTGAAAATTTGCCCCATGGAGAAACGTTCCGCCATATGGAATTTTGCACCAAGGGATTCGCGAGATGGGGCGGGAACCTTGTAAAAATTGCCCTGCCGGATTCACGATTCCCCCTTGACACCCTCCCCAAACCGCGCTATACTTTAACCAATAAAAGCGTTGATGGGGAAAAGTACCGCCAAATATCCGCACAGAGAGCCTGACATCTGGTGCAAGTCGGGACGGGGACAGGGCGCGAAAGAACACCCCTGAGCTGCAGCCTGAAATGCAAAAAGTAGGGCGCGCCGCAGGCCGTGCGTTATAACGGCAGCGTTTCAAAGGTGAACGTGTACGGAAAAAGTGACCGTATGCCATTATTTCGGCTGCGGTAATTTAGGTGGCACCGCGGATCCAAGACAGCGATTCGTCCTAATAACAGGGCGAATGGGCTGTCTTTTGTTTTACCATTCGGAAGTGTAAGACCGAAAAGGAGAACAAAACAATGTGCTGCATCATGGGTTATGCCGGGCATGATCTGCCCACCGAAACTTTTACCGAGTATCTGCTGCGTACCACCAGCCGCGGCCCCGACGCCCAGCGCGTCGTCGAGACCGAGTTCGGTCTGCTGGGCTTTGGCCGCCTTGCCATCATGGGTCTGACGCCGGAGGGCATGCAGCCCTTCTTCCGCGGCGCAGACTGCGTCGCCTGCAACGGCGAGCTGTATGGCTTCCGCCCCGTCAAGGCCGAGCTGGAGGCCGAGGGCTACCACTTTGACTCCGACTCCGACTGCGAGATCATCCTGCCGCTGTACTACAAGTACGGCCTCGATATGTTCAAGCACCTTGACGCCGAGTTCGCGATGATTTTGTACGACAGCCGCAAGAAGCTGCTGATCGCCGCCCGCGACCCCATCGGCATCCGCCCGCTGTTCTACGGCTACAGCGAGTCGGGGCACATCGCCTTCGCGTCCGAGGCAAAGAACCTCGTCGGCCTGTGCAAAAAAATCTACCCGTTCCCCATTGGCAGCTACTACTGCAACGGCCAGTTCGTGCGGTACTGCGACATTGCCGACACGCCCGCTTACAGCCAAGACGAGCTGCCCGAAATTCTGACGAACATCCGGGAAAAGCTCGTTGCGGGCGTGGACAAGCGGCTGGATGCCGACACGCCTGTCGGCTTCCTGCTGTCGGGCGGCCTCGATTCCAGCCTCGTCTGCGCCATTGCGGCCAAAAAGCTGGGCAAGCCCATCCGCACCTTCGCCATCGGCATGAGCGAGGACGCCATCGACCTGAAATACGCCAAACAGGTGGCCGATTACCTCCACGCCGACCACACCGAGGTCATCATCAACAAGGACATTGTGCTTGATGCGTTCGAAGATGTCATCGCGATGCTGGGCACGTGGGACATCACCACCATCCGCGCGTCGGTGGGTATGTATTTGGTCTGCAAGTACATCCACGAGCACACCGACATCCGCGTGCTGCTGACCGGCGAGATCTCCGACGAGCTGTTCGGCTACAAGTACACCGACTACGCACCCAGCGCCGCCGCCTTCCAGACCGAGAGTCAGAAGCGCATCCGCGAGCTGTATATGTACGACGTGCTGCGCGCCGATCGTTCCATCAGTGTGAACAGCCTCGAAGCCCGTGTGCCGTTCGGCGATTTGGACTTTGTGAAGTACGTTATGGCCATTGACCCCGCCAAGAAGCTGAACACCTACGGCAAGGGCAAGTACTTGCTGCGCAAGGCGTTCGAGGGCGACTGGCTGCCGGAGAGCATCCTCTGGCGAGAGAAGGCCGCCTTCAGCGACGCCGTCGGGCATTCGATGGTGGATGATCTGAAAGAGTACGCCGAGACGGTCTACACCGACGCGGAGTTTGCCGAAAAGAGCGCGAAGTACAGCTATGGCCGCCCGTTTACGAAGGAAAGCCTTTTGTACCGCGAGATCTTTGAGAAGTATTACCCCGGTCAGGCCGAGATGATCGTCGATTACTGGATGCCCAACAAGGCATGGCCGCACTGCGACGTCAACGACCCCAGCGCCCGCGTGCTGGCAAACTACGGCGCGAGTGGGCAATAAAAAATTCTCTTGCATTTTCCCAAAACCCATGTATAATATAAACGAATATCGCAGAGTAGAAACCTGCGCGTGGGGCGTTGCCCCGAAGTGCCTGACCAACGGGGAGTTGTGGCAGGACGAAGCAGCCGAAAGGTTCGCGGTGCCGGTTTCGCATCCCACTGCTGCATGATGGTGTGCAACGACGGATGTGGCGTTGTGCCCGTCCGGTAAAAAATGCCTCCTCCCTTGTGCGGCAACCGCACAAAGGAGGATTTTTATGTGCACAACAACAGCACAGCCCCTGTCCGTCTTTACCCCCGACTATTGGCGCGCCGCCCGGCGGGAGCTGAATAACCCCCGTGTGCTGGCCTTTTCCGGCTTGGTCTGCGCCATGGCGATCGTGCTGGAAAGCCTGCCCATCTACCTGCTGGGGCCGAGCCTGAAGATCTACTTCAGCTTCCTCGTTGTCTCGCTGGGCTGCATGTGCTATGGCCCTGTCGTCGGCATGATGGCGGGCGCGATCATCGATTCCGTCGGCTTTTTGCTCTCCGGCTACGGCGAACCGTATTTTCCCGGCTATCTTGTCACGGCGGTGCTGTCGGGGCTGATCTACGGTGTCATGCTCTACCGCCGCCAACCGACGCTGCCGCGCATCATCGTCACGCGGCTCATCATCAACTACGGCAGCAACGTCCTGCTGGGCAGCGTCTGGAAGGCGATGCTCTACGGCAAGGGCTACCTCTACTACCTGACTTCGGGCGCGGTCAAAAACACGATCATGCTGCCCATCGAGGCTTTCCTGACGTGGGTCATCCTGAACGCCGCCGTCAAGCAGGGGCTGGACAGGAAGTTTATCCATAAGCGGTAAACATACCCCGGCTGCTTTGGCAGATTCGCCAAAAATGCCGGGTATTTTTTTGTGCGAGGTTACGCGTTTAATCTTTGCCCTGCGCGCCGCACCGCCGTATAATAGAAACAGTGAGGGGGGGGGCACCAGCCATGCAGGGAAACCGGGTCCGCATTGTGGACATAGCGGAAAAATTAGGCCTCAGCACCGCCACGGTGTCCAACGTGATCCACGGCAAAACATCCAAAATGTCGCCGCGCACGGCGCAGCGCGTCCGGCAGGAGTTGGAGACATCGGGCTATGCCCCCGACATGGCGGGCGTCTGGCTGGCGCAGAAAAGCTCCCGCATTATCGGGGCGGTCATCAACGACGGCGTCAAGTACGAGGGCAAGGTGCTGGAGGATGGTTTCGTCACGGCGTCGCTGAATGCCCTCTCCCGCGAGGTGAACGAGAAAGGCTTTTTCCTGATGATCAAGACCGTCCGTGCGCTGGACGAGATCCCCGCCTTCGCATCGATGTGGCGGATGGAGGGGTTGATCCTGATGGGCTTCTGCGAGGCCGACTACGCCGCCCTGCGCCAAGTGATCCACACGCCGGTCGTGGTGTACGACGGGTATATGCAGGGCTGTGACGGCGTCGTAAACCTTGCCATCGACCACCGCGACGGCGGGCGGCAGGCCGGGCACTATCTGAAGGATGCCGGCCACACGCGGGCGCTCTGTTTGGCAGACAATAATATCTGCATGGATCAGGAGCGGATGGACGGCTTTGCCGAGGCATTTGGCCGCGACCGGGTGACCCGCTGGCAGATTCCGGCGCTGGCGCAGCCCCGGCGGCAGTTTTACGAGGAACATTTCGCGTCGCTGTGTGCTTCCGGCATCACGGCGGCGTTTGCGGCGTCGGATTTTTATGCGCTGGATTTTATGCATTTTTTGCAGGGCAAGGGGCTGCGCGTGCCGGGGGATATGGCGGTCGTCGGTTTTGACGACAGCGAGGCCAGCCGCACGAGCTTCCCACAGCTGACAACGGTGCGGCAGGACGCTGCCCTGCGGGCAGGCGTTGCGGTAGACTGCATCGAGGCGATGAGAAAAGGCCGGAGCGTCGCCGAAAAAATCGTACTGCCGGTCATGCTGCTGCCGCGGGAGAGCACAGGGGGTATATCATGTCAAAATTTATGAGGGAACTGGGCAAAATTGCCGTGCCGGTCACGCTGCAAAGTATGCTGCAGGCATCGTTTTCCATCGTCGATCAAATCATGATCGGCCAGCTGGGCGCAGTCAGCATTGCGGCTGTGGGGCTGGGCGGCAACTATTCGATGATTTTCAATGTGGTCAGCGGCTCGGTGGGCACGGTGGCGGGCATTCTCATTGCCCAATTTCTCGGCGCAGGGGATAAAAAAGAGGCGTGGAGCAGCCTGACGTTGAGCACCGTGATAAGCCTGTGCCTGGCGGCGGTGTTTCTGGGCGTCTCGCTGGGGGCAACGGAGCAGATTCTGGGGCTGTACACAAAGGATGCTGCCATCATCGCCGAGGGCTGCGTCTACTTTCAAATTATCGCGTTCTCCTTCGCGCCGATGGGTCTTGCCACGGTCTTGTCTGCTTGGCTGCGATGCAGGGGGCACGCGGATATTCCCTTCGCGGCCAGCATCGGCGCGGTGCTTGCGAACGTGGTGCTGAACTATGTGCTGATTTTTGGCAAGCTGGGTCTGCCCGCCTGCGGGGTGCGCGGGGCGGCAATTGCCACGCTGGTGTCGCAGCTGGTGAATCTGACGCTCATCGCGGCGGGATTCCTGCACTGTCTGCGGCAGGACGGCGAGCGAGTGCAGCCCTCGCTGCATTTTACCAAAATCACCCGGCGGGACTATCTGGGCATGATCACGCCGATTCTGATCAGCCAGTTTTTGTGGAGTCTGGGTCAGAACGTGGAATCCGCCGTGTACGGGCATCTGGGCACGCAGAATCTGGCGGCTTACACGCTGACCTGCCCGATACAAAGCCTCATCGTCGGGGCACTCAGCGGGCTTTCCGCAGCGGCGGGCGTGCTGATCGGCAAGCGGCTGGGCCGCAGGGAGTACGACGCAGCCTACACCGACGCCAAGAAGATCATGGGCACCGGGCTGGTGGGCGCGGCGGTGGTTTCGACACTGCTGGTCGGGCTGGCCGGGCAGTACGTGGGGATGTACCGCGTGGACGACGAAGTCCGCACCTTGGGTCACATGCTGCTGGTGGTGTTTGCGCTGTATGCGCCCATTAAAGTGGAAAACATGATTCTGGGCGGCGGCATCCTGAAAAGCGGCGGCAACACTCGGTTGATCATGATCATCGACATAGCGGGCACGTGGGGCATCGGCATCCCGCTGTGCTTCTTTGCGGCCTATGTGCTGCACTGGGGCATTGTGGGCGTGTACACGCTGCTGACGGCGGAGGAGCTGTTCCGTCTGGCGGTGTCGCTGGCGGTTTTTACGAGGAAAAAGTGGATGGTGAGTTTGACGTAAATAGGTCAAAAAGCTGCGGCTTTGCGAGCAGGTGCGCAGGGGGCGGGGGCTCTGCTGCGCCCGGCAAGCTGCCGCTTGTCTGCGGGCGCATATAGAATGCGCCCCCTACGGATAGCGGGTCGCAGGGACGGATTCCATATCCGGCCGTCAGGTTTCCAACGGAAAAAGTCATACTTTTTGTACTAGAAAGTATGACTTTTGCATTTTTTGTTTGTGCGTCCTGCCTAGTGTTGTGTGTGCGCGGGCAAAACATTTACCTGTTTCGCCAAAGTTTTCACAAAAATTTAAAAATTATTGCAAACCCTTTGTAAAGCGGCTAAAATGGGTCTTGCAAGGCAACAAAATGCGTCGGTTCCGGTCGGAAGTTGACGCATTTTAGCATTTATGCAACACAACAGGGAGGAACAACGCACATGAAGAAACTGATGGGCATTCTGCTGGCCGCCTCGATGGTGTTCAGCTTGGCCGCCTGTGGCTCCACCGCAGACACCGCCGCCGCAAGCACCGCCGATACGGCCGCAACGGCCGAGGGCAGCAGCGACAATCAGGCGCCCGACGTCAAGGTCGGCGCGATCATTCTGGGTGACGAGACGGAGGGCTACAGCGCAGCGCACATCAACGGCATCAAGGAGGCCGCTGCTGAGCTGGGCATGTCCGACGACCAGATCGTCTGGAAGTACAAGATCGCTGAGGGCGGCGTCACGGCTGACGCAGCCGAAGACCTCGTCGGTCAGGGCTGCAACCTCATCATCTCCAACTCCTACGGCCACCAGACCTACATGGAGGAAGAAGCCGAAAAATACCCCGACGTCAACTTCGTCGCGATGACCGGCGACTTCGCCGCCATCTCCGGCCTCGATAACTTCTACAATGCGTTCACTGCCGTTTACCAGAGCCGCTACGTCTCCGGTGTCGTCGCCGGCATGAAGATCAAGGATCTGGTCGAGTCCGGCACCCTGACCGCCGAGACCCAGCCCGACAGCTTCACCGCTGACGGCAAGGTCAAGATCGGCTACGTCGGCGCTTACAACTACGCCGAGGTCGTCTCCGGCTACACCGCCTTCTTCCTTGGCGTCCAGAGCGTCTACCCCGACGTCCAGATGGAAGTCATGTACACGAACTCTTGGTTCGACATCGACAAGGAGGGCGCTGCCGCTGAGGCACTGATCGCCAACGGTGCGGTCATCATCGGCCAGCACGCCGACTCCACCGGTGCCCCCGCCGCCACCCAGAAGCTGAAGGACACCGGCAAGATCTGCTACTCCGTCGGCTACAACATTGACATGCTCGACACCGCCCCCACCGCTGCCCTGACCTCCGCGACGAACGTCTGGAAGGTCTACTATAAGGAGCTGTTCGAGGGTGCGCAGGCCGGCAGCATCCCTCAGGACTGGTGCAAGGGCTATGAGGATGGCGCTGTCGCCATCACCGACCTTGGCCCCGAAGTTGCCGACGGCACCGCCGAGAAGGTCGCCGAGGTTGAGGCTGCGCTGAAGGACGGCAGCCTGCATGTCTTCGACACCAGCAAGTTCACCGTCGACGGCGCGGAGGTCACCACCGCCCCCATCGACCTGACCTACTATGACTTCAGCACCGGCAGCCCGGTCGCCGTGTACGAGGGCGAGACCAAGGAGGCCATCTCCGACGGTTACTTCCACGAGGGTGAGCTGCGCGCCGCCCCGACGTTTGCCCTGCGCATCGACGGCATCATCGAGGACGCCGACCCTGTCGCCTGATTCTGCCTGAATCTATAAGGGAAGACTGCGGTGAAGCCGCAGCCTTCCCTTTTGGTGGTTATATGAAAAAGCCTTCCCCCCTGCGGGGGAAGGTGGCCGAAGGCCGGATGAGGGGCGGCCTTCCGGCAACAACCCGTGAATGGGTTATCATGGCAAGGATGCCCCTCATCAGTCGGCTTCGCCGACAGCTTCCCCCTCAGGGGAAGCCTTTTTGCAATTTGTTCCTACCTTATTTAAATCCGAAAGGAGCCTGCATAATGGCGCAGAACGAATATGCTGTGCGCTTGGAGCACGTTACCAAGACCTTCGGCCCCGTTGTGGCAAACAAAGACGTCTCGCTGGGCGTGCGGCGCGGCGAAATTCTGGCGTTGCTGGGCGAAAACGGCAGCGGCAAAACCACGCTGATGAACATGATCGCCGGTATCTACTTCCCCGACGAGGGCGAGATCTACGTCGGCGACAAGGCCGTGACGATCCGTTCCCCCCGCGACGCGCTGGATCTGGGCATCGGCATGATCCACCAGCACTTCAAACTCGTCGACGTCTTCTCTGCAACAGAAAATATTGCCCTGTCCATGGGCGGCGGCGAAAAGTTCGACCTGAAAAAAGTCCATGACAAAGCCCGCGCCATCTGCGAAAAGTACGAGTTCAACCTCGACCTCGACCAGAAGGTCTACGAGATGAGCGTCAGCCAGAAGCAGACGCTGGAAATCGTGAAGGTGCTGTACCGCGGTGCGGACATCCTGATTCTGGACGAGCCTACGGCAGTTCTGACCCCGCAGGAGACCGAAAAGCTGTTCAGCGTCATCCGCAACATGAAGGCCGACGGCAAGGCTGTCATCATCATTACCCACAAGCTGCACGAGGTGCTGTCCATCAGCGATCGCGTTGCCATCCTGCGCAAGGGTGCGTATGTGGGCGATATCGCCACGAAGGATGCCGACGAGGCCAAGCTGACCGAGATGATGGTCGGTGAAAAAGTCGAGCTAAACATCGAGCGCCCCGAACCCGTCGACCCGGTCAAGCGCCTTGACATCAAGCACCTGACCGTCCGCAGCGCCGAGGGCGTCACCGTGCTGGACGATGCCTCGTTCCCGGTGTACGGCGGCGAGATCCTCGGCATCGCGGGCATTTCCGGCAACGGCCAGAAGGAGCTGCTGGAGGCCATCGCCGGTCTGCAGCCCACCGAGAGCGGCGCAAGCGTCGAGTATTACGCCCCCGACGCAGCCGCCCCGGTGCAGCTGGTCGGCAAAAGCCCCAAGGCCATCCGTGAGGCGGGCATCCACCTGTCTTTTGTCCCGGAAGACCGCCTCGGCATGGGTTTGGTCGGCTCGATGGGCATGACCGACAACATGATGCTGAAAAGCTACGGCAAGGGTCATTCGCCCATTGTCGACCGCAAAGCGCCGCACGATCTGGCCGAGACCATCAAGAAGGAGCTCGGCGTCGTTACGCCCGACCTGAACACCCCCGTCTCCCGCCTGTCCGGCGGCAACGTCCAGAAGGTGCTGGTCGGCCGTGAGCTGGCCGCTGACCCCGTCGTGCTGATGACCGCCTATGCGGTGCGCGGGCTGGACATCAACACGTCCTACACGATTTACCACCTGCTGAACGAACAGAAAAAACGCGGCGTAGCGGTAATTTATGTCGGCGAAGACCTTGACGTCCTGCTGGAGCTGTGCGACCGCATCGTTGTGCTCTGCGGCGGCAAGGTCAACGGTGTGCTGGATGGCCGCAAGACCACGAAGGAAGAAGTCGGCCTGCGTATGACGAACATGGTAAAGGAGGAACAGGCATGAGCCAGACTGCTGCTGCGCGCGAGCCGCTGCTGCGCATTGCCAAGCGCGAGGGCACGACGATGCCCCAGAAAATTGCGGTGCGCGCCATTGCTATTCTGCTGGCGCTGGTCGTCGATGCGCTGTTTATCTTTTTCGTCACCGGTCTGAACCCCCTGGCCGTCTACGGCGTCATGTGGGGCGGCACCTTCGCCAACATGACCCGCTTCAGCTGGATGCTGCGCGATTTGTCTACGCTGCTCTGTGTCGGCATTGCGCTGGCGCCCGCCTTTAAGATGCGCTTTTGGAACTGCGGCGGCGAGGGTCAGATTTTGATCGGCGGCCTGACCGCCGCCCTCATCATGGTGTATCAGGGCAACAACCTGCCGCTGCCGCTGCTGTTCGCCGCCATGGCGCTGGGCAGCATCGCGGCGGGCGCGCTGTGGGGCTTCATCCCCGCGTGGTTCAAGTCCCGCTGGAACACGAACGAAACGCTGTTCACCCTGATGATGAATTACGTGGCTACGTCGATCGTCGCCTGCATGACGAACATCATGCGCGGTCAGGCGTCAAGCCTCGGCACCCTGAACAAGGCCACGAAGGCCGGCTGGTTCCCCGTCATTATGGGGCAGCGCTACACCATCAACATTATCGTCGTTATCGTGCTGACCTTTGTCATGTACGCCTACCTGCGCTTCTCGAAGCAGGGCTATGAGATTTCCGTCGTCGGCGAAAGCGAGAATACCGCGCGCTATGCGGGCATCAACGTCCGCCGCGTCACGGTGCGCACGATGCTGATTTCCGGCGCGATCTGCGGCCTGTGCGGCTTCCTGATCGTTGCGGGCAAGGATCAGACCATTTCCACCGCATCGGCCAACGGCCGCGGCTTCACGGCCATCATCGTTGCGTGGCTGGCAAAATTCAACACCTTCTACATGGCGCTGATCTCTTTCCTGCTTGTCTTTTTGGAGCGCGGCGCGTCGGAGATCGCGTCCGCCTACTCGCTGAACGAGTACGCCGCCGACATCATCACCGGCATCATCCTGTTCTTCATTTTGGGCAGCGAGTTCTTCATCAACTACCGCGTCATCCCGCGCGGCGCACACAAGGAGGGCAAGTGATATGCACAGCAGTTTGATTGCATGGATCATGCGCGCCATCCCGTTTGGTACGATCATCATGTACGGTGCGCTGGGCGAGACCGTGACCGAAAAATCCGGCAACCTGAACCTCGGCGTGCCGGGTATCATGTATCTGGGCGGCTTCGCGGGCTTCGCGAGCGCTTGGGCGTACGAGAACAGCGCCGCAAACCCGAATGGCGCGGTCAGCATTCTCATTGCCATGACCTGCGCCATCCTCGCCAGCATGGCGGGCGGCCTGATTTATGCCTTCCTGACGATTTCCCTGCGCGCGAACCAGAACGTCACCGGTCTGGCACTGACGACCTTCGGCATGGGTGTGGCGAATTTCTTCGGTGTGTTTATCTTAAATGGCGCCAGCTACTCCGCCGCGCCGGTCGCCAACAAGGCGTTCAGTGCGAAGATTCCCGTGCTGTCCGGTTTGGGCGATGTCGGGCAGGTCGTGTTCTCCTACGGCTTCTTGGTGTATGCGGCCATTGCGCTGGCAATTCTGATGCACTGGTTCCTGACCCGCACCCGCGCGGGGCTGAACCTGCGCGCCGTCGGCGAAAACCCCGCCACGGCGGACGCGGCGGGCATCAACGTCACGCTGTACAAGTATCTGGCAACCTGCATCGGCGCGGGCATCTGCGGCATCGGCGGGTTGTACTACGTGCTGGATTATAACCAAGGCATCTGGGCGACCACCGGCCAGATCGAAGCGCTGGGCTGGCTGGCCGTGGCGCTGGTCATCTTCACGACGTGGAAGCCGCTGAACGCCATCTGGGGCGCGTACCTGTTCGGCATGCTGTACTGGCTGTACCAGTTCCTGCCGACGCTGCTGGGCATCACGATGGCAAGCCACATCACCGACTTGGTGCAGATGCTGCCCTACGTCGTGACGATCGTCGTGCTGATCGTGGTTTCGATGCGCAAGAAAAAGGAAAACCAGCCCCCCGCACATCTGGGGTTGGCATATTTCCGCGAGGAGCGGTAAAAACGAAGCGGCATATCCACCGGATATGCCGCTTTTTTCATGCCTTTTTCATAGTTCCAACACATTTAAAAGATATACTGAATTTTGTCAAAATTTAACCTGATGCAGAAGGGAATCCCGTATGGCTGAAACAACAAGAACAAAGCGCAGTCCGCTGGGCTGGGTCAAAAAGCACAAAGTCCTCACGGCGGTGCTGCTGGTCGTCGTCCTTGTGGCGGTGCTGGTGCTGCGCGCCGTGCTGGGCGCGAAAAAGGCGACCGGCACGACCTACCAGTATGTGCGCACCACCATCCTGCAAAAGACGAGCCTGACGGATTCTGTCAGTGTGAACGGCACGGTGCAGTCCAGTGATAAGGCCAGCGTCACGGCGGCCGACGGCGTCAAGACCTACAAGGTCACGGCCGTCAACGTCGCGGTGGGCGACACCGTCAAGAAGGGCGACGTCATCGCCACGCTGGACACCACCGACCTCGAAAAGCAAATCGAAAAGGCCGAGCAGAGCTACAGCGACACCGTGCAGGATGCCCAGACCAGCGTCGAGCGCGCGGCCAGCGACCTTGAAGTTTCGACCGTCCAGCACGAGAACAATCTGATCGACCTGCAGGCGAAAATCGACGAGGCCGACGAGAGCGCGCAGGACGCCCGCGGCGACCTGACAAAGGCGCAGGACGACCAGAGCAAGGCGCAAAGCGACTACGACAACGCCGTGAATAAGGTCAACGAACTCCAATCCGCCTATGACAGCGCTACCTCCAGCCTGAGCACCTATATTAGTAAGGTGGAGAGCGCTGCGGCGTCCCAGAATCAAGCGCTTGCGGAGCTGAACAATGCCATCGCTTCGGGCGACAGCGCCGCACAGGAAACGGCGCAGAAAAATCTGGACGAGATCAACAGCTACTATCAGGCGGCGAGCGCCGAGCTGGCCGAGAAGAAGAACGACTGCTCCGTTCCGTCACAGGGGCTGTACGGCTATGATGCGATTGAGGCCGCACTGAAGCAGGCGAAGTCCGATAAAGAAAACGCCGAAAACGCCCTTACCTCCGCCAAGAACAACGTCACCTCCGCTGAAAAGCAGGTCGATTCCGCCGACCAGCAGGTCAAATCGGCGCACGACAGCTACGACAACGAGAAAAACTACTCCAACCTGACAAACAAGAGTCAGTCGCTGGAGGACAGCGAGACGAAGCTGGAGCAGGCCTCCCGCACGCCCGACACGCTTGAGACGCTGCAGAGCAACCTCGACGACTGTACGCTGACCGCCACGATGGACGGCACGGTCACCGCGCTGAACGCCACGGTGGGCGATGTCTGCAGCGGCACGGTCGCCACCATCCAGAACGTCGACGACCTGACCGTCGAGGTCACGATCCCGGCCAGCTCGGTCGGTAAGCTGAAGACCGGCATGCAGTGCAACATCACCAGCGACGCCACCGACGACACCGTCACCGGTACGCTGACCCGCATCGACCCTGTGGCGAACGACAGCGGCAGCTTCGGCGCGACCGTGACCGTCAACGGGCAGGACAGCGGCCTGCTCATCGGTATCTCGGCCAAGGTCGAGATCATCGTCAACGAGAAGGACAACGTCTTCACCGTTCCGCGCGACGCCGTCGGTACCAACGACGACGGCAGCACCTACGTGCTGCGCAAGACCGGCGGTGAGGGTGTCGACATGACCTTCGAGCAGGTCACCGTCACCGAGGGCGACACGAACGACTATTATGTCGAGATCACCGGCGACGACCTGAACGAGGGCGACGTCATCCGTGCCACTGCCGACCTGACGCAGGGCATCGAGACGAGCAGTGACAGCGATTTTCAGATGATGGACGACGGCAGCTTCTACGTCGGCGACGGCGAGAACATGCCCGACGGCGTGACGATTGCCCGCACGGATGACGCGGGAGGACCCGGCGGCGGTGGCCCCGGCGGTGCGCCGGACGGTGGGCCGGGAGGTCAGTGATGCCGGAAAATACACAACAGTTCGCGCAAAATATTGCGCAAAGCCTGCTGGGGGACGAGGCCGCGCACCCCGCGCAGCCCCTGATCCAGATGCAGGGCATCCGCAAAAGCTACTACATCGGCCAGCCGAATGAGCTGGAAATTCTGCACGGCATCGACCTGACCGTCTACCCCGGCGAGTTTGTCGCCATCGTGGGCGAATCCGGCTCCGGCAAGTCGACGCTGATGAATATTATCGGTGTGCTGGATAAACCCACGGCGGGCGAGTACGTGCTGGACGGTGTCAACATCCATGACGCCGACGACAACGACTTGGCGGCCATCCGAAACAAAAAAATCGGCTTCGTTTTCCAGACCTACAACCTCATTGGCCGTCAGAGCGCACTGAAAAACGTCGAGCTGCCGATGCTTTACGCGGGCGTCCCGGCAGGGGAGCGCACCCGCCGCGCAAAGGAATGGCTCGACCGCGTCGGCATGGCCGAGCGGATGCGCCACCAGCCCAACGAGCTTTCCGGCGGCCAGAAGCAGCGCGTCGCCATCGCCCGCGCCATGGTGAACGAGCCCGCGTTGATTTTGGCCGACGAGCCGACCGGCGCATTGGACAGCCAGACGAGCCGCGTCGTGATGGACCTCTTTCACGAGATGCACCACAAATACCACAAGACCATCGTGCTCATCACCCACAACCCGGAGCTGGCCGAGGAATGCCAGCGGGTGCTGACCCTGCGCGACGGCCTGATCGTGGGCGAACGAAAGGGGACGGGCGAACGTGCAGCTTTTTGAGAATATCGGCATGGCGCTTGCCAGCGTCAAAAGCAACAAGATGCGCAGCCTGCTCACGATGCTGGGCATTATCATCGGCATTGCGGCGGTCATTGCCATCGAGACGGTCGGCAACAGCATGACCGGCTCCGTCACCGACTCGATGTCCGGTATGGGCGCCAGCAACATCTCGGTCAGCGTCGTGCAGAAAAGCAGCTCCAACACCTCCGGCACGTCGCAGGGCGTCCAGCTGCGCCGGTTCATGGATTCCAGCCCGTCGGATTCCGACCTGATCACCGACGCGATGATCCAAGATTTTGAGGATACGTTCCCCGACAAGGTCGACCACATCGAGATGTCCCAGCAGGTCGGCAACGGCACGATCGCGAAATATGGCGACCCGACGACGACCATCACGGCCGGTGTCAGCGGTGCCAACTTTGCGATGCTGGAGAATCTCGACGAAGATTCACAGATTTTGTATGGCCGCTGGCTGGACGACGAGAAGGACGCGGGGCGCAAGGTCGCCTGCGTGTCGGAAAAATTCGTTGAGCAGGCCGTCGGCGGCAGCGCCGCGAACGCCATCGGCAAAAGCGTCACGCTGACGATCAACAAAAACCTCTATACGTTCTATATACAGGGCGTATATAAATACACTGAGGATAGCTACTCCAGCATGTCCGGCGGCACGGGCGACGACAGCATCCAGACCGACTTTTATATCCCGCTGGACGTGGCAAAATCCATCGCCGGGGCGGGCGACGGCTACCAGAGCATCACGGTCGTGGCGAACAGCAGTGCCGTGAATGTGACGGATTTCGTCGATGTAGTGGGCGATTTCTTTGCCAGCTACTACACCCGCAACGATTCGTGGACGGCCAGTGCGTCGAGCCTTGCCAGCCTGCTGGACACGATGTCCAGCATGATGAGCACGGTGTCGCTGGGCATTTCGGCCATCGCGGCGCTGTCGTTGCTGGTCGGCGGCATCGGCGTCATGAATATTATGATGGTCTCCGTCACCGAGCGCACCCGTGAAATCGGCACCCGCAAGGCGCTGGGCGCGCCCGCGGCGGCTATTCGGATGCAGTTCATCACTGAGAGCGTCATCCTCTGCCTGATCGGCGGTGCCATTGGCATTGTGCTGGGGCTTGGCTTGGGCGCAGTGCTTAGCAAGGCGGTCGGCTATGCCGCGCGGCCAAACATTTCGGCCATCGTCATCGCCGTCGGCTTCAGCATGGCGATCGGCGTATTTTTCGGGTATTACCCTGCAAACAAAGCAGCAAAACTCGACCCGATCGAGGCGCTGCGGTACGAATAACTTTGCCTTCCCCCTAGGGGGAAGGTGGCTCCGCAGAGCCGGATGAGGGGCGGGTAAGCCGTAACAGCCCGTTGATGGGCAATCACGGCAAAGCTGCCCCTCATCAGTCGCCTTCGGCGACAGCTTCCCCCTCAGGGGGAAGCCTTTTGTTTCCCCGCGCATTGCGCGGGGAACTTTTTTGTGCTATACTCAAACTGGGAAAGTGAGATGTTGACGCATATGAAAAAGGAAAGGCTGTTTACCAACCGCCAGCTGCTGACGCTGCTCTGGCCGCTTGTCATTGAGCAGGCGCTGGAAATCCTCGTCGGCATGGCGGATACCGTCATGGTCTCATCGGTGGGCGAGGCCGCGATCTCCGGCGTTTCGCTGGTGGATATGATCAACCAGCTTATCATTACGCTGTTCGGCGCGCTGGCGACCGGCGGCGCGGTCGTCACCAGCCAGTACCTTGGCGCCAAGCGGCAGGAGGATGCCGCCAAAAGCGCCGGGCAGCTCGTCGGTCTCAGCGCACTGCTGGGCGTCGGCGTCGCGGCGTTCTGCCTGCTGACCCGCACGGCGCAGCTGCGGCTTTTCTTCGGCACGATCACCGACGATGTCATGGAAGCCTGCCTTGTCTACTTCACGATCACGTCGTTGTCCTTCCCGTTTTTGGCGCTGTACAACGCGGGTGCGGCCATCTTCCGCTCCACCGGCAACAGCGCTGTGTCGATGAAGGTCTCGGTCATTGTCAACGCCATCAACTTTTTCGGCAACGCGTTCTGCGTCTTTGTGCTGAAGATGGGCGTCGCGGGCGTCGCTGTGCCCACGCTGATCTCCCGTGCGGTGGGCGCGGCCATCATTCTGGCGCTGGCCGCCAAGCCGGAGTATATCCTGCACATCACGCCGCGCACCGTCACCCATCTGGAGCGCAGCACCGCCAAAAATATCCTGTACATCGGCATCCCCTCGGCGTTTGAGAACAGCCTGTTCCAGCTGGGACGCGTACTGGTTGTCTCGATGATCTCGCTGTTCGGCACGGTACATATCTCGGCCAACGCGGTCGCGAATAACCTCGACGCCATCGGCTGCATCGTGGGCAACGCGATGGGTCTGGCGATGATCACCGTCATCGGCCGCTGCGTCGGCGCGCAGGATTTTGAGCAGGTGAAATACTACACGAAAAAGCTGCTGCTGTGGGATTACATCGCGCAGGGTGCGGTCAACGTGACCGTCATCCTGCTGCTGAACCAGATTCTGAGCCTGTACACCCTCACGCCGGAGACCCGCGCGCTGTCGTGGACGCTGGTCATGATCCACGACGGCTGCGCGCTCCTCCTGTGGCCTGCGGCCTTTGTGCTGCCCAACGCCCTGCGCGCCGCCAACGACGTGCGGTTTACGATGATGGCAAGCGTTGTGTCGATGATCGTCTTCCGCATGGGATTAAGCTGGATCTTGTGCGTCAATATGGGACTAGGCGCGGTCGGCGTCTGGTACGCGATGATCGTCGACTGGATCTGCCGCATCATCTGCTTTGTGACCCGCTTCGTGACCGGTACATGGAAGAAAAACGCCTTAAAAAAGGTGGTGTAACGTAAAAAAGGAGAACCCATGAAATTCATCAGCTGGAATGTCAACGGCCTGCGCGCCTGCCTGAAAAAGGGCTTTGAGGATACCTTCAACGCGCTGGATGCGGATTTCTTCTGCATTCAGGAGACGAAGATGCAGCCCGGTCAGGCGGATTTTGCACCTGCAGGCTACACCGAATATATCTACAGCGCCGACAAAAAGGGCTACTCCGGTACGGCCATCTGGGCGAAAACGCCCGCATTGTCGGTGCGGTACGGTCTCGACGAAGACATCCACAACCACGAGGGGCGCGCCATCACGCTGGAATACCCGGATTTTTACCTTGTGAACCTCTATGTGCCCAACTCCCAGAACGAGCTGGCGCGCATCGACTACCGCATGCAATGGGAGGACGACCTGCGCCGCTACCTGCAGAAGCTCGATGCCGAAAAGCCGGTCATCCTCTGCGGCGATCTGAACGTCGCGCACGAGGACATTGATTTGAAGAACCCCGGCCCCAACCGCGGCGCGGCGGGCTTCTCCGATCAGGAGCGCGGCAAGCTGGGCGAGCTGCTGGCGGCGGGCTTCACGGATTCGTTCCGCCGCCTGCACCCCGATGCCACCGGCATGTACAGCTGGTGGAGCATGCGCTTCCGCGCCCGCGAACGGAACGCAGGCTGGCGTATCGACTATTTCCTCGTCAGCAACCGCTTGGCCGAGAAGATCGCGAAGGCCGAGATTCTGATGGAGGTAATGGGAAGCGACCATTGCCCGGTGGAGCTGGATATTGACCTGTAAGTGCCTTCCCCCAGCGGGGGAAGGTGTCTGCGGCTCTGCCCGCAGACGGATGAGGGGAGGCCTTCCGGCTGCTGCCCGGTAAAGAAGCGGCAGGGATACACTGCCCCTCATCAGTCTGCTTCGCAGACAGCTTCCCCCCAAGGGGAAGCCAAAGAAGAAAATTTTTTGAAAATGCCCCCGCGTTGCAATATAGCCCGCGGGGGATTCGTTTTAGTATACAGAAAGCGAAAGCGAGAGGAGGTGTGGGCGCTGACAAATGAAGAATTTACCGGCCTGATGCAGCAATACCAAAAGCTCATCTACACAGTATGCCTGCAATTCGTGCATGAGCCCCACACCGCCGAGGATCTGACGCAGGACACCTTCCTCTCGGCGTTTTCGGCCATCGACCGGTGCGAGCCGCAGTATTACAAACAGTGGCTCGTCCGGGTGGCGGCCAACAAGTGCAAGGACCACCTGAAAAGCGCGTGGGTACGCAAGGTCGATGCCCCCGGCGACGACGCCCTGCCGGAACCACGCGGCGTGCCCGGCAGCGATGCCGACGACCCGGCGCAAAGTGTCATCGACCGTGCCGGTGCGGCAGAGCTGGAAACGCTGGTGCGCAGCCTGCGCGAGCCCTACGGCAAGATCGCGGTGCTCTATTTCTTAGAGCATAAGGAAAGCAGCGAGATCGCCAAGCTCGTCAACCGCCCGCCTGCGACCATCAACAGCCAGCTGTGGCGCGCGAAACTGCTGCTTCGCCAGCAGATCATCGAGAGGAGGCAAAGGGAATGAGCCTTTATTTTGATAACGAAAAATTGTTTGACGCCGAAGGCCACCTGACCGACGAGGGACTGTACGCCCTGAAGGATGGCACGCTGGACGCCCTCGGCGCACTGGAAGCCGCCGAGCACCTGAGCTTCTGTGACTACTGTCTGCTGCGCTACACGGCGATGATCGACGCCGCGCCCGACTGCATGAAGCAGCCGATGCGCGACCTGATCCCGCAGGTGCAAAACCTGATGCGGCTGCGCAGCTTCCGCATTATGACGAACCGGTATGTCTCGGCGGCGGCGGCCGTCGTGCTGGGGTTTGTGCTGTGGGGCGCGGTCAGCACATTCGGCCTGCCGGATGTCTCCGCCCTGACCGCCCAGCAGCCCACCGCCCCGCAGCAGCGGTTCGGCACAAAAGTCAGCACCGCCGTCAGCGGCTTTTACAAGAGCCTTGACGATACCTTCAAAAGCTTTACGCTGACCGCCGAAAACGGTCTTGACCAAATCAGAGCACAAAGCATCGGCGGCAGCACCGCCAAGGGAGAATGACCTATGAAAAAGAATGGATTCCTGACCTTTATCTTCGCCTGCATCCCCGGTGCGGGGCAGATGTACTACGGCTATATGCAGCGCGGCCTCTCGATTGCGATGATGCTGATACTCTGCGTGATGGCGGCCACCGTCATTGAGCCGCTGCTGTTCCTCTGCCTTGTCATCTGGATGTACAGCTTTTTTGACACCTATGACCTCATCCGCCACATGGCGGCCGGTGAGCCGAAGGAGGATTCCCTGCTGGTTCTGGGCAATTATGAGGAAATCAAAAAGCTGATCCCCCAGCATAACAGGCTGATCGGCTGGGGTCTGGTCGGCTTCGGCGTTTGGGCACTGTATGAGACATTCATCTCAACATGGCTCTATACGCTGCTGTGCAATCTTGTGGGCAACGGCTACGCCTACGACATCATCACCGGCATACCGAATATTGTCATTGCGGCACTGCTGATCTATGTCGGCGTCCGCCTGCTGGGGCTGCACCCGGCCAAGAAGACCCCCACGGACGACGATCTGCCGCCGTATCCGCATGAATAAAATCTTTGCCTTCCCCAGAGGGGGAAGGTGCCGCCCGCAGGCGGCGGATGAGGGGCGGATGTGCCGCAGTAACCCGGCAATGGGCAATAGAGAAAGCGTCGCCCCTCATCAGTCTGCTTCGCAGACAGCTTCCCCCTCTGGGGAAGCCTTTTTACACAACAAGATAAAAATGAGGTAACATTATGGATGAACAAACCACCCCGAAAAAGGTTCGCCGTGTTGGCACGGTCGCGTTTGCGCTGGTGCTGATTCTGGCCGGTGTGCTGCTGATGGTCTACCAGCTTGTGCCGGGCTTCAACCTGCTCAAGATCCTGAAATTCTCGCCGGTCATCCTCATTGTGCTGGGCGTCGAGATGCTCATCTACAGCGCCAGACCCGACGTGAAGGTCAAGTTTGACTGGCTCGCTATACTGGGCACGGCGTTCACCCTCTGCGTGGTCGGTGCGGCGGCGCTGCTGCCCCTCGCCATCAGAGAGTGGGGATCTGCCCGCAGCTACGCCCAGAACCGCATTGAATCGCAGAAAGCGGACGCGATGTACAGCGCCCTGACCGCCGACCCGGAGCTGAAAGCCAGAACGAACTCCCTGAGCGTGAACGTATGGTTCAACCACGAGGCCGACGGCGACTACACGCTGCAAAGCGGTGATGACTGCATCCTGAACGCGGAGTTTGTGAACAACTACGCCGACGCGGAGACATTCGCCGCCGACTGTATGGCCGTCATGCAGGCTGCGCAGGCGGAGGACTTGGGCTTTACGCGGTACAGCTTCAGCACCGATGAGGACGCCGACGACGGCGAAAGCTACTACCTCGACTGCGTCGACGCCTACCCGGCGGGGCTGACGGCGGCGCAGGTCGCCCAGCGTGTGCAGGTAAGCTACCACTACGACGGGTCGAACTATTCGTCGCAGGCAGACCGGAACGCTGCCATCCGGCAGGATCTGCGCAATCAGATCGGCGACGAGTACGCCGACGCCCACGACGGCGAGTATCCCACGCAGGAATACCTCGACGAGGAGGTCGCGCGCCGCCTTGCCGAACGAACCGGCATGGCCACGCCTGAAAGCGCACAGGCATAAAAAAGCAAAGCACCGGGACAGGAATTGTCTCGGTGCTTTTGCTTTTATAGCGAAATTCAGACGCTCTCGCCCTCGACCCACTCGAAGGGGATAATCTCATGCACGGCGGGCGCGCCGTCCTCGATGCAGTGCAGCAGGATGTCGGTGGCGCGCGCGGCCAGAAGGTCAGCGCTCTGGCGGATGGTCGTAAGGCGCGGCACGGTGTAGCGCCCCAGCGCAATGCCGTCGTACCCGGCCACCGCCATGTCCTGCGGCACGCGCAGGCCGCGGTCTTGCAGCGCACGGATCGCGCCCAGCGCCATCAGGTCGGACATGGCAAAAATCGCCGTCAGGCCGGGGCATTTGTCCACCAGCTGCCCGGCGGCCTGATAGCCCTCCTCCATCGAGAAGTCCGCGAAGGCGTACTGCGTGTCAAAGTCGAAAGGCAGCCTCAGCTGCGCCATGGCGTCGCGGCAGCCGGATAGGCGGCGCTGGCTGGGGCGGCTGTCGGCAGGGTCGCCGCCGATGATGCCGATGACTTTGTGCCCCCGGCGGGCAAGCTGGGTGATGAGCGCCGCCGCTGCCGCACGGTCGTCGACGCTGACGCTGGACAGATTCGGGATATGCTGCTCGGCGGCGTTGTTCGTCAGCAGCAGGCAGGGCAGCCCCAGATTGGCCAGCGCCGGTGTGAAGCAGTGCGGGTGCGAGCCGATGAAAAAGATGCCGTGGGGGCGGCGCTCGGTACAGATCATCTGCGCGGTCGCCATCTCGTCGCTGGCCTCGTTGATGTAGTAGACTGTCGGCGTGTAGCCTCGCGCCTCGACGCAGGCCTGCAATTTGTCCAAAAGGTCGGCGAACAGCGCATTCTGCGTGCCTTTGATGACAAGCGCCAGCCCCTCGCGAACGTGCTGCTTCAGGTGCTTGGCGTTGGCGTTCGGTTGGTAGCCGTACTGCTGCATGACCGCTGTGACCCGTGCGCGGGTCGCCGCACGGACGGCGGGATTATGGTTCAGCACGCGGGACACTGTCCCGACCGAGCAGCCCGCCTCGCGGGCAATGTCCTTGATCGTCATGGGAATACCTCCGTCAATCGTTTGGCGTTGACCTAGTAAAATGCTCCACGATCAACCGCTGGGCATCCGGGGTGAACTGCAAAACGGCGTAGGGCGTGCCCCGCGCACTGACGCGGTCTTCCGACCGGATGCCCGCGTCGATGCCGCGCTCGGTCGGCAGGTAGTAAAAGCCCTGCGTCGGCAGGCGTTCCAGCGCGATCAACCCCTGCGCCGCCAAAAACTCCTCCATCTGCTTGATGGTCGGCTTCTTCGCGTTGGGGTCGCTGCACGCCTCGGTCAGGGCGGCCTTCATCTCGGCACCCGTGCGGGCGTCCGCGTAGGGAAATGCCGCTGCGTCGTCGGGTGTGAGGTAAAACTCCACCTTTTTGCCGCCTTTGGCGGCGGGGCGGGCGTGGGGCGCGGGTTCTTCGGGCGGCGCGTCAAGGCTCAGCACGGCGTCGGGGTGCTCGGCACGATAGGCATCGATGACCGCAAAAAAGCTGGCGGCGTACTTTTCGTACTTGCGCTCGCCCATGCCGTAGACGCCGTGCATCTCCTCGACGTTTTTCGGCGCGCGCAGGCACATGTCGGCCAGCGATTTGTCGCCAAAAATGACGTAGGGCGGCAGTCCTTCGCGCTGGGCGGTGTCGTAGCGCAGCTCCCGCAGGCGGGCGTACAGCTCCATCCCGGCCTTTGTCAGGGCATCCATCACGCTGCGGCGCTGCGGGCGGGGCGTGCGCTCCGGCTCGCGGCGGGGCGGCATCCGCACGATGACCTGTGCGCCGGGAACTTTCAGCGGGGTGATGTCGCCCATGTGCAGCACGGCGTACTGGTCGTCGGTCTGGACGAGGTAACCATCCTCCAACAGCTGCGCCAGCAGCCTGTCCAGCGCCTCGCGCGGGGTGTCCTTCAGCTTGCCGTAACTCTTGAGATCCTGCGCACCGATCTCCCGCAGGCGGGCGCGGTTTGCCCCCTGCAGCGTACCGAAGACCATCGCCTTGCCGTAGCGGCCATGCAGCTCGGCCACGCAGTTGATCATCCACTTCGCGGCGGCGGTCATGTCCACCTCCTCCCACGGGTCACTGCAGCTGCCGCAGTTTCCGCAGGGGTCGGTGGGGTGCTCACCGAAATATTCCAGAATGTAGTTGCGCAGGCAGCCGGTGGTCTGGCAGTAGCGCTCCATCGTCTGTAACCGCTGCAAGTCGCGCTGGCGCAGCAGTGCGGCGTCGTCCTCTTCCATCTCGGAAAAATCCTTGCGATCCAGCAAGAATTTGTTGATGACAACATCCTGCGCCGAGTAGAGCAGCACGCACTGGGACGGCAGCCCGTCGCGCCCGGCGCGGCCGGCCTCCTGATAGTAGTTTTCCATGCTCTGCGGCATGTTGTAGTGCAGCACAAACCGCACGTTCGACTTGTCAATGCCCATGCCAAAGGCGTTCGTCGCCGTAATGACCGGGGCTTTGTCGTAGATGAAGTCGTTCTGGTTCTGCTTGCGGGTCTCGCTGCTCAGACCTGCGTGGTACTTCGTCGCGACAAAGCCGTACTCCCGCAGCAGCGCGTCGAGCTTGTCGACGTTCTTGCGGGTGGCGCAGTAGATGATGCCGCTTTCGCCGGGGTGTTCGCGCAGGTATTGCAGTACGAAATCGTCCTTGCGGCGGGTCGCTGCGACCTGAAAGTAGAGGTTTGGCCGGTCAAAGCCGGTCACCAGCACTTTCGGGTCGTGCAGACGCAGCGTGCAGCAGATGTCGTCCCTGACAGCCTCGGTCGCCGTGGCGGTGAACGCCGAAAGGATCGGGCGGCGGGGCAGGCTGGCGACGAAATCGAGGATTTTTAAGTAGCTGGGGCGGAAATCCTGCCCCCACTGGCTGATGCAGTGTGCCTCGTCCACCGTCACCATGCTGACGTCCGCCCCGGCGGCAAACGCGCGGAAGACGCTGCTTTCCAGCCGTTCGGGCGCGACGTAGATGATCTTATAGCTGCCCTCGGCGGCGTTCGCCAGCGCGCGGCTGATCTGTGTTTCGGACAGCGACGAATTGATGAACGCCGAGGGGATGCCGGCTGCGTTCAGCGCCTTGACCTGATCCTGCATCAGCGAGATCAGCGGTGAGATGACAAGGGTGATGCCCGGCAGCAGCAGCGCCGGGATCTGGTAGCAGATGGATTTGCCCGCGCCGGTGGGCATGATGGCAAGGGCGTCGCGCCCGGCGAGGATCGCGTCGACGATCTCGTCCTGACCGGGGCGGAAGGAGTCATAGCCGAAATACCGGCGCAGCGCCTGCTGCGGTGTCATTGCGTCCGGCATGGCTTACAGGATCGTGAACTGGCACGCGCGCATGGCGTCCAGCGCCGTCTGGTGGGATTGGGGCGTGACGCCCGCGCAGCAGTCGGACAAAATCTCGATTTGCGTCTCCGGGAAGGCCGCGCGCAGCACCATCGCGTTGCTGATAACGCAGATGTCGGTGCAGTAGCCGTACAGGACGAATTTTTCGATGTCGGTCACGGCCAGATTGTGCGCCATCAGCTCGTCGAGGATGTCGCTGGGCAGCATGTAGCTGCCGAAAGTGGGCTTGTCGACGATGCGGCAGACCGGCGGGTTGGTGTCGGCCATGGCGGTCTCCAGCTCCGGCGCAAGGTTCCAGCCGTCGGTGCCCTCGACGCAGTGCTCGACGGGCAGGCTGCGCCCCTCGCGGGTTTCGAGGTAGTTATCCTCGTGGGTGTCGCGGGTGAAAAACATCCAGTGCCCGGCCTCGGCGTGCGCCTTGGCGGTCGCGGCCAGATGGCCGACGTTTGCCTGCGCCGCTGTGTTTGCCAGTGCGCCGGTGATGAAATCCTTCTGTACGTCGACGACAATATCAAGGATGATTTTTTCGCTGTTCATGGTGATGCCCCCCAAAATTCTATACTTGTTTATAGTATACCGCATTCCCGGCGCGGGGTAAAGCCCGAAAAAAAGGGAAAAATACGGCTTGGCGTAAAGCTCGCCCGAAGTATTGCGCAATCCTCACAGAAGCAAACGCGAGGCGTTCCCCCTGCAAAAAGCAAACCCGCCGTGTTGCAAGCTGACAACGCGGCGGGTGGTGTTTTATGGGAAAGGGGCAGATTCAGTGCATCCAGATGTTATTTTCCAAATCCTTCAGCCGGGCTTTGTAGTCGTTGATAACAGCCTCGGTGTTTTCGCCGTCGGGGAAGGTGAGCAGGTAGCCGTCCCCGGCCTCGTGAAAGCCGACGATCCCCGCCAGCCCGGCAATCTCCGCCACCTTCAGCAAGGTATGGTAGTCATATTCGGCAGCGCTGATGAACAGCTTCATGAAGCAAGACCTCGTTTCTACAATCTGCCCCCATTATACCAGAGTCGGCGGTGGTTTGCAAATGGCCGCTGCCCGGCCACGCCCACATGACGCAAACTGCCGTTACCGCAGGGGAAGCGGTAACGGCAGGGCAGGGTATAGGGTATGTAGGCAATACCGGCGGCAGCACAGGTTTCCCTGCGCTGCTATAGGCCGGTATCCATTTTGTTTACTTGCGATTGGCTTTTCTGCGCAGTACGCTGATTGCCGCCAGCGCGGAGCCGCTGACAATCAGCAGCGCAAACCACAATGCGGGGTTGGCGGTGTCGCCGGTGCCCGGAATCGGGGAAACGGGCTGCACCGTCGGCTGCGCCGTCTGCTGGGGCTGCGCTGTGGGCTGGGGCTGCGCCGTCTGCTGCGGCTGCGCTGTGAGCTTCGGTTTAGCAGTCGGCTGAGGGGTTGCCGTTTCTGTCGGCTTTGCCTTGACGGTAAACTTGGCCGTTGCCGTACCGCTTTTGGAAACGATCGCAAGCGTATGCTCGCCCACGGAAAGCGCGGTAACAAAATCACGGTTCAGCGTGATTATGGTGCTGCCCTCTTTCTTTGTATAGTTCTTTTCCTCCAGCGCAATGCCATCAAGCTCTACACGAACAAAATCGGCAAAGGATGCGTCAGAAGTGAAGGCCAGTTCCTTTTTCTCGCCCTGCGTGACCGCTGCACCATCACCGGCTGTGATCTTCGGGGGCAGCTTTGCCGTCACGGTGTCAGCCTTGGTGATTTCCGTTTCTGCCGCAGCATCGGAGAAATACTTGTTGCAGTCATCGCAGTACCAATACGCAATATTGCCTTCTTCGGCAACGGTGGTGGCCTTTGCGTCAATGTGTTTCAGGTTGGCGTGGTTGTTCGGGTCAAGGCTGCCGTAGATTTTTCCGCAAATTTCACAAATAGCCTTATCCTTGCAGGTCGCCGTGCCGCCGGAGCAGTTGACCGTCTCCACGGCGTTGCAGGTGCTGCAGCTGTGGCTGTGGGTGCCATTGCCGTTCGGTGTCCACGCACTCCAAGTGTGGTCATGGGCGTCGCCCTGTCCCTTGAACACGGGCAGGGTCATTTTTGCCGCAGCCACATACTGGCAGCTGTACCATGGAGAATCGTCGCGGTCAGCCTTGAGCAGTTCCAGCACCGTGCCGTCGGCAAATTCTGCGGCGGTTTTGGACTCTGTTTTTGTAATTTTGCCATGACTATCGTTTGAGCAAACTGCGTACAGGTTCGTACCGGCAAGATAGTAGCAGTTTTCTACAGTGCCAGAATTACTGCCAACGATTTCGCCACCACAATCGCTGCTAGAGATAGTTCCAACATTGTAGCAATTAGAGACTGTGCCAGCGTTATACCCCGCAATGCCGCCACGTCTTTCGACAGCATCGCTGTCACGAATTGTACCAACATTATAACAGTCGATGATTGTCGCACTGTTGTAGTTAATGCCAGCAATACCGCCACTATTTCTGTTACTACCGCCAAAAACGCTGCAATGGTTGCTGCAATTTTCAATCGCAGCATTTGAAGCGTAGCCCGCGATACCGCCGGCAGCACCGAGACCCTGTACATAGCCATCTACCGTCAGGTTCCGGACGGCAGCGCCCTCCAGATAGCCAAACATGCCGACGCAGGTGTCGGACGCCGAATTGACATACAGCCCCTTAATGGTATGCCCCTGTCCGTCAAAGGTGCCGGTATAAGGGGTCTTATCGTTGTTGTTCGTATATTTGCCGATGGGCGTCCATTCCTCCGGCACCGTGTTGCTGGAGCCGGGAGTATAGGCTCCGTCCTCGGCAAAGGTGCCGTCGTTGAGGACGATGTCGTTCGTCAGCACGGCGCACGCGCCACGGTTCGGCGTTTGACCGCCCGTACCGTTGACAATATTCCGGAACCGCTTTAACTGGGCGGCGGTGCTGATTTGATAGGGGTCGTCCTTTGTGCCGCTGCCGGTTATCGGGGTGTTAAATGTGCCGTCGTTGATGGTACCGTTGTTGGTCACCTCGCCGTTGAATGTGCCGTCGTTGATGGTACCGTTGTTGTTTACCGTGCCGTTGAATGTGCCGCCGGTGATGGTACCGTTGTTGATGACCTCGCCGTTGAATGTGCCTTTTTCGATGGTGCTGCCGGGGATAACGGTCACTTTGCCATTGAACACAGTCCCGCCGGAGCCTATAATGGTACAGGGACCGTCTATTGTATCTCCCAGCACGACGTCGCCATCAACCGAGCCGCCGTTGGCGAAAAGTTTTCCATAGCCAGGATCCTGAGAGCCGGTGATGTATAGTCCGCTTCCGTTTGCCGCAGCACATTGGAAAATTTGCGCATTGCCCTCCAAGGTGATCTGCCTCATGCAATCGGCGCTCACGCCGCCGCCATAGGTTTCGCCGGAACCATCGGAATTATCCGCCCTGCAGTTTTGAATCACGGCTTTGCCCGACAGGGTGAACTTCGTATTGTTTGTGAGATAGACACCCCCGCCCTTGGAAGGGGAGGAAGGGGTGGAGATTGCCTGACAGCCTTCGATTTTTGCCTTCTCAGACATCACAAAGCTTCTGCTGCTGTTGACATATACGCCTCCGCCGTAGGCGTATTCGGAGATTGCCTGACAGCCTTCGATTATTGTCTCACCAGACATTTCAAAGCTGCCGTCGACCCATACGCCTCCGCCGAAATTAAATGACGTGCCTTCGGCGGTGCAGCTGCGAATGACCGCCTCATCTGACATTTGGAACTTGCCGAAAGCACAAACACCGCCGCCGGACTCCGCGGAGCAGCCGATGATGCTGCCGCCGGACATAGAGAACTGACCCTGTTTGCTGTCTTGCTTCGGATAAATACATACACCGCCGCCGTACTCCGCGGAGCAGCCGATAATATTGCCGCCGGTCATGGTCAACTGCCCGCCGGGTGCGATATACACACCGCCGCCACAATTTACTGGGCCGCTGCTGAGCGGAAACGGATAGCCCGTGCCGCCGGTGATGACGCCGCCGGGAACAGCCACAATGTTCTCGCCCGTAGCATCATCCGCCGCCAACGCCCATGGCATGACGGATTTATTAAACTTGTGTTCTTTTTCGTCGTCGCTATCCGTCAGCGTCAGATTGCCGCTGCTCTCCACCTTGATAACACTGCCGCTGCCGGTCATTTGCAGCACATAGCCGTTCAAGTTCAGCGTCACGATGCGGTCGACGGTCAGGGAACTGCCGATGTCAATGTTTGCCGCCAGTTTGACGGTGTTGACAGCAGAATTTTCAATCGCCGCAATCAGGTCATCCGCGTTGCTGACGTTTTGTACTGCTCCGCCTGTGCCATCCTCTGCAAAAGCCGCTGTCGGCATAAGGCACAGCAGCATACACAGGGCAAGCAGGGTGCTTACGATTCGCTTTTTCATCTTGTCTCCTTCGCTCTT